>VMGB01000001.1 GCA_007376295.1 Parcubacteria group bacterium Gr01-1014_13 | reverse complement strand
GGTCGACACCATCACCGCTTCCAACTATTTATTGCTATCCGGCGGCACACTCTCCGGAGCATTTGGTTTCACTACTGCCACTGGTACTTCAGTTACTTCAACTAATGCCTCCTTCACCACGTTATCTGCCAGCACCATCAATGCTTCTGCCTTGTCTGCTCTAGCTACTGTTACTTTCACCTCAGCCACTGGTACTAACATGTCTGTGGCCAGACTTAATCCAACCAGCGATTCTGGCGCACTAGTGATCGGCGCTCCGCAAGGCACCGGCGCCATCACAGTTGGTAATTCTTCCGGCGCTCAGACTCTCAATCTGGGTATTGGCGCTTCGAGCACGGTAAATATTGCTACGGGTGTTTCCACCACTCTGGTATATATCGGTACTGGCGGAACAGCTGGCGGCATTCACATCGGCGCCACTGGCGTAACCACCACTATTGATGGCGGTCTTACCATTAATGGCATTGGAGTCACCTCAACTAACTTAAATATTTCCGGCACCACTAATTTAGCTGGCACCACGGTTACTAATCTCACCGCCACTTCTGCTACCACCACCAATCTCAATGTCAGTGGCGCTCTCACTCTGCCATCTAACTCAGTCACTGATGCGATGGTCGTAGATACTATTACTGCTTCCAACTATCTCTTGTTATCCGGCGGTACTTTGTCAGGAGGGTCGACACCATCACCGCTTCCAACTATTTATTGCTATCCGGCGGCACACTCTCCGGAGCATTTGGTTTCACTACTGCCACTGGTACTTCAGTTACTTCGACCAACGCTTTCTTTACTACACTTGCTGCCACGTCGTTAAATATCTCCGCCAGCTCGACCTTCCGCACGACTACCATTGCTGGCGGATTTTTCCAAACAGATTTTACCGACTGTAGCGCTGAAGACAAAACAGTTAATTACAATGCAGTTACAGGTAAGTTTACTTGTTTGGATGATGGGGGAGGCACAGCCGGATCTGCCTTTACTACCGCAGTTACAGTTTCAGATGGTACGACAACTTCTACATTAAGCGCCAACAGTTTCTTTGTTGCTACTTCAAGTTCAAATTTGAATGGTCTTTTCTTAGTAGACAGCGCAGGTGGCGTTAGTGCTTCGGGTACACTGAGAGTCTTCGGCGCCAGCACTTTGGCTGCTACCACCATCACCACGGGCACTGTTACATTCCTTAACTTCCAAAATGCTACCGGTACGTCATTAGCCGTCCCAACTATCATTCCGTCAACAGGAGCAGCTGGCACCCTTACGATTGGCGCAGCTGCGGGCACTGGCTTAATCACAGTCGGTAACTCAACTCTTAACCAAACACTTTCACTTGGTATCGGTACCTCATCAACCGTCAACATTGGCACTGGCCCCGGCACTACTACGATTAAGATTGGCACTGGCGGTGCCTTCGGTGGCATTCATATCGGCGCCACTGGCATCACCACTACTATTGACGGAGGTTTGACTATCGCAGGGATTGGAGTGACTTCGACAAATTTAAATATTTCCGGCATTACTAATTTAGCCGGCACCACCATAACTTCCGTCACCACTACCAACTTAAATGTAACCGGAGCTCTGACTCTTCCAGCTAACTCTGTCACTGACGCGATGGTCGTTGATACAATTACTGCTTCAAATTATTTATTATTAACTGGCGGCACATTATCTGGCGCGTTTGGTTTCACCACAGCAACAGGTACGAGCGTTACATCCACCAATGCATTCTTTACTACACTAGCGGGTACATCGTTGAATATCTCTGCTAGTTCGACCTTCCGTACCTCAACTATTGCTGGTGGTTTTTTCCAGACCGATTTTACCGACTGTAGCGCGGATTCACAAACAGTAAATTATGATGCTACCACTGGCAAGTTTACTTGTTTGACAGATAGTGGTGGTGGGGCTCCTAGTTCTATATTCGCTACTCCAGTTACAGTCACTGACGGTGTTACCACTTCTTCCTTGCGCGCTGACGGTCTCTTTATCGCCACTTCAACTACCAATTTATTTGGTCTGTTCTTTGCAAATAGCGCCGGCAGTGTCAGTGCCTCCGGCACATTAACGGTTTATGGAACAAGTACCTTTAAAAATGATGTTACTTTTTCGCGCAACACTTCCACTATTTTCATTCAACCTAGTGGTTCGTTGTCTATTAATCGCTCGGATTCAACCACCAGCAGTCTTTTGATAGTGAAAGATATGAATAACAACTTCGGATCAGCGGTCACGGCTGGCGCTTTTATCCAGCGCAATTCTTATTTCGGAGAAGAATTTAATATATTTAGACGCGGCAACTGTACTATTACTACTACCATGGCGCGCGGTGATGCTGGTTTTTATACCAATACCTGTGTTTCCGGCAATGGCAGTTTTAGTGTAGCTACCTCAAGTCTTATTCCATATCCTGGAGGTGGTAACAGTTCTAATCGCGGTACTTTTGTCGTTCAGTCGCTCAATGGTGTTGTCAATGGTATTGAACGCATCCAGATAACCACTGCTGCCACACAATCATCAACTGCCGTTAATGAATATTTGGGCGGCAACGCCTCCGGTGGTACAGCTGGCGCCGGTGGAAATTTTCTTTGGGCGACAAATACTCTCCCAATATTCACTGCTAAAGTACGTCCGAGCAATGTTTCAGCCGTTACTTCGTCAGTTCGTTACTGGGTTGGCTTCTTCGGAGCTCCAACAACTACCGCTAGTATGATGGCGCCAACAACCTCTCCCGATGGCGTATATTTCACCAATTGTAAGACTGCAGCGAACCAGTCTTCATATACCACCGCTGTAAGCAATGGCGCCGGTGACTGCAACTCAACTTCTTGGATCGGTATGATTAAGAGCGGTACAAATATTGCCACTACTTCGTGTTCTGTTGCTGATTCTTCTCCGATTTCATCAACCACTGGCTTTAACTATCTGCGTATTGAATTTGTAAGTTCAAGCGCTGTTCGTTTCCTGGTGGATAGTAATACCGCCAATGGTGTGAGGGAGGTAGATTGTGGAACAATCACTGTCAACCCGGCTTCCTATTCCAATCTTGTTAACATGACAGTTTTTGCGGCAATGTTTGTATTAAATCCCAGCATAACAGCTCGGTTTGACATTGATTACTTCCGTGTTTGGCAAGACGATAATGTGGGCGGTGAGGTTGGTGGATATGGACCAAGTACAATTCCTGAAGCTGTAACCACTACTCCGGATTTAGTAAGTTTATCCAGTTTGGGTGAAATATATCCGGCATCAGACGGTGGCGGAGATTGGCCCGAAGGCACTTTGGTATCGTTAGATCCATTAGCCCCTGACGGCCGAGTAACCTCTTCTAGCTTTGGTTATGATGCCAACTTAGTCGGGGTGACAGCTTCAAGTCTTGGTTTAACTATTGATAACAGCACAATTTCCGGCATTCACGTAGCCACCCATGGTCGAGCCACTGTTCGTGTTTCCACGATTAATGGTCCGATTTTTGTGGGAGATTACCTAACGTCTTCGGCCATTCCAGGCGTGGCCATGAGGGCCACCAAGGCTGGTGCAGTTATCGGCCAGGCGGTTACATCTTACTATGGCGAAGATGTTGGTACTGTGGTTGCTAGTATAAACAAGACAAATTATCTTGGTTCTCAAACTTCCAGCTCCTCGGCAATGGGCAGTGAGTCATTGTTGTCATATTTAATTTCTTCCGGATCAACTATTACCAGTTCGACATACGCAAATACTACAAGCTCGGCCTTGTCCATGATAAATGCTGATAAGGTCGTTGCTGGTTTAGAGCTTGTTTCTCCAAAAGTAACTACTTTAAATCTTCTTGCTGGCACTATTAGTTCGTTTGTCAGCAGTAGTTTAAAGTTCAATATATCAAGTGATAATAAAATAGAGTTTATTTCCGGCTCTGCATCTGCCACTTCTACAATTGCGACAATTGATGGTTTAGGAAATGCTGTATTTACCGGTGAAGTTACGGCTTCAAAAATTAATGGTTTAATTCCCGGACTGGCGGATTTGCAAACTGTTGTTAGTACAACCATAGATCGTGTGGGCGTTTTAGAAAGTTCTATCCAAACAATTAGCGCTTCGCTTACCAGTACCCAGGAACAATTGTTAGGATTACTGTCTTCTTCCTCCACTCCTACACCAACTTCTACTACACTTGATATATCTATGTTTACGAAAAATAGCGGCTTGCAGTTTGAATATATGGTAAGTTTCAAAGAAGGTTTACAAACTGATTCCATTGGTTCCATTTCCGGCACTACCACCTTGCTAAGTGATATAATTTTCTTCGGCCGACCGTATTTAAACTCGGATTCCGGTGGTTATGCAATGGTTGCAAGTGGCACCAAAGAAGTGGTAATAACTTTTGACAACGAATATTTGGATAAGCCGGTTATACAGGTAACAATGTCTTTTGCGGAGGCGTCATCTACCGAACAAGAGAGTAGTGTGTTTAGCGAAGATATCAGGTATATAGTTTCCAGAGCTACGACTAAAGGGTTCGCAATAGTGTTAAACAAGACTGCGCCATTTGATGTACGATTTGACTGGCTTGCCCTGGCCATAAAGAATCCAAAGCTATTTGGTGTCGTCACAAGTTCACCGGTTGTGTTTGATCTAACTCCGCCGCCTCAAAATACTCCGCCAGTCACCGAAAGTTCCATCCCTTCAACTACTACCGAAAACCTAGAACCGGCAGATACTCCAACCACAACCCCGGTTCAGGATTCTTCGCCAACTAGCACCCAAACTGAACAGCAATCATTACCTCCAGACGAAGCCCAGGCTTCTTCCGAAGAACCGTCGCCGCCAGCCTCAAATTCATTAGAGTCAAGTACAACAACCCCGCCTGCGCTATAGTGATAAATTTTATATTTCCCATAATTCCTCGTTTGAAGTAAAGAAACCACGGCCGTAAGGCCGTGGAGTTTTATTGTAAAATTATTTTTCAACAACTTTCAAAGGAAGTGCTACCGGGTCTAAGAAACTATTGTCAAAGGAGTCCACAAGATACGCATCGTTAAATGTTGTGGTAGGAAAGCTGCTACACACGCCATCAGGTTCACCACCAGAAATACTTGAATTTATTGTTGTTGACACTAATTTACATGTGTCCATTCTATACCAAAGGTTAGCACCAAAAAGTGTTATTGGAGTATTGCAATCAGGCTTCTCAGGGCCTTCAAATTGTACGATATGGTATGCCTCACCAGTACAATTTGGTTGCGAATAGTATATATTGTTCACCGAAACACCGTTCACTAAACTACCATCTGAAGGTCGCCATGTTAAGAAGACATCTAAATCTGGATTGTACGATGTATAAAAACTTGCATCCCGCTTTCCGGAGTAGTAAGTTGTTCCTTCTGATACTAACGATACTAAATATCCCAAATCACGGTCACTTGCATCTATTAGTTTAAGTGCTTTGTTGTTTGCGCCAGAGCCGGGCCCCTTTGCTATAACCGAGCCTACACTCAGTAATATTGCCATTACCGAAACCGCTAAAATAATTTTTTTCATAATTAATTTATATTTGATAATTAAGTACTTTTAAATTTTATAATGTATCGTATTACATATAGTGCGCTAACTTAGTAATTAAGCGTTGCTGTATAGTAACATAATTGCTTATAACTAACCAAACAGCACCTTATTAAAAGGCTCGAGGAGATTTATTAGTATTTAAACCTTTCGATTTGGCATTGAAAACTTTAAATTTTTATAGTTAAATATCCCCAATAAAATTTGCGGCCGGGGATATTTTATGTTAAGCTTTAGAAATTCAAGTTAACAAATGGGCGATTATGGATAGAAAAAGGATAAAATATTTTAATATAAGCTTGCTGTTCTTGGCAGTTTTTTTAATTGGTTTTCTTTTTGGCAAGTTGGCGTCTAAAAAATTACCCACTCCAGTGCTGGCAGAATCAGCGAGTAATGGACGTGAAAATAGCCAAGCGCAAAAATGGAATTTTATCAATCCTTTGCTGGATTGCGGCGAATTGAACAACATACCAAATAAAACCATTAGTGACATGAGGCAAAAAGTTGTTGATTTTATTGATAAACAAAAAATAAAAGGGGTTGATGACGCGGCTGTATATTTTCGTGATCTAAACAATGGCCCATGGTTTGGTATAAAAGAAAAAGATGGTTTTCTACCAGCCAGCCTTTTAAAAGTGCCACTAATGATGAATGTCTTTAAGCAAGCTATGGGTGATCCGTCTTTTTTAAGTAAGCAATTTACGTGGCAGGGAGAATCATTAAATAAAGAGCATTTTAAAGCCGAAAATGAGTTGGAAAACAATAAGACATATTCAGTAAGTGAAGCCTTATCTTATATGATTAGGTATTCTGATAATAATGCCACATACGTTTTGAATTACGCTATTGACACTAGTACTTTAACAGCAAGTTATTCCGATTTGGGAGTCGCGCCACCAGACCAAGCAAACTATGCTATTTCGGCCAGAACTTACGGTTCCTTTTTTAGAATTTTGTATAACAGCACTTTCTTAAATAAAGAATATTCCGAAAAAGCACTACGTCTTTTGTCGGAAACTCAGTTTAATAAAGGGCTAGTGGCGGGCGTACCATCCTCAATTAAAGTCGCCCATAAATTTGGTGAACGGCAGGTTGATGACGCTAAACAGCTTCACGATTGTGGCATTGTTTATTATCCGGACAAGCCGTATCTTTTGTGCGTTATGACTCGCGGTAATGATTTTGACAAGCTAGCTTCGTTTATAGCGCAGGTATCCAAGAAGGTATATGAGGTGGTTGATGAAGAGAAGTAATCCCTTTCTTTACTCATCTTTAGCAATTGTGCTATAATTTAATAAAGGTCGTTGTAAATTTTTTTATACAATCTAACAACAGTTAACATGAAAACAGATAATTTAAAAGTGCTTTTAGTTGTTTTGGGGGTTTTGGTGGTCGGTTTAGGCGCCACAAGTTTGATGTATTATAATAAAGTAAAAGAACTTAAGGTTAATCCCCAAAAAATAAGCCAGGAAGAAAATCAAAAAATAATCGACGCTGTTGGAAAATTAGTGCTTTTACCAGAGGGTGAAGCGCCAACTATCGCCACGGTAACTGATCCTGAAAAATTAAAGGGCCAGCAGGCATTTTTTGCCAGAGCTGCCGCCGGTGATAAAGTCCTAATATATACCGGAGCGCTGAAAGCGATAATGTATCGCCCTAGCGAAAACAAAATTATTGAGATAGCGCCTTTGGTTATAGGTAATCCAAATGCGAGCGCAGCCCCTGCTCCAGCTCCAAAGACAACCGAGAATGAATAATTTTGGGTAGAGCTGTCATGCCAACTAGTATGGCAAAAAAACAACTGCTAGTATTTTTAGTTTTTTTAAGTTCGCTAACAGCGACCGTTGTTTTTGCTCAAGAATTTAGCTCTACTAATTTCGTAGCTTCTAATCCGGTGGTTACTATGGGAGGTGGAAAATCAACTTCCACCAATTTTCAATTATTTAGCGGCGCCGGACAGGTTATAATCGGCGAAAGTTCCAGTAGCGCCTTTGCCAGCCATGCCGGATTTTTTTATTTTCCTTTTGTGTCTACCCCTGTTATATCGGCTACGGCCAGCGATGCTCAAGTATCTTTAACTTGGAGTTCGGCAGTAGGAGAGCTGGGGTTTAACGTAAACAGTTATTCGGTAGGCCAATCCACAAATTCAGGTGGGCCGTACTCCTTTACTAATGTTGGCAATGTGTTGGCATCAACACGTACGGGATTAACCAATGGCACTACCTATTATTTTGTGGTTAGAGCTTTGGATTTTTTAGGTGATCCAGTAGTTACTTCTACTCAAACTTCTGCTACGCCAGCAGCAGCTCCTGCTGGAGGCGGGGGTGGTGGAGGTGGAGGCGGTGGCGGAGGGGGCGGGGGAGGAACACCTGGTCCAGTACCGGTTCAAACAACGGTAATTTTTTCCGGTCGTGCTTACCCTAAGAGTACGGTCACTCTTTTAAAAGATGCGCAGATAGCGGCTGCTACCACAGCGGGAGCGGACGCTAAATTTCAAATATCTTTATCGTCTATTTCTGCCGGAAATTATATTTTTTCTTTATATAGTGAAGATAGCAAAGGAAATCGTTCCAGTTTGCTTAGTTTTCCGGTTAGTATTACAACCGGAGCCATCACCAATGTAAGCGGTATTTTTCTTGCGCCTACTATAGATGTAGATAAAAGCGAAGTAAAAAGAGGGGATAATATTGCCATCTTTGGCCAAAGCGCGCCCAGTTCAGATATTATTATTCAAGTAAATTCCGAAAATGAAATTTTTGCCAAAACTAATACTGATGCGAGCGGCGCTTATTTATATAATCTAGACACCAGTCCGCTTGATTTGGGTTCGCATTTGGCAAAATCAAAGTCTGCCATAAGCGGAGAGATAAGTTCATACAGCAAGTCTGTTGGTTTTTCGGTTGGTACTAAAAGTATTACCAAATCACCTGTCGAAAAAGAAATTAAGAACGATGTCAATGGTGATGGCAAGGTAAACCTTATTGATTTTTCAATTTTAGCCTATTGGTATAAAAGACCCTTATCTGAAACAGCTAAAAATACAGTTGATTTAAACAAAGATGGGAAAGTTGATTTGATAGATTTTAGTATGATGGCTTATTATTGGACAGGCTAACTTTGTATTTATGAGTAAAATTTTAAAAAACTATAACACACGTATTTTGGTAGTATTTTTGTTTTGTCTTAGTTTAGCCCTGCCCACAGCTGGGCAAGCGGCCGAAATGTTTTTTATTTCCTCAAATCAGAAACCAGTTGTGGGGGAATTGTTTAAAGCCGATTTTTTTATTAACACAGAGGAGCAGAATATTAATGCCGTGGCCGGTAAAATTATTTTTTCTAGTGATCTATTGGAACTAAAAGAAATAAGAGACGGAAATTCAATCGTTAATTTTTGGGTGGACAGACCAGCGCTAAAAAGCAAGGGTGAGATTGCATTTTCCGGCATAACGCCCGGTGGTTATAAAGGTTCAAACGGGTTGTTATTTTCTTTAATATTTCGTTCTTTAAAACCGGGAAAAATCAATCTTAATCTTGTTGATGGACAAGCGTTGCTCAATGATGGCCAAGGGACGGCGGCGAAATTATCTTCGCCCACATTTGTTTTATCAGTTGGTGCAAACGATGGCGAAAAACAGGAAGATTTTAGTATAACCGACAAAACTCCGCCCGAATCATTTGTGCCGGAAATCGCCCGGGACAATAATATAGAAGGAGGAAAGTGGTTTGTGGTTTTTGTCGCCCAAGATAAACAATCTGGTATAGATCACTACGAAGTGCAAGAAGACAAAAATCATAAACCGGGCAACCGTTGGCAAACAGCTACTAGCCCTTATATTTTGCAGGATCAATCATTGCAAAGTTATGTTTACATAAAAGCGGTTGATAAAGCTGGTAACTTAACTATAGCGATCGTGAGTCCAAAATCAGCTTCATATAATAAATTGTTGATTTATGGTATAATATTATTGATAATTGTAATTTTGGGCAGTTTAAGCCAAAAGTTATGGAGGAAAAGAGGGGATTAAAATTTGTAGTTGTTTCAAAGGTATTGCTGATGCTAACCTTATCTTTTTTGGTTAGTGTTTTTTTTAATATAGGTAATGCTAAGGCTGCCACCCTATATTTTGTGCCCAGAGTCGGAGAATATACTGTTGGAAAATCTTTTTCCGTGAGTGTGAATGTTTCCACCCAAGAAAGCGCCAACGCTTTTCAGGCTACGGTTAATTTCCCGCAAGATAAATTGCAACTTGTTTCTCTATCAAAATCAGGATCCATAATTAGTTTATGGGTACAGGAGCCTTCTTTTTCCAGCGCAAATGGCACGGCTCGCTTTGAAGGCGTGGTTCCCAATCCGGGATATACAGGCTCAAACGGCAAAATTATTACGCTTAATTTTAAAATTAAAAGCGCCGGCGAAGCGCATCTTTCTTTTTCCGATGGCTCGGTGCTAGCCAATGATGGCCAAGGCACAAATATTTTATCGAGCGCGGGCGCGGCTGATTTTATTTTCAATGATACTGGCCAAGCCCAGGCTCCTGAACCGACAGGCGGCGCTGCTGGGCCGGCCTCGCCAAAAGTTTGGTCGTCTACGCATCTGGATGCAAGTAAATGGTACGCGGATAGCAATCCAAAATTTGAGTGGACACTGCCAGGTGGAGTTACGGCCATAAGTTACCTGGTTACCGCCAGTTCTGTCAGTAATCCGGGGACGGTGGCCGATCCTTTGGCAAGTTCCCGAGCTTATAGCAACATTGAAGACGGTGCTAAGTATTTTCATATTCGTTTTAAAAATTCAGCTGGCTGGGGGAATATTGCTCATTTCAAATTTCAAATAGATACGGTGGCGCCAAGCCGGCCCAAAATAAGTTTCTTGCCGGCTTTGCCCGATGACCCAAAAACAAAAGTCTATTTTGAAGCGAAGGATGATCTTTCAGGTCTAGCTTATTATGAAGTGATAATTGATAATTCTGCGCCAGCCAAAGTGGATCGCGAGGCAATTTCTTCATCCAATCCTTATATTTTACAAAGTAATGAGCCAGGTAAACATTTATTGTTAGTAAAAGCATACGACAATGCTGGAAATTATTCCGAAGCGACCGCTGAATTTACAGTTACCACGCTTGAACCTCCTAAAATTGACAAAATCAAAGATTTTAACGAACAAGAATTATTACACATAAGCGGTGAGACTTATCCGAATTCTTTTGTAGAGATTTTTTTGAAAGATACAATAAATAATACAATTGCTAAACAATCAACAAAAAGCAACGGGTTTGGCTTCTTTAATTTAGTCTGGCCGGATTCGTTGTCAAAAGGCGATTATGAAATTTCGGGAACGGTAACTAATGAACAGGGGGACAAAAGCAAGCCTTCCGATCCTATAAAATTTAAGGTAAAAGCGGCTTGGTTAAGTTTATTGATTTCCTATATCGTTAATTTTCTTTCTCCGTTATTTATACTCTTGTTAGTATTATTTGCTATAGCATTTTTAGTTTTGCATCTATGGCACAAGTTCCATGATTTTAGAAGGAAATTACGCCAAACCATAAAAGGCGCGGAGGATGACGTGCATAAAGCCTTTGATGGCCTTAGAGAAAGTGTGCGCAAACGTATTTTATTTTTGGAAAAAGTTAAAACAAAACGCGAGCTAACTATAGAGGAAGAAAAAATAATGAAACAGATGCGCAGTGATTTGGATAGCGTTGAAAAAACAATAAGAAAACAGATCCAACGTATAGAAGACAAGCTATAAGAAGTTATCCACAGCTATCTTTTGATTATCAAAAAATAACTGGTATGATTTAGCTATCAAGAGCGCAGCGAGGGACCTAGCCCTATGACCTGCCGACAACCTGCCATAATGGTAAGGTGCCAAATCTAGCCCCAGCGGGGAAAGATAAAGGTCGAATTTCTTTCCTAACAAGGAAAGTTTTTTTATTAATATAACTAAATAAATATATGTTAAAAACAGCTGAATCAGTTTCGCCATGTCATCCGGACAAAATTTGTGATCGCATTTCCGATGCGATATTAGACGCTTGTCTTGAACAGGATCCGCATAGCCGGGTGGCTATGGAAAGTATGGGCGGGCACGGACTTATTACTCTTACTGGCGAGCTTACCACTAACGCGAATATAGATGCCGCGCAGATAGCCAAGCGTGTGGCTGGCGAAAAGTATCAAGTGAATACAAACATTGTTCAGCAAAGTTCGGAAATAGCGCAGGGTGTGGATGTTGGGGGTGCCGGTGATCAGGGAATTATGGTTGGCTATGCTTGTGATACAAATGAAGAATTTGTTCCGCAAGAATTATATCTGGCGCGGAATCTAAATAAATTAATTTATGCAAAATTTCCTAACGATGGAAAAACACAAGTAACTTTGCGTGATGGAAAAATTTGTAGTGTGGTTGCCAGTTTTCACAAAGCAAAATCATCAGAATTACGCGATATAATTTTCGATTGGTTTAAAGGAAAAGACGTAGCTTCCGAATTATCTATTTATGCAAATCCGGCCGGGGATTGGGACATTGGCGGATTTGATGCGGACACAGGCTTAACTGGTAGAAAAATTATTTGTGATGCCTATGGTCCGCAAATCCCTGTGGGCGGCGGAGCTTATTCTGGTAAAGATGGCACCAAAGTAGACCGCAGCGCTGCTTATATGGCACGCAAAATTGCCGTAGATGCAGTGAAAAAAGTTGGCGGAGAAGTATTGGTAAAGTTGGCCTATGCTATTGGTAAAAAAGATCCAGTTATGGTTTCAGTAACTCGGCCAGGCTCAAATGAGGCGATAGATTTTTCCGTTTCCGGATATGACCTATCCCCGCAGGGCATAATTAATTTTTTGGAACTGCGCAAACCTCAGTTTGAAAAAACAGCTGAGTGGGGTAGTTATGGCAATGGTTTTAAGTGGGATAAGTAATTGACTTTTTTCTTGTCATAAATTTTTGGTTAGGGTAGAATTTAAGAGAGTATCCCTACTCCTTATTCCTAACTTTAAAAATATGCCAGACGAAGATCAATTAGACGAAAAAAAAGAAGATTTGGAGGAAGAAGGCATACACGAATTGATGGATGAATTCGATTTGAGCGAGAAACAGGCGCATAAAGTAGAAAAATTAGAAGGCGAAGGTTACGACGAAGAAGACGCGGTGTCTAAAGCCATGGATGACGTGGAATAAATTTTAATATGCCAGATAAATATACAGCCACCTGGGTATCACATACCTCTATCAGCGATTTTTTGCGTTGTCCGCGTGCGTATTATCTAAAAAATGTTTACAAAGATCCAAAAACAAATCACAAAATAAAATTAGTCGGTCCAGCTCTGTCTCTGGGATCGGTTGTGCATGAAGTTTTGGAATCTTTATCTGTATTACCCAAACACTCCCGTTTTGCCGAATCGCTTATTGCTAAGTTTGAAAAAGCCTGGGCCAAAGTATCCGGAAAGAACGGCGGTTTTACCAGTTCGGATTCAGAGCATAAGTACAAAACCCGTGGTCAAGATATGTTGCGCCGGGTAATGAATAATTCGGCGCCACTTTCGGGATTGGCGGTAAAAATTCAGATGGATTTGCCCCAATTTTGGTTGTCTGAAGAAGATAATATTATTTTATGTGGAAAAGTAGACTGGCTGGAATATTTGCCCGATACAGACAGCGTACATATTATAGATTTCAAAACCGGCCGGGCTGAGGAAGACCCGGATTCTTTGCAGTTACCAATTTATCATTTACTAGTGCAACATTGCCAAAAGTACAAAGTAAGCAAAGCGAGTTATTGGTATTTAGACAGTAGCGATAAATTGACGCCAAAAGAATTGCCTGATCTCGAATCTGCGCGTAAAAATATTTTGGATGCGGCCAGACAAGTAAAATTGGCGCGTCAGTTGCAAAGATTTAAGTGTCCACAAGGTGATGGTTGTAGTTCCTGCCGACCTATGGAAGCGATTCTAAACAAACAAGCCGAATATATTGGTGTGGATGGATATAAGTATGATGTTTATATTCTCGGAAGTACTAAAGAAGAAAATAGAGACGGAGTTTTGCTTTAATTTTTATATTATATAAATAATCTTTCTTATACTCTCACTCGTAGCGCCCGTGCCAGACGTTTACGCATTACAGTGCGTTGCGATGCTAGTGTGGTGGTAACCGCGCCGTATTTTTTTTCACAAAATAAAGTGGAAAAATTTTTAGCCGATAAAGCTGGCTGGATATTAAAAAAAATTGCTTACTTTAAAAAAATCGGTAGAAGTGGTCTTGTTATTGCTAAGCGAGGCGGAGTTGTAGAATACCGAAAATTAAAACACGAAGCGCGAATTTTGGTAAAAGAAAAAATAAATCAGATAAATCAGGTATATAATTTTTCTTTCAATCGAATTTCTATTAAAAATCATAAAAGCCGTTGGGGTAGTTGTTCAAAAAAAGGCAATCTTAATTTTAATTATAAAATCATTCATCTACCTGTGGAATTGGCTGAATATATCATAGCTCACGAACTCTGTCATCTAAAAGAACTCAATCATTCGTCTAAATTTTGGACCCTGGTGTCCAAAACAATACCAGATTACAAGACCCGCCGCCGGAAATTAAAAGCTGTGTTTGTATAAACATTGTCTAGCCATTTTAATCTGTGCTATAATGAATTGGTAACTGTAGATAAGGAAATATGATAAAAATAACCGGCGTTACGAAAATTTATCCTACTGGAACCCCGGCCTTGCGTCATTTAAATCTGCATATCGGTGCGGGTGAATTTGTGTCTATTGTCGGTCAGAGCGGCACAGGCAAAACAACCTTAGTCAAAATGCTTATTGCCGAAGAGCGGCCGAATAAAGGAACTATAGAAATTGGTGGCTGGGATATTTCCAATATTGATCCCAACGATGTGCCATATCTGCGTCGGCAGATAGGTGTTGTATTTCAAGATTTTAAATTATTACCAAAGAGAACAGTTTATGAAAATATTGCTTTCGCCTTAGAAGTGGCTGGGGAACAAAGACATCGTATTCATCAAGTAGTGCCGCAAGTTTTAGAAATTGTAAATTTAGCGCACAAAGCCGATAGTTATCCGTTTCAATTGTCCGGCGGTGAACAACAAAGAACCGCTATTGCCAGATCGCTCGTGCACCGTCCAAAAATTATCGTAGCTGATGAGCCGACTGGCAATTTGGATTCGATTAATGCCGCGGAGATTGTAGATATTTTAAAAAAAATAAATGAATTCGGCACGACTATTATTCTGGTGACTCACAACCGCGAGATCGTCAATCATCTGCGTCGCCGCGTTATTACTTTACATGGCGGAGAGATAGTAAACGACGAAAACGAAGGTAAATACAAGCTATAATATGCAATCTTTGTTAAGAATAATAAAATTTGCTTTTCAGGATTTGGCCAGAAATTTCAGTTTGTCATTCATGACGGTTTTTATTTTAGTTTTGATGTTGCTGTCTGTAAATACTTTGTGGTCACTTGATGTCCTTACCAACGCCGCGGTGGAAGCGGTAAAAAAACAAATAGATATCAGTATTTATTTTGTGCCGGAAGCAACAGATAAAAATGTTAACGAAATTAAGTCGTATGTAGCCATGTTCCCCGAAGTGACCGATATAAAATTACAATCAAAAGAACAAGTGTTGGCCGCGTTTCGTGAACAACACAAGCTGCAAAAAGAAGCGCTCGATGCTTTAGATGAATTGGGTAAAAATCCGTTTGGTCCGACAATGATTGTAAAAACTAGAGAGCCAAAAGATTATAAAAAAATAATTGACGCCCTAAATGTGCCGGAGTATGAAAATTTAATTGAAGCCAAGAGTTTTGATAATCATGAAGACGCCATTGAGAGGCTGCAAAATATTACTAATCGTATCGAGAGGATAGGTTTTGGCCTCACCGTTCTATTTGCCCTCATTTCTTTCCTGATTATTTTCAACACTATTCGTGTAGCTATAAATACTCAGCGAATGGAGATAAACATTAAAAGACTGGTGGGGGCCAGCAATTGGTTTATTCGCGGTCCATATTTTGTTGAGTCATTGGTGTTTACAGTTCTTAGTATGGCGTTTACGATGGCCATTGTTTTCTTGGGATTAAGATGGATAGATCCATATCTGGCAGTGGTTTTGCCCAATGGATTTTCCTTGACAAATTACTTCTATTCTAATATGCTGGTGCTGTTTGGAGTACAAGCTCTGGCAGTATTGCTTCTCACTCTTTTGTCTAGTGGTTTGGCGATGCGCAAGCAATTGAAGACGTAGAAGGAGTACTTTACATAATTGAACTAGGGTGATATGATAACCACGATATTAATCGTGGTTTATATGTCAAAGCCAGGTTTAAAAGAAAAAGCTATTGAGTTAAGAAAAAATGGTTTTTCCTACTCTGAAATCTTAGCGTTAGTACCCGTCGCAAAAGCTACACTTTCTTTATGGTTTAAAGAAGTTAATTTATCAGTGCCTCAATTACAGAGATTAACTCAAAAAAAATTAGAAGCTGCTTTAAGAGGGGCTAAAAAAGTAAAAGATCAACGTATAGCTTTGTGTAAAGGTATTAGAAGAAAATCATTGGCTGAAGTAAAAGGTTTAGATAAGAATGTTTTTTGGATGGCGGGTGTTGCGCTATATTGGGCGGAAGGAAGTAAGCAAAAAGAGGGCAATATTTCCGAACCGGTAATTTTTTCTAATAGCGATTCAAAAATGATAAGGTTTTTCTATAAATGGTTAATTGAAATTTGTAAAATTAAATCAAACCAGATATACTTTGAGATATATACTCACGAGAATTGTAATCCGGAATTAGCGAAGCTTTTTTGGAGTAAAACGATAGGTGTTGGTTTAAATAATTTTGAAAGAGTTAGGTTTAAAAAAGATAAAGGAAATAGTTATAGAAAAAATAAAGGTCAAAATTATCACGGATTATTGCGGATAAGAGTTAGAAATAGTACAAATTTAAACAGACAAATTATGGGGTGGGCAGAGGGCTTAAGCAATGTATTTTCAAATAAAGTAAACTCCGGGGTCGTCTAACGGCAGGACACTTCCCTTTGAAGGAAGTTATTTTGGTTCGAATCCAAGCCCCGGAACGAAAGGAAAGGAAAAAATGCGATGGCTGATTTGACAGACATGCAGATCGCTTTTTTGGAAAAAGGAATCATCTATTTAGAAGGAGAAATAGAAGAGAAGACATTCCTTTATGTTTATCGGTGTTTGGAATTGTTGAGTTTAAAAGAGAACCCACCAATCCAAATTAATATCACCAGTCCTGGCGGTGATGTAGATTGTGGTCTGTTAATTTATGACCTCATTCGTTTGTATTCGGGAAAAACCACAGGAAGAATAGTCGGCTTTGCTCGTTCAATTGCCATGATAATTCTACAAGCTTGTGACAAACGAGAATCTACAGAGCATTCATACTCTCTTTTGCATTATGTAAGTGAGCGAGTTAGTCTGGATAAAATAAGGAACGATGAGAAGTTGAAAAAATTTGTGGATCAGCTGGATAAAGAACAAAAAAAGATCTACCGAATTTTGAAAAAGAGAACAAAGAGACCGTTAAAATCTATCATTTCCCTTTGTGACAAAGCCAAGGATATCACCGCACAGGAAGCGTTAGACTTCGGTCTGATTGATAAGATTATCTGAAAAATAGAATGGTCGGCCTGCGTCTGCGGGACGATCATATTTTTTTTAAAAAATCCATAAATGATGGTTTTTAAAAGCTGAACGACGACAGTTATCTTGACAAAGCTATCTGATTATGATAGTATTTTTTGTTATGGCCTCAGAAGTCATCAACCTGTTACTAGGTAGCAGTAAGGAGCGATGCAATGGAAATGCTGAAGCTGGAACTTTTAGAAAAAAATATCATTGACTTACAAGGAGAAGTCAATGAAGATATGTTTATTTATGTACGGGAGTGCATAATGAGGTTGGCTACGAAAGACAATCCGCCAATCTCAATCAAGATTACCAGCAATGGCGGTAATACAAGAGCAAGTTTCGCTATATATGATCTTTTACGCCTTTATCCCGGCGAAAAGACCGGCACTGTTATCGGCGCCGCTCGTTCAGCGGCCGTCACTATTCTTCAAGCATGCGATCGGCGAGAATGCATGCGAGGTTCATTGGTTTTGATTCATGACAATATTTTTGACGTGAGGATCAGTCAAATTGATGATGCTAAAGAATGGGAAAAGATCATGGCAGAGATGCGAGAAACTCAGGCAAACCTGTTTTCTATATTAGAGAAAAGGACAAAGAAGTCGCGAGGAGAGATAATTGCTCTTTGCAAAGAAGATCATGATTTGCTTGCTGAAGAAGCGCTCAAATTTGGTCTCATTGACGAAATTGTCTGAGTTGTAAAATAAAAGATCGGGCCACAACTGCGGCCCGATCTAATTTTTTTGTAAAAAAAGCGCCCTTCGGGAAAATAGTTGGCGCCTATATCTGCAGGAGTGGTCGTCTTTGTTGCTCCGTCACGGGTGCGGTGGGGTGAAACCGCAGTAAACAAAGGACTTCTCACTACGAGATTGACACGCAGATTATTCTTCCGAAGGGCAGAATTAAGGATAGTACAGTTTTTATCTTTTGTCAATATTTTTGTTGTATATTCTCGTTTTTTAAGCTAAAATACTGGGGTATGCAGAAGATAAATTTAAAATTAAACGGGTACGATTGGCATGTTTATCTGCGCGACGAGGCGGATCAGAGCGTATATAACGAAATTTTTAAATTAAAAGAATATCGGTCGGCCGACGATGTTATCAAAAATGCTAAGCACCCTATAATAGACGTAGGCGCGCATGCCGGATTTTTCAGCATGTACTGCCGGTCGTTGAATAAAAAAGTAAAAATCTATGCTATTGAGCCGGAACCGGATAATTTAAATTTATTCAAGCAGCATTTGGCTGAAAATAAAATTTTAGGAATAAAAGTTGTTTCCGGCGCAATAGCTTCACAAACTGAAGAAAGGCAATTAATTTTATCCGCAGATAGCCACAATCATTACTTGGCCGGACCAAGTTTCAGGGATGAAGATAGGACAGAAAAAACAATTACTGTTCAAACTTTTTCTTTTGCCGATTTTTGCAAGCAGAATAAGCTTAAAAAGATTTCTTTATTAAAAATGGATATTGAAGGAGGGGAATACGAACTGTTTAATGGCATGTCTGCTGATGATTTTGCGATGGTAAATTATGTAATTTTGGAGTATCATATAAGTAGAGAAAAAAGCAAAGAAGAATTGGAAGAAAAATTAAGAGCCAACGGTTTTGGCGTACAAGTGTTTCCGTCTCATTTTGATAAGACCATGGGTTTTATTTGGGCAAACAACAAAAGATCTAAATTTTAAGGGGGTTAATAAATTATGACCGAGAAACAAGCTTGGATAGTGGCCGTGGATATGGGATATGGCCACCAGCGCGCAGCTTATCCTTTGCGTCATCTTTCTCCTACAGGTAAAGTAATTAGCGCTAATAACTATCAAGGTATTCCTCAAAAAGATTATCGAATTTGGCATGATTCAGAAGTTTTTTATGGGTTTGTTTCCCGGCTTATTAGCGTTCCTTTGATTGGCCAATTTTTGTTTAATCTGTACGACAAATTACAGAGCATAAAAGATTTTTATCCGCGCCGGGATTTGTCAGCTCCAAATTTGCAACTCAAGCAAATGTATTCGTTCATGAAAAAAGGTTGGGGAGAAGATTTGATAAAGTATCTCAATACGAAAGACATCCCCCTTATCACTACCTTTTTTGTTACGGCTTTTATGGCCGAAGAGCATAAATTTAAAAACGATATTTATCTGGTTTTGTGCGATGCCGATATTAGCCGCACTTGGGTCCCGATTAATCCTCAAAAAAGCCGGATAAAATATTTGGCGCCTTGCCGGCGGGTAGTGGACAGATTAAAGCTTTATGGCGTAAAAGAAAAAAATATTTTTCTCACAGGGTTTCCTTTGCCAGAAGAAAATTTGGGTAGTTCTGATCTGCATGTTTTGAAAGCTGATTTATTGGGCAGAATTCACAATCTTGATCCTCTGAAAAGATATAGACAAAAGTATGCCGACACTGTAGCTCGGTTTTTGAAAACAGATAGCAATAAAACACACGGAACCCACCCACTTACTATTACCTTTGCCGTCGGTGGAGCTGGCGCCCAAAAAACAATGGCCCATGATATTTTGGTCGGTCTAAAAAAACGTCTTTTGCAAGGAGATCTGCATTTAAATTTAGTGGCCGGTTCGCGCAATGATGTTTATTTATATTTTCAAGAAAAAATTAAAGAGTGCGGTCTAAAAAATTTATTAGGCAAAAACATTAAAATTATTTTTGCCCTGGAAAAAGAAGACTATTTCCGCCAGTTCAATGAAGCTTTGCGAACCACCGATGTGCTTTGGACTAAACCCAGTGAATTGGTTTTCTACACAGCTTTAGGTGTTCCGCTTATCACCGCCCCATCGCTGGGCGCCCAAGAAGTTTATAACCGTACTTGGTTAAAAACCATTGGTGCTGGTATTTCTCAAAATAATCCGAAATATACCCATGAATGGCTATTTGATTGGCTGGACAGCGGCTGGTTAGCCGAAGCGGCCATGTCAGGATTTTTAGATGGCCGGCAATTCGGCGTATCTAATATTAAAGAAGTAGTCTTTAATCATATAAAAAACCCAACCAAGAGTTACCAGTTAATGTAAAATATGTCAGTTGATGATTTAAAAGAAATTAACAATTTACTGGAAAATATCCTTGTTTTTGAAATAAAATTTAAGGAAGAGATTTTGGCGAAAGCAGAAAATTTAGACGCTGCCGGATTAAAAAAATTAAAAATAATTTTATCTGAAGTTAATAAATGGCAAGGAAAAATTTTGGATAAAAAAATTAAAGAAGATCACGATTTTTATAATAAAATTATCCGCGCCAGAAAAAAATCAGATGAAGAAATAATAAGTTTGTATAAACAAAAATTAAACGACGAAGATCATAAAAAGATGGAAATTATTTTATCTAAGATAAATTCAGTTTAAATATAATAATGTGAACACCGATCAAGAAATCAGCCAGGAGCCTGCAGAAAATCAAAAATCTCAAGAGAAGCAAGCCGAAGCTCAGGCCGGGCCAAGTTTTGAAAACCTAATAAAATTAAGTGAAACCCCGGCCTATATGCAGGAAATATTAGGCAAGTTAGACCTGAGCGGACTTGATTTTAAATCTGCGTTAGAAGAAATAAACAATATAATTGTCGAGGAGTTGAAAAAGAATCCGGAAAATATCAAAGATTTGGAGCGGTTTAAAGCAGCCATCGAAAGATTATATAAGGGAGAAGTTGATAAAGAAACAGAAATTAGTCCTGACACTGTCGGTCGCGCCGAAAGAGATGTTGAGTTGGCCCAAGAAGTAGAAAAAATGGAAACAGGCCAAGAGTTCAATCGCCAGCAATTGGCCGGTGTTTTGGAACGCCAAAATTGGGGAAAAATATTTACCGGATTAAAAAAAGGGGATAAAGTTTTAAGTTTTTTGGTGCCGGGCGCTGATTTTTTATCAATTAAAAATTTAAATGATGTTATTCTCGGTCCGCAAGTTACCAATAAAATAATTGCGGAGAAACGCCGGGTCATTGAAAGAGAGATAAAAAAAATAGACACAAATGCGTCTATCCTACAAAGCGATTATAAAATCGAAGTAGTAAAAATTTCCAAAGATTCCAGTATTGATACCGGTAAATTAGAAGAGGTGTCTTTGGCCATAGATAAAGAAATGACCGTATTTATAGAAAAAATAGTTGACGACTTGATGGTTGAAGAAGTAACAGATAAAGATAAAATTAAAATTTTAGAGGAATTTAAAAATGATTTGCAGGGTAAATCCGAGAAAACTAATGGTAAGGGCGGGTTTAAAATGAATTACGGCCTATCGGAAGTTGGCGGAGACAAAATGGAAGACAAGTTGGAAAGCCTAAATCATTCACAGCAGACAAGCAGGATGGCTAGGCAGAATCCGGATAATTATGGCGCGGAGTACAATGAAGAAAGTATTGAGGCTGAGCTGGGAAATATAAAAGAATTACGAGAAAAAATAATTAGCGAGCACGGTAATAAGATAACAGATAATGAAGGAAATGAATTTGAAATTTTTATCAAGAAAGGAGAAAAGTTTTTCCTTAATCCAGACGTGCTCAGAGATGTGCGCAAAGGCGAATTTAAAACCGAAGACAAAAATAATTTGGCGGATATCGCGTTTTATGTCAAAAAGTTGAATATTTTAGACACGGTAAAGCCGTTTACGCTGAAAGAGATTTCTCAAGTCGAAGACAACATTAACATAGCACGTAGTTTATCTGAGAAGATTAAAAAAGGAGAAGTCCTCGAGAATCGGGAAGTAGAGTTGGCGGCCGATATGTTGCGTTCCGAAGAAAAAGACCGCGCCTATACTTCAAAAAGCGAGTTTAACAAAAGAGCTGTGGCTATGTCAGAATGCGCCTATGTAAGTTTGGATGTTTTGGATTTGGGAGTAGATCAGCTTTTGGAATACGAAAATATTTTACAGGATGTA
Source organism: Parcubacteria group bacterium Gr01-1014_13 (assembly GCA_007376295.1). GTDB lineage: Bacteria > Patescibacteriota > Patescibacteriia > Magasanikbacterales > GWA2-37-8 > XYD2-FULL-39-9. The sequence goes on along the minus strand of VMGB01000001.1, from coordinate 473,250 downwards.
GACAAGGTTAGTGGTAAGAAAAAAATGGATAAATTTAATGAACTGGCATTGTCTGCCGGGGATTTGACTACGGAAAAATTACGGGATTTTAGAAAAAAAGTGGCGCAAGTTTGTAAAAAATTTGGTTTTAAAGACGGTTTAATTACCGGCGAAGTCGGTGGCGATGAGTTGGCTCTAGCTATAGATACCAGCAACATGAGTGAAGAAAAATTGGATGATTTTTTGTTCGCCTTAAAAGAAAAAACCAATACTCGCGTTATTAAAACCGTGGTGGCAAAATCCGAAAAAAGCGTCTCCCTAGAAAGCGATCAGCAGGAATTAGTTGAGTCTCATTTACAAGCGTTAAAACGAGCTGAAGCCGGAGTAGCTATTGCCAAAGATATAGAAAAGGCGGAAAGAAAACTAAATCTTTTATTAAAAAAACAAGGGGAGGAGACAGTAAAACAGCAAATAGGACCTTTGCGCGGTCTGTTTGTTGTAGAAAATGGCAAGGTAAAATCGAATGTGGTAGTAGTGGAAAAAGATGGGGTCTTTAAAATCGGTAAATTCAAAATTGCTAATGAAAGCAAAGAGGAGAGTTATGATGTCTTAGGTTATGAGTTTGATTATGCATCTATCAGTAATGAACTCGATAGTATATTGGGTAGAGAAACCGCCTAGAGCTGATTGACGATAATTAACCTCGATGATACTGTAAAAATAGCTCTTTTACAATCAAGAGCCGGAGGTAATCATGCGTCATGCAATGTTCGTGATGTTATGGTGTTCTTGCGCATCTCTTTCGCCGCAAAGGCGTGTCTTAACGGCTGCCGAAGCTGAAGCCAATTATCAGGAGTTCTACAAAGAACTCACTTTCGAAGATCGAGAACTTGCTGCCGACTCTAAAGTCGACCATTATGCCAAGGCCAAGGCGATTGCCGATAAAAAGAAAGTGGATCGCCGCGTAGTCATTGCTGCCGTCACTGCGACTATGTGGCAAAAAGTGATCCTAACCAGAGAGGTGGGCGTGGGCGAGGCCAAAGACATTTCAAAAGTGTTCAAGCTCGACCGCGCTACCGAAGAGGCATTCGCTCAAGAAGTTTTTGCTTTTTTAACCAAAAATGATTTTTGCGAAACCGCCGCCGATGTGGTTTATCATTTTAGTCTGGGAGCAGTTTACGCGGACAAAGCCATTAACTGTGCCGTAGCTTCAACCAGCGCTGATTATGTCCAAGTGGCGCGCTTGGCTTGCAAAAGGCCCGGCACAAAAGAGTTGCAAAGCAAATTGATAAATGGCTGGGTTGAAAATTTCAAACAGATACGTCCTGAATTGCGTGAGTATCATTCCTACTGGAAGGCCGTCTTTGTCGACGAGTATGAGCCAATGGGAAAAATTGCGGACATGTGTCCGCTTACGACAGGGCAGTATGCGGATTTATTTGCTATTGGCCTAAATGACAAAAAGTTTTCATTTGCCAAAGCAATTCTGGAGAAAGACGGTTTCAAGAAAACTCCCGCGGATTATGAAAATTTTATCTCTCTAGCCGTGACGCAGTATGAATGCGGCATGGCGGCGATAGTGGCAATAAAACAGAAGTTGTCAGATAAAACGGTAGAGGCGATCTTTTTGAATCCCAAGTGTCTTGGCGGTACTTTGGGGCAAGTTGACCCGGTATTTATTCCTCAGTCAAAGGCTGAATGGTTTTTTAATTTAAGCCTGAAAGCGCAGGAGTTTGTGTTAGCTCGCCGCGCGATTGAAAAACTTTCTTTGGGAAAAAATCATTTTGATAAATTGGTAACCGAGGGTTTGGCAGCTCAAGACTATGCCGAGGTGTTAAACATTGAGCCGTGGGGCGGAGAAAGAGTTCAAGACTATCGTGATGGTATCTTGAATAAAATTTTGGATGCCAACGAAGAATGGTCCGTCACCTCTTTCTTGGTCCAACACAAAGATGGTCTTAGCGATACGTACATAATTGCCTGGAATGAACGGGCCTTTCTGCACGCTCTTCGCCGCGGGGCTTTTGACCTGGCCGCAGACATTGCCCACAGCGATACGCGCGCTGATTTTAAAAATTGGGGTATTCGGCTGGCTTTTGATTCGGCTCTGCAAGCTAGAAAAGCGGAAGTTGCAAGATTCATAGCTAGGCGCTACAAGCTGGACAAAGATGCTCTACAACGCGTAGCCATGCTGTATTTGGAAATAAACAGAGAAAAAGCCCGACAGCAGGCGCTAAAATCGAAGCGCGAATGCGAAAAGGCCAACATTTGGAATGTAGAACGGTGTAAATAGCTTATCCCTTGTGTTCTCATTTGAGGATACAGGGGATTTTAATTGAGGTTAGTATCTTGACTAAAGCGAAAATTTTAAATATACTAGTGTCGTAAATTCCCGGGTAGCGCAGCGGTAGCGCAGTTGGCTGTTAACCAATTGGTCGTCGGTTCGAATCCGACCCCGGGAGCCAGATATCGTGTCGTGTCTTTTAAAGAGGGCTTCAAAGCCTTCTTTTGCTTTAAATTTAGATAAGCTTCCATTGTGGAAAGTCAGTTCGGAAAACACAGATAAGGTAATATCCCTTTTTTCAGTATCAAGTGCGTGTTCGTAGTATAGCTTAGCCTCTTTTACAAGTTCGGAAAAAGATAGCACATACTTCAGCATATCGATGGCCGCTTCTTTGTAAGCCTTCATTTTTTCCTCAATTTCGTCTAATCTCCTTTCAAGACTGTTTATTTCGTCGTTAATTTTCTCCATGGAATAAACATTTGTCCGAAGTAGTGTGATTTTATTGTTTTGCAGATAGTCCAAATCATCAAAAAGACGTTGTCTTTGTTTGTTCAACGTTTCCATCTCTGTGTTTCTACGATCTGATACTTCTTGAAGCCCAAATTTTGCCCTAGATTCAATTTCGGCGAGCTCTTGGTCGTTGAAGTGTATCTGACCCATCAAATCGTTTATAACCCTATTAATTTCGCTTTCATTGAGGTTTGTATCGGTACTGGTGCAGTCAGTTTTACAACGACAACGATAATACACAATACCTTTCTTTCTGTACGGGGAATAAGATCTGCCACAATCGCAAGTTATCAGTCCTCTAAAAGTGTAAAATTCTTTATCTACGTAATAGACCTTTACATTTCGGCTTTTCAAAACTTCTTGTACCTTGTTAAATAAACCGACATTGATTAAGGGCTGATGAATACCGTCAATAATTTGGCCGCCAATTTTAAGTTTGCCTATGTAGAATGGATTTTTAAGAATAAGCTCAACACTTTTGTCATTGAGAGGACGACCGACCTTTGGTTTATTGTTTTCTTCGCCAGACATTACTTCTTGAGAAGTTCTTTTACTACGAGAAGGCTTAGTTGTTAGTCCTTGTTGGTTTGCCCATTTCGCCAATTGATTTAAACTCCAACCACCCTCGGAGTACATTTCAAATATTTGTTTTACAATATGTGCCCTGTCTAAATCCAGTGGCTTGTTATCTGAACCCTTATCTAAATAACCAATCGGAGCTATGTAAGTACATTTTCCCTCGCTTTGAAGTTTTGAATAAGCAGCTTTTACTTTCTCGCTTATTACTCTAGAGTAGTGTGCCGCGAACATGCCATCTATATCCATGTGTAAAGCTCCGGAGCTAGTCTTTTCATATTTTGTTTGGACAAATCGAACGTCAATGCCATTTTTGATTAGGTTTTTAATTATAATACCGTCTTGGTCATTACGGCTTATACGATCCCAACACAAACAGATAACACCTTTAAATTCTTTTTTCATTAGACTGTCTACGAGCTGTTTAAATTTTGGGCGTTCAATGTGGTACACAAAAGAACCATCTTTATTGATGGAGATATCGGAAGTTTTATATGCGGTATGTTTTTCTTTAATTACACCGTTGTTACTTAATCCTTCAAAGGAGTAATCAGATATTACAAGATTATTAGTTTTTGAGTATCTCAAACATTCACCCACTTGGTAGTCTATAGAATTTTTTTGATTTTCAGAATCATCCGTACTCTTACGAGCGTAGATTAGGTAGGTATTACCTTGGTTGGTTTTGGTCATACTTATCAGGAGTATAACATATCTTATCAAAATTTCCAGCGGGCTTAAAAATTTTACCATTCTCTATGCTGTATCCTTCCCTAAGCAATCTATTTCTAACCGTGAGGAGACTATTATAAAAGACAGTGAAGTTTACGATCACCTCATTGGAAAAAACAGATTGTCCTTTATTGTTTTCCAACATAGAAACGAACCAAATAATGTAATAGTAAAGTTAAGTGCAATATTATATCCGCCCATGGACGGCATCACAGATGCCGCCACAGGGCGAGGATAATGGTTGAACCGAATAGAATAATAGAGCCCCATATAGTCAACTTTTACTTAATAGAACAACTATAATGTAATATTATTAATTAAATTAAGTTATTATATATTGTTAACTATATATAATTAACTATGTAGAGCTATAAGTTTTAGAATTCGGGCATATTAAGTCGTTTTCTGTAGTGTGCATCCACCGCTTTTTCATATTCTGTCATGATATGATCTTTGAGTTCTTGCCAGAGCTCTTTATGTGGTATGAAGAAGGTCGGGTGGTATCTGCCGCCACTGTCCTTGTACGATGGAGGGACGATCCATAATTCTCCATTTTTAGTTTTTTCCCCGCTATCCGGTACGTATTTTGATTTACTAATTCTGAATCCCTTTACTGTAAAAGGGCCGAAATTTAAACCGATAATTGCTTTGAGAGACTGGTTCTCAATGATTTTTGTTTTGACCTCGATATCTTTAATGTTAAGGCCGTAATTCTCCAACTTGTCGTTGGGCATAAAATTTAAGTTAATAATTAAACTGTGTAGCTACATATGCAGTTTTAAATAAAAAAATGGCTCTGTAAAGCCAAAAGTATGATACAAAAAATTACTTTATATCATTTATTTTAAGTAGGGTTTCAAATTACGCCTCATTGAGGCAATTTTGTTGGTCTGAGCTTTTCCACAGGGTTTATTGTCAGGAATATTAAAAATAATCCGCGCCTTTTTTTCATCGTTAAATTTTGAATTTCGATCAAGTTTAAATAATAAAAAATGCTTATCTAAATCTGTGTCATTCGCTGGCGTTGATGGGGTTATTGGAAGATATTTTTTTTGAAAGTATTTAACAATGGATTCGGTGCGTTTGAGATGTTGCCCGTTTGTTTCGCTGGCCCAAACCGATTTTATTTGTGGAGCGATTCGTTCGTCGTGGGGTTTAAGCAAATATACGACTCCACCGTAAAAATCAAGATAGGATAATGAGCCGGTTTTTATATTTGATACATTTTGTATGACATGATCAATTCCGTATTCTATAATGCTTTCTAAAAAGTGTTTTTGTTCTGTAGGTATTTTATATTTTTTAGATAATTCCTGGATCATTGGTTGGATTACCATTATTTCTAAAATATAATCTATCATTGGCAACTCGTTGCGTTTTAAATGTTTTTGTACATCTTTTTGCAATTGGGGGATATCGTCACAATAAACAAACTCATTAAGAATCCAATCAATCTGTTTTTTTGTTTTGGGTTCGTTTGCAGCTTGTTTTAAACGTACCAGACGACTGTGATCCCAATTTATATCTAATATAAAATCAGGGTTATTCAGTAACCGCATTAAAGCAAGTTTTGTTTTTCCGTTATCTTTAATTTTTAAAGGTAATTTTCTATCTAAAATTATTATAAAATGATAATCAGTGGGCGAGGGTTCTCCAAAAACCATGTCAGGTATGAATTCTTTTCTATAATCATGTATATATTTTTCTCCTTTCTTATAACCCGAAGAAGCTAGGTCTGTAAGCCGGTCGCTTAAAAGAGAGATGGCAAGGCTAATTAAAAAACTAGAGTTTTCTGAAAAACTCTCAAATATATGCTCCTCAATGTAATATTTTTTGAGATCTATTTTGTCCATAGAGCCACTACTATATGGGTAAAATAGGTAAGGAGTCAATGGTATGAAGGTTGGTTATAGATTTTTGTCCTTGTGGTGGCAGAGATAATCTTCTACCAGTTTAAAGTATTTGGTTTGAAGCCCGCTATTGATCCATTTTCTGTCTAATTTTTCCATCTTACCTTTGTTAATAATGGTATTAGCCGGAGTAAAATAAAAGCCGTCGTTAGATATAACAAAAATATATGATGGGTTCCATCGTTCCTTAAGTCGTCTAGCTGTATCTATCATTTCTTGGTTATCAATGTGCGTTCTGTATTTAACCTCAACTAAATAAGCACCCTTTTTATTTTCTGTGACGATAATAAAATCAGGTGAGTGGCGGATATTGCTAAGCACCTCCTTTGGTAATGCTAAATTATATTGTGCTAGGTATTCGGCGGTGTACTCATAGCCAAAGTGAAATACAGAAAACTTTTTAGATTCTTGGAACATTAATTCAAAAATAGTTTCGGCTATCTTGCCCTTAATCAAATTGTGTTCAAAGCCGTTAATTAGATGATCGTTCATAATTTAATTTTAAAAACAAAAAGCTCCCCGCCAGCGATGGCTTGCGCCACCCGCGGATCTTTCGACCCACGACCAACCAAGGTGCTCTGGACGGAGAGCTTACTACCTTGGTTGGTTTTTTGACCATGCCCTGCTTGCGCAGGGTTTAGGTCGTTATATAAATTGTATATACATTGTACTATAGAGAGATTTGTAAATCAAGATTATCGCTTGTCATTTTATTCCGATTAAGCTACGCTATACGCGTAAATTTATATATCTATGACACATCTTTATCCGCGCGGCTCAGAGTGGAGGAAATGGGACCTGCACGTTCATACGCCAAAATCAATTATCCAGAGTTACGGTGGTCCTACAGAAGCGGTATGGAATAGCTTTGTTGAGAAGCTTGCTTCATTACCACCAGAGATCAAAGCAATAGCTGTAACTGATTACTTATTTTGTGATGGTTACGAATATTTACTAACACGGAAAAATGAGATACCTAATATAGAGTTAATTATTCCAAACATTGAATTTCGTTTGGACACTTTTAGTGGTACGGCACATAACACCAAACGTCACAATTTTCATGTAATATTTGATGAGTCAGTTACAGTCCAAGATATCCGCGACCAACTTCTTAATTGTTTGTCCACAGGCTATAAAATTCAGGATGGTACGGTTTGGCAACAAACACCAACGGTACGGTCGCTTGAAGAACTCGGGAAGCAAATAAAGGCGGCCGCTCCAGCCGGTAATACCATCCAAAGCAAGCCAGATCTCGAGGTTGGTTTTGACAATATTACATATAAACGCGCAGACATTGAGAAATTACTAGAGAAAAATTGTTTTAAGGGTCGGTTTGTTACGGCAATTGGATATTCGGAATGGGACCAGTCCAGATGGGATCAGTCGGCCGCTGAAAAACGTACGCTCATCAATTCTGCAAATTTTTCTCTAACAAATTTAGACAATCCAGCAAAGATTGAAGAAAATCGTAAAGACCTCAGTGCTAACAAATTAAATAGCTTAGTCCTTCACTCGTCAGATGCTCATGAGATAGATCGTGTGGGCCAGACCATGCTTTGGATAAAAGCGGATCCTTCTTTTGCTGGCTTGAAGCAAGTTTTAAATGAGCCAGAAGCTCGTGTATTTATTGGCGCCACACCACCTAATTATAAACCTGACCACAAAGTCATCTCACGAATTTCTATCCCTTCTTCTAATGGATGGTTTCCGGAAAACTTTGAGCTTGAATTAAATCGTGATTTAGCTACTCTAATCGGAGGTCGCGGCTCTGGAAAATCTGCTTTGGCAGAAGCGATTGCTTATGGCGCCGGTAGTGAGGACGAAACTGATGGTGCTTTCTTGAAGAAAGCTATCAAGCATAAAAACCCGATCAAAGGTACAAAAATATCGATTGTTTGGGCCGACGGCGCCACCACCGAATTTAAAGTTGGGGAATTTTCAGAGGATCAAGGCCTTGTTCGATATTTGCCACAAGGTGTTGTTGAAGATCTTTGCTCACACAAAAATAGCGAGAAATTACAAAAGCAAATAGAAAATGTTATTTTTCAAGCTCTGGATGAAACAGAGCGCATGGGTGCATCTGATTTTGATGAGTTGAGAGTGCGAGTGTTGAGCGGTTTTCAGTATGAAAAGGAACAGGTGATAAAAAAGATTCGCGACATTAACCAAAAACTAAGCAACCTGTCTGCTGTACTTGCGGGGTTGCCGGAAAAAGAAAAAATGCTTGATGAAAAGAAAAGAGAATTTGATCGTTTAAATAACAGTTTGCCAGAGCTTCCTGCCGAAGATAAAATAGGCCAAGAAGAATTGGTGGCTCTCTCTGAATTAAAGAAAAAATTTGAAACTAAAATAATTGAACTTCAATCACGATTAAATAAAATTGGACAGGTTGAAACAAAAGTTAAAGTGTTCAAGACCCAGGTCAAAGAGTACCGTGAAGAAATCGGCGCGCTTTTGTCGGTCCTCGGAATTTCCGAAACTTCAATTTTTGACGTGAGCATGGACGAAGCCGGTATTAAAACCGTACTTGATCAGAATAAAAATGAAATTGCCGCCAAACTTCAAACATTAAAAGACGGTGCGAAGGCTGATGTGGCGGCTTTGCTGGCCGTAGCCGTTACGGATCTGGTGTTTGATAATCTTCAAGCACTGAACAGAGGAATTGAAGAAAAACAAAAAGAAACCAGAGCATTCGAGACAACCAAAATCAAATATCAACAACAAAAGAAAACTGCGCTTGCGCTTGATGGATCAATTAAGGCATTGCAAAATGAATTGGCTAAAATAAAAACCGAATCAGCACCTGATAAGGAACGACTGGAAAAGGAAAGAATGGTTTTTTATTGCTCGTATTTTGGTTTGTTGCGTGAAGAAAAAGTGCAGATGGAAGTGTTGTATAAACCACTCCAAGAATCACTTTTGGCTGGTACAGACACGGATAAAAAACTTGTCTTTGAAGCCCAGATAAATTACCGGCTGGATCCTCATTGCAAGAGCGGCCTAGATATTATTGATCGTACACGTAAAGGAAATTTTAGGGAGACCAGCAGTCTTAAAACAGCGCTCACTGTTATGTGGGATGAATGTGCTCGTAATAATTTTAGCAACACGGTACTTGAAACTGAGCTTGCTAAAATATTACGCAGTTTTACGGTGTTTGAAGGGGAGAATATTTCAATCGAAGAGCAGCTAAGAGAGAATTATAGTATCGAAGATTTCTATAATTGGCTTTTCGACCCAACTAATTTTGAAATTGTTTCATCCCTTCAATTTGATGATACGGATTTGTACGTTCTATCACCTGGTCAAAAAGGTATTATTCTGCTCATGCTCTTTTTAGAGATTGATAAGGGCGACTACAGGCCGTTAATTATTGACCAACCAGAAGAAAATCTGGACAACCTTTCTGTTTACAAAGATTTGATTAATTATTTCCGTGACAGAAAGCAGTATAGGCAAATTATCATGGTTACGCATAATCCAAATCTTGTGGTAAATACAGACGCCGAACAGATTATTGTTGCTAATTACAACGGCAAGCGCATCCCGCGTCTTGAATACAGTTCAGGCTCTCTTGAAGATCAAGCAAAACATATTCCTAACGTGCCGGTAGAACAATTTGAGGACGGCATTATCGAACAGGTATGTAATATACTTGAGGGCGGTGAAAGGGCGTTTGAAAAACGAAAGAAGAAATATCAAATTTCAACTAAAAGCCAAATCTAATTTTTCCTCTATAGCCGCGCTGTAAATGTTACTTTATCAATCTTGGCTGGACTTAATTTAATCTCCTGGTATAATTTAGCTAGTTCGGTAAAGACGTAATCTACAGAGCGCTAGGAAATCTGCCAAAATTTTTATATGGATCAAGCGCTTGTTCAACGCATCGAAATCCTTTTGCGGGAAAATAACCGCCCAGAATTGCAACAAATTTTGGAGCAGGAAGATGCCCGTACAATTGCGAATGCTATCAGTGAATTTTCCGGCAGAGAGTTGGAAATTTTTGCGATGCTGCCTCCGGAGAAGCAGGCCACCGCAGCCATGTTTTTTTCAGATACTGCTCGCGAACTTATTTTTTCTCAATTATCAGATTTAGCTCTTGCTAGATTTTTTTATTTTTTAGATGAAGACAATGCGACGGATATTTTACAGCAGCTGCCAAGCGTGCGTCATAATGATATTTTGCAACATGTTCATCAAGACAAACGCCTACGCATTGAAAAGTTGTTAAAATTTGGCCCGGAAACCGCAGGCGGTTTGATGGACTTAAATTTTCTTGAATTGCCGCCCGAAACTAAAATTAACGACGTTATTGATACAGTTCAAAAGTATACGAAGGAACACAAGCGAGTGCCAACAGTGATTTTTCAGGCTAAAGAAGGTGTGCGTTGGGCGCCAGCCCGCACGCTCGTTACTTCTCCAAATAATATTGAAGTCGCGCGGGTGTCGCGAGAAGTGCCGACAATTTTGCATTCTGCTGATAGAGAAGAGGTGCTTGAACTGATGGGTAAGGAAAACAGCGATATCATTTCTGTTATTGATGAAAATCAAAAAATTCTCGGCATTATTCATATGAACGATATATTGCGCATCGCGCGAGTAGAGGCCAGCGAAGATCTCTACCGCATGGGCGCGGTAGGTCGAATCGATGCCAGTTATTTGGAGAGTAAATTTTTTACCATTTGGAAAAAAAGAGTGGGTTGGCTTTCTATTCTTTTTGTGGCGGAACTTTTTACTTTCACCGCCTTGTCTAGATTTGAATCATCTATCGCTGCTGTCACCGCGTTGGCATTATTTGTGCCGCTAGCTATATCGACTGGCGGAAACAGCGGGTCCCAAGCGGCCACAATTATCACCCGCGCGATGGCCCTAGGGCATATCACCGCCCGGGATTGGTGGCGGGTTTTTCGCCACGAACTTTTTATGGGCATAGCGCTTGGTGTGGCGCTGGGCCTTATCGGTTTTTTACGCGCTTATTTAACTCCGCAACATATTCTTGGGCCAGCTGAGCGTCTGCCTATTGGGTTGGTTATTGGTTTGTCCGTCGCCAGCATTTGTCTTTGGGGAACGCTCGTTGGTTCAATGCTTCCGATTATTTTCAAAAAATTAGGTATTGATCCGGCATATGCCAGCAGTCCGTTTGTGGCCACCTTTGTAGATGTTACCGGAATTACAATTTATTTTTCCATCGCCAGCGTCTTTATTTTGCACTAACCAAAATTGGCAAAACATATTTTGCGCATAAAACCGTTTGATGGTATAGTTAATGTATGAGTTTACGCAAATGGTTTTTGTATATAACCAATAATGAAGAAGTCTCTCGACATGAGCAAGGTTTTGATATTGCTTTTTTTATTATCAATACCGCGGCACTAGTTTTCGGCACTGCCATGTTTATTATTCATAAAGAAGCGCAGTGGATACCTGTTTTGGTCATAGAGTACACTTGGGCGCTAGATAGTATGCGGCACAATCGGCCGTAATACATACGTGTACTGCATGCTTGTTGATAAAAATATTTACTGATATACAGCTTTAGTTATATAATATTATCAAATAGTTTAATTAATAAAATTTTATGTCTTCAACTTGGAAAATAGTTTTGCCTGTTGTCGCCCTTGCTATCGTGGTCGGAGCAGTGGCTAAGTTTAAAAATCCTACTACAGTTCCAGCTCCAGCCGCAGAAACTGCCGAACAAAACCAGGTTCTCGGAGGAAAATGGTATGATTTAAATTCCCCACCGCTCACAGATGCTGATATTAATGCTGCAGTGAAAATTGCCAATACCGAGCCGCCTGCCGAGGCTGAAGAAGAAAAGGATAGTGCCATGGTAACTTCAGATAACGCAGCTTTAAATAATTTAAATAATACTTATGCAACAGATTTCTAAAAAAGTAATTGGTTTTGCCATGTCTGTAGCAATGCTTGCTAATACAGTGGCATTGCCGGTTTTAGCTGAAACAACATCTACCAGAACTTCTACGCCAAAAAAACCAGCGGAAAATTTTTGTACTCGTTTGGAAAATTCTTCTACAAAACTAGATAGAGAAATGGGCGATAAGGCTAAAAAATTAGACGAACTGGCCGGTACCAGAGCTGCTAAATTAGAAAAAACTCGTTCTGATCGTGATGAAAAATTAACTCAACAAAAAGCTGACGCAGACAAAAAACTTGCCGACAGCTTTGCTAAAATGCAGAGTAAAGCCAAAAACGATGCTCAAAAAAAAGCTCTTGATGCGTTTCAAGCAGCTATGACTGCCGCAGTTAGTGCGCGCAAAGCCGCCTTTGATTCTACCCGCACTTCTTTTCGTAGTGGTGTAGATGCCGCTATTGCAGCTCGTAAAGTCGGCATGCAATCTGCCGCGACCGCTTTTCAAACAGCCTTAAAAAACGCCGAAGCAAAAGCTAAGGCCGATTGTGCTGGTGGAATTGCTCCAACAACTGCTCGTGCTACTTTTCAAGCGTCTGTAAAAGCAGCTCGTGAAAAGTTTGCCACTGATCGCAAGGCAGTAGAAAAACTTACTGCGAACCTAAAAACTTTAACCGCAGCCCGCAAGGCGGCTTTGACCAAAGCACGAGCTGATTTTAAAAAAGCTGTAGAAAAAGCTACTAAAGACCTGAGGGCTGCTTTGGCCGCAGCCAAACCCCCTAAACCTGCCACCCCAACCACAACTCTTAAAGTTAAAAAAGTAAAAGAAGAAAAAGCTAAAGTAAAAATAGAAGAGCCTGCTAAGGTAAAAGTTGAGGAGGAAGAAAAAATAGAAGAAAAAGTCAAAGTTCTTCAAGTCTCTGCAAAAATTGCCGGTTTTGCTTTTCAACCAGTTAGCGTATCGGTTTCCAAAGGCGGCACTGTTACCTGGACAAATAACGATAGCTCTCCTCACACAGTAACAGCAGCTGACGGCTCATTTAATAGTGGAAACATGGCGCCAGGTGCAACCTATAGCCACACATTTACTTCTGTTGGAACTTTTTCTTACCTCTGTGAATATCATGGTTCCATGCAAGGCAGTGTAGTTGTAACTGAATAAATCACCTCTAAGGAATTATGATTTTGGCCCGTCTGAAGAAGTCGTTAAATATTAAATATTTCATGGTGGGCTATTTGGGCCTACTCACATTATTTGCGTCTCTCTATTTTAAAGATATCATGATGTTTGCAGATGGAGTACTAATTGTACTCCTTTATGCTTCTTTTGATCTTTTATGGACATATGCACGCGACAGAGTTTGGTATCTTCCCGTATCATCTTGGATATCTGGCTTTATACTCACTATCGGCGCTCTCCCAAAACCTCCTCTTATAATTCTCATTGCTCTTCCACTGTTAGCTGTTGCTTCTAAACAACTTTTGCATTTTAGGAAAAATCGCCACGTCTTCAATCCCGCCTCTTTTGCTTTGGCGGTAATGAGTTTTTTTACTCCCTCTGTTTCTTGGTGGGCAGTAACTGGCGAAGTAGTTCCGACAATAGGTGGTTTGCAAAAATTAGATATTGGCATGTGGCTATTTGTGTTTAGCGCAGTGGCTGCTGTTATTATTCTTTGGCGGCAGAATCGCTGGCATGTCACCGTTCCATTTTTGTTATCGTATGCTTTTTTTCTTGGCATATTATCTTTGATTAATGGAGTAACGCCAGAACGATTGCCGGACGTACTCTTTGTTCAAATAGTGAGCAGTGTAATTCTTTACTTCTCGACAGTAATGCTTATTGAACCGCTCACTTCAACTTTTCGTACAAGACGTCAAGAAATATTTTACGGAGCATTTGTTGGCTTTGCCATAGTCCTGGTTACCTATCTGGCTCGTAAATTTAATCTAGTCACTTTAGACCCGCTCGTCTTCGGACTTTTGGCCGGCAATCTTGTGGCCAGTCTGTTATTTTTGCCTAATCGAAAAAAAGTTTCGACCTGTGCCAATTGTGATTGTGGGGCTAAAAATCCAACTATTGCCGGAGAAGCTTCTTATTGGTTTAGATCTGTTCCGGACAAGCCGCGTTATCCTGCTTTGCAAGGTGATAAACAAGTTGATGTAGTAATAGTTGGCGGCGGTATGGCCGGAATTTCAGCTGCGTATTTTTTATCAAAAAATGGTATTAGCACTGCGCTGCTTGAATCCGTTACTATTGCCAGTGGCGATTCTGGTTTTACTACAGCTTGCGGCACTCGCTTTCTTGATTCATTAGATCCAACTTTGGCAGCCTGGGAAAGTAGTGATGCCGCTATCGCTCTGTTTAAAAAAACAATTATTGAGGAGAAAATAGATTGCGAGTGGCAAGAAGTTGACACTGCCTGTTTTACGCTTCAGAAAGATAAGAAATCACTCAAACATTTTGCTGAGACCTTTCAAAAATTTCAAGCCAAGGATTCTAGTATGGAGTATTTGTTAAAGGAAGAGGCGAGTGCTGCCATCGGTGTTCCGGTAGTAGCTGCTTATCGTAAAAAAGCTTCCGAGGTCATGTTCCATATGCGGCAATTTTTAATTTCTTTGGCAGAGCGATCTACAAAAAATGGAGCTATATTTTTTGAAGATAGTGAAGTAGTTGATATTGCTCTCAGTGATCAAGTGGTCGTCAAAACTAAATCAGGTAGTGTAAAAGCAAAATGGCTTATCATGGCCACTGGTTTACCGCCCGTAAAATTTTTCCCTAAAGTGGCAGAGTTGCTTCGTAGCGCAGTGAGTTATGTTATAGATATTAAGTTTGATAAAAAACCAACTTTTGCTGAAGGATTTTTTTGGGATGACCAGGATCCATATCATTATTTCCGGGCTGTTGGCGAGGATGAATTTATTTTAGGCGGTGAGGACTGGAAGACCAATACCCCAAAACCGGACACAAATCCGCATGTTGAATTGGAAAAATGGTTTAGAAGCCTTGTGGGTTCGAAAACACCGCTAAAGGTTATCAATAGCTGGCAAGGCTCGCTTTTCTATACTCCAGACACCCTGCCTCTTATCGGTCCTCATCCAGCATATGGCAAAAATGCCATCTTTTTAACTGGCTGGGCAGGCAATGGCACAGCTCAAGGATTTTTTGCTGGTAATATTGCCGCTGATTTGGTACAACAAAAAAATAATCCCCACCATGCGTTTTTTGCCTGCGATCGTCCATTAGTTTGGCCAGTTGAAGCCGGCTCCCAATCTGCATCTGGAGCAGGGGACATCAGCGGTCTTGCTGACAATAAAGGCATGGTTTTGGATGTGGGTGGCAAGAAGCTTGCCGTAGTTAAAAAAGAGGGCAAAGTCAAAGCTTTTTCGACTGTCTGTCCGCATCTTGGGTGCCAAATTGAATGGAATGACGGCGAAAATACCTGGGACTGCCCTTGCCACGGCTCACGTTTTGAATTTGACGGTTCTCTTAAAAATGGCCCAGCCAAACGCGGCTTGGATCCAGTAGAAATTAGCACAGATAACGACACGGTTAAACTTGCCTAAAATTAGGCAAAAGAGGGATAAAGTATTGACAAAAGAGCTGTTTTGTGATATACTAATTTCATTAAAAATCTCCCAGGTGGAAAAATAGTCGAATTTTGCCGGCGATTAATTTATTCACAATTTAATTTTTTACTATGACAGGTACTATCAAAACCCTAGTTACAGAAAAGAATTTTGGTTTTATCACTCCAGAAGATGGCTCAAAAGATATTTTCTTTCACGCCACTGCTTTGAGCGGTATGCAATTTTCTGAATTAAAACAAGGTGACACAGTGTCATTTGATGTTGAAGAGTCAGAAAAAGGTCCTCGCGCTGCAAACGTTGTTCGCGCCTAACCAGTTCAATAAAAAGCCCTCCTTTACCGGAGGGTTTTTGTTTTTGTGTTAAGCCTCCTTGATAATTCATATATTTCATAGTATAGTTTAGTATATATTATACTAGTTCATCTAATCTTAGCGGATCTTCTATGAAACTTAAGAAAATCATTTTTTCTTCTTTTGTAGTTTTGGCTGTAGTTGCTTATGCAGTTTATCAGCGTTTAGGAGGTGCTAATCAGGATTTAGGCCTTAAGCTCGATGTTTCCTCAACGACTTTAGTCAGCATACCAACTACCACTGAGACACCTGTTCCTGTCATCTCAAAGAAGCCTGCCCAAACCCCACCACCAGTTAAACCTACTCCGCAACCTCCAAAAGAAGAGAAGGGGCAATACAAAAATGGAGAATATTTAGGACCAAGCGTAGTCACTATTTTTGGCAATGTGCGGGTATCTGCAGTTATTAGTAGCGGCAAACTTACAGATGTAAAGTTTTTGGAGTTTCCTAATGACCGACCTACTTCTATTAATATCAGCAATGAATCTCTTCCTCGGCTAAGAACTGAAGCGATCATCGCTCAAAGCGCCAAGATTGATATGGTGTCTGGTGCTACTCAAACAAGCGAAGGTTTTATAGAGTCATTGGCCTCCGCTTTGGTCAAAGCTAAATCATAGCATGAAACAAACACGACAGCTGATGGGCATGCCAATTACCGTAGAAATTTGTGATTCGTTTGCTACCGAAGATATTTTTGATAAAGTTTTTTCTTACTTTGATTATGTAGACAAAAAGTTTAGTACCTATAAAGACGAAAGCGATATAAGTCAAATTAATCGTGGCGAAATAAAAGAAAAAGATTATAGCCAAGACATGTTAGAAGTCTGGCGGCTGTGTGAAGAAACTAAGAAAATAACAAACGGATACTTTGATATTAAATCCAAAGATGGAAAATACGATCCTTCCGGCTTGGTAAAAGGTTGGGCAATAAATAATGCCGCCAAACTTTTGCAAGAACAAGGTTTTAAAAATTTTTATGTAGAAGCTGGAGGAGATATCGAGATGCACGGTCAAAACAGTCAAGGTAAAAATTGGCGAGTGGGGATACGCAATCCTTTTAATGCCGAAGAAATAATTAAAGTTATTTCTCTCACAGATGTTGGAGTAGCCACGTCAGGTACCTATATCCGAGGTCAGCATATTTACAATCCCCATCAGACCAAAGAATTAATTACTGAAATTGTCAGTTTATCCGTAATTGGTCCAAATATCTATGAGGCAGACAGGTTCGCCACTACCGCCTTTGCTATGGGAAAAAAAGGAATAGATTTTATAGAGAGACTAGCAGGTTTTGAAGGATATATGATTGATAAGGATGGTATTGCCACGATGACTAGCGGGTTTGATAAATATGTCGTAAAATAGCTTATATATGATTAAATTTATAGACAATTTCCTCAACCGAATAACAATGTATCGATTGGTACTTTATTATGTGCTGGCTCTTTGGCTGGCCGCTTTGTTTTTGAGTTTTTTTAGATTGTTGCCGTACACGCCAATCGCTTTGGCAGTTTCCGGGATATTTATCGTATGTGTTTGTTTGGTTGTAAACGCAATTTTTGCGCGTGTTTTTGGCGCTCCAAGTAATATTGAATCGGTGTACACCACGGGTCTTATCTTAACACTCATTATTGCGCCGGTTCGATCGGTTAACGGCTTGGTATTTTTGGGTTTCGCAGCTTTTTTGGCCATGGCTTCTAAGTATATTATCGCGATAAACAAGAAGCACATTTTTAATCCGACAGCAGTCGCTGTAGCGTTGACGGCTATAATTTCGGGACAGTCAGCCAATTGGTGGGTGGGTAATCTGTATATGTTGCCTTTTGTTTTTGTTGGCGGTTTGCTCATGGTGCGGAAATTAAGAAGATTTGATTTAGTTTTAAGTTTTATTATTTTTTCTGCGGCCACTATTTTGGGATACTTTTTCTTAAAACAAAGCAATTTATTAATGATTTCAAAAGAAATATTATTTTCTTCTCCGCTTATTTTCTTCGCCTGTGTTATGCTCACCGAACCGATGACTACACCTCCCACCAAAAAGTTGCGGATACTTTATGGTGCCCTAACCGGAGTTTTGTTCGCTCCTTTTATTCATATTGGTTATGTTTATTCCACTCCGGAATTAGCTCTGCTGGCAGGTAACATTTTTTCTTATATCATTAGTCCAAAGTATAAACTTATTTTAGAATTAAAAGAAAAATTGATGATAGCGCCAGATGTGTATGATTTTGTTTTTCAATCAGACAAAAAATTAGTATTTAAACCCGGGCAGTATTTGGAATGGACTTTGGAACACGATCATCAAGATACCAGAGGTATGAGACGATATTTTACTATCGCCTCATCTCCAACTGAGCCGGAAATTAGAACGGGGATAAAATTTTATCCTCACTCAAGCAGTTTTAAAAAATCAATACTTACTCTAAACCATGGCGACAAAATCGTGGCTTCTCAATTGGCCGGAGACTTTGTTTTGCCAAAAGATAAAAATAAAAAACTTGTTTTTATAGCCGGTGGTATCGGTATCACCCCTTTTAGAAGCATGGTAAAGTATTTGTTGGACACGAAAGAAAAGAGAAATATAATTTTACTATACTCAAATTACACCCCAGCTGATATTGCTTACCGAGACCTTTTTGATCAGGGTGAGCGGGAATTGGGAATAAAAACAATTTACACTATTTCCAGCACTCCTTATCCAGCTGATTGGCAAGGTGAACGGGGTATGGTAGATGACAAAATGATTATGCGCACAGTCCCGGATTTTAAAGAAAGAACTTTTTACTTGTCCGGTTCCAACAATATGGTAGTGGCTTTTGAACAAATCTTACGAAAAATTGGTGTGCCAAAACAACAGATTAAAAAAGACTTCTTCCCTGGGCTTGCCTGATTTTTACTTTATACCAAATGAGTATTTGAAAAAACGCTCTTTTTGTGCTATCATTTATAGTGCTATGAAACAGCAGGGTTTAGATCAGAAATTAATAGAAAAAATAATAAAAAAAGCCGAAGAATACTTGCGTATGCCTAATCCGCTTACGGTGGATGCTTCTTTTGGTAAAGCGGCAACTATTTTTTTGGGCGATAATCACGGTGCTTGGGGCGAGTACAAGAAAAAAAGTATCGGGATATACCTAAATAGAACAAAAGAGAAAAACGAATTAAAACATCATGATTTATTACGGGGTATGCAAGAAGCAGCTTGGGCGCGAAGAGATGCCGAAGTAGAAGAAGCTGAGGAAAATGAAGAAGTTTTATCACAATTAAAAGGTCGAGAAGGAAAGATAATTTAAATTTAATTAGTATGCATAAAATTCCAAGAAAATTTTTATATATAATAGGAGGGGTTATTTTATTAGGAGTAATCGCGTATTCTGTTTATGTTAATTTAAAATTGAATTACCCGTCTTTTCCAGCAAGTACAGATTCAAGCACAAACACTCTGCCTGAATCTGGAGCCGCAACTTCAAAAAAACCTGCTGCTGCCACAAATGTATCTTTGCCAGCCACCAAATCGTACTTAGACGCTATAAAAATTTACAAGAATACCGGCTATTACTTTCAATTTGTTAGCTGTCATGGTTCTCCTGGTACTCTTACCTTGAAAAAAGGTACCAAGTTCATGTTAGATAACAGAGATCCAAGAGCCCACAAGATTGCTATTACCGGCGGACAATCCTTCAATATAAAAGCCTATGGTTTCGCAATTGCTACTGCGCCATCTACACTCGGTACTCATTATATAACCTGCGATGGGGGCGGAGCTGCAACAATTACGGTACAGAAATAAAATACCAAATTTTATCTCAAAAACAGCCTTACCAAAGGCTGTTTTTGTATTGACAGGGTAAATTTTGTATTGTAGTGTGGTGCTTAGGTGGGCAAAAGCTGCCTCTATAGCAGCTCAAATGTGGTTGGGTAGTAGGTGCAGCAAGCCAGCAAACCTGCTCGGGATTAAAACCGTGGTCAATGGTAACATTGACTGATTCAATCTGGCGTATTCCACATTGATGGATACGACCCCGCCTCAAAAGCAAAAGGGGTAGGATAGAGTGCTTTACATTACTACTCCCTCGCAGTATTGCGAGGTACTTGATACTCGATATTTAAGCTCTATCTGACAAATCTCCTGCGTGCAATGGGCGCTGGTAACCTTGCACGCTTTTTTATTTGCCAACACTCTGGTTTTTTAGTAGAATATCACTATGTCCATATCTATCGAGGAGCTAAAAAAGATTGCTCAACTGGCCAGAATTAAGTTGGCCCCAGATGAAGAAAAACGCTATGCCGAAACCATTTCGGTTGTTTTGGATTATATGAAAATTTTAAATGAAGTAGACACTAGTGGTGTCGAACAAACCTCGCAAGTTACCGGTTTAGAAGATGTGGTACGGGCAGACGAATCTCGCGATTGCAAAATAATCAAGGAGTTGTTAGCTCAGATGCCGCAAATGGAAAATAACGAATTGGTAGTGCCGGGAGTATTTGAAAATCAAGCTGATTTATGAAGAATTTAAACGAACTCACAATCAAAGAAGCTGGTGAAGGATTAAAAAAGAAAAAATTTACCTCTGTGGAGTTGACGCAGGCTTGTTTAGATAGGATTAAAGCTAGAAATAAAGAAATAAATGCCTTTATTACTGTTTGTGAAGAATCAGCGTTAGAAGAAGCAAAAATTGCTGATGGATTAATACATCAAGGAAAGGCCGGGCCGCTTACTGGGATTCCATTTGCTGTAAAAGACGCTATCTGTACAGCTGAGGTACGTTCTACCGCTTCGGCAAAAATTTTGGATAATTATATTCCACCATTTGATGCAACTGTAATCGGCAAAATTCGTAGTCAAGGTGGTGTATTACTAGGTAAAAACAATTGCGATGCTTTTGGTCATGGCGCTAGTAACGAAAATAGCATGTATGGTCCGGTACGCAATCCACACGATTTATCAAAGGTCGCGGGCGGATCATCCGGAGGTTCGGCTGCCGCAGTAGCGGACAATATGTGTATCTATGCTATTGCCGAAGATACGGGCGGTTCAATTCGTCAGCCAGCTAGTTTTTGTGGAGTCACCGGTTTTCGTCCCAGCTACGGACGTAATTCGCGCTATGGTATCATGCCGATGGGTTCTTCTTTAGATACAGTTGGGCCAATAACAAAAACTGTCTACGACTCCGCTTTGGTTATGGAACAAATTGCAGGCAATGATCGACTTGATGCTACTACAGTAAATGATCCGGTTCCTAGCTATAGCGAAGAGGTTGAGGGAAAAATAAAAGGCATGCGCATTGGAATTCCGAAAGAATATTTTGAACTAGAAGGCTTAGACGAGGAAGTAAGAAAAATTACCGAACAACAAATTGCTAAATTAAAAAAATTGGGTTGTAAAATCGAAGAAGTAAGTTTGCCGCACACCAAATATGCCATTGCCGTTTATTACATCATAGTGCCTAGCGAAGACAGCTCAAATTTGGGCAGAATGGATGGTATAAGATACGGAGTCAGGCAAAAAGGCAAAGACCTGTATGATTTGTATGCTAGTTCACGCGCAACAGGTTTTCCAGAAGAAGTGAAGCGCCGAATTTTAATCGGTACGTATGCTTTGTCGGCCGGATATTATGATGCATATTACAAAAAAGCGCAGACAGTCCGTACTTTAATAAAAAAAGATTTTGAAAATGTTTTTAAAAAAGTTGACGCGCTAATTACTCCAACCTCGCCATTTCCCGCTTTTGGCATTGACGAAAAGAAAGATAATCCATTGGCTTTGTATATGGCCGATGTAATGGTTAGCCCGGCTTCTATTGCCGGTATGCCTGCTTTGTCTGTTAATTGCGGAAAAACCGCCGCCGGTTTACCGGTTGGCGTGCAAATTATCGGACCAAGATTGGGAGAAGAAGCAGTTTTAAAAATAGGTGATAAATTATATTCTTAAAATATGCCTAAAGCTTCAAATTTAAAAAATTCCACCCTGCCAAAAGCAGATCCGGTTAAGGTAGAAGATATAATCAAACCTGCAACAGACACGGAAGCATCACCAGCGATTGCCGCCAGCGCCGGCGCAGTGGTAAATTATCGCGACAGTTGGAGAATTTTTAGGATTATTACCGAGTTCGTGGAAGGTTATCAATTTTTAGCTGATTTAAAAAAAGAAGTTACTATTTTGGGTTCGGCGCGAATTCCAAGCAATAATAAATATTATAAAATAGCGGAAGATTTGGGATATTTATTAGGTAAAAATGGTTTTGCTACGATTACCGGCGGCGGCCCGGGAATTATGGAAGCGGCCAACAAGGGCGCGTTTGAAGGCGGTGGAGTTTCAGTCGGGTTAAATATTCAGCTTCCCAGGGAACAACGTGTTAATCCTTATGTAAATAAATCAACCGCTTTTTATTATTTTTTCAGCCGCAAAGTAATGCTTACTTCTCCGGCCAACGCTTTTGTATTTTTCCCCGGTGGTTTTGGTACTCTGGATGAATTTTTTGAAGTCGTAGACAACATGGAAAATGGCCACATACCAAAAGTTCCGGTGATTTTGGTAGGCAAAGAGTTTTGGGGGCCAATCGTTAGTTTTTTAAAAGCCAAATCCGCGCGAGACGTTCATTCAGTTGATGAAGAAGAAATAAATAGATGGCAGGTTGTGGAAACCGCGAAAGAAGCGTTTGAATTTATAAAAGACACTTCGGACAGACCGCATGTTTGTGAGCCAGGATCAACTGATTTGTATTGTGAAGGCGGGTTGGATTGGAGCATATTTAGAATAATGGCCGAGCTGGTAGATGGTTTTGAATTTTTGACAAAAATTTCCAACAGCGTTACGGTTTTAGGAACAAAAAGTTTGCTGCCCGGCACGTCTTATTACAACGCCGCATATGAAGTCGGGCAATTGTTGGCGGAAAATCAATTTACCATAGTTACCGGCGGCGGCCCAGGAATCATGGAAGCGGCCAACAAAGGCGCTTTTGAAAAAGGCGGAGTGAGTGTAGGAATAAATATGCGTGTTGAAAAAGGGGAGAGGGTAAATAATTATATTACCAAATCCCTTGGTTTCTTTTTTCCATTCGTGCGCAAGTTAATCATTACTTCACCGGCGAAAGCCTTCATTTATTTCCCGGGCGGGTTTGGCACTTTGCATCAATTGTTTGAAATGCTTACCTTGCAGGAAACGAAAAAAATTGAACCAATACCAACCATACTTTATGGTCGGGAATTCTGGAAGCCGTTGCTCGATATAATTCATAGTATGAGCTACGAATTTAAAACTATTAGTCAAATAGACGAAGATTTTTTGAAGGTTATTAATGATCCGAAAGATATTTTGCCTTATTTAAAAAAATGATTCCTTTTTTTCAATTCGATTTTATCCATCTTGGCCCTGTCGTTATTCACGTTTGGGGTCTTTTGGTAGCTTTGGGAATTATCGCGGGCATAACTTTTGCTTATTTTCTTTCTAAAAAATATCTACTTTCCGGCGAAGTGATTTTAGATATGGGGATATGGGCTCTTGTCGGCGCGTTTATAATGGCGCGTGTTTTTTATGTTGTATTTTATAATCCAGCTTATTTTGTTGCCAATCCAATGGAAACAATCAAACTTTGGCATGGCGGCGCATCATCACTGGGCGGGTTTGTCGGCGCGGGCTTAAGTTTGTGGTTGTTTGCTAAAAAAAGACACTTTACATTCAAAGAATTATTGCCTTATTTTGATATCGGCGCTTTGGGTTTTTGGTTGGGTTGGGGAATAGGGCGAATCGGCTGTTTTTTAATTCATGATCATCCAGGTACCCTCACGCATTTTATTTTAGGGGTAAAATTTCCTGATGGAGCCAGGTTTGATCTTGGTTTAATGGAATCTATTTTAGGCTTTATTCTTTTTATTACTTTTTATCTTTTATTTAAAAAATTAATTAAAATCCGTTTTGGATTGGTGGCTGGATATTCGGTGGCGAGTTATGCAGTTGCCAGATTTTTCTTGGATTTTTTGCGCGCTACACCGGACTTTCCGGGGGGCGATGTGCGTTATTCAGCTCTAACGCCGGCACAGTGGGGGATGTTGGCAGTGTTGGTTGGGTTGACTTCGGTGTTGGTTTTGAGTAAGATGAAGCGAACAAACGGAGAGGTCGCATAGTGGCCTAGTGCGCACGCTTGGAAAGCGTGTATACAGAAATGTATCGAGGGTTCGACTCCCTCCCTCTCCGCCAGCTGGGATCTGTTAAGGGTCTTTTTTATTTTATCTGTGCATAACCCGCTCTTGCCACCAATACCCCATGGGGGTATAATATAAATTATTCCATAAAAAATAATTTAAAAAATATGAACAATAAAATTTTATTTGGAATTGGGGGGATATTAGTCGGGGTAATCATTACCTTATTATTAAGTCCGATGTTGTGGTTCGGTTCAATGATGCCTTGGAGGACTGGCTTAGCGCCAGGCCAATGGCCAGCGGGTATGGGTTCAATCGACCGCCATTTTATTGAGCAGATGATACCGCATCATGATGGGGCAATTGCTATGGCAAATCTTGCTATCCAAAAATCACAACGTCAGGAAATTAAAACGCTAGCGAATGCGATTATAGAAGCGCAGTCCAAAGAAATTAAAGATATGAGAATTTGGTATAAAGACTGGTTCGGAAAGGATGTCTCGGATAAAGCCTATGTAATGATGGGGGGCATGATGTCTCAAGGAGGAATGCATATGGGAGGACAAGAAGATATAAAAATACTAGAAGCCTCAGCTGATTTTGATAAAGCATTTATTGAAGCTATGATCCCGCATCATCAATTGGCTATAATGATGGCGCAAATGTTGAAGTCTGGCACTAATAGACCAGAGATGTCGTCTCTCGCAGACGATATTATTCAATCACAGTTAAAAGAAATAAAGGAAATGCAAGATTGGTATAAGAATTGGTACAAATAAAATGTATGTCAAAATCTCCGTTAAAAAACAAACTTCTCAAACGCCTAAAAATAATTGAAGGGCAGATTCGCGGTTTACAGGCGATGCTCGAAAATGGCACTTATTGCGTGGATGTTATTACCCAAGCCAGCGCCGTAAAAAAAGCTGTTTCCAGTTTTGAAGACGCATTACTCGAAAGTCATTTGTCTACTTGTGTAGTAAATCAAATAAAATCAGGCCAACATGCCAAAGCTGTTGGTGAAGTAATGAAGGTGTATAAATTATCCAAAAAAGATAATTGATTTTTGTATGAACAAAAAAATAATTCCTATCCGCGGCATGCATTGTACTGCATGTGAAATACTTATCGGAGAAGAATTAAAAAAAATCCCCGGTGTATTTAGCGTCTATGCTAATCAGAAAAAAGCATTGGCTATAATTGAGTTTTCGAGTACAGCCCAGATAAATGATTCGGATATAGCCAAAGCCGTGCAAGCAGCCGGCTACGAAGTTGGGCAAAAAGAAAAATTACCTTGGATTTCCCGCAATCCTGCGGACTACAAAGATCTGGCTCTGGCGGCTGGTATTTTTTTTGTAGTTTATTTACTCACCAGATGGTTCAACATGTTTGATCTGGGTATCAATGCCCCAAATTCCGGTGTAGCTGTGGCGTTTTTGGTGGGATTGGTGGCCGGGGTATCCACTTGTATGGCATTAATCGGTGGTTTGGTGCTTAGTCTGTCGGCGCGTCATGCCGAACAGCACCCGGAAGCTACGTCGCTGCAAAAATTTCGTCCACATATATATTTTAATATTGGCCGCATTTTGGGCTTTGCTTTTTTGGGCGGTCTTATTGGTCTTATCGGCCAGGCTTTCAAACCATCAAATAATTTACTTGGATTTCTCACTGTACTAATTGGTTTTGTAATGGTATTTTTTGGTTTAAAACTTATAGAAATTTTTCCCGCTCTGCGCGACAAAAGCATTACTTTGCCGTCTGGCATTGCCAGATTTTTTGGTTTAAAAAAAGAAGTAAAAGAATATAGTCATAAAGGCGCGATAGTAGTAGGAGCGTTAACATTTTTCTTGCCCTGCGGTTTTACCCAAGCTATGCAACTGTATGCGGTATCTACAGGCAGTTTTTGGCAAGGCACCGTAATTATGGGGCTATTTGCGATTGGCACCGCACCTGGATTGCTGGGTATTGGTGGTTTGACTTCTATATTCAAAGGCCGTAAGGCCCGGATATTTTTTATGACCGCCGGATTGACAGTAATTCTTTTGGGCTGGGCAAACATTGCTAATGGTAGTCGGTTGTTTGGCCGTCGCGCCGACACCAAAGCCGTCGCAGTTGTAGAACAAAATGCCCAAGAAGTGCGGATGATGCAAGGGCGTACAGGGTATTCACCAAATATATTTACTATTAAAAAAGGACAGCCAGTGAAATGGATAATTACTTCTGAGACCTCTTTGCATTGCACCGCGTATTTGGTGGTGCCAAAGTATGGCATAAGCAAATCACTCCGCGCTGGAGAAAATATTATTACTTTTACACCCACCCAAGTTGGCGAAATTCCTTTTTCTTGTTCTATGGGTATGTACCGCGGCAAATTTATCGTAACAGATTAGTTAGTTAATTTATTTATTTATTTTATGCAACTAGACAATATTATTGTCACAATTATCGGTATCGGTGTGATGGGTTTTATTTATTGGTTCTTTTTGATGAAAAAAGAAAAAACGGTTACTGCCGGTGATTTGGTGGATATAACAGTTGAAGGCGGCTATTCGCCAAACACAATCGTTATTGCCAAAGGCAAAACTACTACATTGCGGTTTACCCGCAAAGACCCGTCGAGTTGTTTGGAAGAAGTAGTCGTGCCGGAATTTAAAATCCGTAAATTTTTGCCGTTAAATCAAACTGTTTCTGTGGAAATAAAGCCGGAAAAAGCGGGGGAATATGAATTTGTCTGCGGCATGAATATGTTTCATGGAAAGTTGATTGTTAAATAATAAAATAATATGTCTGAATCTAAAAAAACGTTTTCCATTAAAGGCATGCATTGCGCCTCGTGCGTTACTATGCTGGAAAGGGCGCTGAAACAAATAGATGGCGTCAGCCAGGCAAATGTGAATCTGGCAACCGAGAAAGCCACTGTTTCGTATGATCCGCAAAAAGTCACGGATAAACATTTAGAGTCAGCTGTATCCAATGTCGGTTATCAAGCGATGATCGGCGAGGAGTTGAAATCAGAAGATGGAGAGCAAAAAGAAAAGCAGAAAGAACTTAAGGATTTGCGCGTTAAAGTCATTGTTAGTCTGGTATTGGGCGGTCTGATACTTTGGGGAAGTTTTCCCGGTCTGATGAAATCCGCGCCAATGTTTTTACAAAATTTTTGGGTTCAGTTATTTTTGGCCGCGCCGGTACAGTTCTGGGCTGGGTTTGGGTTTTATCGCGCCACTCTTTCGGCGCTCAAACATCGCAGCGCCAACATGGATACACTGGTGGCAATGGGCACGACTGTAGCGTTTGGTTATTCGGCATTTGTAACTATTATGCCTTCTGTGGTGGAAAGGGCTGGTATTGAACCGATGCCGTATTTTGATGTAAGTACGATTATTATCGGCCTAATTTTACTTGGCCGTTATTTTGAAGCTAAAGCCAAAGCTGGTACGTCGGAAGCTATTAAAAAATTAATTGGTCTACAAGCTAAAACCGCGCGCGTGGTGCGTGATGGCAAAGAAATCGATTTGCCAATCAATGAAGTAGAAATTGGCGATCACATTCGTGTCCGTCCTGGTGAAAAAATTCCCGTAGATGGCATTATTGTCGAGGGTGAATCAAGCATAGATGAATCAATGGTCACAGGAGAAAGTATGCCTGCCGATAAAACCAAAGACGATGTTGTTGTAGGGGCGACAATGAATAAGACTGGTAGTTTTATATTTAAAGCGACAAAAGTTGGTCAGGAGACCATGCTGGCTCAGATTATCAAACTCGTGCAAGAAGCGCAGGGCAGCAAAGCGCCTATTCAGCGCATCGCTGATCTCATTTCTTCATATTTTGTGCCAATTGTTATTATGCTGGCTGTGGCCACGTTTGTGGTTTGGTACAATTTTGGTCCGGCCGACAGAGCGCTTTTGTTTGCTATTTTAAATACCGTGGCGGTGCTTATCATCGCTTGTCCATGCGCCATGGGTTTGGCTACGCCCACGGCCATTATGGTCGGAACCGGCAAAGGCGCGGAACACGGCATTTTGATTAAAGACGCCGAAAGTTTGGAAACAGCCCACAAAATTAATACGATTGTTTTTGATAAAACCGGCACACTTACAGTTGGCAAGCCCGAAGTAACAGATATTATTTCGGTAAATCATCTAAAGAGCGAAGAGCTGTTGCGTCTGGCCGCATCTATTGAAAAAGGATCAGAACATTCACTGGCCGAAGCGATTGTTAAGAAGGCGGAAGAAGAAAAAATCGCTATTAGCAAGGCTGAAAGTTTCCAGGCTATCCCCGGCCATGGCGTTGAGGGCAATGTTGATGGTGTGAAAATTTTTTTTGGCAACCGTCGGTTGATGGAACGGGAAAAAGTTACGATTACAGATGAGCAGAATAATCAAATTATTAAATTAGAAAATGACGGTAAAACTGTAATGATGTTAGCCGCTAATGGAGCATTGTCCGGTCTGATTGCTGTGGCTGATATTATTAAAGATACTGCCAAAGATGGGCTGGCTGCTCTCAAAGCATTAGGGATTGAAGTGGTTATGATTACTGGAGATAATCAGCGCACAGCCGCCGCTATTGGCGCAAAGTTGGGTATTACGCGGGTATTGGCCGAAGTGCTACCCGATCAAAAAGAAGCGGAAGTGAAAAAAATTCAGGCTGAAGGCAAGGTGGTCGCTATGGTGGGTGATGGTATCAATGACGCTCCGGCTCTGGCTGCAGCTGATGTGGGTATTGCTATGGGCAGCGGGACTGATGTGGCCATAGAAGCGGCCGATATAACCTTGATTAACAAAGATTTGCGTTCGGTGGCCGCCGCAGTTGTGCTTTCCAAAAAAACTATGCGCACGATTAAAATGAATCTGTTTTGGGCATTTGCCTATAATATCATTCTTATTCCGGTAGCCATGGGCGTGCTGTATCCATTCTTCCAACTTCTGCTTAGTCCGATTTTTGCTTCGGTGGCCATGGCCACCAGCTCCATTTCGGTGGTTGCTAACTCCCTTTTGCTTAAGCGCAAAAATATTATCTGACATATTTTATATAAATGCGGAATAGTGGTATGCTATATAGATTAGAGAGCGGCTATAAAGGAAAGGAGGTAAACATGCTAACAAGCTAAAAGATAGGACAGTGTAAATAGTCTATTTTTTTTAAGTATTTAAAAATATGGGAAAAGTATCTCTTGGTAAATATGCCAAACTTTGCGTACTTGGCGGAGAAATCGCGTATACGATCTGTATGGTTTATGGAATATTCCTTACCAGTAAAGCGGCCGAACTGCACTTGAATTTATTTCAATTACTTCTCGGATTTTCAGGAATGAATTTTGGTAGCTGGCTGTTGGGTGCTATTTCGGTAGCAGCTTGGTCAGGTTTGGGCGGAGCGTATATCGCTTGGATGCACAATGCCAGCTTGAAGCAAAA
Source organism: Parcubacteria group bacterium Gr01-1014_13 (assembly GCA_007376295.1). Lineage (GTDB taxonomy): Bacteria > Patescibacteriota > Patescibacteriia > Magasanikbacterales > GWA2-37-8 > XYD2-FULL-39-9. Next base: position 443,896 of record VMGB01000001.1, on the reverse strand, counting down.
CTAAGCATTAAAACGGGTTGAATCACAGTTAAAAAGTAATTATGTGTTTTTCGGCCACAGCCAGTTTTGTAGCTGGCTCCGCGTTATCGGCAGTTGGAGTGGCAACCATAACAAAGGCAAAAGGAAAGGCGGAGATTCCTTTTGCCGCAATCCCGCTTTTGTTTGGAATTCAACAAATTATCGAAGGGGTAATATGGCTTTCTTTTGGTTCGCCTTTACTTAACACGGCAATGACTTACGCTTATTCGATATTTTCTCATGTATTGTGGCCGATTTTTATTCCCTTTTCTATTTTATTATTAGAGACAGATCGTCTGCGAAAAAAGATCTTATATTTGTTTTTTGTAGTTGGTTTGGCGGTGGGAATGTATTTGCTTTATTTTATTCTTGCTGATCCGGTAACATCACAAATTGTTAACAATAGCATTGCCTATCTTTCGCCTCATTTATACCCGCTTTGGATAGTGGCTTTCTATGTAGTTGTAACGTGCGGAAGCGCTATTGTTTCAAAACATAAAATAATAAATATATTTGGCATCACTTTGTTTGTTGCTTTTGTTATCGCTGGTTATTTCTTTAATGAAACATTTTTTTCGGTCTGGTGCTTTTTCGCGGCTATTCTTAGTGTATTGGTATTTTGGTATTTTAAAAGAAAACCTGTAAACAATCTCGCCACATTTTCTTTGCGTAGTTAAGCAGAATAGAGTAAAATATAAGCGAAGCTTGAAATTACGTCGAACCTCACAAATGAAATTAAAATTTCATTTGCTTCACCTCTAGTAAGTTTAGGGTATATGTCAGAAGAAATAAAAATTAGTTGGATGGATAAATTATTGGCTAAAGTTTTTTTGCCATTGTTTCCAAGGTGGATAAAACCAAACCATGTTTCTGTAGGCCGTATATTTTTAACGCCGCTTGTTATTTGGTTTTTTTGGCGGGATAGTTACTTGTGGGGAGGGTTTTTATTTTTGGCCACTTCTTTTACTGACGCTCTAGATGGCGCCATGGCCAGAACCAGGAATCAAGTTACTAATCTTGGCAAAATGCTTGATCCTTTGGCTGATAAAATTCTTATTTGTACGGTAGCCTATATATTAGTTTTAAAGTATGTCGATGTTTATACAGCTTGGGTGGTTATAGTTTTGGAATTTATTATAATTGTCGCGGCATTACTAAAGTATAAGCGTGGCGAGGAGCATCCGCAGGCAAATTGGTGGGGGAAGATTAAAATGATTTTACAAGTGCTAGGAGTATTGATTCTTTTATTATCAATTATTTTTAATATAGAGCACTTGCTTCCGATCTCAAAAGGTACTTTTTATCTGGCCATTGTTTTTGGTATCCTCAGTTTGTTTACTTACAGTATATAGGGGGCTTCGCCGCATATATTCTCATTCGCTCGGAAATAAATTTGCAAGCAAATTATTTCACTCACTCATTTCGAATATAGTTATCCACAGGGGACAAGATAGAATCTTGGTCTTTTTAAGTTACAATACAATCTGCATGTTCTGATCATGCAGAAAGAGGTACATAATGTTTCGATCTGCAGAACATAAGACTCTTGGAGCTAAAATTGGAGAAATTGGCTTTACGGTTTTCCTTATGTGGTTTGGCATGTTAGCTGTTGTTAGTTTTTTCAAGGCTATTGGGTTGGCCTCTGTTGATTTTGGCACTAGTATGCCAGTGATGGGAGCTACCCTAAACTATTGGCTTCAATCGCACAGCCTTTCGCTGGGACAGGCGCTTACTTCGCCATTTGTGGTGATGCAGGTGCTAATCATTATTTTTGGCGCGCCTTTCTTGGAGGAAATCATTTTCCGCGGTCCTTGTCGGGCTCTCTCGGATAAAGAGGGGACGCTAAGACCGGAATTCCTGTTTGTGGTTCTCGGTTGGTCGTTTATTGCTTTTGGTTTGGCGCACGGGTATGGTTACTTTTCTGTTTTGTTGCAGGGTGTTGGCGGTTTGTTCCTTGCTCGGCTTTGGTTCCGTAATGGTCCGAGCCGGTTTGGATCATACTTTTCCAGTGTGGCCGCGCACAGCTTGTACAACATTTCGGTGGTAATTACTACATGGCTCTGGATGTAGCAAAAAATGTTCGTATTGCCCTTGAATTGAGACAACTTGATTCGAGGGCATTCTCATAAAGGAGGAAAATCATGATTGTCCCAATGACAGTCAAAAAGTTTAGGAAAATTTCGCCGCAAATTTGCGGCAAAGATACAAGCTTTGATCCCAAAGGCTGGACAAAGGAAAATCCGTTTTGGGGGCATAGTTCCATAATCAGCCTGTTGGCGCAGAGTTTATTTGGCGGGAAGATTTACGGAGTAAATCTAAAAGGGACAAAATTCGCTAAAATGAAGGTTCATCTTTGGAATATTTTTCCGGACGGACAGGTAATAGATTTTACCCGTTCTCAATTCGGTAAAGAATATCCAGGTGAGTTGGAAATAAAACAAATCGGAGTGTCTGTTCTGCTAGCCGACAAAAATACATCTCGACGCTTTAAATTGTTACAAGAGCGATTTGAAGTAGAATGCAAGAAAAAGTAAGTAGTGAATTAGTTAATACGACCTGAGCAAGTCACAAAACCGCTCTTTTTTTAAAAGAGAAAAAATGCTATAATTAAATAGGTTTAATTTTAAATTTAAAAAGTATGTCAATGTCAAAACCACAAAGAGTTTCTTTGTTTATATTGCGTATCACAATGGGTTGGATGTATCTTTATGCCGGCATCAGCCATATTTTGGACACAACATTTTCTTCTGCCAAATATATTGGGGAAGCAAAAAGTTTCGTTTATTTATTCCAGTGGTTTTCAAATCCTCAGGTTTTGCCGGTCGTAGATTTTATGGTGAAGTGGGGGATGACATTGCTGGGAGTATCTCTATTGCTCGGTTTATTCGTGCGGATTAGCTCCTATCTGGGAATGTTGTTGATGTTTTTGCTTTACCTTCCTCTTTTAAATTTTCCTATGGTCGGTACCAATAGTTATTTGGTAAACCAACATATAATTTATATATCCGGCCTTCTGTTGTTGGCCACTTGCCGCGCCGGGCACATCTGGGGTGTAGAGAAATGGCTCGTAAATTTACCTATTTTTTCCAGATATCCAAAGCTACGCGCTTTGATAAATTAAGAGATTAAAATTTTTCTTTCCTCAGGTTTATTACCGTGCTCAAAAGAAATTGAAGTTGTTTTTTTGTTTTTTAACAAGCCAGAAATTTTCTCCGGCCATTCTATTACGCAAATCGTATCCGGTTTTCCTAAATAATCTTCCACACCAATTTCCAGCAATTCTTTTTCGTCTTTAAGTCGGTAGGTATCAATATGGACCAGATTTTTGACTTTGGACTTTGAACCTTGGACTTTGTATGTATTCATCAGAGTGAAGGTGGGGCTGGTGATTTCATGCTTAATCCCTAAACTTTTAGCCAAGCCTTTTACGAGAGAAGTTTTACCTGCGCCTAAATCTCCTGATAACAACAAAATATCTCCACCACGTAGTTTGGCGGAAAGTTTTTTTCCGAATCGCTCGGTTTCTGATTGTGAGTTTGTTGTAAGTAGCATATTAATGTAGAAGAGAGAAAGGGTAAGCTTTCTCTCCTGAGTAAAAAATGAGCGTTATTTTTTCTTCCGAGCAAACTTCCAAATCTCTCGAATGGCTTTGGAAAATTCTTGGTCATTCATATTACTATTTGGGATAATGCTGGCCCTTACGTTAAATTGTATGAATATGTTCCTACATTTTTCACAACGCTTAAGGTGTCTGGTAAGCGTAGACCTGTAGGTCAAGAAGTCATTGAACAATTTGCTGGTGTATCGTGAATCGCCGCAGAATAAGTCAAACCACAACTCGCAAGGTGTTTTTGTCATGGCGCTACTCCTTTAAAGTCGGTGTCTAATCATGATCCATATTGACAGCGTCATCCTCGAACACCAGTCCTCGAGCATTGCTGTAGAGTTCTCGTATCAGGATGGCGAACTCCTCAGGAGTTAAAGATGCCAGCTCGTCAATATCCATGAACGTTGACAGTGGCTCTATCTGTCCAATTACATTTTTGCAAATATCGCAATGCTCCAAATGCTCGATTAACTCCGCTCGTTCGCGGTTAAATTGGTCGTAAATCTTGCCGCGATTGTTATTGTCAAAAATCAAGTCCCACCACGCATCACAATGGTTATTTGGCATCGGGTTTATCCTTGGGTGGGTGAGTTAGCCATACAAGAATAAAAGCAATGCTGGCGCCGATAGCGGCGCCAATACTTACACCGCCAAACAGACCCAACAGCCCTCCGCTGATCATGCCGCCCCCATAACTCCAAATGAGATTGGGAGTACGATTATGATCGTTGCTTGTTTTTGGATCGTTACTTTTTTCCGTCATGACGATCTCCTTCTACCGTAGATTAGCACGGCATAATGGGCTTTTCAAGAGTAAGGGCCTGTGATACAATTTAAACATTAATCATTTATATTATCGTATGCTCGAGCTAAAATCATATTTTAAAGACGCAATCAAACAAGAAGCTTCGGATCTGCATTTGGTTGGCGGTGAATTGCCAATGCTCCGAATAGAAGGTGAATTAAAGGAATTGGATGAAAAACCTTTGAGTAATAAAGATTTAGAGGCTGGAATTAATGAGTTGCTGACCAAAGAACAGCAAGCTAAATACGCCGAAGAAAAAGAATTGGATTTTGGTTTTCAACTGGATGACACTCGTTTTCGCGTAAATTTACATCAGCAGTCGGAAAATATTGGTTTAAGCGCCCGCGTTATTCCTACCGAAATTCCTACTCCGGAAGATTTGCGTTTTGAACCAGCACTACTAGAGATGACCAATTTGTTAGATGGTTTAGTCTTAGTTACTGGGCCCACTGGTTGCGGTAAGACTACGACCATCGCCTCTATGATCGAAGAAATAAATAAAACCAGAAAAGCGCATATTATTACCATAGAGGATCCGATAGAGTTTGCATATGAAGATAAAAAAAGCTTAATTGAACAGCGTGAAATTGGGGTAGACACAAAATCCTTTGCTAACGCTCTAAAACACGTTTTGCGCCAAGACCCTAATGTTATCTTGGTGGGAGAAATGCGCGACCCGGAGACTATAGCCACCGTGCTTACTGCGGCCGAAACCGGCCACTTGGTATTTTCCACTTTGCACACTCCTAGCGCAGCTGAGGCCGTAGAACGTATTGTGGATGTATTTGAAGGTTCAAAACAAAAGCAAATCCTTATCCAATTATCATCCGTGCTCCGCGGCGTGGTTGCTCAGCAGTTAATACCATCCAAAGATGGTGGCCGAGTGCCAGCGCGCGAAATTTTGATTAACACGCCGGCTGTCGCAAACTTGGTAAGAAACAACGAAATTGGCCAGATAAAATCAACTATTCAAACTGGAGTAAAGGAAGGCATGTCTACCATGGAAAATTCTGTTAAAAAATTATTAAAAGAGGGCTTAATTACCGAAGAAGTAGCGGCTAATAGAGTGGGGATGAACAAAAAAATATAATAGTAAGCAAGGTCTAGGGAGTGAAGAGAGAAAAAAGTATGCAATTGCTAGATGTGCTAAAGAAAATTAATTCTGTTTCCGAAGATTCCAAGACACCGATATATGTCGTGGGTGGTTTTGTGCGTGATTTTTTGTTGGGCCGGGAACAAAAGAAAGATATTGATTTTGTAGTCGTTGGCAGTGGTTTGGAATTTGCCAAAAAATTTGACGAGTCGGTAGATAAGGCAGGTAGTTTAATCGAATTTCCGGATTTTGATACCGCCCGGTATATATTAGGAACCGAAGATGATCAATTGATGTTTGAATTTGCCGGTGCGCGCACAGAAAAATACAAACCTAACTCTCGTAAACCGGTAGTAGAACATACGACGCTCGAAGAAGATTTGGCACGGCGTGATTTTACCGTTAATTGTATGGCTGTCCCCGCGGCTGTTTTTGCAGATGGTAAAAAATTAACTGAAGCTAAATTAAAAAAGAATTTAATCGATCCATTTAAAGGCAGAAAAGATTTGGCCAGCAAAACTTTGCGTACGCCTCTGGATCCGGACCAGACTTTTAGTGATGATCCGTTGCGCATGATGCGAGCAGTGCGTTTTGCTAGTCAGTTGGATTTTTCTATTGATCCCAAAACTTTGGAATCAATTCACAAAAACCGCGAGCGTTTAAAAATTGTTTCCGCTGAAAGAATTCAGGAAGAACTTTTTAAATTAATGTCTTGTCCCAAACCATCCATTGGTCTTACTTTAATGTGGCAGACACACATACTTGATTTTGTATTGCCGGAAGTAGCTAAATTGGAAGGTGTAGAGGATGTTTATGGTCATCAGCACAAAGATAATCTGGCGCATACATTTAAGGTGGTAGATAACGTTTCGGAGTTTTCGGACAAAACACTACTTCGTTTGGCTGGTCTTTTTCATGATATTGGTAAACCTAATACCAAGAAATTCATACCAAAAGTCGGTTGGACATTTCATCAGCATGAACATGTAGGTAAAAAAATGGTTTATCAAATTAGCCGTCGTTTGCGTTTTTCCAAAAGCGATACCGACTATTTAGCTAAACTCGTTCGTTGGCATATGCAACCTATCAGCCTAATGGATGAAGGCATCAGCGATTCGGCCGTACGGCGATTGGTTGTCAGTCTGGGTGATGAATTAAACGACCTTTTAATTTTGGGCCGCAGTGATATTACCACCGGCAATCCAGCCAAAAAAGAAAAAAGATTAAAAAATTACGACAATCTGGAAAAAAAGATTGCCGAAGTTTTGGAAAGAGACAAATTACGCGCGTTTCAATCGCCATTACGAGGTGATGAGATTATGGAACTGGCAAAATTGAAACCGGGTCCAACTGTGGGAAAGATAAAAGAGGCGATAGAAGAAGCGATTTTGGACGGGATAATTCCTAATGAATACGAAGCGGCTAAGAAATACTTTGATGAAATAAAAGACAAATACTTAAAAGATGTGCAGGATTGGGAGAAAAAATAAATAAAAAAGCCGGTGGTTTCTTTAATGAAACACGCCGGCTAAGTGGGGTTGAGCGGAAAGGAATTGAACCTCTACTTCCTCGGTGTTAGCGAGGCACTCTTTCTAGGTTGAGCTACCGCCCAATAAAATATTTTAAAGAACTTAAGGAAGAAAAAGTGGAGCTGGCTCCGGTTTGAACAGAGCGTTCTAGCTAGTCCCGACGATGTGGTACACCAGCCATACGCCCGGAGAATTCCGAGCGAACGAGCGTCGGCTTGTCTAGAGTTTTGCCATTAAACTACAGCTCCGAGCATACTTAAACTATATCGGTCATCAATCAGGTTGTCAAATACAAGTTAGCGCCACTTGATTACCTTGAATTTATGACTAACATCGAAACGGCCAGCGCAAAAAACTTCTAAGGTAATATATTTTTCTCCTTCATCTTTATCGAAAGATATGCGGCCTCTAACCTTTCCTTTGATGATAGCAGCCTCGAAGGCTAAAACGGCTTGTCGAACCGACATCTTACAACCAGCCAGTTCATCAGCCACTTGCTTAACTTCGGCTGGAAAGGTAAAGTTCATCTTCTCATTCTCGTTATGACCAGGGTGTGGTTCGTAGAACTCCCTAACTTTATCAAGATCCAAATTCAATGTAAACATTTGTTTTCTCCTTTTGAGGAGAATTTTATGTTTTTTTAGTCATTTTGTCAATGCTTAGTAGCTTGCTGGTTTTGCTTCTACTGTGATAAAGTAACGACATATGACCGACACTCAAGCCATCAAAGACAGATTGGATATTGTGCAGATAATCGGCGAATATATTCCGCTGAAAAAAGCTGGTGCTAACTGGAAAGCCAACTGTCCATTCCATAATGAAAAATCTCCTTCATTTATGGTTCATCCAGAAAAGCAATTCTGGCATTGTTTTGGTTGCAGTAAAGGCGGAGATGTTTTTTCTTTTTTACAGGAAATGGAAGGTTTAGAATTTTCCGAGGCGTTAAAAATTTTGGCAGACAGAGCCGGAGTAAAATTAGATACGTTTGTCAGCGACATAAACAAAAGTCAGAAAAATAGAATTTTAGAAATAAATGCCAAAGCCGCATATTTTTTTCATCAGTTTCTGTTGGAGATGCCTGCTAGCGGTGGCGCCAGAGATTATTTATCACGCCGGCAGTTAAAACCAGAAACAATTGAAGAATGGAAAGTTGGTTTTATTCCCGAACAGTGGGATCTACTCACTCAGTATTTATTAAAAAAAGGAAACAATGTAGATGATCTACTGGCTTCTGGGTTGACGATAAAAAAAGATGGTGGAGGAGTCTACGATCGTTTTCGCGGGCGTATTATGTTTCCGATTTGGGATGCGCATGGCAATAATGTTGGTTTTACCGGCCGGGTACTGGTTGAAACAGAAAAGTCTGGCGGTAAATATATAAACACCCCGCAAACTTTGGTGTTTGATAAGTCGCGGATTTTATACGGATTAAACAAAGCTAAAACGGAAATTAAAAATAAAGATTTTACGGTGTTGGTAGAAGGGCAGATGGATGTGATTGCTTGTCATCAGGCCGGTATGAAAAATGTCGTGGCATCTTCGGGTACAGCCCTAACATTTGAACAGATAAAATTATTAAAAAGATATTCCAATAATATCGCCATTGCTTTTGACGCTGATGCGGCCGGTCAAAATGCGGCTAAGCGCGGTATAGATTTGGCGCTGGAGCAGGGGATGAATATAAAAATTATTCAAATTCCGGCCGGTGCTGGTAAAGACGCCGATGAATGTTTGAAAAAGAATTCAGCAGTTTGGTTTAAAGCCGTAGAAAATGCCAAAGAAGTGATGGAATGGTATTTTGCCAGCGTGCTACTGGGAGCGGATAAGCATGATCCAAAACAAAAGCAAAAAATTGCTGATACCCTGCTTGCGGAAATAATCCGTCTGCCTTATGCGGTAGAGCGGGATCATTGGTTAAAAAAATTGGCTGATGAATTAAGTGTTGATCACGCTACTTTAACAGCCGAAATGCGCCGGCTTGCTTCGGCCAAACCAAAGCATTATGAAGGCAAGGCAGAGAACGTTCCCCAAGAGAAAGCTAAGGATGAAAACTGGGGTCAACAGAGCCAATCACGCTTATTGGCCGAGAATATTTTTGCTTTATTTATAAAATTCCCCAAATTGTTCGGGGAATATGATATGAGTTCAAGTCAGGCGTTCTTCCCCCCAGCTTCGATGGCAAGCCTTTACGAATCATTAAAAAGGCAGTACAATGGTTCTATAGACCAAAAAGAGGCGCTTGAAAAGGAGCAGCAAAACTCCATTGATATTTTAGTCCTAAAAGCAGACAAAGAGTATAGCGACTTTGATTTGGCAAAAGCAAAAAAAGAAATAGATATTTTGGTGGCGCGTATAAAGTCGCAATGGCAGAATGATAAACGCGCGGAATTAACTAGCGCGCTAAAAGAAGCGGAAAAAAACAAAAATACAGAATTGCTACAGCAAATTTTAAAGCAGATAATGGAATTAGATTAAAATAAATTTATTCGTTGTTAATTAATCCCTTATGGTAAAAAAAAGAGGGACAACTAAAAAGCATCCTAAGCCATTGCGCGTTAAACATACGCGTAAGCAAAAAAGGGATAAAATCGTCAAGAAAAAACGTGTTAAAAAAATTAAAAAACAATTTTCAGGAAAAAAATCTTTTAAACCAAACAAAAAATATAAGAAAGTTAAAAAATTTCCCGCAGAAGAAGTAGTTCCGGAACCAAGCCTCAAAGATATCTGGGCCCTAATAGCCAAAGGCCGCAACCGCGGATTTATTACTCAAATTGAAGTTGAAGGTGTTTTCCCTCGGCCAGAGCGTTGTCTGGATCTTTACGAGGGATTTATGGATTTATTAGATAAAAACGGCGTTTCTATTGTGGAAACAGCCGGTAATTTGCTTGGCCGAAGGGAGGAACATTCCCAAACATTAAAGGGTTTTCAAGGTAAACAACCAGATATGGATATCCCATTTGACTTAGGACAGATTTCTTCTGATCCTATTCAGATGTACCTTCGAGAAATCGGCAGAATCCCGCTTCTAAAAGCCGAAGAAGAAATTTCTTTGGCTAAACGCAAAGAACGAGGAGATAAAGAAGCGGATAGAAGATTGATCGAAGCTAATTTAAGATTGGTGGTATCTATAGCCAAAAAATTCGTGGGCAAATCACTTTCGTTGTTGGATTTAATTCAAGAGGGCAACATCGGTTTGTTTAGAGCGGTAAAAAAGTTTGATTATCGCCGTGGTTTTAAATTTTCTACTTATGCCACCTGGTGGATACGCCAAGCCATCACCCGCGCTTTGGCTGACCAATCCCGTACTATTCGTATTCCAGTTCACATGGTGGAAACTATTAATCGTTTCCAACAAGTACAAAGAAGATTGCTCCAAGATTTGGGACGAGATCCTACGCCAGAAGAGTTGGCTGCCGAAATGGGTGAAGATGTTGCCAAGGTAAATCATATTATAAAAATTTCTCAAGACACTGTATCGCTCGAAATGTCAGTCGGCGATGATGACGATGATTCTTCGTTGCAAGATTTTGTGGAAGATGTAAAAAACATGCCGCCAGATAGAGTGGCAGGACTCCAGATTTTGCGTGATTATGTAAAAGAAGCTATCAAAGACCTTTCTCCGCGCGAACAGAAAATTTTGGAAATGAGATTTGGTCTTACTGATGGTGTTACTCATACCTTGGAAGAAGTAGGGCAAGAATTTGATGTTACCCGCGAACGTATTCGCCAAATCGAAGCCAAAGCTTTGGAAAAAATTCAACGTATGGGTATTATTGGAAAGTTGAAAGATTATTAAAATTGTTATGCACCGCATAGAAACATTTTCTCCAGACATGGGAAGTATTAAAGACATGCCTGATCATGATCTTGAGAAGAAGATGGTAAGTAGCGATGTGATTAGTCAGGCTGACGTTAAAAAGTATGCCGATTATATAATCGACGAGCTTAAGTTATTAAAAAATAGCAGTGAAAAAAAAGCTTTTGTTATTGATGCGTTAAGTGATACTAAAATATTAAACGAAGCGGAAGTGAAAAAAGAAATATTTAAGGGTAATTTAGATTTTGACGAAGCTGAAGGTGTAATCAAGAGAGTGCGACAAGCATTGATTGAGCAGTTGAAAGGAAAAATTGATGAAAAAATTTACCTTGTTATCAAAAATATTAAAAAAGTAAAAGCAAGTCCAAGTTCTGGCCGCGAAAATATTATTAATCAGTTGATTGATACAGATAGCGGCAGAGAAAAAATATATAAAAATCAAGGACATTTAGGGGAAGAGCATGCTCGTGAAATGCCGGAAGCTTTTGCTGTGTTAAATAAATTACCTCCACACCCCAACGTTGTCAGTATAAAAGATTATGATCCGACTAACCAGCGAACCATTTATGAAAAACTAAAAATGCATAGTTTAAAAGAGTTTCTAGGTTTTTCTGATAGAAGTAGGAAGGATTTTTTGATCAGCTTAAAGATTTTAAAAGATTGTTTGGTTGGGGGAGTATATTTGGCAGAAAACGGCCTGGTTTTGCAGGATATCAAGTTAGACAATCTTGGTCTAGTTATGGAAGAAAAATCTGCTAAAGGCGTGCTTTTTGATTTGGAAGGGTTAGTAAAAGAAGGTACGCAAAAAGGAGACAGGTTATATTCCAAAGGGTATAGGCCGCCGCTTAAGGACTTATTAAATGAAGAGGGTGTGATAAAAGCCGGGGAGATGGTTTACCAGTTTGGGGTTTGCCTACAAGAGATTTTAAAACTATACGAAGATAATCCAGCTTTTGAAATCTCAGATTCAAAAGCCGCTAAAAAACTTGAAGATTTATCCAAAAAAATGATAGAACCAGATCCAGAAAACAGGATTGGTTTGCCAGAGGCAAAAGCAGAATTGGAAGCGATTGTAAGTAAATTTGAAATTTTTTGGCGAAAATTATAGTTATGAAAATACTATTTTCCGGCGGCGGAACATTGGGGCCAGTGGCGCCGCTACTCGCTATAGCCGAAATTTATAAAAAACATAATTCTCAAGTTGAGTTTGTTTGGATAGGCACAAAAAATGGCCCAGAGAAAGAGCTGGTAGAGCAGTATGGAATCTCTTTTTTCCATATAACTTCCGGGAAATTCCGCCGGTATATTTCTTTGAGTAATTTCTTTGATTTTTTTAAAATAATTTTTGGTTTTTTTCAGTCTTTGTTTTTGTTATGGCATGAAAAACCCAGTCTGCTCATTTCAGCCGGAGGGTTTGTGAGCGTGCCATTACACTTTGCCGCATTTGCGCTCGGAATTCCGACTTGGGTGCATCAACAGGATTTTCAGGCCGGATTGGCCAATAAATTAATGTCGCATACGGCCAAAAAAATTACTACGGCTTTGCGGGAAACGGAGAGATATTTTCCGGAAAGTAAAACTGAATGGATCGGCAATCCGGTGCGTAATTTATCGGTGGCAAACGCAAGCGATTCACGAAAAAAATTTAATATTCCCGAGGGCGCGCCAGTTATCTTGGCAATGGGCGGAGGTACTGGTTCGGCTGTTATAAACAAATTAATCATTGAAGCCTTGTCGGTGTGGCCGCGTGAATATCATGTGATTCATTTAGTTGGTAAAGAACGGCCGCGCGAATTGCAAGAGAATGCGGCCAAGGTATTTCCCAACTATCATGTCTATCAATTTTTAAAAGAAGATATGAAGGATGCCTATGCTGTTTCTGATTTGGTGATAGCTAGAGCCGGATTCGGCACTCTTACCGAATTAGCAGCTATAGGAAAGCCGGCAATTCTATTGCCAATCTCACATACACACCAAGAATATAATGCCAAACTATTAGCAGACCATCATGCTGCTGTAGTTATGAATGAGAGAGCGGTTGATGGTTTAAAGTTGGCTCGAACAGTGATAGATCTAATTGCTTATCCTGAAACTTTGAAATATTTAGGAGAAAGATTGCAGACGATTTTGCCGCCAGCCAAACCTCAAAAGGTGGTGGATATCATAGAGCAGTTGGTCGAACGGTGGTAGCCCTTGATTTTTTTATTAAATTAGTATAGTATTTAAATTACTAAATTGAACAATTTGGGTCGGTAGCTCAGCTGGTAGAGCAATGCCCTTTTAAGGCAGTGGTCCTGGGTTCGATCCCCAGCCGACCCACAACAAATAATTTTTTATTATTTGTGTGGCAAGAATATTTTTTCGGGCGTTTAGCTCAGTTGGTTAGAGCGCCTCGTTTACACCGAGGAGGTCTAGGGTTCGAATCCCTAAGCGCCTACAAAAAAAGATCGTAATTTTACGGTCTTTTTTGTTTTGGTCCAACCCTTGATTTTTTGTCCGATTTAAGGTATAGTCGGGCTAAGGGGGAAACACACATGGAGACCTGGGAAGTAGTTGTTCTTATACTTATGGGGGTCTTTGGATTAGGCATGCCTTTATGGGCTGGCCATATGCTTAAAAATGCACCTGACAAGTCCCAGCCAACGGCCAATGAAGCTACGATAAAAGCTGTTGATGAAGCCAAAAACAAGTTGGTTTCTGGCGTTGTTGAAGCAAACGTAGATGTAGCTGTTGAAGCTCCGGCAGAAAAAACTGTGCCGCAGGCAGAGGCAACAGAGCAGCCAAGCGGTCAGTAAGGGGACGTGTTCAGAGACGAAGTAATAACTTCGTCTCTTATTTTTTACCAACTTGACCTTTTAAAAAATTTAAGCCATAATCTGGTTTAACAAGGAGAAAAAGAAAATGGACAAAAATGGATGGATCGTAATTGCTTGTCTCGGAGTGTTTATTCTGCTGGGAATCATTATGGCCAAGTTGGCGAAATGGAAGCCATCTGGCGGCGGACTTATTAAACCAGAAACGGAAACAGAAAAGGCCGTCTTATCTGACGAACTCAAAAATAGGTCGGCTGTGGATGCAGTTTTGCCCCCACCATCTCTGATTTCTTTTGAAAAGGCAAAAGAAGTGGCGAAAAATATTGCTCCAATATTTCAAGGGCAGGATTGGTTTGCGGGTATGGGTGTTATGCCAGATCAAAAGTACGGCTGCATTGTGCAGCTCCGGGTGTTTGCCGACGCGTTTAAACTAACAGCTGCGCAGTTTAAATATTTCCCTGATAGTAAAGAAGTGGACGGTATACAAGTTCGTCTTTATATTATGGAAGGAAGGCCTGTAGCGCTTGGAGAAAAGGTGTACCAAGTTGCCGACAAGCTGGCAGAAGTATTTGAAGGTAGGTCATGGGTAACTTACATTGGTCCCATCAGGCATGATAAATATCCCAATGCTGTATGTCTGGGATTTGATCCCGAAGTGCTACAGTTAAAGGTTGATGATTTTCAGTATTTCCCGTTTACTAGCACTGTTGATGGTGTACAAGTTTGCTTAATGCCCCTAGAAAGAGCGGTGGCACAGGCAGAGGGCGCAATAAAGGAAAAAGAAGAGTAATTAGGAGAAGACAAAATGAGACGAAGTAGCAACTTCGTCTCTAATTTTTTTTATGCTATAATATCTTCATGCAAACCCAGCTTGAAGAGAAAAAAATTATTTTGCATCAAGGTGTTTATAAACCGGCCGCTTCAATGGCGGATGCGATTTTTATGATTACCGGCATGACCATCGGCGCCGGTGTTTTGGGTATTCCCTATGTAGTGGCGCAGGTCGGACTAAAAATAGGCATTGCTTATATTGTGGGGCTTGGTTTGATAATGCTTTTTTTAAATTTGGTATTGGGCGAGATAGCGGTACGCACTAACGAGTCTCTGCAAATTCCCGGTTTGGCCGGAAAGTATTTGGGCAAGTGGGTTAAATATTTTCTTAATGTAATTATTATTCTTGCTTCTTATAGCGCATTGCTCGCCTACATTATCGGTGAAGGGCAATCTCTGTCGGCTTTGTTTGGTGGCAATCCGGTCGTCTGGAGCGTAATTTTTTGGAGCATTGCCAGTATTATTGTTTGGCGGGGCCTGCAAACCATAAAAAGCGTGGAAAAAGTTTTGAGCTTTATTGTTATTAGTATAATCTGCGGGTTATCTTTTTATCTTTTCAGAGATTTTAAATTTTCAAATTGGATTTACACAGATGTAACTAAAATGTTTTTGCCATATGGCGTGATCCTTTTTGCTTTGAACGGTACAGCGGCTGTAGTAGAGGCGCACGCGCTTTTGCCTCGCAGTCAGCGCCATTTTAGGAAAGCTTTAATTATTGGTTCGCTTATCCCGGTGGGGGTATACATACTTTTTGCTTTGGCTGTAGTCGGGTCGAGCGGCTTGCAAACTTCCGAAATTGCAACGATTGGTTTGGGTGCTAGATTTGGAGATGGGGTTCTGGTTTTAGGGAATATTTTTGCTATTTTAGCCATGACCACAGGATTTATCGGTTCTGGCATTGCTTTGAAACAAAATCTTGTTTGGGACAATAAACTGAACAAAATTTTGGCCGAGTTTTTGGTTATTTCGGTGCCGATTTTGTTATTTTTAGCCGGGTTTAGGCGGTTTATATATGTTTTAAGCTTCGCCGGAGGGGTTTTTATTGCCATTGAGGCAATTGTGATCATAATTGTCTGCTGGAAAGCCAGAAAAAAGGGTGATTTGGATGCGTCCAGATATTTGACATTTTAGGCAAAAACAGCTAATATATTTAGTGTAATTTTAATCAATCAAGCTTTTTAGGCCTTTCGAGCCTTTTAAGCCTTTTTTAAATATCTTATGAAGCAAAATCTAGTTAAAGCCATCAAGTTTTTAATGTATGCGACCTTTTTTGTGCCGCTGCTAGTTCTGCCCATGTCCTTTATTTTTCCTTTTATCGTACCCAAAATTTTATTGTTTCGGTCGCTAGTGACAGTAATGATCGGTTGTTACATCTTGTTACTGCTTATTAATTGGCAGGAGTTTAAGCCAAAATTTTCTCTGTTAAATTTGGCATTAGCCACCTTTTTGGTCAGTTTTGCTATCTCTACTTTTGTCGGCGTAGATCCTTATCATAGTTTTTGGGATAATCACGAAAGAATGTTGGGACTATTTACCATCTTTCATTATGTTGCTTATTATTTCATCTGCAGTTCAGTATTTAAAAATTGGACAGATTGGAATAAGGCTTTAAAAGTATTTTTGTTAGCTGGTTCGGTCGCGATGTTTATTGGCGTTATTCAGCATTTCAAAGTTGGTTTATTGCTGAATCAGGACATTAGCAGAGTCGCGAGCACTTTAGGAAACTCAATTTATGTGGGTGGTTATGGCCTGTTTCTAATTTTTGTTTCGTTTTTACTTTTTATTAAAGAACAAAATAAAACCTGGAAGTGGTTAGAAGTAGGGGCGGGTTTCTTAGCTTTGTTAGGCATGTTTTTCAGCGGCACTCGCGGGTCAATACTTGGTTTGGTTGCCGGTATGGGTGTGGCTTTACTTGGCTATATTATCGTTTTGCGTGATTTTCCTAAAACAAGAAAGATTCTGGTGGGCGTAGCTGTGGCCGGGGTTGCGGTCATTTCTGTGCTTTATGCTTTTAGACAGACAAGTTTTGTGCAAAATATCCCGGCTGTTGGCCGTACTTTGAATACTTCCTTAGAAGGTATTAAAAACAGTCCTCGTTGGATAGCGTGGGAAGTGGCTATAGAGAGTTGGAAAGAAAAACCAGTTTTTGGTTGGGGTCCGAATAATTTCTTTTATGCTTTTAACAAGAATTATCAATCTCGATCTTTACAGTTTGGTTACGGTGAAACATGGTTTGATAACGCCCACAATATTATAATGAATACTTTGGCCGTGCAGGGAGCATTTGGTCTAGCCAGTTATCTGCTTATCTTTTTTGCCGCCATCTTTACTTTGGTATGGGCCAGAAGGAAACAGATTTTAGATTTGCATATAGCCGTGATTGGAATTTCATTTTTAGTTGCTCATCTTGTGCAGAATGTTACGGTGTTTGAAAATCCAACCTCATACTTATATTTCATGTTCTGGTTGGCTATGGTTGGCAGTTTATCTTTAAAACGGGAAGAGTTGGTTGTTAACGGAACAAAAAATAATGGCAAAGCCGGGAATATTTCTTTGAACAAAACTATCGGTTCAGGCGCGATGGTCACCACAAGCTTATTAGTCTTGTTATCAATATTTATTTTTGAAATCCAACCGGCCAGAGCGAATATGAAAACGCTTGATGCTTTAAAGTACTTAACTAATCAGCCAGCGCAAGGCATAGAGGCCATGAAATCCGCTTTAGCCTTTAATTCACCTCATATCGATGATATCCGCAGTGATATAACGCGTACCGTTGGTCAAGTTTTAAACAGTGAAAACAATAAACTTAACAAAGATCAACGCATGGAAATATTAAAAATAGGGATTGAAGCGATGCAGGCAAATGTTATTCTGCATCCGTATGATATAAGAAATTACCTGACCTTAAGCCAGTTAGGCCAGGCCGGTTATTCTATAACCAATGATCCAAGTTACATTGAATTATATGGAGACAATTTGGAAATAGCGTTGAGTTATTCTCCTAAGCGTCAACAAATAATTTACAATTTGGCTAATTTTTACTTGCAGATTGGGAAAACTGATGATGCTGTAAAATTATTGAAACAAACTATTGATGATGATCCGAAAGTAAGCGAGGGTTATTGGCGTCTAGCTTATTTATACAGACTGCTTGGAAAAATGCCTCAGGCGATAGAAGTCCTAAATTTAGCTGAAAAAAATGGAGTGGTTTTTAAGCCGGAAGAACAGAGTGTAATACAGCAAATTCTGGCACCAGAAGTTTCGGGAGGCAAGCAGACAATAAAGTAGAATTGGTTTGAGATGACAATAAAATGCTTATGAAAACAATCATTCTGTGCGGCGGCACCGGCACCCGCATGAAAGAAGAAACAGAATTTAAACCAAAGCCGCTTGTGGAAGTTGGAGGCAAGCCGATTTTGTGGCACATCATGAAAATATATGCCCATCATGGATTTAATGATTTTGTTCTGGCTCTTGGTTACAAAGGCAGCATGATAAAGGAGTACTTTTTGAATTGGCGCAGTTTGCTCAATGATTTTACTTTGCATACCAAAAATAACGACCTAATCTTTCACAACAATGATTGTGATGACTTCAAAATAACTTTTGCCGAAACCGGATTAAACAGTTTGACCGGCGAACGTATTCGTCAATTGCGAAAGCACCTAAATCCGGGTGAAGATGTCATGATAACTTATGGGGATGGTGTGGCTGATATAAACCTCCAAGAATTAGTGGACTTTCATAAAAAACAAAATACTCTGGCGACCATTACCGCCGTGCGTCCGGCTAGTCGTTTTGGATTTTTAAATATTCATCCCGATACAAAAAAGGCAGTTGATTTTTTTCAGCACAAAGTTACCCGTGGTGCTGAAGAAGAAAGAGGTAATGATTTTATAAATGGCGGCTTCATGGTTTTTAAGCCGGAAGCGCTAGATTTGATTGCTGAAGGCACCATGATTGAATCACTTTTTCCAATGCTGGCAGAAAAAGGGGAGTTATCGGTCTATACTCACCAAGGAAAATGGAAGTGTATGGATACATACAAAGAAGTAGAGGAACTAAATGAGAATTGGCACAAAGATCCTTTTTGGAAGATTTGGCAGAATTAATTTAGAGGCAGAGTATGAGCAATTTGCGCGGCAAAACAATTTTGGTAACCGGAGCCACTGGATTAGTAGGTTCGCATTTGATTGAACGTCTTTTGTCCATGGATACCGGCCGCATTATCGCGCTCTCGCGCAGCCGTGATCCGGAAGCGTATTTTTTTAAAAATAATTTTGATGAAAAGGTAGTTGTGGTAAATGGAGACCTAAAAGATCGCGAACGCATCGCCGATGTTATTACCAAATACGAAGTAAATTATATTTTTCATATTGCGGCCCAGCCAATCGTGGCCACCGCTTTCATAAATCCATATGAAACGCTTGCCACCAACATTATGGGTACTGTCCATATTTTGGAAGCAGCCAGGATGTCACCATATATCCATGGTGTTGTAGTCGCCTCAAGCGACAAAGCCTATGGTAAAGATTGCCTAACTGCTCTTGAAGATCAGCCTCTGCGCGGTGATCATCCATATGATGTTTCCAAATCTTGCACCGACCTTTTAGCACTCACTTATGCCAAGACATATAATCTGCCGGTGACAGTTTCTCGTTTCGGCAATATTTTTGGTCCGGGCGATTTAAATTTCAACCGTATTGTTCCAGGAATGATGAAGGCGGCCATCAAAAATGAAGTGTTAGAACTGCGCAGCGATGGTAATTTTAAACGTGATTATGTTTATGTAAAAGATGTTGTAGACGGGTATATTTCTCTGGCTGAACAGATGGAAAAAGCAAAAGGCGAGGCATTTAATTTTAGTTCCGGTTTTAATTTTTCTGTTTTAGATTTGATTGCCAAAGTTTCTCAGGTTATTGGGGCGAAGATTGAGTATAAAATAGTGAATAATCAGAAAAATGAGATTCCGGAGCAGAGTTTAAATTTTGAGAAAGCAGAAAAGATTTTGGGATGGAAATCTAAATACGATTTTAATCAAGGAATTTTAGAAACCTACTCATGGTACAAAGACCAGCTGCAAAGTAAGTAACGAGTATGAAAAAAATTAAGGTAGGCATAATCGGTACCGGAAATATTGGCAGTGATTTGTTGCATAAAGTAGGCCGCAGCGAAGTATTGGAATGTGGAATTTTTACCGGCCGAAATAAAGACTCCGAAGGTATTGCCCGGGCAAAGGCGATGGGCGTACCTACTTCATTTGATTCTCTGGGGGCTATTATCAATAATCCGGATTACTGTGAAATTGTTTTTGATACGACCAGCGCTGTTTATCATACTGAACATGCGCCTATTTTAAAAAATTTAGGCAAATTTACTATTGACCTTACTCCGTCGAGAATCGGTATGATGTGCGTACCGGCTATAAATTTAGCCGAAGCTTTGGAAGTGCCAAACGTCAATCTAGTTACCTGTGGCGGTCAGACACTTATTCCAATTGCCAAAGCGATAATGGAAGTTCATCCGGAAACAAAATATATCGAAGTTGTCGGTAGTGTTGCTTCCAAATCAGCTGGGTCAGGCACTAGAGCGAATATTGAAGAATATATTAATACTACTACTAATGCCTTAAAAAGTTTTTCCGGCGTACCGGAAGCCAAAGCGATTTTAATTTTAAATCCGGCTGAACCGCCTATTTTAATGCATAATACTCTTTATGCTTTAATTCCAGAGCCAAATATTGAAGCTTTAACTAAGAAAATTAATGAAGTGGCTGCTTCTATACAGCAGTATGTGCCCGGTTATCGTTTGGCTATGGGTCCGACAGCTGAAAAAGGCAAAGTTACTGTTACTATTGAAGTTGTCGGCCGCGGCGATTTTTTGCCTGCCTATGCTGGCAATTTGGATATTATTACTTGCGCCGCTATTCGGGTTGCGGAAGAATATGCTCGTAAAAAAATATTGAGCAAATAATATGAAAGATTTAATGATTTTTGATTCTACTTTGCGTGATGGCCAACATGCTATTTCGCACCAACTTACCACTGAACAAGTGGAGCGCTATTGTCGTGCCGTAGATAAAGCTGGTGAATATGTGGTTATTGTTGGCCATGGCAATGGTATTGGCGCTTCATCTGTGCAAGTAGGCATTTCGGGTACACCGGATTTAGAATTATTGGCAGTCGCGCGCAAAGAATTAAAACAAACTCGTTTGGGTATTTTTCTATTGCCTGGTTTTGGCACTATCGCAAACGATTTGGCTCCAGCCATGAAACTTGGAGTTGATTTGGTTTGTGTGGCCGCGCATTGTACTGAGGCCGATGTTACTCAGCAATATATAAAGTATGTAGCCGAACTGGGAAAAGAAGTTTATGGAGTGCTCATGATGTATCACATGACAACTAAAGAACGCCTTCTTGAAGAAGCAAAAAAAATGGTAAGTTATGGCGCGCAAGGAATTATCATTATGGATTCAGCCGGTGCTTCTACACCCGCAATGGTAAAAGAAACAATTGGATATTTAGTAGAAAATCTGCCGGTACCGATCGGTTTTCATGCCCACAACAATTTGGGCATGGCTGTGGCGCATACTTGGATGGCGCTGGAAGTCGGCGCTCGTATTGCTGATGGTACGATTCGCGGATTTGGTCCGGGAGCCGGCAATTGCCCGATTGAAGTGTTAGTGGCGCTGCTTAAAAAAATGGGCTATCAAATTCCAGTTGATTTAAATATTTTAATGGATGTAAGCGATCAGATCGTGACAACGTTCATGAAAAAATTATTGGAAATTGATTCTATTACCATTGCCAGCGGTTTGGCCGGAGTTTTTTCGGTGTTTACTTTACCGGTAAAGCGCGCGGCCGAAAGATTTGGTGTTGATCCGCGGGAAATTTTTATGGAACTGGGAAAACGCCGAGTCGTGGGCGGACAAGAAGATATAGTAGTGGAGGTGGCGATGGAGTTGGCTAAGCACAAAAAACAATAGTATGATTATCGCAGACTTTATTTTCAAATACTTTGGTGAGCGCGGTGTGAGCGAAGTTTTTACTATTACCGGCGGACATGCCATGTTTTTAAACGACGCTGTCGCCAAAAACAAACAATTTCATTATACCTGTCCGCACCATGAACAAAGCGCAACTATGGCTGCCGAGGCCTACAGCCGAGTGGCTAACAAACCGGCAATTGCGATGGTTACCGCCGGACCGGGAGCGGTAAATGCTTTAAATGGCGTTGTTGGCGCTTGGGTAGATTCTTCTCCGATGATTGTTATTTCCGGCCAATCAAATTTATCTATTGTCCAATACGCGGAAAAAACTGATATTCGCCAATTTGGCGTGCAGGGGATAAGTATACGCAAAATGGTTGCGCCGATTACCAAATATTTTGTCACCGTAGATGATCCTGCCCGTATCGGCGAATATGTTGCCGAAGCTTGGAAGCAGGTAACTACCGGCCGGCCCGGCCCGGTGTGGATTGAAGTGCCGGTAGATATGCAGCGCACAGAAGTGCCGCAGTCAGTCATTGATGCGTATGGCCCACCGGCAGAAGTTGAGGTAGAAATTTCTCAGCCATCTCCAGAGTTAGCAGAAAAAGTAAAAGCTGTTTATGAGCGTATTGCCAAGGCAGAAAGACCGTTATTTATTTTCGGACAAGGCGTACGTTTATCTGGCGGCATTCCGGCTTTTGAAGAAGTAATAAAAAAAATAAAAATTCCTCTTTTAACTTCACGTTTAGGTTTAGATATTATCACTAGCGATCACCCGCTTTATGCCGGCCGGCCGGGGACTTATGGCGAACGCAGTGCTAATTTTGCTGTGCAAAATGCTGATTTGATTATCGCGGTTGGTTCTCGCCTTACCGTATCGCTTACCGGCTACAACGTAAAAGATTTTGGCCGTAATTCCGAAAAGATTGTTGTCGATATTGACCAAAAAGAACTGGAAAAACCAGATTTAAATATTGTTTTACCTGTTTTGGCTGATGCTAAAGAATTTTTGATTGAACTTGCAAAATATGCACAGAGTCAGCCGGAAATCGAAAGGCCGCAGTGGGTGGCAATATGTCAGAATTGGAGAAAAAAATATCCGGTTGTTTTGCCTTCTTACAAAGATGAAAAACCGGTCAATTCATATTATTTTACCGACCGCTTAAGCGAACTGACTCCGCCGGGCGCAAATATTTTAGTTGATACCGGATCCTGTTTTCATGTAGCTGCTCAAACATGGAAGATAAAAAAAGATCAGCGTTTTCTTACTACTGGCGGTATTTCTACAATGGGTTATTGGGTAGGAGGCATTGGATCGTGTATTGCTGCGGGCCGAAAACCTACAATCGTTATTACCGGTGACGGCAGCATGCAAATGAATTTACAGGAACTGGCCACAGTGAAAATAAACAATTTGCCACTGAAAATTTTTATTTTCAACAACAACGGCTATTTGCTAATGCGTCATACTCAGCGTAATTTTTTTGGCGGCCGTATGATCGGCGAG
This sequence comes from Parcubacteria group bacterium Gr01-1014_13, assembly GCA_007376295.1. Classification (GTDB taxonomy): domain Bacteria; phylum Patescibacteriota; class Patescibacteriia; order Magasanikbacterales; family GWA2-37-8; genus XYD2-FULL-39-9. The sequence continues at coordinate 420,885 of VMGB01000001.1, read as the reverse complement.
AGTCCAGATTCTGGTGTGTGGTGTCCGGATGCGTTAAAGATTGCCGAAGTCTACGGTATCAAAGGTATACGCATTTCTTCGGTAGATGAAGTAGATGAAAAAATAAAAGAAGCGCTTGATCATGACGGTCCGGTGATTTGCGATGTGATGACGCCAGAGTGGCAGCTTCTTATCCCGCGTGTTACTTCTGAAAAAGGTCCAGACGGCAAGATGATGTCCAATCCATACGAAAACATGTTTCCGTTTTTAAGCCCAGAAGAATTGGCGGAAAATATGATCGTTAAAGATAAAAATTAGTATGATGAAAATATTTTTAACTGGCGGTAATGGATTTATCGGCCGCAATATAAAAGAACAGCTCAGTAGCAAGTACGAGATTATTGCGCCTACCCATGCCGAACTAGATCTCACCGACAGCGATGCGGTGTATAATTTTTTGGAGAAAAATCCGGTAGATATTGTGATTCACGCCGCTAATATTGGCGGTACGCGTAAACAACAACATGTCTTTGGTATCACCCATGTTAATTTAAGGATGTTTTTTAATCTGGTACGCGCCAAACCTTTTTTTAAACGCATGATTACCCTTGGTTCTGGAGCAGAGTATGATAAACAACAGCCGCTCGTTAAAGTCAAAGAAACCGACTTTGATAAACACGTACCCAATGATGAATACGGCTTGTACAAATATGTCTGCGCCAAGTACGCAGACAAAGTAGATTATATTACTCACTTACGCTTATTCGCAGTTTTTGGCAAATACGAAGATTATGAGATTCGCTTTATTTCCAATGCTATTTGCCGGGCGCTTCTGCGCCAACCAATTACCATGCGTCAAAATGTGATGTTCGATTATCTTTTTATTGATGATTTTATTCATATTTTAGAAAAATGCATTGCCAACCAGCCAAAAGAAACTTTTATTAATATTGGCCGTGGTGAAGCAATTGATTTAAAAACTATTGCAGAAAAAGTGATTCAGACTATTGGTTATGAAGTACCTGTCCTTATCTCTAGCAAAGGGTATGGAAAAGAATATTCTTGTGACTCCACTCTTATGAACCAAGCATTTCCTGGCATTACCTTTACAACCATTGATTCTGCCATTGCTCAGCTTGTATCTTATTACAAAACAGCTTTACCGAATTTAAATCACCAGACTTTATTAGAAGAATAATTATATGTCAGACAAAAAACTTATTAGCGTGGTTACCCCATGCTACAACGAAGAATTAAACGTGGAAGAATTGTACAGTCAGGTTAAAGCCGTATTTGCCGATCTGCCTCAATATCGCTATGAACATATTTTTATTGATAATGCTTCCACAGACAGTACCGTGGCGGTATTAAAAAAATTGGCTACCGTAGATTATAATGTAAAAATTATCGTTAACATCAAAAATTTTGGTCATATCCGTTCTCCATACTATGGATTGCAGCAAGCGCATGGCGATGCTGTGGTGCTGATGGCCTCCGACTTACAAGATCCGCCAGCGACAATTAAAGAATTTTTGCAGAAGTGGGAAGAAGGAAGTTCTATTGTGGTGGGAGTAAAAAATAAAAGTGAAGAGAATGCTATAATGTTCGCTATACGAAAAGTTTATTATAACTTAATAAAAAAAATATCGGATGTTGAGCAAATAAAAAATTTCACTGGTTTTGGTCTATACGACCAAAAATTTATTGCGGTTTTGCGCACGCTCAAAGATCCATATCCATATTTTCGCGGTTTAATTACCGAACTTGGTTTTAATCGCGCCGAAGTAAGTTATTTTCAGCCAGCCAGAAAAAGAGGTAAGACCAGCAATAATTTTTATTCGCTCTACGACTTGGCTATGCTTGGTTTTGTGAATCATTCCAAAATTCCTTTGCGTCTGGCCAGTTTTATTGGTTTTGGCATGTCAGTTATCAGTTTTATAGTCGGTATAGTTTATTTAATTTACAAACTGCTTTTTTGGGATCGGTTTGAAGCCGGCTTAGCACCGCTTAGTATCGGTATCTTTTTCTTTTCTTCCATTCAGTTGTTTTTTATTGGTATCTTGGGCGAGTATATTGGAGCCATTTACACCCAAGTACGCGAACGGCCACTGGTGATAGAAAGAGAGAGGGTGAATTTTTAGGTTTAACCTTGACTTTTTCGTTTATTTACGGTATAAAGTTTTTATGCAAACCACTATCTTTTTAATTCGCCACGGAGATTTGGAAAATCCGAAAGGAATTATTTACGATGGGACTATTTCCTTAAGCGAATTTGGAAAAGAAAAAATGCGAGTGCTTGGCCGTATTTTTCGTAAGAGTGGGGTGGTACCGGACGTGGTTGTCAGCAGTGATTTTTTGCGGGCCATGCAATCTTCCGCGGAAATTATGAGTAATTATCCCGGCTTGAATTTGTCAATTGAGCCTGATCCGCGTTTACAGGACCCGGATTCGCCGGACATGTTTGGCAGATCCCTTGTTTGGTTGGCAGAAATCATAGATCCGTATACACATCCGGCTTTACAAAATTTGCGCATTGAAAGACCGCCAAGTTTTACGGCTCGGATGGTGGCGGCGATAAAGGATATCCTCGCCAAATATCAAGGCAAGACCGTGTTTGTGGTTAGCCACGGCGATCCGACCGCTTTTGCAATGTGGCAATTGCTGAATCCAGGCAAGTCGTTGCCGTCGCTTAGGGAGTTAAAAAACGAAAAAGGCAGGGTTATGTATTTGGAAAAAGGCGAAGCGTGGCGGGTATTATTTGATGATGCGGGAAATGTGATCGAGCATGAACATATTTCTACTCGCAAAATATTGTAGCTAAAACCGGATTAGGTCAAGGGAAACCTTGACTTTTTTGTTAATAAATGATAATTTGATATGTCTTCTCTATCCACGGTGGATAGGAAGTGCCAAAGGAAAAAAAGAATGGTAAAATCAGCAAATGTAAGGCATATTTTAGAAAAAGCTAAATCTCTCGACGGCGACGAACTCAAAGAGTTGTTAGCGGACCTGCTTTCTCTAATTCACCCGAGAAAGTTTCAGGGAACCAAGCTGTGCAATGCTCTTACGAGGCTAAAGCCAGCAGTCGCTTTCGAAGCCTTGCATATTCGTGGTAGTGGTAAAGATACCGAAGTTTATCTGACCAAGCGCCCACCAGACGACATTGCCCACCCTAACGAATGGTGTGCTCCCAGCTCTATATATCGACAGGGGGAACATGATCAAGATGTTGCCAAACGTCTTGAAGAAGATTTCTTCCATACTGGAATCAAATCATTCCATTTTGTGAGTAGATTTCCAGTACATCACGAAGAGAGGGGTACGGTGCATTCAAATGTTTTTCTAGTAGACCTCGTTGGGCAACCATTGCTTGATCTTCGGCACGATTGGCATCCCATCAGTAAATTGCCAGAGAGTATTGTGCCGCACCACTCCGATCCAATCATCCCGTTGGCAGCTGTAGCTCATCATAAGCGCAATCAATCAGGCCAACCCAAACGTTCTTTCCAGTAATTAAGGAGATTGACGTCCTGTTTATCTAGTCCAAATCGGACAAGACTGCAGGGCGTTTTTTTAATAGCCAACCTTGACTTTTTTGTTTATTTAGGATATAAAGCAACTACTCCTTAGACCCCCCGTAAGGGTCTGAGAACAAACAAAGGAGAAATCGCAATGAATAACACGGTGGTTCCGGAAGATCCTTCAAGCGACGACTATAAAAGGGTTCTAGCTCAGATGCTGAACCGATTGGATACTACCAAGCCCGTTGGCACCGCCTTGTGCGATGCTATCATGCGTCTGTGGCCCACGCCAGCCTTCGAGGCAATGGTGTTCCGTCGTTCGGACAGAGGTGGCAATGAGGTTTTTCTGCGTCAACGCGCTATGAATGACACTGCCTATCCGGGCCAGTGGCATGCGCCTGGAAAACTCTATCGTCATGGCGAGCAGGATCGTGACGTGGCGAATCGATTGGAGGAGGAATTTGGTACCAGGATTGAAAAGTTCGATCTGGTCGACAAAGAGATCACCTCCGAAGACCGTGGGACTGTCCACTCGCACATCTTTATCGTCAAGCTAGCTGGCGATCCACGCATCGACGATCGTCACAAGTGGTTTCCCGTCAGCGATCTTCCTAGTAACACGGTAAATATCCACCGCGAGATCATCATCCCGAAAGCAGCCCGAGTCTACTGGCAGTATCCGCGCTACTAGCAAAGGATCAGCCCCAGAAGAGCTCGGTAACGCCCTGCCACCCAAGTCCAATAGGACAAAGGTGGCAGGGCTTCTTTTTTATCTTGCATTTTTAAGGTCTAATTGGTAGAATAGAAGCCGTATTTATCTATGATATGCAATTAACTTCAGAAGAAATTATTACCTCATTTGAAGACTTGGTGGAAGATGCCTGGCAAGGAAAAGGTCAGCATGATAAGAGTTTTTTTACATCTCAAAATGGGCAAAAACCTTTGGGCAGCAGACTTTTTGAAGCTATTGCCAGACTGTCTGTAAGTGTGGCTTTTGAAGCTGTTTGTTTGCGGAAAAATAAAAAAACCGGGGCCATAGAAGTTTTTATGCTAAAACGTGGAGTCCACGAATCTTTCTCCGGTCAGTGGCATATACCAGGAGCTGTCTTTCGTCCGAATGAACAGCCAAAGGACGTGGCTCATCGGTTAAGTTCAAGAGAGTTTAAAACAACCATTACTAGTGATTTTAAATGTCATGATTCAATTTTTATTCCCGATCCGCGCGGTTGGTTTTTATCAATGGTGTATTTAATAAAATGCAAGGGTGTTCCAAATTCTGAAGGACGTTGGTGGGATGTAAAGCATTTGCCAAAAAATACAATTCCACATCATCGTAAATATGTTATCCCAGCTGCGGTAAAAGTATTTAAAAAGTAAAAAGCACTATGGAAGATTATCTAAAAGATCAAATTCAGGCTGAATACAATAAAAGATTCCCTCCAAAATCATTTATTCCCGGAGATTCGCCAGTTCCCATAACTGGCAAAGTTTTTGATGAAAAAGAAATGATCAATGCGGTAGAAGCAGTGCTCGAAGGTTGGTGGACAGAAGGTCATTTTACTGAAGAATTTGAAAGTAAACTTGCATATTGGTTGGGAGCCAAGCAAGCGATTTTGGTAAACTCCGGATCATCAGCAAACTTGTTGGCCATCTCAGCTCTTACTTCGGCAAAACTGGGCGCTAAACGATTAAATCCGGGCGACGAAGTAATCACTGTGGCCACGAGTTTTCCTACCACCGTAAATCCAATTATTCAAAACAGATTAATACCGGTTTTGGTAGATGTTGATTTAGGTTACTACAATGCCAATGTCGAAGAAATTAGAAAGGCGGTAACTCCAAAAACCAAAGCCATATTTTTAGCACACACTTTGGGTAACCCATTTGATTTGGATGCAATTGCCGCTATTTGCAAAGAACACGATCTTTGGTTGATAGAAGATAACTGCGATGCTTTGGGTTCAATTTATAACGGCAAACACACAGGAACATTTGGCCATATTGCCACCTGCAGTTTTTATCCGGCTCATCATATTACTTTGGGCGAAGGCGGCATGTTGTTTACTAACGATGCTATTTTGGCAAAAATTATTCGTTCATTTCGTGATTGGGGCAGAGATTGTTATTGTAAACCAGGCTGCGACAACACTTGCGGTATGAGGTTTGGTTGGCAGCTGGGAAATTTGCCATATGGTTATGATCACAAATATATTTATTCCGAAACCGGCTACAATTTAAAGGTTACCGACATGCAGGCTGCATTGGGAGTGGCGCAACTAGAAAAGTTGGAGAGTTTTGTGGCCAAGCGCCGAGAAAACTTTGATATTTTATACAAAGGCCTAAAGAAATTTGAAGATTATTTTATTTTGCCCAAATGGCTTGATAATGCCGAACCAAGCTGGTTTGGATTTTTGTTAACAATAAAAGAAGACGCGCCGTTTGATCGCGATACCCTCGTCCATTTTTTGAATGATAAGCAAATTGCCACACGTTATTTGTTTGCCGGCAATATTGTGAAGCAGCCATATTTTATAGAAAATAAAATAGAACATCGAGCGGTGGGGGATTTAAAGAATGCCGATTTGGTGATGAATAATACTTTTTGGGTCGGGGTTTTCCCTGGACTCACCACTGAAATGATGGAGTATATGGTCACTTGTTTTGAAGAATTCGTTAGTCAGTATTAAGTAAAGTATGTCCAATTTTAAAAAGACGATAATCCTTGGTCTTATAGGGTGGGGCATGTTGGCCGCATTTTCCCTATCAATGTACCCTAAAGTATTAGCGGAAAAGTGTTACTTTGGGCAAGGCTGGCTTTTTTGCGCTTCACAGTTAAATACAGTCTCGAAATTAATTTTAATTATCTCATTGTTTATAATTCTTGCTTGTTTGGTTTCTTCGGGATTTTTTCTCTGGAAAATGTTTAAAGAGGGTGAAAAACCAAAATCAAAGAAACAAATTTTGGGTATCGTTGCACTTTTTATTTTTCTAGCCACGCTTGTGGTGCCATTTGGATCCGGCGATGTAGTCTTTTATTTTTGGGCAGGCAAATCCATTAGCCAAGGAACGGTGAATGTATTTACCCAGGATTGGCCCAGAGAAAACCATTTTATGGAACCGGCTTTTAAAGTAATGGATAGGTTTCCATATGGTCCGATAATGGCGCATGTTTTTGGAGCCGTTTACGATTTAAGCCGTGACAATGTAATTGCTTTTATTGTTTTGTGGAAATTTATAGTCGCTCTATTTTTTGCATTATGCGGTTGGCTGGTTTACAAGTTTTTGGATTTATCAGATGAAAATTCGCAGAAGAGTAATTTTTGGTTATTGTGGTTTTTACAACCCGCAGCCTTATTTGAGTGGGTTGTACACGGACATTTCGATAGTATTTGGCTGGTGTTTATTATGTTGGCATTAATTTTAACAAAACGTAAAACTTGGTGGTTGGTATTGCCTTGTCTTGTTGTTGGTATTTGGATCAAATTTATACCGATATTTTTTATACCCTGGTTTGTATTAAAATGGTGGCAGGAAGTAAATTGGCAGAATTGGAAAAAAATGCTTGGTGGACAATTGTTGGGGGCTATAATTTCTGTTGCAATAACTGTTTTAGTTTGGGCAAAATTTTGGCAGGGGTTTGCTGTTTTCGAAACAATAGCCAAATTGTCAAAATGGGCGGTGATGAGCGTTTTTGCCACGTTGTATTATAGTTTGGAGCCGCTGTTTAAGTTTGTGGCAGGCGCAAATTTTCATTGGTATTTAACCAGGTTTGTGCAATTCGGATTGTTGGGGCTAATACTGTATTTGATGTATCCGTTTATAAAAAAAGCGGTTTTGGTTATTTTGAAGAGAGATACGTTAAGCGAGTCGGATTTTCTGGTAGCTTTGTTTATCAGTATGGTGGTGTATATAATTTTTTGGCAAAAGGCTATCTGGCCATGGTATATGATTTGGCTTTTGCCGCTGGGAATGATCGCTTATATAAAAAGCGGAAATGAGTATTTAAAAAGGATAACGGCCTGGGTTACCTTATCGCCGTTGTTCTTCTATTTTATGTGGATAGCCTACTATCAAATTACCAAGGGGGGAGATATTTCCCCCAAGCTATGGTTTTATTATTATATAGTTTTGTCAATTTTCGCTTATCCAGTGTATAATCTCCTTAAATTAAGAAAAGCCAGGTTCAATATTGATAAGCCAAACACTGCTAGTGGCGATGCTTTACTTTTTAAGAAGTAATGCTATAATATGCTTCAAGTTAAATATTTTATTCACCTCATTTTCAATAGTAAAACAATATGAAAAAAGCGATTATTAGCGGAATTACGGGACAGGATGGTTCGTACTTGGCGGAATTACTTCTTTCAAAGGGATATGAAGTGCACGGAATAATGCGCCGCATCTCTTCTTTTGCATCAGGCAGAATCGATCATCTTATTACCTCCAATCCAAACATTCATATACATTATGGCGATCTTACAGATGCTCTTGCTACGGCCGGACTAATTTCAGATATCAAGCCGGATGAGTTCTATAATATTGGAGCAATGTCTCAAGTAAAAGTGTCATTTGAAGTTCCAGAGTATACGCTTCAAACAAATGCAGTCGGTGTTTTAAACGTCCTTGAAGCAATTAGAAAATTTTCTCCTCAAACAAAGTTTTATCAGGCATCAAGCTCGGAAATGTTTGGTGTGCCCGGAGTGCCTGCCCCATACAATGAAAATACCCCCATGATGCCCCAGAGTCCGTATGGAGTAGCAAAACTAGCCGCCTACCATCTAACCAGACAGTATCGTGATGGTTACGGATTATTCGCTACTACCGGCATATTATTTAATCATGAGAGTCCAAGAAGAGGCGGCACGTTCGTGACCAAAAAAATCACTAAAGCAGTGGCGCGAATTAAAAATGGCACGCAGGATTCTTTGGTATTAGGAAATCTGGATGCTAAACGCGATTGGGGTTGGTCTCCGGAATTTGTGGAAGCTATATATCTTATAATGCAACAGGAGAAACCGGATGTGTTCGTAGTTGCAACAGGAGAAACTCATACCATAAAAGAGTTTGTTGAAGAAGCTTTTTCCTATGTAGGCCTTAACTCCGAAGATTATGTAAAGATAGATGACAAGTATAAAAGACCGAATGAAGTCCCTTTGCTTCTTGGTGACCCTTCAAAAATAAAAAAACTGGGATGGGAGCCAAAAATGAAATTCAATGAAATAGTACACGCCATGATGGATTATGATTTAGAACATTTTAATGATAACACCTAAATGGTAACTAAAATTAAGTCAGGAAACAAAATATTTGCCCTGGTTATTGACCTTTCTTCCGCAAAAGAAGGCACATTTCCAATAACTGACCCTTCGTGGCCCCTGCAGTTGCTTTTAATGAAGCGAAAGCAAGGCCATGTTGTGGTAAAGCATGTGCATAAAAAAATTCGTAAAGTTACCAAACAGCCCCAGGAAGCAATTGTGGTTATGAAAGGCGCTATAGAAGCTAGTATTTTTGACAGGAAAGGAAAAATTATCGCCAAAAAGAATGTTTCATCTGGCCAGTGTTTGTTGATAGTAGATGGAGCGCATGAAATAAAAATAACAAAGAACGCTTTGATTTATGCCTTCAAGGACGGGCCATATGTAGATGATAAAATATTTTTATAGATCTTATGAAAGTTTCGCAATGCCATTTATGTGCTTCAAAAAATCTAACCAAAGTCCTTGATTTAGGATTTCACCCTTTGGCGGACTTTTTTTTGAAAGAAAGTCAACTAGACGAACCGGAGAGACGATACCCTCTTTGTGTACTTCTTTGCCAAGACTGTGGACACGGGATGAATAGTTTTGTTGTGCCCGCCGAAGTCCGCTATCAAGAAAACGATTATAGTTATGATTCTGGTAATTCTAAAATTTCAATACAACACTTCCAGGAGATGGCTCAAGAAGTAGTAAAAAGAGCTGGTGTAAAAAATGGTGATTTGGTGGTTGATATAGGCAGTAATATCGGAACGCTTCTGGGCGCGTTTAAAGATCTCGGAGCAGAAGTTCAGGGGGTCGACCCTTCACACAATATTGCCGCGCTGGCCGAAAAAAATGGTATTCCAACAATAAATGATTTTTTTAACGCTTCTTCGGCCGAAAAAATATTAAAAAGAGGGAAGGCGAAGGTTATCACCATTACCAATGCCTTTAATCATATTTCTCCCCTTGATGAATTTATGGAAAACGTTATTTCCATTTTGGACAAAGAGGGTAGTTTTATAATTGAGTTGCCATATTTTTTGGAAATCATAAGAAAAAAACACTTTGATGTTATTTATTTAGAACACGTATCTTATATCGCTATAAAACCGCTCGTGCCTTTTTTTAAAAAATTTGGACTCTCGATTACGCACCTCGAAGAAAATAATTATATGAGCGGATCGATAAGGATTTTTGTGGGATACGGCCAAGAAAGTGAATTGGTAGCGAAGCAAATTGCTTTGGAAGAAAAGTTTGGCCTGTATGACCAGGCAGAGTGGAGAAAGTTTGCAGAAGAAGTAAAAAATTGCAAAATTAATTTGCTTAAAGAATTGGTAAAAGCGCGGGAGAGCGGCGGAAAAATTGTTGCGATTGGCGCAGCGGCCAAGGGCAATACCCTTTTAAATTACTGTGGCATTGATGCTACGCTTATAGATTTTGCAACTGATGCTTCCCCTCTTAAAATTGGAAAATATACTCCTGGTTCGCATTTACCAATTTTTTCAGACGACACGATAGATAAGGATGTTTCTCACGCTCTTATTCTTGCCTGGAACATCGCTGATTTTCTCAAAGCTAAAATTTCGCCAAAATTTCCCCATCTTCAATTTATTACTCCTCATGTTATAGAATCGTAATTAATATAATTCTTATTTATGAAACGAGTTAAAAGAAAAATAGATTTTAAAGATGTGCGCGGGTCAATTATGGATGTTTTTGTTAAGGAGCCTTATGAGCACTGCGTTATCATTTATTCAAATAAAGGAGCGGTGCGGGGAAATCATTTTCATAAACTCTCTCAGCAGTCAGATTTTATGCTTTTTGGTAAAATGGTAGCTTATAGCAGAAAACAGGGTAGTAAAAAAATTGAAAAAACCGTCATTTCTCAAAATGATTTTACAACTTGGGACAAAGGAGAAGCCCATGAATTTATTGCCCTTGAAAAGTGTGCTTTCTTAAGTTTTGTTAATGGTCCTCGCGGCGGCGATAAATACGAAAGTGATACACACCGTCTTAAAATTCCTCTACATGAGCAGCTCAAAAAAAATATAACCGACTGGACTTTGTTGGAACCCGGGAAATTTAAACAATCAATGATAAAGTAATTATGCTTTCCATAGCCGTCATAGGCTCAAAAGGATATGTTGGAAGCGCGCTATATAAAGAGTTGCTTGATTCTTCAAAGTATTCGGTTGTAGGAGTAACCAAAGAGAATTATCTCGCCACACAAGCGCAAAAGTTCGATATAATTATAAATTGCGCTATGCCGTCCGGTCGTTTTTGGGCAAATAATCATCCCGAAGAAGATTTTACGGAAACAGTAAAAAAAACAGCTGACCTGTTGTACGGTTGGCAATTTAAAAAGTTTGTACAGATAAGCACCGTTTCCGCCCGCTGCCAGACAGATACTATTTATGGCAGACATAAGGCTGCGGCAGAAAAGCTGTGTGATTTTGGCAATAATTTAATTGTTCGTCTCGGAGCGCTCTATGGCGACAATATGAAGAAAGGGGTACTGGTTGATATGCTGGAGGGTAAAAAAGTTTTTGTAGATAAGAGAAGCCGTTATTCTTTTATCCCGCTCTCTTTTTGCGTATCTTGGCTAGCATCAAATTTGGACCGTCAAGGTATTGTGGAGTTAGGAGGGAAAAATGCCATAACTTTAGAGAGCGTAGCTAAACATATAGGGGTCGAGGTGGAATTTGAGGGCGCAGTTAACCATCAAGACATTGAAAATACAGAAGATGATCTTCCGGAAGCCAAGGATGTTTTAGGTTTTATGGATAATTTGAAAAAATGATATGACATTAAAAAATTTAATATCATTTATATTACGCCAAGTCTATAGAATTTTTTTTGTATGGCCATTTCAGCTGGTAGTAATGATCGGCGGTTTGTTTGAGAAACAACCGGCAGGTAGAGAAATGGTGGAGTATTGTTTTATTATTACTTCGGTAATTTATCCAAAACAAGGCAAATTAATTCAGTACGATGGACCGCGCTCTATTTTTAGCCCCGAAGAACGCGCCAAACAAACTCAGCAAACGATTGATTCTATATATAGCCGAGTACCGGGCGCAAAAATAATTTTGGTGGAAAGCGGTCTGCAAGAAAATCTACCTTTTGAACTGGAGAAAAAAGTTGATCAGTACATTTATGTGGGAAATAAAAAATTAGTGCGTTGGTCCTGTGATAGTAAGCAGAAAAGTTTGGGTGAAATAATGATGTTATACTACGCGATGAAGAAGTTTAAATTTTCTGCCGATTTTTATTTTAAAATAAGCGGACGATATTTTTTAAATGAAGAATTTAATTTGCATGATTGGGAAGAAGGAGAGTTCGTATTACAGTATATTAAAGAAGATTATATTTGTACGCGTTTGTATGGTTTTCGTAAATCCGCGTATAGTATCTGGAAGAGCGCCCTTCTTAAAGGGATTCCATTAACAATGGTAGCGTATCCGATCGAAAATACATTAGCAAAATATATCCCCAGAAAAAAAGTACACAGGCTGGTCAGGCTCGGAGTATCGGGTATCGGCGCATCTTCCAGCGAAATAATTAAAGATTAATTTATCTACTATGAATCCAAAACTTAAACAATTTCTAAAGAAAACTTTCCCTTTGGGATTATTGGTGATGGCAAATAGGATGAAAGATCGTGTATTAAACAAATTTAGGTATATTGGATTCTTAAAAGATTGGAAACAGTTTAAAGAGGCATCGGTCAAAGTCGGGGACAACCGGTTTGTTTTGTCGGCCAAAAATTTTTATCCTATTTTACACGAAAAATCAAGTACGCAAGATTTTGATCGTCATTATACTTATCATCCGGCTTGGGCTGCCAGAAAGCTTAAGGAAATTAATCCTGAATTTCATACTGATATTAGTTCCACGCTTAATTTCAGTACGCTAGTTTCAGCCTTTATCCCTGTAAAATTTTACGATTATAGACCTGCGGACATAACTTTGAGTAATTTTTCCTCAGAATCCGCTGATTTGTTAAAGTTGCCTTTTGCAGACAACAGCCTTAAATCGCTTTCCTGCATGCACACGCTGGAGCATATCGGCTTGGGTAGATATGGTGATCCGATAGACCCTGTTGGCGACATCAAGGCCATGAAAGAATTGCAAAGAGTGTTGGCGGTAGGAGGTAGTTTATTAATTGTAGTACCAGTAGGAAAACCTAATGTCCAGTTTAATTCTCAGAGAATTTTTTCTTACGACCAGGTTGTAAATGCCTTTTCCAATCTCCAAGTCCGGGAATTTACATTACTAACCGATGAGGGAAAATTAATCTCCAATGCGGACAAATCTTTAGTGGAGAAACAAGTTTACGGTTGCGGATGTTTTTGGTTTGTTAAGGCCTAAATTTTTTGGAGTGGAAATTATGCAAATTCAAGAGCGTATACAATCTATTTTTAAAAAAAGGGCCTTACACCAGACCGCTTTTGTGACTGTCGGGTCATTGATAAACGGCGTGTCTTTGCTTGTCCTTAATATTATTTTGGCCAGAGCTTTAAGCCAGGAGTTTTTTGGTATTTTTTCGCTTTCGGTTTTAGCGTTAAGCACAATGGCCGAGATATCTGATTTTGGTTTAAACATGGGCCTACTGCGATTTGCTCCATATTACATCGCTACTAATCAAACAGATAAGTTAAAACAATTACTAAAAACGGTATGGCGTTGGCGAGTAGCGTTAACTTGGATACTTACGCTTGGCGGCATAGTTTTATCATATCCTTTGGCTAAATATTTATTTGGCCAAGCCAAAATCGCCCCTTACTTGGCTTATTCTTTTCTGGGTATTGGCGGCGTTATCTTGCTTGGTTTTTTGGCTACTTATCTGCAGTCCAATCAAAGATTTTTTTATCAGGCTTCAGTCCAGTCCCTAAAAGGATTTTTGCGCCTGTTAATAGTTATAATTTTGGCGTTGGCGGGCGTTAGAAATTTATTCGTGTATTTATCCGTTTATATTTTTGTGCCCTGGATTTTATTTTTAGTAAATTACGGAGTGTTCCCAGATAAATTCCGAAAAGTTGAGGTAGATCAAGAAGTCAAAAGTAATCTGCATTCACAATTGGCTAAGTTTAGTTTTTGGCTTACCATTTCATCGCTTATGGCTATTGCCGGCGGTAAAATAGATCAAGTAATGATCAGTCATTATCTTGGGCTAGAACAGGTGGCAGTTTTTACCGTCGCCTGGCAGTTAATTCAAATTTTTCCGGTGGTTTATGGTTCTATCAGTTCCGTTTTAATGCCGAAGATAAGCGCTTTGGTAAACAAAACAGAGCTTATTGCCTTTGTTAAGCGAGTATTTAAATGGGTACTTGTCGGTACAATTGGAATTGCGCTTCTTATATACCCATCTCAATACCTGATAAATTTTCTTTTTGGCCAGAAATATGTGGCGGCGATGCCTGTTTATTTGATATTGGCTTATGGTTTTTTATTAAATATTTTAGCCATTCCATTTTCGATGACCGTTACTATTTTCAACAAAACTCATATTATGGCTATAGGCGCATTTTTTCAGCTAGTACTCCTTGTTATTTGTAATCTAGTATTTATTCCTCGATACGGTATTATGGGAGTAGCCTATACTTATATAATTAGTTTAGTAGCCAATTTCTTGTGGAACCTAATTTGGGCTTTTTTCTTAATTAAGAAAAAAGATTTCATTGTAGTGTAGAATATGTCAATTACCGCCCATTGTTTGGTAAAAAATGAAGAAAATTTTATTTATTACGCCATTAAGTCGGTAATTAATTTTGTCGACCAGGTTATGGTCTTTGATACTGGTTCTACCGATAAAACTGTAGCCATTATTCAAAGTTTGGTAAAAGAGTATCCGAATAAGATAATTTTTGAGGAAAAAGGCGTGGCAGACGGCAAGCGACATACCGAGTTGCGGCAAGAAATGGTGGATAGAACAAAGACAGATTGGTTTATGATTTTAGATGGCGACGAAATTTGGACAGCCAGAGTCTTGAGTGAAGCTAAAAAAATAATTACAGAAAATGCGGGTGTGGAGTGTTTGGTAGCCCCTTTTTATCTATGTGTTGGAGATATTTATCATACTTATTACCGCAAGGGAGTTATAAAAATTTTAGGAAAAAAGGATTTTCACTATCCAAGATTTATTAAAATTACCTCGGGTGTGCATTGGCAAGGCGACTACAACAAAGATACATTATTAGATAAAGATAATGAGGAATTTTGTAAAATAGCTAATAGCCGATTTTTAACCAATAGATATTGGCATACTACTCATCTTCGCAGATCATCCAAAGATGATTCCGATTATAGCTCTGGCGGTAATCGGAAAGTAAAAAGAAGATTGACATATTTTATTATTGGCAGGAAAATAAACGAACCAATTCCGGAAGTTTTGCAAAATAAAAATGAGTTTAAAATGGGCGCTATAACGTCATTTGTTAATTTTAACAAGTTGATTGTAGCTTGGGTAATTAACCGATTATGAATAGCAATACCACAGAATTCAAACCGCCTATGGTTTCCATAGTTACCGTAGTGCTTAATGATGTGGAGCATATTGAGCAAACAATGCTTAGTGTTCTAAATCAAACTTACCCACATGTTGAGTATATTGTTATAGACGGGGGTTCAACCGATGGCACAGTTGATATTATAAAAAAATATGCAAATCGATTGGCTTTTTGGGTAAGTGAAAAAGATGGGGGAATATTTCAGGCTATGAATAAGGGTATTGATCATACTACCGGTGAGTGGATAAATTTTATGAACAGCGGTGATTATTTTTATCAAACAGATGTTTTCGAAAAAATATTTACGGACCCAACGATTGAGCAAGCCGACTGCTTGTATGGGGGGTTCATTGGCCAAATTAACGGTCAGGCGGTATTATGTGAGGCATATGACGATGTAAAGAGTATAGCTTGGAAAGGCTTGCCGCTTGGACACCAAACACTTTTTGCTCGGACTGAACTTATGAAAAAATATAAGTTTAACACGAAATATAAAGTTTCGGGCGATGGTGACTTTGTGCTTCGTTGTATTTCGGAAGGGCGCAGATTTAAAAAAGTTGAGCCAGTTATTTATCAAGTTGGAACGATGGGTTTTTCACATAGTAATCAGTGGAAAGCTCGATTTGAAAATTGGAGCATTGCTCGGAAATATTTCGGGGGAATTCGTACTGACCTATTTTTTTTATGGGGTGCTATTTACGCATTTTGTTTTGGGGTTTTTAAAAGGATAACCCCAAAGTTTATTTACTCATATCTTAAAAAACTTTATCAGCCGTTAAAGAATAAGATAATGCATAAACGTTATAAATATACCTGGCTTAATAAATAGTAATATATGCAACAACGCAATTATCGTTACGATTCCGGAAAGTATCAAACACATTGGCTGCTTTTACAAGAAGTGCCCGTAGGTTCGCGTGTTTTGGAAATCGGCACGGCCAGTGGATATATGGGTGAGTATTTAATTAAGGAAAAAAATTGTGAAGTTTGGGGCGTTGAGCCGGTGCAAGAGCTCTATGAAGACGCGAAAAATTACGGTTATACTAAATTATTCAAAAATACCGCTGAAGAATTTTTGAATTTGCCGGAAATGGCCGGTCAAGAATTTGACGTTATTTTTTTGGGAGACGTGCTGGAGCATATGACTGATCCTCTACAGGTACTTATTGGTTTAAAGAAATTTCTAAAACCAACAGGAAGATTTGTGATCTCATTACCGAATGTCGCCCATTATTCCATACGTTGGGAATTGTTAGTTGGCCGTTGGGATTATAAGGATGGTGGTATAATGGATCGGACCCATATGCGTTTTTTCACTCTAAAGACAATGAAAGAATTAATCGAGCAAGCTGGTTTGCATTTGGAAAAAGC
Organism: Parcubacteria group bacterium Gr01-1014_13; assembly: GCA_007376295.1. Lineage (GTDB taxonomy): Bacteria > Patescibacteriota > Patescibacteriia > Magasanikbacterales > GWA2-37-8 > XYD2-FULL-39-9. The sequence goes on along the minus strand of VMGB01000001.1, from coordinate 404,265 downwards.
GCGGCCATCAAATGGCGGCTGGGAACGGTTTGGCATAAACAAGCTATTTGGTATTGGTCAAAAATTATTTTTTCTTTGGCCAAAGTTAATAGCTATTCAGTATATATTAGTCGCAACTAAGAATAAAAAAAATGACCAATAAAATAAGAGTTGCTTCTCTGACCAACGGCATGGGCATAGGGGGTACGGCCAGAGAAATTATTACAATGAATAAGAATCTGAACAAGGAATTTTTCAGTCATTTTGTGATTTCAATGGGTTCTAAAGATGATCCACGGTCCAAATCTATTGATAGCGATAAAATTTTCTTTATTTCCGATCCTAAAGAAATAGCTCAGACCTTGAAAGACAACAATATTGATGTTGTATATACGCACAGACATGGCAGAAACGAGCCGGCTCATGATGCGGTGGCAAAAGAAATCGGCGATAGCATATCGCTTTTAGAAATGAACACCTTCAGTGTGCTTGATAAAGGCTATTTTGGTCAGCGCTGTGATAAGCATGTCTTTGTTAGTCAGACCAACCTTGTAAAATATTGCGTGCAAAATAAGATAAAATTTGATTTTAAAAAACTCAAGACAGTGTATGGGCTGGTAAATTGTGAGCACTGGCAAGAAAATATGCCTACAGAAGCGGAGATAAAAGATTACAAGATGAAATTGGGTTTGGAAGGAAGTTTTGTGATAGGCAGGGCGGCCAGGCCGGTAATGGAAAAATGGGATGATGAAATGTTGGTGATGTGGAAAAGGCTTTGTAAAATGAATCCAAAAATAAAATTTTTGATTTATGGGGTTCCGGAGGAAAGAAAGAACTTACTTATTGCTGCCGGCACACCGGAAAATCTGATAATGCTTGATATGACTTCTTCGGACAAGGAGCTCGGGCTTTTTTATTCGGCCATTGATGTTTTTGTGCACGATAGTCACATAGGGGAATGCAGCTGTTCCACAATTGCCGAGGCTATGTTTTTTAAGAAACCTGTTGTAGTTAAATCTACGCCATTTCCTAGATTTACGTTGGGCAAAAGTCATACCAAGGATAATGGTCAGATAGAACAAATTAAAAATGGGGTTAATGGTTATGTGGTTGAGAGCGGAGCTGCTATGGCCAAAGCGGTTGATTACCTATATCACCATTTAGAAGAAGTTGCCCGAATGGGAGAAAAAAATCATACAGAGGTACTAGAAAAATACGATGCCAGAATAGGTATAAAAACATTTGAAAAAATATTTATTGAGAGCGCGTTGGATAAAAAAATCGAATTGTCGCCAAATATTTTGGCATATTACGCTTCTAACAATTTTTTTCCGGATGAAAATAGTATAAAAAGTTGGTTCGAAGAGTATTACAGACGACTTGAAGATATTTATGGAAAAGAGTATCCTGATTCTATCTTGGAAAAGATTTGGTTGTGCTATCTAAAATATAAAAGAAAGTCGCAAACATTATTAAAAAAGATATTATGAAAGCCATGATTTTGGCGGCCGGAGAGGGTACTAGACTCCGTCCGCTTACTGATAATATTCCTAAGGTTTTGGTTGAGATTAACGGCAAGCCCATTTTAGAGCACAATATTGATTTGGCGCGCCAATATGGCGTGCGGGAAATAATTATCAATGTTTGCTATAAAGCCGATCAAATAATGGATTATTTTCAAGATGGCTCAAAATTCGGCGTGTCCATTGTTTATTCCAGAGAAGAAGAGCTCTTAGGTAGCGCAGGGGCGGTGAAGAAAGTGGAAAAAGAATTTACCGAACCATTTTTTCTTTTGTATGGTGATAATGTTACCAATTGTAATTTAGAAAATCTTTTGTTAGCTCATCAGAAAAATGAAACTATTTGTACGATGGCTATTCACGACATGACTAAAAATAAAAATAGTGGTATCGGTCGGGGTCGGGTTTTGCTTAATTCTGATAGAAGCGTCAAAGAGTTCATGGAAAATGCCGATGAAATGAGCAGTTTGGTGAGCGCGGGATCATATGTTCTTGAACCGGAGATTTTTAAATATATTCCCGAGGGGCAGAAATATGATTTCGGTTGGGATGTTTTTCCATTGCTTTTGAGGGACAATATTAAAATTGGCACGTACCAATTTAGCCAAGAAGAGTATGTTTTTGGTTGTGATAACATAGAAGGTTATCATCGGACCCAAGATTTTTTTACTAATATTAAATAAAATTGTGATTTTAACTCGCACCCCATTTAGGATCCCGCTTGGCGGAGGCGGTACGGATTTGCCTGCTTTTTATAAACAGCATGGCGGTTTTGTATTTAGTGCCGCTATTGATAAGTACATGTATATAAGTATCAATCGACCGATTTTGGATTCGCTTGTTCGTGTAAAATATTCTCGTATTGAGATTGTAGAAAATACCGCGCAACTGGAGCATGATTTGGCTCGGGCTGCTTTGGAATATTATGGCATTAAAGACCAAATCGAAATCGCTTCCACGGCCGATGTGCCGGCAGGTACAGGGATGGGTTCGTCTGGTTCTTATTTGGTTGGACTTTTAAAAGGATTGCAGACATTAACCCGTAGGGGTTCCGGAGTTCAAGAACTGGCAGAACTAGCTTGTCATATCGAAATTGACTTACTACATAAGCCTGTGGGCAAGCAGGACCAATATTTGGCAGCCTATGGCGGTTTTACGATAATGAATATTGATAAAAATGGAGCCGTGCAGGTATCTGATGCGGCAATTGCTCGTGAAACAGTAGAAGATTTGCAAAATAAGTTACTATTATTTTATACGGGTATTTCTCGAAGTGCTATGGTAATTTTGGGCGAGCAGAGCGCTGCGGCTGAGAAAAAAGAAAGTGATGTGACTAAATCGCTATTACAGATTAAAGAGATTGGAATGGAAATTAAAAATTCTATTCAAGGTGGTAATTTGGATAATTTTGGTAGATTAATGGATGAGCATTGGCGAATCAAAAAAACAATGTCTACAAAAATGTCTGATCCAAATATTGACAGGCTTTATGCTTTGGCCAAAGAAAATGGGTCTTTGGGTGGCAAAATTATGGGAGCCGGCGGCGGTGGATTTTTGGTATTTTATTGTCCTGGAGATAAAGAGAGAAAAAGCGTGCGTGAAGCGATGAAAACCAACGGTTTGAAAGAAATGCCCTTTAGATTTGAAAAAGAAGGGGCAAAGACAATGGTTGATTTTGACTAGGCACAGAGCAGGTCGATTATTGACATTCTTGGCAAAAAAAGGTAACGTTAGTATTAATTAAGGGGGTCAGTTTTTTTGATATTTTTTTAATTTTCATGGTTATGGACAAGCACAATTTTATAGATCAGTACCTAAAAAGAACAGCTCAAATTGCCAATGAGTGCAGTCGAGAACGTTTGGAAAAAATGGCTGATATTTTATCTATTACACGCGAACTCAAAGGCAGAGTTTTCTTTTTGGGTATAGGTGGAGGAGGAGCTTCGGCTTCCCACGCTACCAACGACTTTAATAAAATTGCCAATATCTCTACTTTTTGTCTTACCGATAACGTGGGCTTGTTTAGCGCGTTAGCCAACGACGAAGGCTGGGATTCTGTTTTTAAACGTCAACTGGAAATGCATAATCTTACTGCTAAAGACTGCCTATTTATTTTCTCTGTTAACGGAGGAACTCAAAATATTTCTGGAAATTTAGTCAAGGCTATGGAATATGCCAAAGTTGTGGGTGCAAGAATTCTGGCTGTGGTTGGCAGGGAGACTGGTGTCGCTGCTCAGGTTGCCGACGCTTGTTTAGTTGTGCCAAAAATCGAAGAATCCATGGTAACTCCTCACACTGAAGATTATCAATTAGTAGTTAACCATTTATTGATAAATTTGTTAAAACAGCAAAGTGGTTATTAAAATATTATGGTAAAGGCTGTCTTTTTTGACCGCGATGGAGTTGTGAATGAAGTTATAGATCGGGGCGAAAATTTTTTTGTTGGAGAAAAGAAGGTTCGTTTTACTGCGCCACATCATCACAGTGAATTCCGTTTCAAGTCAGGGATTAAGGAAGTATTGGAAGCTGTTGGTAAGCTAGGATATCTTCGTATCCTAGTTACAAACCAACCGGATATAGCATATGGTAAATTACCCCAGGAACAACACGAGCGCATAATGGCTGAGGTAAAAAATCTTTCATTTGATGATATTTTTATCTGCTTTCATCGTCGTAATGACGGCTGTCTCTGCAAAAAACCACTCCCAGGCATGCTACTGGATGCGGCAAAAAAATGGAATATTCATTTGCCATCATCATATATGATAGGTGACACGGATAATGATCTTCTGGCTGCCAGAGCTGCCGGGGTTCGGTCTGTGATTGTCTCTGATGGCCGTAATGATCATTTAGAACCAGACTCACGAATACAAGATTTACTTTCTATTTTGGAAATTATCAATTAATAATAAACCAGTAATTTATATGAAAATATTTATCGACAGCGCTGACATCAAGGAAATTGAAAAATATGTAAGCTGGGGGATTTGTGATGGAGTTACTACCAACCCAAGTATTTGTTTAAAATCCGGCGTTTCCGGCGGAGAAGAAGGAATGAAACAAAGATTGATCGAAATCGCTCGTTTAATTGCGCCCCAGCCACTAAGCGTTGAGGTGACAAGCGATGATTTAGAACAGGTTCTTAATCAGGCAAGAAAATTCAATACCTGGGCAGAAAACATCACCGTAAAAGTAACTATTACTGATCGCAATGGTAATTCTCTTTTACCTGCTATTTACAGACTGGTTAGCGAAGGTATTTCTGTAAATGTGACAGCAATGATGACCTTTAATCAGGCAATACTTGCCGCCAAAGCAATCAATGCAGGTATGGCGAAGACTAGCGCAAGAAAAATTCATAATATAAGTATTTTTGCCGGTAGAATTTCAGAAGAACATGGTGTAGAGCAAGCGCAAAAAGTCCTCGAAGATGTCAGACAATGGCTTGATTTTCATAACTATAAAAACATTGAAATTATCGTTGGGTCTGTACGCAGTCCGGAAAACGTAGATTTGTGGGGTAAAAGCGGAGCCCACATTCTCACTATTCCTCCGGAAGTACTCGCCAAATGTCTTCTCTCTGCCCGTACCAAAGAAACTGTGGTACAATTTATCAATGACGCTAGCAAAGCAATGCAGCAGCTGTAATTTAAAATCAGCTAATTAGCATATGGAAAATAGCAAGCAAAAAATTTCTGCCTGTCTTATCGTGTACAACGAAGAAAAAATTGTGCGAAAATGCTTGGACAGTATTAAAGGTTTAGTGGATGAAATTATTGTGGTACATGATGGCGAATGCAAAGACAAAACTTTGGAAATAGCTAGAGAATATACCGACAAAGTTTTTGTGCGGCCGCATGCCGGGATTTCTACTCTGCATTTTGTTTTTTGTTTTAATACCGCAGTGGGAGACTGGATCCTGCTTATGGATGCCGATGAATCTCTGGAAGAAAAAGATTTTCCGTTAATCAGGGAAAAAGTAAATAATCAAAATGGCGTTAATAGATTTATATTTAATTGGGAGATGTGGGACGGCAAAAAAACTTTACGCTGCAAAGGAATTCAAAAAGCCTGTCTTTTCAAAAAATCGGCTATGCGTTTTGTCGGTATTCCTCATGCGATGGGAGAGGTTGACGGTAAAACTGAAAAGTTAGAAATATATCTGCGACACCGCCCGCTTTATAACAATATCTCGCGAGCCACCGTTAAAAGAAAAAGAGAAATGTGGTCTCCGATTCATGCCAGATATTTTTTTCCGGAATTAGTAACTTATGAATGTTTTAATACGACCCCAGAGAAATGGATTACTTACGCAAAAAAAGTAAGAACACATATCGTGTTTTATTTAATCGTTAACCCGATTAAAGATTTTCTCGGCCAATTTAAAAACGGATTATGGGCCAGTTGGACGGGATGGAAACTCTGTTTTTATAATTATATTTATTACTTCTCTCTTTATTGGCAAGTTTGGCAGATAGAAAAAAGTCAAAAAAAAACGAGATAGGGAGGTTCTATCTCGGGTATTGTTATTTTGCAAAGCGCTGATCGCCAATTTCTCTTTCTTTACGTTTCTTCTTATAGTCTTCGCTATTTACTGTTTCCCACGCCCAATCGCGGAATTCCACCACTTCCTCCGGTGGCACCGTCGTATTTTGCATGACAGCATTTTTCCAATTCATCGTGTCCGGATCGAAATCAGCTGACAAGTGGCCCCCGTCGATAGCCATACGGTATAGCTTGCTTCCGGGGAACGGAATAGGAATAAAGAACGTTACGTATCGAGCACCAGCATCGATGAGTTTCTTTGCCAGCTCAACACTCTCATTCATCTCGGCTTTAGTTTCGTCGGGGAACCCAACCATCATATTGACTGGACAGGTAATTCCGACTTCCACCGCATCGCGCACGAGTTGGATGACATCAAGTTTATCCAGAGGCAGTTTAGACGTAGCGTATTTATCAAGAATCCGTTGATTTCCGGATTCTACCGGGAAGACAATCTCATCAAATCCAGCACCCTTTAGGATTTCCAGATACCCAACGTCTGGTTTTAGCCGTCCGTTTGTAGTCGGGATACCAAAGTGGACTAGATTTACGCCGTTCACACCGCTAATCTTCAGTCCAAGGCCGGTAAGGCGATGAAAAAGATCTTTGATGCGAGCTTTTTTGGCGAGAAGACTGTCGTCTTCGATATAGAGGTGGGTTACTCCAAGCGCGAGTAATTTTTTTAGTTCCTCCATAACGCGATCAATCGATTTGAGTCGCAATGAGCCGATATCGCCTGTGAAGGAGCCGGCCTCTTTTTCTTCACTAATGTGGCAGTATGCGCAGCGGAACGGACAGCCGCGCGAGGTCATGATAGGGGCGTAACGCCGCTTCTGACTGCTAATGATACTACCATGCGGACTATTGATTTCGTCGTATTTGGCATGTGGTAGAAGATCCCAGGCTGGAATCGGTAGACTGTCCAGATTATCCGAGATTAATTCCGGAGTTACTGGCCTAGTCACCGGGAATCCCGTGCGCAAGTATTTAATACCATTTACATTGTCAAACGACGTGTTTTGTTGCCAGGCACGAGCCAGGTCGACGATGATTTTTTCACCTTCGGTGAGGATGACCACGTCCACCAAACGACTCGCTAGGAAACGATCCGAAAGTGCGCGGGCATTGACACCACCCGCAATAACTAGAGTTTCGGGGTTTACTTCTTTAGCAATGCCTGCCACCTCCAGAGCCATTTTGGTCTGGGGGGTGAAGTTACTGCTAATACCTACGATATCAAAGTTGCCTTTGGCGAAGTATTCCCGCAGGCGATCCGGGGTCATGCCGATACGGGTTAGACCGTTCGGCAAGAGAACTCGGTTGTGGAACGTATCACTGAGCTTATCTTCGTTTGTACCGACAGAAGCGTCCAGTAGATCAACATCAAACCCTGCGTCGCGAAGAGCGCCGCTGAGGTACAATGGGCCGAGCGAACCGTCCGGCCGGGGCATTTCAATAGCCATCAGCTGGTTAGGCGGGTAAACCAAAAGAATTTTTGGTTGTAGTCTCGACATTATATACTCCTTGTTATCAGTCTGGCTGAATTATAGGCTGTTTTTGGGTAAAAAGTCAATATCCCAGTTGACTTTGTTTGGCTGGTATAATATAATTTTATCAACTAATCTCATTAAATTAACTCATTTTTAGTATGCAAATCGTAAGAAATATTGCTCCAGAATTTGTTGATGACAGAGGTGGAATCACCAAATTGCTCGATGATGGCCAGACAACTATTAAAAGTATGCTAATGATGACTTCTAAGCCGGGTGCTATTCGCGCTAATCATTACCACAAAGAAGACGGGCATCATGTTTATTTACTCACCGGAAGCATGGAGTATTATGAAGCACCTCTAGTTGATGGTGTCCCAGATTTAACCAAGATGGAAAAAGAGATTGTTAAAGCTGGTGATATGGTTTTTTCTCGACCAATGGTAGCTCATGCCATGAAGTTTTTGGAAGATACAACTTGTTTCGTTTTTGCTTTAAAATCCAGAAGTCAGGGTGATTATGAACAAGATACTGTTCGTGTGAAGCTTATATAAATTAAAATATGTCTCTTGGTGATCTCTGTGTAACAAAAAATGACTGTAGGGTCTGTAAAGGAACAAATTTAGCCAAAGTATTAAGTTTGGGAAGCACGCCTCCGGCCAATGCTTTCTTAAAACCAGAAGACCTAGACAAACCAGAGCCCAGCTTTCCGCTGGAGCTGTCTTTTTGTAAGGACTGTTCATTTGTTCAGCTCACAGACGTAGTATCTCCAGATCTTCTTTTTGGTAATTATGTCTATAGCTCATCCACTTCACCAGTTTTTGTGGCCCATTTCAAATCTTTTGCCAGTGAAATGGCTCAGCGATTTGCTTTAGATAGCAATTCATTGGTGGTTGATATTGGCAGCAATGATGGAATTTTACTGCGTCCATATAAAGAAATGGGTATAAAGATAATGGGCGTTGATCCGGCTGCAAATATTGCGGCGAGAGCAACCGAAAATGGTATAGAAACAATGGCGGCATATTTTACTCCGGAAGTGGCTGGTAAAATAGCGCAAGAAAAGGGCAAAGCATCTCTGATGACAGCCACCAGCGTTTTTCCGCACATAGACGATTTGGATTCTGTGGTGGAAGGAGTAAAAACTTTATTGGCTGATGATGGTGTTTTTGTTATCGAAGCATACTATTTATTGGATTTAATCGAGAAAAATTTATTTGACACTATTTATCATGAACACCTTTCTTATTTTACTGTAAAAACAATCAGTACTTTATTTGATCGTTTGGGAATGCAGGTATTTGATGTTGAAAAAACAGATACTCACGGTGGATCTCTGCGTGTCTTTGTGCAGAGAAAAGGCGGGAAGCATACTGTATCGCCAAACATAGAAAAATTTATCGCTCATGAAAACGAAAGAAAGATGACTGATATAGAAACCTTTCTAAATTTTCAAGGCAAAATTAGTGAAAATAAAACTCGTTTGCTGGAACTTTTGCGCGACTTAAAATCTAAAGGCAAAAAAATTATTGGTTATGGCGCTCCGGCAAAAGGCAGTACTTTGTTGAATTACTTTAATATCGGACCGGAAACTTTGGATTATATTGTTGATGATAGCGTGTGGAAACAAGGGCTATATTCTCCGGGTACGCATATTCCGGTAAAAGCCGCTACTGAATTGAAAGAAAATCCTCCGGATTATATCCTAATTTTAGCTTGGAATTTTGCCGATTCTATTATTAAGAAATGTTCTGATTTCGAGAATTTTATTATCCCCGTACCATTTGCCCAAGTTGTTAGTGGGGTAGTGGAAGAAGATTTAAATGTTATTGCCAAAGGGATAGAGAAAGTGGCGGGTGCGCTCGAAGGTAAAACTGTTTTGATTACGGGCGGATCCGGATTTGTCGGCAGCTACCTAACAGCGACGATAGACTTGTTAAATAAAAAATATTTTAAAACACCTTGCCGAGTACTTTCGCTCGACAATCATATTGTCGGAAAGAAAAACAATCTTCTCAAAGAAGTGAACAGCGAATATATTGTGTTTAAACAGCACAACATCTGTGAGCCAATTTCTCTGGATATGCCGATTGATTATATTGTTTCTGCCGCCGGCATTGCTTCACCTGTTTATTACAAGAAATACCCAATCGAAACTATAGAAGGAACAGTTTTAGGTTTAAATAACATGTTAAAGCTGGCTTTGGCGAAAAATGTAACCAGCGTATTATATTTTAGTTCCAGTGAAATTTACGGAGATCCGGATCCAAAGTTTATTCCTACTCCGGAGACATACAAGGGCAATGTTTCTTCCACCGGCCCACGATCTTGCTATGATGAATCCAAGCGTCTTGGTGAAACTTTGTGCATGGCTTATTACCAAACACACCAAGTTCCTGTTAAATTTGTCCGTCCTTTTAATGTCTATGGTCCAGGGATGAGCGCTAAAGACTACAGAGTCGTACCAACATTTTTAAGCCAGGCCATTGAAGGCAAGCCACTAACCGTCCACGATAAAGGAAATCAGACACGGACATTTTGTTATGTTACCGACGCCATCATCGGTTTCTTTAAAGTTTTGCTTTCCGACAAAAATGGTGAAGTGTTTAATATTGGCAACGATGGTCCGGAAATTAATATGAAATCACTAGCCGAAATTTTTGTAACTGTTGTACCAGACAAAAAAGTTGAAATAAACTTAGTTAATTATCCTGATAATTACCCTCAAGACGAACCTTCCAGACGCTGTCCGGATTTGTCCAAAGCCAAGTCGATGGTGGGCTATAACCCATCGATCAGTTTACAAGACGGATTAGCTCGTTCCTATAAATGGATGAAAAACATCTTAATATAAATATAATTTTGCAGTATGAAAATTCTGCAATTTGGGATAATCGGATTGGGGCATTTTGGAAAACACTATGTTCGTTTGTTGCCGGAAATTCCTGGTGTAAAGTTAGTCAAAACCTCTAATACATCTGCAGAAACGGATGAAATTATAAATAACAAAGAAATTGATTGTGTTGTCATTGCTACCCCGCCCTCTACTCATTGCGAAATAATACTTAAATCTCTTCGCGCCGGTAAGCATGTTTTGGTTGAAAAACCGATGGTGCTTAGCGTTGCCGAAGCCAAAAAAGTAGAAAAAGAATTAAAGAAAAATAAAAGTTTAGTTTTCATGGTTGGTTTTCAATATATTTATAACGATTCGATTCGATATATAAAGAATCGTATTAGCGAACTGGGAACAGTTAAGTACTTAATGGGAGAAAATCTTTATTGCGGACTTTTAAGAGCTGATGTCGGAAGTTTCATGGATGCCGGCATACACGATCTGGCGGTAGTGGAGTATTTATTTTCTCCGGGAAAGATTGTAAAAATTTCGGGAGCAAGTCGTTCGTTTAATTCTTCCGCCAAAGATGATTTTACCGGTGTTACAGTAAAGTTTCAAAGCGGTCTGACAGCCCACCTAATCACATCTTGGTATTGGCCGGAAAAAGTGCGTAAAGTAACACTAGTGGGAGACAAAGGAATGGTTTTGTTTAATGATCGTGAAGAAGTAAAATTAAAATGGATTAAAAATTCATATCCGGTACGGGACGGAAATAAATCGACCTTGCCTTTATCCGGTGTAATTGATCAGCCTGTTGTTCCTATAGTAACAGCGCGTGAACCGCTGAGAAATGAATTAGAACATTTTATTGAGTGTATAAATACAAATAGCCGTCCGCTAACCGGTATCGAATTTGGAAGCAAGGTTACAAAGATGATGGAAGAAATAAGTAAACGGCTATGAAACTTTCCATAATTATCCCTGCTTACAATGAAAAAGATACAATTCTTGAAATATTAAAAAGGGTAGATCAAGTTTTTTTAAATGATTGCCAAAAAGAAATCATTATTGTTGATGACTGTTCAACCGATGGAACCCGGGAGATTTTAAAAGGTTTGGGCGATACCTACAAAGTTGTTTTTAAAGAAAAAAACAGCGGTAAGGGGGCATCAGTAAAGCTGGGGATAGCGCAGGCTACGGGAGATTACATTACTATTCAAGATGCTGATTTAGAATATGACCCACAGGACCTAAAAGCCTTGATTGAGCCAATACAAAAAAATATAGCCGATATTAGTTTGGGATCCAGAGCTAGGTTTAGTGAATTAAAAAATATTCATACAGGCTGGTCTCACCCGCACCCGCTCACATATTTGGGGAATAAACTTATTATAGCCAGTATTAATTTGTTGTATAATAGACAGGGGACGGATTTTTTTGCTTGCTACAAAATAATTCCACGACAGTATATGGTCGATTTGCCAATTCAAGCCGATGGTTTTGCCTACGATGTCGAATTACTGTGCAAACTTTTTAGAAAGGGGTTAAAAATAGCAGAAGTTCCTATTCATTATAATCCGAGAACTTTTGCGGAAGGAAAAAAGATTCGTTATCGGGATGGACTAGTTGTTTTGTGGACAATTTTAAAATGGCGTTTTAAATCATTTTAAATTTATATAAAAAGTATGGTGGCTTTATTTGAAAAAATAAAAAAACACAAAATCATTTTTTCACTAGCTTTTTTGGCCACGCTTAATTTGGTTGTTTTTAGTTTTTTATATGGTTTTCATCCCAATAACGACACATCGGGCTTTATAGATTTGATCAAATTTTTTAGAGGATACGATGTTTCCTTTTTCCCCGCCAGGTACCTGAATCCTTTTTATGCGGTAGTAAGCGCAAAGTTGCTATTTTTTATGTCGCCGGAGCAAAGTTTGATTACGACCAATATAGTTTTTTATTATGGCCTGGTACTTTTAACATACGGATTAATTAGGCGAGTTTTTAAAAATAATTTTATCGGTTTTGTTTCCGCTATTACTGTCATGACCGGATATGCAATGGTGCGTTATGCGCTTACTCAAGTTCAGGATATGGGCGGATACTTTTGGTTTGTGCTGACCCTTTATGCTGGTTGGAGATGGTGGGAAGATAAGAATAAGTCATGGCTTTATTTAGGCGGTATGGCCGTTGCGTTTGGGCTTTTGACAAAGGAAAGTGGCAGTATGGGCGCATTATTTGTCGGTATTTTATTTTTACTCGATAAAGTTTCTTGGAAAGAAAGAGTGTTTAACTTTATTAGATTTTCTATTTTTCCGTTTGCGACAATTATTGTCAATTTTTTCAGAGGGCAGGATGTTAATTACAGTTCAGCATATTGGTTTACAGAAAATTGGAAGGCATACGTCGCGGAAAATTTTACTTTGCTTAGATGGTTTGGTGTTCATGCCAGTACCTATAATATTTTGTGGCTATTTATTGCAATTGGTTTATATTTCTTAATAAGAAATTGGCGGAATTTGGATAAGAATATAAAAATTTATTTGTTAGCAGTTATACTATCAAGTCTATCATATTATAGCTGGCCAATGTTTATAGCCAGGACGGTATTTATTTCCGCCTGGCTGTTTGCGCCAATAGCTGCTTATGGTATATATAACATTTATATTAAAGGACGTTGGTTTAAGCATCTCGCTATTGGTATGGTAGTTCTAGCTATGATCACTCCTTATATTATCCAAAGCACCCTTCGTTACGCCACTCTTTTTACAATCATGAATCTGTGTAAAAATAACATTCCTTGTACATGGAACTATTTTTGGAAAAATAGGGATCAGTTTAGCACCACAGGCGATGTGTTGTATTTTAAATACGAAATGAAATAATTTTATGTCTCAGAAAAAAATTACCGTAGCTCAGATTCGCGGAGATGGTTTGGGAGATCACGAAACTAAGACTTGGAAATATTTTCCCGAAGATATAGTCCAAACAGTTTTTGCGGCGCGTAAAAATGTTTATGTTCAATCGCCTTTGCCGTTTCCAATGATAAAAATGCATACCAGCAGCGATAATTTTTTGTCTAAAAATTTTTATAAATATTTTTTCGGTCAGTATAAAAGGTTTTTTGGTTTGGAAAAAAAGTTGGAAGGTTTTGATATCGTTCATACTAGTGAATTGTATAACTACTTTACGTATCAGGCGGTGATGGCTAAAAAAATAAATAAAAAATTAAAGACAGTCGTTACAGTTTGGGAAAACAGTTTTGGCAGATTTGAATATAATTATTGGCCAGGTTTTAAAATGCCACCTCTTTATTGGCGTCGTCAACTTAAAAAAATAATGGATTACAACAAAGAAGAAGTTGATAAGTTCTTGCCAGTTTCCCATGATGCTGCGGGGTTATTATTGGATTATGGTGTTCCAGAGAAAAAAATTCAGGTTGTTATTCCTGGAATCGTACCCGCTCCCGTAATTGATAAAACTATTTTTCCGCCTCAATTAGCCGGAAAAGAAGTATATTTAATGGTAAATCGTTTGGTAAAAGAAAAAGGGGTTTACGATGTTTTGTATGGTTGGAGGATATACCTTTCCAAATTATTAGATTCAAGCAAAAAATTATTGGTAATAGTTGGTAAGGGTCCTGAACTCCAGAACATGGTTAGAATTGTGAAGGATTGGGGCTTAACCGATAAGGTTATTTTCCACAGTCAATTACCATATGACGAAATGTTAGCGTTTTATAAAGGGGCAAAATGTCTTATCTTAGGAAGTATTCCTCGACCAACTTGGCAAGAACAATTTGGCTATGTTTTGGGCGAAGCTATTTGCGCGCAAGTGCCCATTGTTTCCACCTATTGCGGCGCAATTCCGGAAGTAGTCGGGGAGGCTGGTTTAATTGTGCCGCCAGCTCATCCAATTGCGCTAGCCAATGCTTTAGCTAGTTTAGATGACCAAGTTGTATATAGCCACTTAAAGGCTGGCTGTCAAAAAGAGACTAAAAAATTTGCTGTGGAAGAGTATGTTCATCAAGTAACCGATATTTACAGATCATTATGCTAAAGGTTTCAATTATTATTCCAACTTATAATGAAGCAAAAAATTTACCACTTTTAGTGGAAGAAGTTTTTAGCGTTATTAATAAGACAGAAATTGATGCCGAACTTATTGTTGTAGATGATAATTCGCCGGATGGAACTGGTCAGGTAGCGGAAGAGTTAAGCAAGCAATTTCCTATCAAAGTGGTACATAGATCTGGTAAGCTGGGATTAGGCAGCGCTGTACGTGAAGGTTTTAACCATTCCGACAGGCCGCTACTAGGAGTAATGGATGCAGATTTAAGTCATGACCCAAAAAATATAAACGAAATGGTCGGTTTGCTAAAAGATCACGACATTGTTTTAGGTAGCAGATTTGAAAAGGGAAGTAGTGTTGAACAGTGGAAGTGGTGGCGTAAACTTATTTCCGAAGCCGGAGTGATGGCAACCAGATTTTTAACTGGCGTTAAAGATCCGCTGAGCGGGTTTTTTTTCTTGAAACGGGAAGTAATTACCGGAGTCCCGCTTAGTACCGTGGGTTATAAAATTCTTTTGGAAATTTTAATTAAGGGCAAACAGGCGCGAGTTAAAGAAGTGCCTTTTCAATTTAGAATTAGAAAATTTAGCACTTCAAAATTGGACAAAAAAGAGTACTGGCTATTTTTAAAACAAATTATTTTTTATAGCTTTTATAAATTTTGGCATTGGGCATGCAAGCATAAATATTTAGTCGGCATATTGGCTTTATCGGTTTTTTTATTGTTATACCGCGTTGCTTATCGCACTTTTTGGGGCGATGAGACGGCGGTCTTAGATTATTTAAAAAACAGTGTTGGCGGTTTTATAGTTTCCTATTGGAATCATCCAGATAATCATCCTCCGCTTTATTATTTTTTGGTGCTTATAGCGAGTAAGATTTTTCCTTGGACAGAATTAACAATCAGACTGGTTTCTATTTTAGCCGGATTGGGGATTGTTTGTTTGGTTTATAAATTTACTCATTTAGTAGTAGGTAATAAAAAAGTAGCTTTGCTAGCCGCTTTTTTTACCGCTTTTTCGTCATACTTTGTCTTGATTTCGCAAATGGCCCGCTATCATAGTTTAGCAGCCTTTTTTTCTTTGCTGACATTTTATTTTTTTTACCGGCTTCTGTTTGAGGGATACCGCAAACATGTCTGGTATTGGTACTTAGCCGCGTTAGTTTTGGTTGGTTATACCGACTATCCGCATTTTTTTTATGTTGCCTTTTTTACCAACCTAGTTTATTTGTATGGTTTAATTAGACGCCGGCCGATAATACCATTTGTAAAATGGTTTTTCGGTCAGTTGGTTGCAGCTATTTTGTTGAGCCCGTTAGTATGGATGATATATCACCGAATAGTTATTCAAGGCGATGGCGGTTGGAGCAATATTAATCTGCTGGCAAATTCATGGAAACACATTGTTTTTGCGGTATTTTTTCATATTTACAGTTTTTTCTTTGGGGAAAATATTTTCCCTTGGAACTATGTCTTTGTAGTCGGTATCACTGTTTTAATCGCAGTTATAGCAGGATTTGTTTATGGGTTTAGAAAAAAAATGTGGACAGCCGGACAATTATTTGTTGTTTTTCTAGCGGCGTCGATGGTTTTACTGAACACTTTTTTTATGAATATAGCCGATCCCCGCTATAATTTTATAGTTTATCCGAAATTTGGTTTTGTGGCTTATCCGTTATGGATTATGGTATTCGTGTTATGTTTAAGTAAATTACGCTATAAAATTCAATTCGTTTTGTTTTTGTTGTGGGGGATAGTAGCCGTGTGTGGTCTTTGTAACTTTTATCAGGCAAAAAATTATCTCAATCCCAGTTATTTCCGAACCTTTGAACAGTATCAGTATGTTCGCGATCATTCCCGGCCGGGCCAATATTTAGCTATTACGCCCAACGCAATTGGCGGGGTTTATGATTTTTATAAAGAAAAATATTTTAGCAACACCATTCCAATTAATTTTAATAACCCGAGTTCTGTAGACTTGCCTGCGCATGCGCAAATTTGGTTTTTTTCGACAGGCTCCGAGGGTGCGGAAGAAACAATTGATACCGAAGCCGGTGTGCCGGAAGGGTATAAGGTTATCAAACGATTTGATAGCGTGCCACTTGATCCAACTTTTAAAAAAGTGAAAGAAAAAATTCTTAACCGTCCTAGCTACACCTATAAATATACTGTATTTTTATTAGAAAAAATTTAATATGATTTGTATTAATTGTCAGACAAAAATGGAACCATATTTTGTGAAGAAAACTTTTCATATTATGCGTTGCCCGTCCTGCAAATTGATGGCCGTAGAAAATATTCCAGCAGATCTGAGTCCATATTATTCGGAAGGATATTTCACCGGAGATGTGACGCTCGATGGCTATATTGATTATGATTTAGATAAAGAAGTAACTAAAAAAACCTATATCGACTACATCGACCTGCTTGCTAAATATATTCACAAACAAGGCCAGGTTAGTATGTTTGAAGTAGGCTGTGCTACTGGATTTTTTATGGATTTAGCCCGCCAGAGAGGCTGGGAAACAGAGGGGATTGATATATCTGAGTATGCTGTGAAAAAAGCCCAGGAAAAGGGTTTGGCAGCCTCCGCCACAACACTTGAATCATACCAAAGTGTAAAGAAATTTGATGTAATAGTAATGCAGGATGTGATTGAGCATGTAAAAGACCCGGTAGATGTTATAAATAGAGCAAAAAACTTGCTTGCAGACAAAGGTCTGTTGCTTTTCACTACACCTGATGCTGGTAGTTTGTGGGCCAGAGTTTGGAATAAAAAATGGCATGCCTTTGTGCCGCCGCAGCACCTGTTTTATTTCTCTGCCAAAAATCTTGGTTCTATCTTGGAAAAAAATGGTTTTGAAGTTGTGCATACAGCGCACCATGGCAAATGGTTTACTGTCCCTTATATAATCCGATTGCTCTATAGTTGGACAGGATTAAAAATCTTTTCCAAACTAGCCGAATGGTCAGCTAAAAGTTTCTTAAAGGACTTCGCCATACCGATTAATGTGCGAGATACTTTGTCTTTGGTAGCAAGGAAGATTTGAAATTGACAGTTGTCTTTAGAGAGCGTATAATGGGATGTCTTAAATAGCTAAGCAATAAAAGCAAGAAATTATATGGTGGAATCAAAAAAGATTTGTGTGGTAGGGCTGGGATATGTGGGGCTTACTTTGTCAGTAGTGCTTGCAGAAAAAGGATTCCAAGTCTACGGCATTACTAAGAGCGAAGAGCTCGCGGAACAGCTAAGAAATGGCAAGCCGCATTTCCATGAGAAAGGGCTCGAGGTGCTTTTAAAAAAATTTGTTAATAAAAATTTGTTTATTTCCGCAACCATTCCCGCAGACATAGCGATGGATGTTTTTGTTATATCCGTAGGAACACCGCTTGATAAAAGTACTAAAAAACCAATTATCAGCCATATTGAAAGCGCTGTTACCGATGTGGCCAAGAACTTACGACCGGGTGGTTTGGTAGTATTGCGCAGCACAGTACCGGTAGGGCTTACCAGAAATTATGTATTGCCCATGATACAGAAACATCAGAAGGAGCGTTTCTATTTGGCTTTTGCCTCTGAGCGTACAATTGAAGGGAAAGCACTTTCCGAATTGAAATATCTGCCACAGGTTATTGGCGGGCTAGACGAAGAAAGCTTAAATAAAGCTTCGGAAATTTTTATTCAAGTTACTAAAACTATCATTAGAGTTTCTTCTCTTGAGTCAGCTGAAATGATTAAAATTTTAGATAATTCATATAGGGATCTTACGTTTGCTTTTGCTAATGAAGTAGCTATGGTGTCTCGTCAACTCGGCTTGAACGCTATAGAGCTCATAGAAGCAGCTAATTTCGGATATCCTAGAACCAATGTGCCAGTACCTGGATTTGTGGGAGGAGCCTGTTTGGAAAAAGATCCGCATATTCTAGTTGATTTTGCTACGACCGCTGGATATACACCTCAGTTGGTAGCGATGGCACGTAAGGTAAATGAATCTTTGCCTGTATTTACCGCTGACCTGGTTCGAAAACACTGCGCTGCCAATGGTAAAGACATAGCGACCGCAAAAATTTTTGTTTCCGGATTGGCATTTAAAGGAAGACCAGAGACCGACGATCTGCGCGGTTCTCCAACAGTAGATTTTCTAAAATGTCTCCAGGAAGCGGGTGCGAAAAATATACATGGCCATGATTTCGTGGTAAAAAGAGAAGCAATTGTTGGGCTTGGTATTACGCCGTGCACACTGGAAGAAGGTTTTCAAGGCGCGGATTGTGTTCTCTTTATGAACAACCATGTGTCGTATGAATATTTTGATATTGAAAAATTACTTCCAAATTTAAATCAGCAGGCGTTCTTTTTTGATGGTTGGCATTTGTTTGATTCTAAAGTTATAAAATCATATAGTCATATTACATATGAAGGACTTGGGGAAAGATAAAAAGATTATTGTTACCGGGGGGAGCGGTTATGTGGGCAGCCGCGTAGTTATTGAGCTTTGTAAGCTTGGTTATCCTGTGGTAGTCGTGGATAAAGTACATCCCAAAGAACGCGGTATTGAGTTTGATAGCTCTGTTGAAATAAGACAAGGCGATCTTCGTGATTCTGCTTTTGCCAAATCCGCATTAGCTGACGCGCATACTATTTTGCATCTCGCTGCCAACATCGGATCGCTAACCTATATGCATGAGCATCAGGCAGAAATTCTTCAGGAAAATATGGCCATTGATGCTGCGGTCTATCCAGCCGCGCTTGATGCTGGCAAACCATGTATTATCTATTCTGGAAGCTCCATGGCGTTTCAAGGATCTACGGTGTTTCCATATCGTGAAGAAGATTTGTCCAAAGCTTACCTTCCAACCAATGTATATGGTATGTCAAAATTAGCTGGTGAATATTTTTGCCGTGCATATTTTTCCCAGTATCAGATGCCGTATGTAATTCTTCGTTATCATAACATCTATGGTCCTGGAGAAGATTCAAAAGGATCAACTCCCGGCGATATTCATGTTCTGCCTGCGTTTATTGAGAAGGTCTTATCTGGGCAATACCCGCTTGAACTTTTGGGTGGCGAAGATGCAACCAGACCATTTACCTATGTTGATGACGCTGTGGCGGCAACAGTAGCAATTGTAGAAAAGGCCGTACAACGAGATGTTCAAGTTATGAATACCGATTTTAATGTAGGTACAAGCGAAGCGACAAAAATTGTTGATGCGGCAAAATTGGTTTGGGAGCTGTTGGGCGACGAAAGACCTTTTGAGTATGTAGTAAAAGAAACAAAGGCCGTCACTGCCGTGCGCCGTGAGATGATAGCCGAAAAGTTAGAGAAGGCAATCGATTGGCATCCTACAATCTCACTTCGTGAAGGAATTTTAAAAACTGCGCAGTGGATTCGGCGCAGACAAGCCGGAGAAGCTACAACGTTATTGGGATAAGGTTTTTTGTATACTCGACCAAAAACCTTGAGCCGAAGCATCCCAAGTAAATTTTTTATACTGTTCAATGCCGTTTTTTATAAGTGAATTGCGCAAAGTTTCGTCTTGATACATGGTAAGCATTCCGCGGCACATATCTTCAATATTAAACGGATCAACATATATCGCTGCATCGCCAGCTACTTCCGGTAATGAGGTTACGTTTGAGGAAATAATGGGAGTATGGCAGCGCATCGCTTCGATTAGAGGAATACCAAAACCTTCAAAGTAAGAAACAAATGTTAGGCAAAATGCCGAAGCGAGCAGTTCGCGCAAAGTATTATCAGGTGTACGGCCTGTAAAAATAACATCATTTTTGTATTTCATTTCTTCCAAGGTTTTGTTGATTTCTTTTTTGCCCCAAAAAAATGATCCGGCCAGCACCAACTTATAGTCGCTGCCGCTTTTTTGTTTAAATAGTTCAAATGCTTTTAGCAATCCAACAATATTTTTTCTTGGATGAATTGAGCCGACAAAAATAAAGTATTTTTTTCCGTCGGTATGTTTTGCGCGAACTTCTGCTTGTTTTTCTTCCGGGAGTGGGGCAAAAGAGCTTTCTACGCCAACATATGTTACATCTATTTTGTCTGGGTTAGTGTGATAGCTTTTTACAATATCATTTTTACAAAAGTTAGATATGGTAAGAATTCTAGTTGCTTGGGCTGCGTAGCGCGGGAAAAAAAAGTTAAAGAAAGTACGGTAAGCAAACGGGAGATCCTTAGGGTAATGAAAAAAATTAATATCGCAGATAACCGAGAGTTGTTTGTATTTTGCTCCCAATGTTATCAGGCCGTCATGGGATAAAAATAAATCCGGCTTAAGTTTGTTTAGGATACGGGGGATAGCGATTTGGAACCACAGAACGTATAAAACCGGATGGCGAGTTGGCGGGAAAACTACATATGGAGTAACATTTGGACCAAAGATAAATTCCTTGTCGTATTTTCGGTCAAATAAAAAAATAAAGTTAATTTCCGGGTGTTCCTGCACCATGCGTTTCAAGGTGTGGTAGGCTATCCAGCCTATGCCATCAAGTCGATTTTTTAGCAACATGCGGGCATTTACAGCGATTGTTGTTGGTCTCATAAAGGAAATGAGTGATGAGAAGAAAAGTTAAATGTAAACTATCTTTTCAGTATAGTATATTATATATCAACTTACTGCAATATGGTATAAAAAAGGGGCACTACGCTATGCGTGAATGCCCCGCTTGATATGGTAGAAAATCCTTATTATTGGCAGGGTTGATGGACTACTGCAAGCGCTACGTCTATCTGTCCATTGGTTCCACCAAATCCGCCGCCTCCACCGACGATATAAATAAGGTTTCCCCTTGCCGGATCACAGACAACGGTCAAGGTATTCAGCTTTATTTGGATACCGACCTGGTCTAGCTGTTGCATCAGTGATACTGGAGCGCTTTCCACCGCGGTATTTATTGGAGGTGGTTGACGTTTTTCACAAGCCCCAATAGTTAAAACCACTACTACCGAGCTGATCATGAACATCTTTCTACGCATTTGTGTTACTCCTGAAAGATTTGGTTTTTCTGAATAGAACGCCTACCAGAATGTCGCCAATTATACCTTAAATAAATAGATATGTCAATACCTTTTGGTGGTATGATACAACTTGTCAAATTACGCTTATATACGGTATAATCAAGCGATAGAGTTAAATATTTATGATCTCTCTAATCACTACTGTTTTAAACGAAAGCGGTAATTTAGCCGATTGGCTAGAGGGGGTTTTGTCGCAAACGGTTTTGCCCGAAGAAATAATTATCGTCGATGGAGGTTCGAAAGATGGCACCTGGGAAATGCTGCAGGAAAAAAGCAGGCAAAATAGCTTGGTAAAAGTTTGGCAATACCCTGGGAATATATCTGCCGGCAGAAATTTTGCCATCGGCGAGGCGCAGGGCGAAATAATCGTCGTAACTGATGCTGGTTGTAATTATGATGTTAATTGGTTTAGAAAAATTACCGATCCAATTTTGTCTGGCCAAAGCAGTTTTGTGGCTACCGGTTTTGGTCCATGGTTTAAGGCAAATGATAGCTTATTGACGCGGCTCATAGCCGCCGCTACTATCCCCGCACCTTTTGAATTTAGAAAAAATTGGTTGCCGTCCAGCCGTTCGGTTGCTTTTAAAAAGGAAGTTTGGCAACAGGCGGGTGGTTATCCAGAATGGATTCCGTTGTGCGAAGATGTAGTTTTTGATTTAAAAATTTCTAAATTAGCAATAAAAACAGAGTATATACGGGAGCCGTTGGTTTTTTGGCGACCTAGGACCAATTTAAAAAGTTACTTTAAACAATTGTTTGGTTATACCAGAAGCGATGGTCATGGTAAATTATGGTTCCATCGCCAGATGGCAAGATATGTTTTTTATTCTGTAAATATATTTTTTTTGTATTTAAGCCTTAAAACAGGTCCATTATTAGGGGCGTTATTACTGCTTGTTTGGTTGGATTATTTAAGAAAATTTTGGAAAAGATGGTTTATATATTGCGAGAAACTTTCTTTAGTTAGTAAAATTTTGGGATTTGTTTTTTTACCATTTATTATTGTTTATGGGGATATCGCCAAAATGTGCGGTTGGCCAGTCGGGGTTTATGAGAGGTATACTGGTAAAGTAAAATTTGAAAATTAGTATGAAATTGTCTGTGATTTTAGTTAATTGGAACACTTGCGACCTGACCAAACAGGCGCTTGCTTCTATTTATAAAGAAACTAGCGGGATAGATTTTGAAGTAATTGTGGTTGATAACAATTCGGCAGACAACAGTGTAGAAATGATAAAAAAAGAATTCCCGCAAGTAGTTTTAATTGTCAATCCGGATAATCGCGGTTTTGGCAAAGCTAACAATCAAGGATTAAAAATTGCCCAAGGTGATTATTTAATGTTTTTAAATACCGATGTCGTGGTTTTAGATAGCGCCTTAAACAAGTTGGTAAATTATCTGGATCAACATGCTGATGTTATGCTGGTCGGGCCCAGACTGCTTAATAAAGACATGACTTTTCAACATGCTTGCCGTAGAATGCTGCCAAATCCTTTAAATTCACTTTTTCATTTATTTGGACTGACTAAAATTTTTAAAAACAACAAATTGGTCAATCAGTACAAGCAATATGCCATTGATCCAGAAATTACCGGTTCGACCCAGGCTTTGTCTGGAGCAGCTATGATGTTTCGTCGGCAGGTTTATGCGGAAATTGGAGGTTTTGATGAAAGATTTTTTATGTATGGCGAGGATCTCGATTTTTGCAAACGAGTGCTTGATAAAGGCTGGAAAATAGTGTATGTTAGTGATGCCAAGATTATTCATTTTGGTGGTCAAAGCAGCGGCAAACGCCGGGTAAAATCCCTGGTAAATTTCTATGAGGCGATGTGGTTGTATTATAAAAAACATTTTAAATACAACTTCTTAATTGATTTAATAGTTTGGCTAGGAATTAAATTTAGAATGTTTTTGGCGTTAAGTATAAATATTTTTAAATCGTAATTATCATGAAGATTTTATATATAGGTTCTGGATATGTTGGTACTTGTTCCGCGGCTGTAATGGCTGACTCTGGGCATGATGTTTTGGTATATGATATAGATGAAAGAAAAATCAAAATGCTCGCCTCAAATAATGTAGAGGAGATAGAGTCATGTCTGTTGGAAGATGGCCTCTGTAAAATGCTTGCAAACAATAAAGATAGAATAACCTTTACCGCTGATTATAATGACGTTGTTAAGGCTTTAAATGATATCGACGCTGTCTTTATGTGTTTGCCGACTCCGGAAAAGGAAGGTTCTGAAGGAGAATCGGACCTGTCTTATTATTATAAAGCCGCCAACGAATTAGCTAGCCATTTAGCCAAACGAAATAAAGGCGAGCAAAGCAAGTATATTGTCATTGTTAATAAAAGCACAGTACCGGTGAACATGATAAACATGACGGCGCAGATAATGAATGAACATGGAGTAATAAATTTTGGCGTAGTGTCTAATCCAGAATTTTTGGTCGAAGGAAAAGCTATCGAAGGATCAATCAGACCGGATAGGGTAATAATCGGCGCTGAAAAAGAGCAGGATTTTAAGATCATGCGCGAGGTATATGCCCGTTTTAGTTCCACTAATGTAAAATACATTGAAACAAATCCATATGAAGCGGCCGCTGGAAAATTATTGGCCAACTATCTTTTGTTTAGCAAATTGGCGGTCACCTTTGATGTTATTGGCAGACTTTGTGAATTTTTTCCAAACATAAAATTTGAAAATGTTAGACAGATAATTAATACCGATGCCCGGATAGGCACTTGGGGGCTTTATGACAGTGTTTACGCTGGGGGTAGTTGTTTTATAAAAGACGCTGCTTCTTTGGCTCATCAAATGGAAGAAGCTGGCGCCAACACTCATCAAATTAGATTATCGCTTGAAGCAAACAAGTTTCAGCGCGATCATTTTTATAGCCGCGCCGAAAAAGAAGCTGGTTTTTCGTGGGATGGAAAAGTTATTACTGTTTTAGGCGTAGCCTTTAAGCAAAATACAAATGATGTTAGACATTCTCCAGCTATTGATATAGTAAGACATCTTATTAATTCTAACGTAAGTAAAATCAGGATTTATGACCCGGCTGCGCTGCCAATGTTCAAAAATCTATTTAACCCTAAAAATGATCCTCGTTATGAGAAAATAGAGTATTTTGATACAGAAGAAGAAGCGCTAAAGGGCAGCAACGCTTGTTTGATTTTAACTGATTGGGCCCAGTTCCGTTTGTTAGGCGAAAAAATTCAGTCAATTTGTCCGCCACCATACTTAATTATGGACGGCAGACGGTTGGTTCAAGACAAATATGAGGAATTACAAAGTAAAGGCTATGACGTAATAGCGGTAGGTTCTTCGTTTCTAAAAAGTAAGATTTAAATTTATGTCAAAGTATCTTGTTACCGGCGGAGCCGGTTTTATCGGCACAAACCTTATTAAACAGCTTTTAGCAAAAGGTGATGAAGTTGTATCTTTTGATAATTATAGCGGCGGAAGATTTCCGGATAGAGTACAGCCCAACGTTAAATATGTTGAAGGAGACATCCGCAACATGGAAGATATAAACAAAGTGATGGCTGGCGTTGATGGAGTCTTCCATCTGGCGGCAATGGCTCGTATGCCATATTCGATAGAAAATCCTCAAGAAACCAATGATATTAATATAGGCGGAACTCTCAATGTTTTGGTGTCTGCCCGGGATAATGGAGTAAAAAGATTGGTTTATAGCGCTTCTTCTTCAGCCTATGGAGAACAAAAGTCAGATCTTTTGGTAGAAACTATGAAGCCTGCGCCGTTAAGTCCGTATGGGTTGCAAAAATATGTTGGTGAAGAGTACTGCCGTTTATTCTATGAACTTTACAAGTTTAACACTGTTTCTCTTCGTTATTTTAATCTTTATGGGCCACACATGGATCCAGAGGGTGCTTACGCTTTAGTAGTAGCCAAATTTCTTAAACAGATCAAAGAAGGAAAGCCCATGACTATTTGTGGCGATGGTGAATATCTTCGTGATTATATTCATGTCTATGATGTTGCCAGGGCAAACATATTAGCTATGGAATCAGAAAAAGTTGGCCATGGTGAAGTGATGAATGTAGGCAATGGTAAGCCTTATACTGTAAATGATGTGGCAAAATTAATTGGAGGAGATTATATCTTTGTTGATCCTAGGCCAGGAGATCCAAGAAGTACAATGGCAGATATTACATTAATTAAAAAACTCCTAGGCTGGGGGCCAACAATAACTTTAGAAGAAGGTGTTGCCGAATTAAAAAAAGAGGCCGGCCTATAAAATATATAAATTAAAAATCCTCCCAAATTTGGGAGGATTTTTTTGAAGATTGTTTTTAGGCTTCAACGTGGACAAATTTTGCCATTTTTAGGCTGCCATCAAATCTACGTCGTTTATGTTGGGTGAATTTTACTTTTCCATTAGCCATGGAGAAAATAGTATCATCTGCGCCTCTTTTGACATTTTTTCCTAAATGGAATTTGGTACCGCGCTGGCGGATTATGATCATACCGGTTCGTACGGCTTGGCCGTCATGGAGTTTTACTCCTAGGCGCTGGGCATTGGAATCTCGGCCCAACCGGGTAGAACCACCTGCTTTTTTATGGGACATATGCTTATTATTGAAGTTAGAAAGATTGATTAATTTAGTAAAAATAGTATAATATATTTCATAGTAATTGTCAATAGACTAGCCCTAAATTACCATGTTTTACTCTCCCAAGCTATATTTTCGCGATATTTGGACCGGGGTGCCATTATTAGGCACTATTTTGATTCAAATATTTTTGTGGTGGTATTTGATTTCCAATATTCGGCCCGATGCTGCCCAGATTTTTTTGCATTATAATATAATTTTCGGAGTAGATTTGGTGGGTGAATGGTGGAGGATTTATTTTATACCCTTGCTTGGTTTGGCGGTAATTTTGTTAAATTACTTTTTTTCATTAATGTTTTATTCGGTAGATAAATTTTTGGCCAGGCTTATGAGCGTTTGGGTTTTATTTTTCCATGTGTTTTTAATGATCGGGACAATACTTCTAGTTAGATTAAACATTTAAGTGTGCAAGAAGCCTCTTCAAAATCAGCGGACAGGCTGTTTCTATTACTCGTTGGAATTTTAGTGGTATTTGGGCTGGTGATGTTAGCTTCGGCGAGTTCGCCCGCCGGTTATTCCCGGTTTGGTGATACCTTTTATTTCATTAAGAAACAATTTTTATTTGGTTTATTGCCGGGAGTTTTTTTATTTTTAATTTTCGCTCGTCTTAATTATAATTTATTGCGAAAATTAAGCGGAGTGATTTATATATTAGCCTTAATTCTTTTGGCTTTGGTTTTTATACCTGGTGTCGGTTTGGTGCTAAATGGCGCCCGCAGCTGGATTCAGGTGCTCGGTTTAAGTTTACAGCCTTCTGAGTTTGCCAAACTGGCTGTAATTATAATTTTGGCCAAACTGCTTTCTGAAGGTAGGGATTTAAGAGATTGGAAAAATGGACTAATGCCGGTTTTGGCCATGCTTTCTCCAGCAGTTCTGTTAATCGCGGCGCAGCCAGATGTTGGTACACTGTCTATTTTGGCAGTGATTATTTTTGCCATGCTTTATTTAGCAGACACCCCCAAGATTTATTTAGCTATTTTAGGATTAATTGGGGTAGTTTGTTTTGTTCTGATGCTGGTGGTTGCTCCTGATAGTTATAGGGTAAAAAGGTTAACAACTTTTTTACATCCCGAGCTGGATCCGCAAGGAATCGGCTATCAAATCAATCAATCTTTCCTGGCCGTAGGATCTGGAGGGATTTGGGGTCTAGGATTGGGCCATTCGCGACAAAAGTTTCAGTACTTACCAGAAGTACAGGCAGATTCCATTTTTGCCGTAATTGCCGAGGAAATGGGGTTATTAATTAGCGTGGCTTTGGTAGTGCTTATTGTATTTTTGGGTTTTCGGGGGTTTAAAATAGCCAAGGGAGCGCCGGACCAGTTCGGCCATTTACTTACTGCCGGAATTATGGTATGGTTTGTCTGGCAATCTTTCCTTAATATTAGCACAACTATAGGGCTATTACCGCTCACCGGTGTGCCCCTGCCGTTTATCAGTCATGGTGGTTCGGCCATGCTGGTAATGCTGGCAGCGATGGGAATAGTGGCTGGTGTAAGCAAAAAAAGTAATTACAAGTAACTATGAAATTGTTAGTTTGTGGCGGAGCCGGTTTTATGGGTTCGCACTTCATAAAATATATTTTGGCAAAGTACCCCGATTACCAGGTGGTGAATTTTGATAAATTAACTTATGCTGGCTATTTGGAAAACTTACACGAGGTAGAAAATGATCCGCGCTATAAATTTGTCCAAGGTGATATTTGCGACCGCGAAATATTAGAAAAAACTGTGCAAGAGTTCGGTATTGAAGCAATTGTAAATTATGCTGCTGAAACTCATGTGGACAGATCAATTATGGATCCAGACGCATTTTTACGCACTGATGTTTTGGGTACATTTAATCTGCTTGAAGTTACCAAAAAATTTAATTTAAAAAAGATGGTCCAGGTCTCTACCGACGAAGTTTATGGAAGTATTGAGAAGGGGAGTTTTACCGAAGAATCTCCGTTTGCGCCCAACAGTCCATATGCTGCAGCCAAAGCCGGAGGCGATCATCTGTGCCGCGCGTATTTTGTTACTTATCAAACACCAGTAGTTGTTTCGCATAGCTGTAATTTTTACGGCGCTAATCAATATCCGGAAAAAATTATTCCTTTATTTATAACCAATCTTTTGGAAGGAAAAAAAGTGCCATTGTACGGCGATGGTAAAAATGTTAGAGAATGGATTCATACTAGCGATCATTGCCGCGCCATTGATTTGTTATTGCATAAAGCCGAACCCGGAGAAGTTTATAACATCGGCACTGGCCAGGAAATAGAAAATGTAGAGCTAACAAAATTAATTTTAGCGGAAATGGGACAGGGCGAGGAAATGATTGAGCCGGTCAAAGACCGTCCTGGTCACGATAGACGTTATTCTATTAATTGGAGTAAAATAAAAGAAGATTTAGGTTGGGAGCCCGAAAAGGATTTTGGCGAGGGTTTGGAAGAAACCATTGAATGGTATCGTGCCAATGAGTCTTGGTGGAGAAAATTAAAAAGCGGCGAGTATCTGGAGTATTATAAAAAGCAATACAAATAATATGGCGAAAAAGATTTTAATTATCGGCAATGGTTTTATGGGTACTCGCTGTGCCGGCGCTTGGCCGGATGCAGTTTTATCCGGTAAGATTATTACTTCGGTAAAAGACGCGGAGGATTTGTTAGATGAACACAAACCTGATTCGGTTCTTAATGCTGCCGGAATTACTGGTAAGCCAAATGTCGACTGGTGCGAAACTCACCAATTGGAAACAATGTTTGGTAACACAGTTTTGCCGATAATGCTGGCCGAGGCCTGTCAGAAAAAAAATGTATATTTACTGCATATGGGTAGTGGTTGTGTATTTTATGGCGAATCACCCGATCCAAAAGGCTGGAAAGAAAGTGATTTTGCTAACCCTTCCGCAGTTTATAGCCGCGCCAAATATGCCGCTGATTTAGTTTTGTCCACTTTGCCCAACGTGGGTATCGGCCGTATTCGCATGCCTATAGATTATATTTCTTCTCCGGGAAATTTAATTGACAAATTGGCATCTTATAAAAAAGTTATTGATGTGGAAAACAGCGTAACGGTTTTGGAAGATATGATTCATGTTTTTGCGCAGCTTTTGGAAAAACAGGCAACCGGAATATTTCATGTTACCAATCCCGGAACTCTAAAGCATAAAGAGCTTATTGCTTTGTACAAAGAATATGTTGACCCAAATCATGCCAATGAATGGATTACAGAGGAGGAATTGGTTACAACCGGATTAGCTAAAAAATTAAGATCAAATAATTTTTTACAATCGGAAAATTTGGAAAAATTGGGTATTCATATGCGACCGATAAAGGAAGCTGTAGTTGATACGATGAAAAAATACGCCGCGCTGAAAAAAGCTAGTAATTAAATCTAATAGCCAGGAGCAAAAAGATCTACTGAAACGGGTCTTTTTAGTATGTTATTTTTTTCTTTACAAAATATGCCAAAATTGCTAAAATAGCATAACTTTTAATTATTAAATATGTTAGACGACAAAGCAAAAATATCGGCTTTAGACTCACAGAATATGCTTGGCAGTATCCAGTTGCTTGGTAAGCAAGTGGAAGAAGTTTTGGCTTTGACAAAAAAAGTTAAAATTCCGTCGGGATATAAAAAAGTAAATAACATGGTGGTTTTGGGTATGGGTGGTTCAGCTTTAGGCGCGCACCTTATCAAATCAGTTTTTCTAGAAAGCCTGCAAATTCCTGTAGAAATTGTAAATGGGTATGACGCTCCAAGATTTGTAAACGAAAAATCATTAGTTATTGCTTCTAGTTATTCTGGATCAACCGAAGAAATTGTCAGCGCAGCCGCTGATGCCAAAAAGAAGAAAGCAAAAGTGATGGTGATTTGTTCCGGTGGTAAATTGGCCGATTGGGCAAAAAAGAATAAAATTCCTGCGCTAATTTTTACTACCAACAACAATCCGTGCGGGTCGCCAAGAATGGGGCTCGGATATTCTATTTTTGGTCAGATTGCTTTACTAGCAAATGTCGGCTTACTCAAACTATCTCCGGCAGAAGTTAAAAATGCCCTACAAACAATTTCTAAATTTAATTTATTTTTTGGTGTTGATAAACCGGAAGTAAATAATTTGGCTAAACAGTTGGCTACAAGCCTGCTTGGTAAAAGCGTATGGTATCTGTCTTCAGAACATTTGGCTGGTAACGCGCATATAGCGGCCAACCAAATGAACGAGAATGCCAAAAGATTTGCCGGTTATTTTATAGTTCCAGAAATGAATCACCATTTGATGGAAGGAACTTCTTTTCCAGGAAGCAATAAAAATGATATCAAGTTTGTTTTATTGGAATCGCAGTTGTACGACAAACGTTTACAAAAAAGATACGAAATCACCAAACAGGTTTTAGATAACAAAAAAATTTCATTTACTTCATATCAGTGCCAGGAAAAGAAAAAGTTACTACAGGCTTGCGAGGTGCTTGTTTTAGGCAGCTATGTCAGTTTTTATTCTGCCATGTTACAAGGCATAGATCCTACAGCTATTCCTTTGGTTGATTTTTTTAAAGACCAATTGAAAAAATAATTAATTGTACTGTATGGATTTATCTGTAATTACTGTTACTTGGAATGGAGCCGAACTGATTGAAAAGCAAATAAAATCAGTCAAAGCCGGCTGCAAAAATATTTCTTTTGAAGAAATTATTGTCGATAATGCTTCTACCGATAATACGGTAGAGCTGATAGAGAAAACGGGAGGAGTTAGGTTATTAAAAAACGAAAAAAACAGGGGATTTGGTTCCCCTAATAATCAAGCAGCCAAACTCGCTATGGGCGAGTTTTTGCTTTTTTTAAACCCAGATATGCTGGTAGAAGAGGGAAGTCTGGACAAAATGGTAGATTGGATGCGTAGTCATCCAGATGTGGGATTGGCTAGCTGTAAGTTGGTAGATCAGCATGGAAAATTAAATAGAAGCGCTTTGCCTAGACGTTTTCCGACAATTTGGGATCAATTAGCTATAATTTTAAAATTACCGCATCTATTCCCAAATATTGTTGATAATTATTTATTCAAAGATTTTAATCCGGATATAGAACAAGAAGTAGATTCAGTGCGCGGTTCATTTATGATAATGCGCCGGCAGGTCTACGAAAAATTAGGCTGGGCCTTTGATCCCAGATATTTTATCTGGTTTGAAGATGTTGATCTTTGCCGAGAGGTTAAAAAAATGGGATTAAAAGTTGTTTACACCCCGGTTATTAGTTGCGTAGATTATGTCGGGCAGAGTTTTAAAAAGATAAACTTTTTTTGGAAACAAAAGCAGTTTATCAAAAGCATGGTGCAATATTTTTGGAAATGGAGAAAGAGTTAATTGTATGGCTAAATTATCAGTTCATCTTGTAGTCTGGAATGGGGCAAAGTATATACCCTTTCTTTTTGATTCACTACGCCAACAGACATACAAGGATTGGACACTTTTTGTGGTCGACAATAATTCTAGTGATAATACGTTGGAGCTGATTAAAAAAGAATTGAGTATTTTCCCTGTTCCATACAAAATTATTGAAAATGAAAATAACTTGGGGTTTGCCGGCGGACATAATCAGGTGTTTAGAGAATCTAAAAGTGAATACATGTTGTTGCTCAATCAAGACATGTATTTAAAAGCAGATTGTTTGGAGAAAATTGTCATGTTTTTGGATGAACGCCCAGAAGCCACTTCTGTTTCCCCAAGATTGATGAGATGGAATTTTAATCAAGCCGTAAATGACTTGCAAAAAAGTTTTACCGATCAAATTGACACTTTAGGATTGGAAGTTTATCGCAGTAGGCGAGTTATGGAGAGCCATGCCCAAAAAAATTGGTCAGAAATAAAAACTAATTTTTCATCCCTTGCATTGCCTGTGTTTGGAGTTTCCGGCGCGTTGCCTGCATTTCGAGCCTTGGCCTTAAAAAGTGTTGCGTATGCAGATGGCAGTATTTTTGACCAGTCATATCATTCATACAAAGAAGATGTAGATCTCGCATTTCGTTTGGCATCTGCTGGGCACAAATCATATATTGTTTTGGATGCGGTAGCCTACCACGATCGGTCTGCGGCTGGCCCCAAAGAGGCCGGCGACCTGTCTGCTTTAGCTAATAAAAAAAAGCAATCTGAATTAGTAAAATACCATAGCTACAAAAACCATTTGATGACCTTATACAAAAATGAGTACTGGCAGAACTTTACCCTTGATTTTCCCTGGATTTTATGGTATGAATTGAAGAAGTTCGTCTACTTCCTGTTTTTTCATAGGAGGGTACTGGGCGGGCTGAAAGGGTTATTTACTAATGATTTAGCGCAAAAACGCCGCCTAATTAGGTCTTTAAGGAAGATAAGCTGGCAGGAGATGCGCCAATGGTGGGCATGATGAAAGATATAAATATTGTATTTTTAAATTACTTCATGAGAGCCGACATTTTAGAAGCGGTTGCTTCGGTTTTGAAAGATATTGCCAACTGCCCTTATGATGTTCAGATTACTGTAGCTGATAACTCAGAAAATAAAGACGGTATTAAAGAAGATTTGGCCGCCCAGTTTCCAACGGTAAAATATATAGATTGCGGCAGGAACATGGGTTTTGGCAAAGGCAATACTATTGGATTTAAAGCCACACCAGCTAGATATTATTTTGCTTTAAATCCAGACACTACAGTATTAGAAAATTCTCGTACCATCGAACGGATTATAAAGTTTATGGATGATAATCCGAAGATAGGCTGCATTGGTCCCAAGCTGCTCAACAGCGACTGGACTTTACAGTATTCTTGTTACCGGTTTGATCTGCCATCAATTTTGATCAAACCTTTGAAACAGATAAATTTTGATAAGAAGTACAAGTGGGTAAAAAAGCACTCTGATAGATTGCTAATGAAAGATTTTGATCACAATGAAACTATGCCGGTAGATTGGGTGCTGGGGGCAGCTATGGTCGTTCGCCAGGAAGTCGTAGATTCCATTGGGTGGTTTGATGAACGCTATTTTATGTATCTGGAGGACTGTGATTGGTCGCTGACTATGTGGGAGAACGGCTGGCCAGTTTATTATGTTCATGATATTATCATAATGCATAAACATGCTCGCGAGTCAGCCAAAGTACCGGGAATATTTAATGCTTTAATAAAAAACAAATTGGCCAGAATTCATTTGGTCAGCTGGTTCAAGTACTTGTGGAAATGGCGACGTCATCATAAATATTATGCAGCATCCTAAGGTCGCAATAATTTATTTATCTTTCAATTCTGACATCTATTTAGACGATGTCACTTCTGCGTTGCAAAAAATTACTTATCCAAAAGATCGGGTAGAATTTATTGTAGTTGATAACCCGCATCCAAAGTTTGGTTCATCAATGCGAAATCTGGAAGAAAAATTATTGCCAATTTCTGGTAGTAGCATTCCGCATGTTACGCTTTTGCCTCAAAAAGAAAACCTTGGTTTTGCCGGAGGTAACAATATCGGTATTGCTTGGGCCTTAGAACACGGTTTTGATTATGTGTATCTGCACAACAACGATGGCTTTATGGCTGCAGATTGTATAGAAAAAATGGTGGCAGCTTTGGAGGCAGACCAACAAATCGGGGCGGCTCAATCTTTGTTGCTGCTTTATCCGGAAACGGAATTAGTAAATACAGCCGGCAACTCTTTTCATTATTTAGGCTTTGGTTATTGTGGAAATTTTCGAGTTAAGAAAAGTGATTTAAAATTGGCTCCAGTAGAAGAAGTCGGTTATGCCAGCGGCGCTTCCATACTTATGCGCGCGAAGTTGCTCAAAGAATATGGCTCTTGGGATAAAGATTTTTTCTTGTATCACGAAGACATAGAATATTCATTGCGCATGAAAGCTCTTGGGTATAAAGTATGTATAGTCAGAGATGCGATTTTTTATCATAAATATCAGTTTAGTCGTAATGAAGACAAATTTTACTACATGGAAAGAAACAGATATGGTGTGATGTTGATGTATTTTAAATGGCCTACCTTACTGGTGCTTCTGCCGATGGCTTTAGTTATGGAAATTGGTCTGATATTCTTTTCAGTTATAAGCGGTTGGTTTGCGGTACGAATAAGCGTATATAAATATTGGTTAAATTTAAAACATTGGCAGTTGTGGTTGGCTAAACGCAAACATATTCAATCTATACGTAAAGTTACAGATAAAGAGATTTTAAAATTAGCAGCGGACAAAGTTATTTTTGAAGAAAAAGATATTAATAATCCGTTATTAAAATATATTGCTAATCCGCTGATGGTAGCGTATTGGTTTATAGCAAAGAGAATTATTTTTTGGTAATTGTATGAAAATAAAAAAAGCAATATTAACTGGTGGGGGACGAGCG
The DNA here is from genome assembly GCA_007376295.1 of Parcubacteria group bacterium Gr01-1014_13. Lineage (GTDB taxonomy): Bacteria > Patescibacteriota > Patescibacteriia > Magasanikbacterales > GWA2-37-8 > XYD2-FULL-39-9. The sequence goes on along the minus strand of VMGB01000001.1, from coordinate 369,804 downwards.
ACTAGACTGCGGCCAGTAACCTCTACCATGAATAAACATTTGATACCTTTGGCCAATAAGCCAATGATTTTTCATGCTATAGAAAAAGCGGTCAATGCGGGTATAGAAGAAATTTTTATTAATACCAATCCAGGTGAAACAGAACTGCAAAAATATATTGGTGATGGCGGACATTGGGGGGTTAAAATAACTTTTTTTGAACAGCAAGGCGGTCCACAAGGAGTGGCGCATGTGGTAAAACAAGCGGAAAAATTTATCGGTAATGATCCGTTTTTATTCTATCTTTCTGATAATGTAATTTTAGGAAGTTTAAATAATTTTGTAGACGAATTTGTAAATGGCAATTACGACTGCATGTTGTCCTTATCTCAGGTTCCAGATGCCCGCAGTTTTGGTGTGCCAGTTTTTGATGAAAAAAATAATCTTGTGGATGTATTAGAAAAACCTTCAAACCCGCCGAATAATTTTGCCGTTACCGGCATTTATTTATATGGTCCAGGAGTCTTTTTTAAAGCCTTTAATAATATTCAAAAAAGTTCAAGAGGAGAATATGAAATATCCAGTATTCATTCTGATTTTCTAAAGAACAATTTAAAAGTTGGATATAAAGAGATAACCGGTTGGTGGAGGGATACAGGTATGCCGGATGATTTGATAGTTGCCAGCCAGCTTTTATTAGAAGAAATTCCTACGGAAAATTTTAAGGTAGAAGGAAAGGTAGAGGAGGGCGCGCAGATAAATGGTAAGGTGCGTATTGGCGTGGGTACAACTGTAAATAAAAATGTAAAAATTACTGGCTCGGTGCTAATAGGAGAAAATTGTACTTTGGAAGATTGTATAATTAGTCCAAATACCACTATCGGAGCTGGTAGTACTATAAAGAACGCCCAAATAGGGGATTCAATTATTTTAAATAAATGCAATATTAGTGCCGATATAAAATTATTTGGCAGCATTGTTGGCTCTGGAGTAAATGTGGTAAAGGGAATTGGTAAACAAAAAATGATTCTGGGTGAAAATACCTTGGTAGAAATTTAATTATTTCCTTCTCTCATTCGAACAGGCTATGGCGAAGTTGGTATCGCGCATGCATGGGGTGCATGAGGCCGCGGGTTCAAGTCCCGCTAGCCTGACTGGGTAAAATTCCCATACAAAAAGGAGTTGGACAATGTTAGACGCACAACCTGCTCGCAAAGAATTTTCTTATGAAGAAATTGCTGCAGAAAAAGCGCAAAGGTATAAGCGCATGATGCGTAGGTCGTTAATTATGGCTGGGCTTTTTGCAATCATCGCTGTAGTCAACGGATACTCTCTTGTAACGTTTCATTTTCCTACGTATGGTTTTGTGCTTTTGATTATTCTTTTCTCAGTTGTTGTGTTAATGAGTTTGTCCGCACTCTTTGATGCCGGCCGTTTTTATGAGATAAAAGACTATGAACCAAGGGCGTGGATAAAAGAAGGTGAGTGCTGGGAGCTGAAGAAAGGTTATGATGAAAATCGGATGGAAACTTGGTATTGGTGGAATAAATTAATGGGATTGACTTTCTTTGTCGGAAGCAGATTCCCAGGAGCTCTGGCTGAATTTGCAGCCTTGAATCAAGATAAGCAGCAACCAGATGTGGCGGAGAAAGAAGAAGTAAAACTAAAAGATTAATGCGGTTTGTGAGGACATTTCAAAATAATGAATGTCCTTTTCTTTTTTCTAAATCCGTGCTATAATAATTTTATTAATCTTAAATATACAATTGTATATGAAAAAATTCTTGGTATTAGGTTCGATGGTAAGCAGTTTGGTTTTAATGGGCGCAGGCTGTGCTGCGAACAATACTGTTACAACGGAAACTCAACTGGAAAATACTACTACAGCACCAACTGAACAATCTCCGCAGTCCTCTCTACCGGAATCTCAAACAAATGTTTCAGCATCTTCTCAGACCCAAACTCCAGAAACCAAACCTTCAACTCCAGCACCGGAACCAACCCCTGCTCCAGCAGAAAGCAAACCGGAAACTCGTGAAGTTGCAATTGCTAGCTTCGCCTTTGCTCCAGCCAGTATTACAGTTAAAGCAGGTACAACAGTAAAATGGACAAATAAAGACGGTGCCCCTCACAGTGTTGTGTCTAGCGATGGTCGGTTTGCAGCTTCGGCTGTCCTTAGTAATGGCGGATCTTATCAGCTTAAATTTGATAAGCCGGGAACATACGCCTATGCTTGCGGTCTCCATCCTTCAATGAGCGGAACGATAATAGTGCAATAGAATCAATAAACAAAAAATCCCCCGAGAGGGGGATTTTTTTAAGCCATTTTTTTAACCATTGTTCGGCGGCAGCTGGAGCAAGCTCTGACGCTTTCGCCTGCTACTTTGATTAATTGAAGATTAGGATTTTGTCTTCGTGGCACCTTGCGATTGGAGTGGCTGACGTGGTTGGCACGAGCAGCAGATTTATCGCAGATAAAGCAAATTCTGGACATATATTTGAAAAGTTAACGTTTTTGAGATATAATACTAATGCGATAATTATACTTTAATCCCTAAGTTTTGTCAATATATGGACTTCATTTTTTACTTTTTAGTCATCGTCCCTTCGGCTATTATCCACGAATATGCCCATGGTTTGGCTGCAGACATGCTTGGCGACCCAACAGCCAGGTTGGCTGGCAGATTAACCATAAATCCGATACCTCATATAGATTTATGGGGGACTATTTTAATGCCTATTACTCTGTCTGTGCTTACCGGTGGTAAGTTTCTTTTTGCGTATGCCAAGCCCGTACCTTATAACCCATATAACTTAAGAAATCAAAAATGGGGACCAGCCGTGGTGGCCATAGCCGGACCAGCTACCAACCTTTTACTGGCCATTGCTTTTGCTGTTTTGATACGTTTTTTACCTGCATCCAATTTTACTTCTATACTGTCTATTATAGTATACGCCAATGTTATGTTAATGATATTTAACTTGGTGCCTATCCCACCACTCGATGGTTCCAAAGTTTTATATGCTATTTTGCCAGATTCGGCGGTAGGAGTTAGAAATTTTTTGGACAAATACGGATTTGTACTTCTACTTTTCTTCATTTTCTTCTTGTTTGAACTTATTTCACCTTTGATCGAAGGATTATTTACTTTACTAGTCGGTGCATAAATTAACCAGTTTAATTAACTTAATATAATCGTATGAAGTTATTAGTTCGTTGGTTGCTTAGCGCTTTAGCCTTGATTCTGATTGCATATTATATTCCTGGCATAACGGTAGTAAGTTTTTATTCCGCGCTTGTGGCCGCTTTAATACTGGGGCTTATAAATGCTCTTATTCGTCCGATTCTTCTTGTTTTAACTTTGCCTATAAACATATTCACCCTAGGTCTTTTTACTTTAGTAATAAACGCTCTGATGTTCTGGCTCGCAGCTTCTGTAGTTAAAGGATTTTTTGTAGCTGGATTTTGGCCAGCTTTTTGGGGGGCGTTGGCTATGTGGCTTATCAGTTGGGCAGTTAATTCTTTATCAAAAGAATAAATTATGAAAAATTATTCTTCCAACAGAGCTCAAAAGGGCAAGACAGGATATAGAACGCCAAGTACTTTTAAGGCAAACAAATCCATGTATTCGCCTAATAAGTTAAAAGGAGCTATGGGGAAGAATCATAAATCACAGACCCATAATTTTAAAGCAAATCAATTTTAATAAGTTATGCCGAAAAATCAATACCGGATTATATCGTTGGGAGGGTCTATCGTAATTCCACCGGAAGGATTTAACATTGAATTTTTAAAAAAGTTTAGAGAATTAATTTTAAAGAGAGTTGAAGTGGGGGAAAAATTTATTTTGGTAATTGGCGGTGGGTCTACTTGCCGCAAATACCAGAAAGCAGCCAAAGAATCAGCCAATGTTACTGATATTGATCTGGATTGGTTGGGAATTTACGCTACGCATTTTAATGCCAGATTTGTTGGTTTGTTATTTAATGGTAGGGCGGATCCGGAGTTAATTGTTAATCCGACTAAAAAAGTAAGATCAAGAAAATCTATCCTGGTAGCTGGTGGTTGGAAGCCCGGCTGTTCCACTGACTACGATGCCGTTTTATTGGCCAAAACTTATGGCGCCCAAGAAGTAATTAATCTTTCCAATATAGATTATATCTATGATGCTGATCCGCGCGAAAATTCCCAAGCAAAGAAAATGGAAAATTTAACTTGGGACGAACTGCGAAAAATTGTAGGGGACAAATGGATTCCAGGGGCGAACCTTCCTTTTGATCCGGTAGCAGCCAAAACAGCGCAAAAATTGGGTTTAACGGTAAAGTTTGCTAAAGGTACAGACCTGTCCGGACTGAAAGACGTCTTAGATGGTAAGACATACCAAGGCAGTTTAATTAAATAAATATTATATGGCCGACAAACAACCAAAATTTATTCCGGCAGAAACAAATTATGGGTTTGGAGCAAAAAAACGAGAACGATTCAACGCTGTAATTTTTTCTCCGGAGGAAACTGCGGAGATACAAAGAAAAGCTGAGGAGTTTAAGAGAAAGGCAGAAGAGTCAAAGCCAGTATTGAGAAAAGGGGAGCAGTTAACCCAAGATGACAAAGATGAATTGGCAATTTTGCGTCAGCAAATTACAGATGTAGAGTTTGATCAAGCGAAAGCAAGATCAACCAATCCGGTAATGAATTTAATGGGTGAAGAAGCTCGTTTGGTCAGAGAGAATATCTCTGCTTATGACGAATTGGAAAAACAAATAGATGGCGCTCGCTTTGATGTTGAGCAAAATTATGGCGATACAGATGCGGTTGAAAGATTAAGAGATCTTGAGGAGAAGCTTGAAAATCTTAAACACAGCCAATCAGGAGACGCAAACAAAACAATGATAGTTAAACCTTTAGAATTTAAAAAACCAGGTTTTTTGGCAAGACTTCTTGGTAGAAAATAAAAAACCCGCTAAACTTTGCAGTTGGCGGGCGCGTGCCATTATTTTCGTCTCTTTTTGGTTTTTGATTTGGCCTCTTTTTTGGCTTTTAGTAGTAGGCACTTGCCATCTTGGAACCACTCGTCATTGCAGATATCATCTTCAAGGAGGTGGTTATAGATTTCTTTTTTTGTGGAAGCAGATATGCCATTTTTTTGTTTCCTGGATAGATCAGAGAGTTGGCTACGGAGGTTTTTGTTGCGAGAAACAAGTTGTCTCAAGATCAAACAAAATGCATTCATTGAGTTGTCAAAGAGATTTTCGTCTTCATCCGGGTTATAGGGCGTCTTTTCCATTGGGTTACTCCTTGTGAGGCAAGATAGTATAAAACGAGCTATTTGTCAACCTTGGTATAATTAAAAAACCCGCTTCGACCTAGGTGGTCTTGGCGGGTGAGTGGAGCATCCGTTGTGGTTACTCCTGAGGCTGATTGTCGTTCTGGCGTCGCTGCATCTTTTTGTGCAGTTTGATCTGTCGCCGTCTAGTCGGCTGGGGACGGTTCCAGAACTCGGTCTTATCGCGCTTGATACCGTTACGATGGTAGGTTTTGCCAGAAGCCTTCTCCAGAACGAGGATGCTTCCGTACTCAAAGGCGAGATCCTTCTTCAACCTGCAGGCGTTGATGGTCTCCTGATCGAATTTGTTCTCCCAGTACTCGGCGAAACCCCAGAGCTTCTTCGTCTGGTCATCGATCCAGGGCTCGTCTTCAAACAGTTCGAATTCTTCGTAGCGTTTCCAGCGTTCTGCCGTCGCCATCTGTTCCATGCGAGCTTTCTGGATCAGCTCTTCGCCGTCTTCGGTCCACTGATACCCGAAGTCGAAGTTGTCGAAGTGAATCCGAAGCGCTCTCTTGGTGGTTGCGCTCAAGTACATGGGCAGATTCTTCACCAGCTTTTTGAGCTGGCAGTAGACTTCTTCCCGTTTGGACTCTAGGTCCTCTTCATACTGGACCAAAAGCGACATCGACATTTTATCCCTTTCTGTTGGTGTTTTTTGGTCGGTATACCAAATGTAGGTCACATCATAGCATAAAAACTAGTCTTTGTCAACCCCTCTGTACCAGTTGACAAGAGAGGTTCTATACTGGTATAGTCTGTTAACCCAATTACGGGTTGGTAACCAAAGGAGGTGAACATGCCTACTACGGTTAAAGAGATTAGAGAAGAATTTTTGATCATTTTTCCTGGTTTTTGGGGATGTAAAATGGATATTAGCGATGAGGAAGTATTCTTAGTTTGGGAAAAACTAGACGAATTTTGGAAGAAACTCCATCGTTTGGGTTCGCATAAGACAGATTCAATTCCTCTAGGGAGTGTACCTGATATAGACGCTGTAGCGGTACTTACCGATGAAGAGTGTGATGATCTTCATAATGAGATGATAGAATTAAAGAAGCTATTTTATAAATTTCGGGGTTAGGTAAGGTCGATAAAATATAAATGTTTACCGGCCTTTTATTATAAATCAACCCCTTGACATTTATCCACAGATATTATATTATCTATTCAACCATAGACAGCAGGTGTCGCAAGACTTAATTTCCTGCCGAGGTGCAAATAAAGGGCAATTTTAGCCTGTTAGGTCGATTTGTACTAGAATTCTGTGGAACACACAGATTTTTTATTTTATATGCCTAAATCAAAACAACAAAAACAAGAAACGATTAAATCTTTGGAAGACGGACTGCGAGCCGCTAAAGCCGTAGTTTTTGCCAATTTTCAAGGTTTAAAAGTTTCTGAAGCAGAAGAACTGCGACGCGAATGCCGCAAAAATGATATTAAAGTAGTAGCTGCCAAAAAGACTTTGGTAAAGCGCGCTTGTGAAGACGTGGGATTAAAAGATATTGATCCAAAGGTTTTCGCCGGTGGTGTGGCTACCTTTATGGCTTTGGGAGACGAAGTATCGGCTGCCAGAGTAGTAAACACTTTTGCCAAAACTCACGAAATATTAAAAATATTCGGTGGTGTATTGGAAGGTAAATTCGTAGACGTTTCCGCAGTAAAGAGTTTGGCCAGTTTGCCAAGCAAACAAGAATTGCTAGGCAGATTAGTTGGCTCTCTCAACAGCCCTGTTTCTGGTTTCGTAAATGTACTGGCTGGAAATTTGCGCGGTTTAGTAGGTGTACTTAATAATATTGCTAAATCAAAAGCTTAATAATAAATATATGACCGAAGAAAATAAAGTAGAAGTCCCTGCAAAGTTTAAAAGCCTTGTAGAAGAAGTTGAAAAAATGTCTGTTCTAGACCTTTCCGAATTGGTAAAGGTTTTGGAAGAAAAATTCGGCGTTTCTGCCGCTGCTCCAGCCATGATGATGGCTGCTCCAGCTGCCGGAGGCGCAGCTGCTGCCGCTGAGGAAAAAACTGAGTTCAATGTTGAGCTTACCGATGCCGGTGCTAGCAAGATCAATGTGATCAAAGCTGTAAAAGAAGTAACCGGTTTAGGTTTGGCAGATGCTAAAGCTTTAGTAGATGGCGCTCCTAAGATGGTTAAAGAAGGCGTAAAGAAAGAAGATGCTGAAGCTATGAAAAAGAAGATTGAAGAAGCTGGCGGCAAAGTAACTCTAAAATAATTACTTTTTAGAAATAAAAAAGAGCCCGGAAGGGCTCTTTTTGTTATAAACTAATCTGGTATAGTTTGTTGCTGTCGAGTATATAGGCAGTACTTTTTTCTTCATCTATAATCATGCCGGTAGGATTGGAGAATTCCGTTGCTGTAATTTGTTTCTTTAGTTGTCCGGTTTTATCCAGCACAATTATTCTCTTGCCAGCAGTATCTAGAATGTAAATATAATTTAAATCATTATAAGTCCAAATTTTATCTGCTGATTTAAGCTCCGGTTCTAAACCGCTAATAGCAAATGGCTGCACTATGCCATTGGAAAATTTGTAAATAGAGCCGTTGTTTCCTAGGACAAAAACGTCACCATCAACCGCTAAATCTACGCCTGTTTTTATATCGCTAGTATTATTCTTTGTCCATTCTTTGCCGGTAGAGAAACCTGTTTTTATAGCATCGTGTTTATAGATTTGATTGTTTTCAATATCTATAGTGTATAGACGACGATTGTATACAGACACACTGCTAATTTTGACATTTTCATTTGGATAATCAATATCTATTTTTTTCCAGGAATTATCCTTTGGATTAAACTGGACAAGATCTTTTCCTTCGTATAACAAGACGGCGTAATCGTTTTCTTTCGGTACAGAAGCGGCATTGAAATTTGCTACAAATATACCTGGTGAAACCACCTTTGATTCTTTTACCAAGGGGTCATATGTTATTATGTCAGCGCTAGTTTGGCCAAAGCCATAAATTTTATTGCTTAACAAAAATACATTATTCACTTGAATGTTTTGTCCCAAATTATCCCAATTTGCTAGTAATGTGGGGCGAACTAAAGTAACTTTGCGCGCTCTCATCTGTAAATCATCAAGCCGGTCTTGTAAATTTTTACAAGTGGATTTTTCCAAAGTTGTTACACAGGATAATTGTTTTAAAACTTGCTCGGCTTCTTTAATGCTGGCCAGTGCGGCTACGGTATCGTTATAAACAAGAGAACTTTCCGCGGCGTCTTCCTTTGTTTTTATATCCTGTACAGCTTTAGTGTACGCGGCCGCTCGCGCCTGCTTTTTTTGTTTGGCGCCTATATAAAATATCCCAGCGCCAAACGTCAAGAGCAGAACCAAAGATAATGCTAGCAATATCTTTGTTACCACTGGAAGGTGTTTGGCATTTTCTTTTATATTTTTCCACCATCTCGCCCATTGAGCCAAAATAGTATGACGTCTATTTTGGTAGTTGGTAATAATAAAAAATAACAAAAGGAAATTTCTTCCTAGGGTAGAAATTATAGTGCTAATAAACAGTAGTAGCAATACTAAGCCACGAGCTGCATATTTTAACATTTTCCAAATAATTACCCCTGTCTTTTTTAATATATCTTGTACTTTTGTATCGTCTTCTGCTTTTTTGATTTTTCCAGTTCTGGCGCGAAGATGGGAAGAAGTAATCTCGGTGTTGGATCTCGAACCTTCTTCGCTTGCAAGCATTCCGCCAGCAAACGCGCTGTCTTCTTTGGCTGACGGAGTCTCTTCTTCAAATCTGGATAAGAGAGACGGTGAGAGCATGTGGGCTGTATTTCTTTCGGTGCTAAACAGGTTTTTTAGCGATCGGCCCGCTCCGCCTTTTCTGGCAGGGGATGATTTTATCAAAACAGGAGCGGCTGGGCCAGGCTGTAGATTTATAATTATACCGCCGAATGATAAGTTGTTTTTGATTTCTGACAGAACTCTCTGTAGATGCTCTGCGCTTTGGCGGGGCGGTCTGGTAGTGATAATTTTTTGCAATCGGTCATGGTTGAAATATTTTACAATATGAGCAGTACCCGCAAAGAAAAAATCATTAGGTCCGATTTTTCCCTGTACGATCTGTGAAAATAACTGATTTTTTTCTTGTTTGCCATCTATTTCATCATCTTGTTCATTTGATTTATTTTGTTCAACCAAATCTAATTTTTTATAGGTGTCATCTTTGGCTTTGTAGAATAGCACCATCTGTGGTTGTCCGTAGAAACTGAAAATTATATCATTTTGGCGTATTGCCCCGACAATACAATGCAAGGAAATATCCGGTTGCACCATGGCCAGGCTTTCCTGGTTAATTTTATCTAGAACAATCTCCATGGCTGTTTGTCCTATTTTATCAGGGATTTCGTAGTAGCTGTTTTCTATTTCGTCTATCACGTTCTGCATCTTGGCAATATATTTCGTGGTGGCATTGTTTATTTCGCAGATAGCAAAAAAGTAGCCCTTGTCCCTTTCGGTGGGGGTAGAAGGTTCAGTAATATTTAGGAGCACGTGCGATATCTCAGGATTGCTCCCTTCCACAAAGAATTCATGTAAATGTAGAGCTGGTTCCATGGGATTGTTTAGCTTGATTTTGACTTTTTAAGTCATTATAATTATACTATACTGGCCTTAAAATGTAAAAATAAACAAGGACTAAGACTTCATTAATATACATAGATCTTTAGGTGCAAAATATGCTTGAACAACTTTTTGGTTCAAAGACCAGGGTAAAGCTTTTATATATCTTTTTCCATTCACCCGAACGGCCTTTTTATGTTCGAGAGCTAGCTCGGTTGGCCGAATCCCAACTTAATGCCATCAGAAGAGAGCTGGCCAATTTGGAACAGGTTGGCCTGATAATGCCTATGGCCATAGATAAAGTAGAGGTAGCGGAAGGCGTGGGTACTGGCCGCTCTAAATACTATAAGCTAGATCCAGCTTGTTTGTTATATCCAGAAATGAAGTCTTTACTCTTCAAAGCGCAGATGTTGTATGAGCGGGAATTAATTGATCTTTTGAAAGAAAAAGCCGGCAAGATAAAGGTGTTATTGTTTACCGGCTGTTTTACCGATGCCAAGAGTGTAGAAACAGATATTTTATTGGTGGGAGAAATCAAGCCGGTTTTGGTATCAAAGCTTATTAGTGAATTTGAAAAGAAGCTGGGTAAATCTTTGCGCTACACCATTATGACCCAAAAAGAATGGAACGACCGCAGAGAGATAGGCGATAAGTTCTTATACAGCATCTTTGAAGCTAAACATGTCAGTGTTATAGACGAACTTAGTCAGCTATAATAGTTATCAAAAAAACGTATGTTTTTGATTGTTGATAATACAGAAGAAGGCAAAGTAATCTTTGATTTTTCGTTGGATAACAAATTTATTCAACGAATTTTTGAAACAAAGGACAATAGAGATGTATTAATTTTTTTGGATAAATTACTATCAAGTTTGAAGCTAACCCGAAAAGATATTAAGTACTTAGGTGTAGTTGTGGGCGCAGGACGGTTTACAGCTTCCCGGTTGGCAGTGACAACAGTAAATACGCTGGCATATAGTTTAAAAATACCGGCAGTAGCTTTGCCTAAAAATTTTGATCAAACAGCCGCTCTTGAATTAGCCAAATCAGCCGTGGTAGGTAAATACGTTATTCCCACATATAGCGGGGAAGCGCGTATAGGCTAAAATTATGCTTTCAAATTATCATCGTTATCGTTTATACGAAATTTTACCTGGCCTCACTATTTGGCTGACTTTAATTGTCAGCATAACTTTATCATTCATAAAACCTTTATGGATGATTTATTTTATTTTAATTTTCGATGTTTACTGGGTACTGCGGGTTATCTATTTTTCTTTTTATCTATTTTTATCATGGCGGCGTTTTCGTAAGGCTATCCGTGCCGATTGGTTTGAAAGTTTGACCAGAGAATTTCCGCTTTGGGAGAAAAGAAAAAATGTTATTTTTTTGCCCTTATACAATGAAGGTTGGGAAGTGATTGAATCAACATTGAATAGTTTTTTAGCGTCTACCTACCCAGCTAGTAAAATTTATTTGGTTATTTCCGGAGAAGGACGAAAATTAGAGCATTGGCAAAAAATGCAGACCCGCATAGCTGAAAGTTATGCCGGTAAATTTGCCGATTTAATTTTTTATACGCACCCTGATAATTTGCCCGATGAAATCCCTGGTAAAGGTTCTAATATCCATAATGCGGAAATGGAATTCCAAAAATATGCCGATGCTCGCGGTTGGGATTATGCCGACATTATCGCGTCCATTTTTGATATCGACACTATTGTTCATCCTCAGTACTTTGCCCATCTGTCCTATTTATATTGTAAACACCCTCGCCCGGAACGCAGTTCGTTTCAACCGCTAACTTTGTATAACAACAATCTCTGGGAATCGCCGGCAATAATTCGTATTATGGCGTTTGGTACCAGTTTTTGGATGCTGTTTAGTTTGGCCAGATTAGATAACTTAATTACTTTTTCTTCGCACAGCATGAGCTTTAAAGCGATTATGGATTGTGGCGGCCATAGCAAAGATATTATCAGCGAAGATTCGCGTATTTTTTATCAGTGTTGGTTGAGGTATAATGGAGATTACGAAGTCACGCCGCTTTATATTCCTGTTTCTATGGATACAGTGCGCGATGAGAGCTGGTGGAAAAGTTTAAAAAATTTATATTTACAACAGCGACGTTGGGCTTGGGGCACCGAACATATTCCTTACTTGTTGTGGCAGTTTCGTAAAAACAAAAAAATTAGCTGGATAAAAAAATTTACCACTCTTTTTCATGAATGGGAAGGTAAGTGGAGTTGGGCTGTAGTGGCTATTTTAATTACGCTCATCGGCCGTCTGCCGCTTTGGGTAGCGGGTGATGAAGTTCGGCAGAGCGCACTATTCTTTAATGCCCCAAATATTTTGGAAGTGTTGATGACTTTGGCCATGATGGGCTTGTTTGTTTCGGCAATAATGAGTATGCTAATACTACCCAGACGCCCGGGAAATCAACCGCGCCATCAATATTTATTCATGGTTTTGCAGTGGGCGCTGGTTCCGGTTTCTTTGATTTTGTTTTCCTCTCTTCCTTGTTTGGACGCAGTTACTCATTTGATGTTTGGAAAATATTTAGGTTTCAATGTATCGGTGAAAAAAAGAACTTAACCCAAAATTCATGCGTAAATACATCCTTCTTTTACTTGTAGTTGGTTTGGTGGCAGGAGCTCTAACCCTGCGTTCTTGGTATCGTTCCGGCAAATTGCAAAGCGTGGTGGTAGAGCAAGTAAGTAAGAAGATTACCTCCAATGTCAACGAAAGTAATCTTATTCAAAAGGTTCTTGGTTTTTCCCAGCCGCAAACATATCTTATTTTATTTTTAAACAACACAGAAATTCGTCCGGGTGGGGGATTTATCGGCGCTTATGGTGTGGTACGGGTCAACAAGGGTATGCCGGAAATTTTAAAAGTGGAAGGAACCGAAATTTTAGATAATCGTAGTCCGCAAGATTTCCCGTCTGTGCCGCCCGAGCCGCTGCAAAAATATTTATCTATAAAAAGATGGGGCTTTCGCGACAGCAACTGGTCTCCAGATTTTGCCAGTTCGTCTATAAAAGGAATGGATCTGTTTAAAAAAGAAAGGGGTACGGCAGCCGAAGATATTACCGGAGTAATTGGTATTACCCCAACTCTGTTAGAAGAAGTTCTAAAAATCGGCGGACCTATTACGGTAAATGGCCAAGTATTTACTGCAGAGAATTTTACAGAAAAATTGGAATATGAGGTTGAGTTTGGTTATGCCGATCAAGGACTGCATTTTGATGAACGTAAAAAAGTTTTGGCGGATTTAACCCATGCTTTGATGGCCCGTATTCGCGGAGACATTTTAAAACATTGGTCGCAGTATTGGGCTCTAAGCCAGAGAATGTTAGCAGAAAAACATATTATTGCTTATTCCACTGATCCGGAAACACAAAGTGTTTTATTAGCAAAAAATTGGGCTGGAGAAATGAAGCAAACCTCAGGCGATTATCTGTTGTGGGTAGACGCTAACTTGGCAGCTTTAAAAACTGATAAAGTGATGGATCGTGAACTGTCTTATTCATTTGCGCCAACCACTAGTGGTAGATATATTGCCACTGTTAAAATGAAATATACCAACAAAGGAACTTTTACTAAATTTACTACTAGATACAGAACTTATGCTCGGGTATTTTTGCCTGCGGGGAGCCAGTTTGTTTCTGTGTTAGGAAGCATGAAAAAGGACCGCACAACCGAACCGGGCGTTGTAGATCAGGGAGTAGAAAACGGCAAGCAATGGTTTGGCACATTTACTTCTATCGAGCCGGGCAAAACTGGTGAGTTGGTTTGGCAATTTTATTTATCACCAACAGTGGTTGAGAAAATAAAAAAGAATTCATATAATTTATTTGTTCAAAAACAAGCAGGAACTATCGCTAGCGGATTGACTCTGGATCTTAACTTTGGTAAAAATATATCTTCCGCGGAACCTGGGGAAGTCAAAACAGATTTAGGAAATCAAATTTATAATTACAAAACAGATTTACGGTTAGACAGGGACTTCAAAGTTAATTTGAACTAGTTACCACTTTTATTTATGTTCATCAAAAAAATTGGTATTGATTTGGGGACCACCAATGTTTTGGTGTATGTGCCGAAAAAAGGCATTGTAATAAACGAGCCTAGTGTGGTGGCTGTGTCCAAAGTAGACGGCAAAGTATTGGCCGTAGGACTGGAAGCTAAAGACATGATTGGCCGCGCTCCTGATTCTATAGTTGCTGAAAGACCATTAAAAGACGGCGTGATTGCCAATTATCATACTACCGAAGCGATGCTTAGGTATTTTATAAACAAAGCTTTAGGGGGAGTCCACCTTTTTCGCCCTGAGGTAATGGTAACAGTGCCCGCTGGGATTACTTCTACGGAAAGAAGAGCGGTAATTGACGCTACTATCGCGGCTGGTGCCCGTGCTGCATATATCATCAAAGAGCCAGTGGTGGCTGCTATTGGCGCAGATATCCCTATTGGCGCGGCTTCTGGGCATATGATTATAGATATTGGTGGTGGAACATCGGAAATCGCCGTAATATCTTTGGGTGGAATTGTTTCTTGGGGATCAGCGCGAATTGGCGGAAACAAATTTGATCAGGCTATCATAGAATATATTCGTCATAAATATAATTTGTCCATTGGCGAAAGATCGGCCGAAGAAATAAAAATAAAAATTGGTTCGGCGATGTATATGGACAAACCTTTAACCTATGAGTTGAAAGGCCGGGATATGATTTCTGGTTTACCAAAAACTATTACAGTAAATTCTGATGATACTACCGAAGCTTTGCAGCACGACTTAGGAAATTTAATTGAAGCCATCAAAGAAGTTTTACATAAAACTCCGCCGGAACTCTCGGCGGACGTTATAGACAAAGGCATAATTTTATCGGGCGGTTCGGCGATGCTGCGAAATTTAAATGAACTTATTGCTCAAGCAACTGGCGTGGCTACTTATGTGGCCGAAGAGCCACTGCTTTGCGTTGCCAAAGGCGTGGGGATTGCTTTGGATAATTTGGAAAATTATAAAAGAAGCATTTTGGCGACAAAATAGGCGCGGAGATTTAGGTTTTTTTGTATCTATGTTATAATATAATATAGATTACGAAAAAATTATGCTTAATATTTTTAAAACAAAGACACGACCATTCGCTACATTGAGTTTAATGGCAGTATTTTTAGCGGCGGTGGCGGGTTGGTTAAGCCTAAATAACAAGACAGCGCATATTATAGCATTAATTTTGTTGGAAGGAGCGTTTTTTATTTATTTTTTAAATAGAACGACTAGTAGATTAGCCAAAGACTTGGATAAATTTAAGCTGGCCGTAGACAGCGAGTCCGATCACATCATGATTACCGATAAAAATAGCGTTATTTTGTATCTGAATAAAGCCGCCGAGAATATTACCGGCTACAAAGCGGAAGAAGCTATAGGGAAAAAGGCCGGAGAGCTTTGGGGTGGAAACATGTCAAAAGATTTTTATGAGAAGATGTGGCATACTATAAAAACAGAAAAGAAGCCTTTTGTCGGCGAATTGACAAATTATCGAAAAAACGGCCAAACACATACTTTTATTGTCGACGTAGTAAATCATCGAAAAAATGGCCAGGCCTATACGGCCGAACTAAGAATCGCGCCAATTTTAGACAGTAAAGGCGATATACAGTTTTTTGTTGGAGTGGAAAGAGATATTACCAAGCTCAAAGAAGCGGAACAATTGAAGACAGATTTTATTTCTTTTGCTTCCCATCAATTACGCACCCCGCTTACAGTTATAAAGTGGAACGCGGAACTGTTAAGAGGCGAGAATAATGATAATTTAACATCAGAGCAAAAACGGTACTTATCTGAAATAGAACGCGGAGAAAAGCGTATGGCTACCCTCATCAATTCTTTGCTTAATATTTCGCGTTTGGATGCCGAAAAAATTAAAGTCGAACCAAAGCCGACAGATATAATAGCGACAATTTCCAGTATTATTTCCGAGGTTTCTGCTTACGCCGAGGCCAAAAATTGCGCTATTATATTCAATAAACCGTTTCGGCCACTGCCTCTGATCAATGTGGATACGGTTTTGTTTAGACAGGCTCTTTTAAACTTATTAAACAATGCTGTTCACTATTCCAAACCAAGGAAGTGCAAAACAAAAGTTGATTTTAAAGAAATAGAAGAGTATTATCAGATTGACGTGGTTGACGAGGGAATAGGCATTCCCGCCGATGTCCAAAATAAAATTTTTGACAAGTTTTTCCGTGCCGATAACGCCATTAAATTTTATACCGGCGGAACGGGACTCGGTTTGTACATAGTCAAATTAATAGTAGAAATAAGCGGAGGAAAAATCTGGTTTGAATCAATCGAAGGAAAAGGGAGCGCGTTTCACTTCACTATTCCTAAAGGCGGCATGAAAAAAGTTGTCGGTGAAAAAGAGCTAGTTGTTTAATCTAGTTATTTAACATAAATTTATTGTATGGCCAAAACTAGAAATAAAATTCTTATCGTGGAAGACGAAGTGGATCTTTTGGGAGTTTTGTCCCAGAAATTTAGCATCGAAAAATTTGAGATTATACAAGCTCCAAACGGCGAGGTTGGTTTGGAACAGGCTTTGCGTCATCATCCTGATTTAATTTTGTTGGATATTGTGATGCCTGTTATGGATGGCATGACTATGTTAAGGAAATTACGTGAAGATTCCTGGGGGAAAAACGCACAGGTAATACTACTCACCAATTTGAGCGATGGAAAGAAGGTGGCGGAGGCAATGGAACACGGAGTGTATGAGTATTTAGTGAAAGCGGATTGGAATATAAATGACGTAGTAGAAAAAGTCAGGTCTAAATTAAAATAAAGGCTGTTCGGAGCAAGCTCCGAGGAGCTCATTTCGTAAATAAAATGTCCCTTATCGGCCACGAAAAAATTATCTCATTTTTTGACAAGGTGATAGCCAACAGCGCGCTGTCCCAGTCTTATTGTTTTGTTGGCACCGAGAGTGTGGGTAAAAAAACAGTAGCTAAATATTTGGCTGCGCAAGTATTAAAAATAACTGACAAACAACTGGATACGCATCCAGATTTTTATTATCTTAGCCGCCAAGTAGACGAAAAAACGGAAAAACTAAAAAAAGATATTGGTATTGCCCAAGTTCGACAGCTAAAGGAAAAATTGGGCCGGAGATCCTGGTTTGGCGGTTATCAGGTGATAGTAATAGACGAAGCAGAGTTGTTAAATGAAGAGTCAGGCAATGCCTTGCTGAAAAGTCTGGAAGAAGCTGGGAAACAAAGAGTATTTTTTTTGTTAACTACCGATGACAATGAATTGTTGGCTACCATCCGTTCGCGTTGTCAGATGTTCTATTTTTCATCTGTAGATGAAAAAGTTATCGAAAATGGTTTGGTAAAGCTGGGTTATGCTCAAGAGCTGGCCGCCGAATCTACAAAATTATCTTGGGGCAGACCGGGGCGAGCAGTAATGGCAGCGACTGATGAAGGGTTGCGGAAAAATTTTAATATGGAAATAGAACGCTGGCAAAAAATATCAGGAGCGCCATTTTATAAAAAAATAAAAGCGGTCGAGGATTTATTTAACGAAAAAACCGACAATCTCCGCACTAGCGAAAAACTTTCCGATGCTTTGCAGACCTGGACAGTGCTCTGGAGAGAAAAAATTTTAGAAAAAGTAGCTAATCCGCAAAAAAATGAAGGACTGTCTTTATCTGAAATGGCCGGCTTAGTAGATAATTTTAAAAAATCACAAATTTTACTGGCGCAAAATATAAATCCGCGCCTAGTCGTTGAACAAATTTTGTTAAGTTTTAATTAAACGATATGCACAAAAAAATTCAACTTTTGCTCGGACTTTTGTCCGCGCTTGTACTTACCGGTGCCGGTTGTATTCAGTTTGTAAATACTGCTCAAGGACCAATGGGGGTTTTTCGGTCTGCTGATGCTGGTGAAACCTGGGTAGCCAAATCAACTCTGCTTACCGCCCAAGGGGTAAGAAGTTTGTCCGGAGCTAAGGTATACAAAATTTACACAGATCCTAGCGACCCTAAAGCTTTATATATGGGTACACGCGGCCAAGGTTTGTTCTATAGCTATGATAATGGCGACACTTGGAATGCAACTGCTGCTCTAGCCAATAAATATATTTACGCTTTAGCAGTTGATCCGCGCGACAAATGTACAATTTATGTTAGCGATGGTCAGCATATTTTTAAAACCACTGATTGTCAGAGAAATTTTGATTTACTATTCTCCGAAGAAAGAACCACCCAGAGATTTGTGGCTTTAGCGGTAGATACAACTGATTCCAAAATTATTTACGGCGCGCAGTTAGGTGGAGATGTTTTTCGCAGTCGAGATGGCGGACAGAGCTGGAGGATAATCAAGAGATTTGGTTTTGAACTGCGTCATTTGGTTGCAGATCCATTTAACCCTAACCGATTATACGCTGCTGCGTATAACCAGGGGCTGTATCGATCCGATGATGGCGGTGAAAATTGGGTTAATGCCGGAAATGGATTTGAAAAGTTCAATGACAGTTTAAGTTTTAATCGATTTGTTTTAAATACCGCTCAAAAAGACAGCTTATTCTGGATTTCTAAATACGGGATACTTCGATCCGACAATGCCGGCGCCTCTTGGAGTGAAATAAAATTGCTTACGCCGCCAGGCAGTGTAAATATTTACGGTTTTGCCTTTAATCCAAGAAATCCTAACGAACTTTATTATACCGGCACAATTTTAGGGGATAATAACAAGAATGTGCGCTCTACTCTTTACAAAAGCGTAGATGGCGGAGTAAACTGGGTAACAAGAAAACTGCCTACTAACACTATACCGGTAGACCTGGTAACGAGCCGTGAAAATAGTAAATTATTATTCTTAGGATTTACAGTTTTAGATTAATTTATACCTATGCAAATATCTGATTTTAAAGGAGATTTTGAGAGCGCGGTCAGCTTTTTCAAGGAAGATATTTCCGGGCTGCGCACAGGTAGAGCTTCAGCTGCCATTGTAGAAGATATTATGGTAGAAGCCTACGGCACGCACCAAACCTTAAAATCTTTGGCTTCAATAAATATCCCTGATGCCAAAACAGTAAATATTGAACCTTGGGACAAAGGTGTTTTGAGTGCTATAGAAAAAGCGGTGCGGGATTCTGGTTTGGGTATAAATCCGGTAAATACCGGCAGTCAAGTGCGTATATTTTTACCTGAACTTACCAGCGAACGCCGTCAGGAACTGATAAAAATTTTGCATCAAAAAGAAGAAACTGCCAGAATTGCTTTGCGCAAAGTTCGTGAAGATGTAAAAGAGATGATAAAGTCTGCCGAGGAAGGCAACGAAGTAACTGAAGATGATAAGTATCGTTTAGAAGAAGAATTGGATAAAATGGTAAAAGATTACAATGATAAAGTGAAAGAAATTACTGAAAAGAAAGAGGCGGAGATTAATACGATTTAAAATTATTTTTTATGGCTCCATTTCGTGAAGGCGGAGGAGGGTATGAAGATAAAGAACAAGCTGAACTTCCCGATTGGGCAAAAGATATTCGGGTAAGCTTTAAAATTTATTTTCAGACGTTAGAAAGACAATCCAAAGAATTATCTAAGCCTACGGAAGAACTTGATGAAAAATCCAGGGAATTATTTTATGAATTTAGACAACAGGCAAAGGATGATCTACCTGTTTGTGTTCCGTTGAAAAAAGCAATAAAGGGAGGAGGGGGATATGATGTTTCAAAAGTTGAACCGTCAGGTTATTTATCTCCAAACGAATCAAGATATTATTTACCCGAGCCAGATGTTTTTTATCGAGTCGTTGATGGGGTTGAGGACAAGTATTTGCCCAGTAGCTCTGATTTTGTTGGTTATAATGAAAAGCTGATGTTGCAACATCCGGGAGAAATTTATATAGATGTCATTGATTCAAGAATATCTAATTCAAAGCATTTTCGTCCGGCTTTTCAGTTAGATAACAAAACAATTATTAAAATTGTAGATAACATACTTAGTACTGATATTAAATCAGAAACTAGATATTTGTGTGAAAGCGTAAAGGATGAAATAACATTATGGCAAGCTGAAGCAGAAAAACAGGAAGCAGATTTAGAGCATAAGCATGCGGAAGAAACGAAGGTTAGATTGTTAAATCTTCTTCAAGTTATAAAAGACTCTGGCCTTAAATTACCCGATAGAGTTAAAGGGTATGAGGGGGTGGAGGTAGAAAAAGAAGGTAAGGTTTCGTTTCTTTTACCATCAGAAAAGAAAATTGTTAAGGTCCCATTTACATATAGAAAAAAATGGCATGGAAAAGATTTTGTAAAAAAATATGATTTTAATTCAGCCGAAGAAGCTGGTGATAAAGAAATAAATAACTCCTTGCGTTTAGTAGACGAGCTGTTAAAAACAGCGCTACCGTCAGATATGTATAGTAAGCTTCATAAATAAGAATCAGTTTTGACAATTTAATTAACCCATCAAAATAAAAGATTAGATTAATACGATTTAAAAATACAAAGGCCGAGGTGAAAACCTCGGCCTTGTTGTGTCAGCGACTTACCGCTTTTGCGGGTGGTCGCATGGTTTAGTATTTTTTTTCCTTAGCCTCAAATAGTGAATAGCTCCGAAAAGGATTCCGGTCCAGATCGAAATTGCAAACACACCTTCCATCTTTCCATCATTGAAAATAGCGTTGACAACAAGCAGAGTCGATCCTGCCAGAATTACTAGAATCTCTATGGTTTTTAGAAGAAGTAGCATCTGTTCTCCTTTTGCACCACTCCCAATCATTTAAGAGCTATCGCAAATAGTAGCATAAAATGACGGTTTTGTCAATGATTTGACTGATAGGCAAAAATACAAAGGCCGAGGTGAAAACCTCGGCCTTGTTGTGTCAGCGACTTTTCGCTTTCGCGAGTGGTCGTATTTGTATG
The DNA here is from genome assembly GCA_007376295.1 of Parcubacteria group bacterium Gr01-1014_13. Classification (GTDB taxonomy): domain Bacteria; phylum Patescibacteriota; class Patescibacteriia; order Magasanikbacterales; family GWA2-37-8; genus XYD2-FULL-39-9. The sequence continues at coordinate 348,972 of VMGB01000001.1, read as the reverse complement.
ATGTGACGAGATGTCGGTTGGGCTTCGACTGTGGTCGACTTACGCATCTTGCACATGTCGATTGTAGTTTCTAACAAATTTTGTTGGGCTTCCATATTTAGGCTCAACTTTTCGGTGAGTTTATATAGAGTGCCAACATCTTTGTATAGAGTACTGATATCTTTGTATAAAGTATCGATTTCGAGCTTTTGAGCATCAATCCGTTTATTTTGCTCTACAACGGTTAAAGCATGAACCAAAGTAGAAAGTGTAAGCACTGCTACGGTAATTGTCACAATCCAACCCCAAGTCTTTGTCATTGTTTTCTCCTTGAGAGGAGCATACTACATAATGATCAAAAAGTCAATGGCGTTTAGTTGACGTAAACAACATAAATACGCTACAATTAAGACCTTAGAAGGGCCTTTTTTTATTGTAAAAATTTTGGTATAATAATCTCTATATGCAAAAAGACATGGACAAAATTATCTCTCTAGCCAAACGACGTGGCTTTGTGTTTCCTGGTAGTGAAATTTATGGCGGTTTGGCCAATAGCTGGGACTACGGCCCGCTCGGTCATATGCTTAAACAAAATATCAAAAATGCTTGGTGGAAGTTTTTTGTCCAGGAAAGAGGCGATATGGTGCCTCTTGATACGGCTATCATTATGAACCCAAAAGTTTGGGAAGCATCCGGTCATTTGCAGAATTTTAGCGATGAACTCGTAGAATGCAAAAAGTGTCACCACCGTTTCCGTAGCGATCATTTGCTGGAAGCAGCCAGTGCCAAGCCGGGATATGACAAAGAAAATGCAAAAACTATCTCTGAATTGAAATGTCCGGATTGCGACGGTTCACTTACCGAACCAAAACAATTTAATTTAATGTTCAAAACCCATTTGGGAGTAAACGAAGATACTTCCACCGTTGCTTACCTGCGTCCGGAAACTGCCGCTGGTATGTTTGTTAATTTCAAAAATATTTTAAATGCTACTCGTCGCCGTTTGCCATTTGGTATCGCTCAAATCGGCAAAAATTTCCGCAACGAAATTACCCCCGGCAACTTTATTTTCCGCACCCGTGAATTTGAAATCGGTGAGTTTGAATATTTTATCAATCCAAAAGAATGGGAAGAAACATTTGAGATGTGGTTGAGTGAAATAAAGCGCTGGTGGCAAGATGTTATGCAGATAGATATGAATAATCTGGTCTGGCATGAAATTCCAGACGGCGAGCGTGCTCACTATAGTAAACGTACTGTGGATGTTGAATATAAATATCCGTTTGGCATAAAAGAATTGCATGGTATCGCTTACCGCACAGATTTTGATTTGTCCCGGCACGAAACTGTCAGTGGTCAAGATTTGCACTATACTGATCCAGAAACAAACGAAAGATTCTTGCCGCATGTAATCGAACCAACTTTTGGTATTGATCGTATGCTTTTGGTATCGCTACTGGAAGCATACAGCGAAGAGGAAGTGCCTACGGCTGAAAAAGGTGAGAGCGAAACTCGCGTGGTCATGAAATTCCCTAAACATTTAGCGCCAATCCAAGTAGCCGTATTGCCATTATCTAAAAAAGAAGAATTATCGGGTGTAGCCAAAGATTTGGCTACCACTTTGCGTAAGAATTTCAGTGTGGAATATGACGAAACTCAAAGTATTGGCAAGCGCTATCGCCGTCAAGATGAAATCGGTACTCCGTATTGCGTAACAGTTGATTTTGAATCTTTGGAAGATAAAAAAGTTACTGTTCGCGATAGAGACACTATGGAACAAGAAAGAGTTGAAATAGGGGATCTGCAGGCTTACTTAAAAGATAAATTTTCTAGATAAGGATTATGTATAAAGTTTCCAAATTAAAAAATGGTATCACTCTGATTAAGGTGCCGGTAGCTGGCAGTAAAGCCGTGACTATCATGGCCATGTTTCCGGTTGGTTCGCGTTACGAACACAAGAAAATCTCCGGCATATCCCACTTTGTGGAGCACATGTTGTTCAAAGGTACCAAGAAACGGCCGACTCATTTGGAAATTTCTCGCGAATTAGATTCTTTGGGCGCTGAATACAACGCCTTTACTTCCAAAGATTACACTGGCTACTATGTCCGCACTGGAGAAATTAATACTGAGAAAGCTTTTGATTGGCTGGCTGATATAATTTTCAATTCCAAATTGGAAGGTGAAGAAATTGAAAAAGAAAAAGGTGTGATTGTTGAAGAATTACGCATGTACGAAGATAATCCGCTCATGGCTGTAGATACTTTGTTTGAAAGAGCGATGTTTGGTGAACATCCGCTAGGTTGGGATATTGGCGGCTCTCCTGAAAGCGTCCGCGGCCTAAGCCGGGAAGATTTGTGGAATTATTATCAAAACTTTTATTTACCAAGCAACATGGTGTTGGTTGTAGCGGGAAATATTAATGATAAAAAATTGCCTAAATCTTTGAAGCGTTTTGAAATGGACAGAGCCAAAGACAAAAAGCATGATTTAAAATCAAATTTTGAAAAGTTTATTTGGAAAAAACAAGTTCTGTCTTTGACAGACAGAGTTTTAGTAACAGAAAAGAAGTTGGACCAAGCGCAAGTGATGCTCGGTTTCCCTGGGCTACACTATAATGATCCAGATAGATATGCCGTTTCGGTACTTCTAAATATTTTGGGTGGGGGAATGAGTTCCAGATTGTTTGTGGAAGTTCGTGAAAAGCGAGGTTTGGCATACATGGTTAATGCTGGCGCAGGCGCATTTAGAGAAGTGGGAGTGGCCAACGTTCAAGCCGGACTAGATCCGTCCCGATTAGGTGATGCGTTTAAAGTTATAAAATCCGAGTTGTTAAAAATAACTAATGAATCTGTTTCAGAGAAAGAGTTGATTGATTCAAAAAATAATATTGCCGGACGTACCGAATTGTCTATGGAAGATTCCAGTACTCAGGCCCAATGGTTTGCCAAACAATTTTGGTTTGCTAATAAAATACAAACTTACGAACAGGTGACAAAGAAAATAAAGACTGTTACGGCTGCGGATGTAAAAAGAGTAGCCAAAAAATTGTTTAATTTTGATCAAATGCGCGTGGCGGTAATCGGTCCGATGAGTAAAGACAAGGTTTTGGATTTGTTAAAATAATATTATGTCCGATAAATCTAAAATTTATCTGTTTGCCAACTGGAAGATGTATTTGGATTACGATGAAAGTAATATTTTGGCCAACGCTATTGCCGCCCAGGCCAAAAGTATTCCTACGTCTGTAAAAATGGCAATTTTTCCCAGCGCTTTAGCGCTATATCCTGTCGGCCAAGTTTTGCACGATGTCGGTATCAGTTTGGGCGCGCAAAATGTGTATTGGCAAGATAAAGGCGGGGATACTGGGGAAGTATCAGCGAGAATGTACAAAGAAGCTGGTTGCAAATACGCTTTGGTTGGCCATAGCGAGCGTCGACATCTGTTTCATGAAAGCAATAGCGAAGTGCGTAAAAAATTAGAGGCTATTTTAGATGAACATTTAACACCAGTGATTTGCGTTGGTGAAACTGAAAAAGAGAGAGCGGAAAATAAAACCGAAGAAGCTATCGAAATTCAAGTACGAGCCGCGTTTCACAATATTGTTTGGCCAAAAGACAGAGAATTAATTGTAGCCTATGAACCGGTCTGGGCTATTGGCACAGGCAAAAATTGTGATCCTATAGAAGCCGAACGCATGCACCAACTCATAAAAAAACAAGTTATTGCTTTAACTGGTATTACCCCTGTTATTTTATATGGAGGAAGCGTGAAGCCAGAAAATGTGGCCGAGTATTTAAAAAATCCTAACATCAATGGCGTATTGGTGGGTAACGCGTCGACAAATTTGGAAAGTTGGATGAATATTGTGGCCGCAGTCCGTTAAATTTGTTTTTATGCTTAATTTACTTTTTTTAGGAATAATTATAATCGCCTTGGCAGTTATTTTGTTTTTAGTTTTACGTAAATTTCCGCATTTGGCCAATTTGGATTTACATAACTTGCCTGAAGAAAAAATTTATCAAAAGAAAAGAGAGATTATAAATAAACGTATAGAAAAAAGTGGTAGTTTGTTAAAAACCAAAGTTGGAAAAATGTTAGGCCCGGTTGGTAAGCTTTGGAGAATCTCGCAATTACAGTTTAGAATCTATGTTGGCAAGATAGAAAGACTGCTTCATCACGAACAGGTTCTAAAAATTAAACAAAAAAATAAGGTAGTTAATAAAGAAGAGCACGAACAAAAATTAGGACAGTTAATTTCTAGCGGAGAGCAACAGTTAAAAGCGGGGAATTTTGATGAGGCAGAAGAGATATTTATCTCAGCTATAAAAGTTGATCCAAAATCAGCTGCGGCTTACCGCGGCTTAGGTGATACTTATCTAGCCAAAGATTCTATAGAAGAAGCCAGACAAACATATAAGTTTTTGACGAAGATGCAGCCGGATGACGATGGTGTTTTAGTAAAGTTGGCTAAAATAGCCGAAGAGCAGGGTGATTTGGAAGAGGCGATACAGTATTTCCAACAGGCAGTTTTAATCAATGATTCATTTTCACCGCGCTTTTATCACCTGGCCGAGCTGTTAGTAAGGGTGGGTCAACCAGAGGTAGCCGTAGAGTCTATACTACAAGCTGTGGAGCTAGAATCGCAAAATCCAAAGTACCTTGACTTATTGATAGAAATTGCTATAATATGCGGCAATAAAGACTTGGCACTTAAAGGATATAACGATCTGCGATTGGTTAATCCAGAACAACAAAAATTAAACAGTTTTAAGGATAGAATTGATAAAATGGGAGTGTAGTAAGCGCCGTCTTAGCTCAGCTGGTAGAGCAACAGTTTTGTAAACTGTGGGTCCGGGGTTCGAGCCCCCGAGACGGCTCCAGCATTTTGTTCGTTTACAAATTATATGGTATACTACAATTGGCTATACGCCATTTGTTTATGCCTAAAAAAACAATTACCAATAAACAGGAATTCTTGGTGAAAGACTTGTACAATCAAGGTATGACAGGGAGAGAAATCTCCATCAAGTTAAAATTATCTTTAAAACAGATATACGGTTCTCTTCGCCGTCACCAAATACCACGCAAGAGTATGTGGGAACAAAACAGAATTCTTTTTGAGAGAAAACCTTTATCTTTTCGCTTTAAAGAAAATCTCTCAGTGAAAGAACGTGAGCTTTTGATCGCGGCAATTATGCTATATTATGGCGAAGGAGCAAAGACATCCGTTACGGTTGATTTTGCAAATTCAGATACTCGAGTAGCTAAATTGTTTTTAAAGTTTTTAAGAACAATTTGTCGTATAGACGAGAAACGATTGCGATTATATCTATATTGTTTTTCAGATCAGGATCAGAATGCTTTGATTAAATATTGGTCGCTTCAGTTGAATGTTGAACGAAATCAGTTTACGAAACCATATGTGCGTTCAATTTTCAACAGAGGCAAAAGATCAATGCCTTACGGTGTTATTCATGTGCGCTATAGCGATAAAAAACTTTTAGAGAAAATTTTATCACTTTGCCATAGTTTGGTAAACACTTTGTAGTAAGATGGGCAGATACCGAAGCGGTCAAACGGGGCTGACTGTAGAAAATGCAGCTCTCAAGGGTAACCTTGGGATGAACTCTCTGGGATAACGGTGAAAGCTAAAGCAAGGGCTATGCTAATACCGTGGGAACCTTATCCGCCGCGGATAGGGAGCGCCGTAGAGACTAGATACCAGAGTACCCTATATGGGTAAAGATATAGTCCACGCCATAAGGAAACTTTTGGATTAGTGAAATCAGCTGGCTACGCCTTCCTAGGTTCGAATCCTAGTCTGCCCACAGGTAAAAAGAAAAAACACAATGCCGTTGTAGCTCAGTTGGTAGAGCATTTCCATGGTGGGTCGCAGTGACTCCTGCCCATTGCAAGGGAAATCTTGCAATGTCACCCGAATTACGGTTAAAAGCCATAATATTGGTCAAGACCGTGGCGTGAATACGCCCGAACGACTGACAAGGGGAGCTAAACTCGAAAGGGCATGCTCAAGATACAGTCTAGTCCTCTAATTTAAACTAGAGGTGTAAGCGAAGGAAAAGGTCTCGGGTTCAAATCCCGACAACGGCTCAAACGGCATACTATATTGTGTCGCGAAGAATTTAAAATTAAATAAACATATGTCACAAGACAACATGGTGAAGATGGAGTGCAAAGAATGCAAACGCACAAATTATTTTACCAGCAAGAACAAAAAGGTTCTAAAGAACCGATTGGAACTGGAAAAATTTTGTAAGTTTTGCAAGAAGCACACCGAACACAAAGAAACAAAGTAAAACAAATAAGCCCCGCGCCGAAAAGTTTTCCGGGCGGGGTTTATTCTTAGGCCCGTAGTTTCAATGGTAAAACAGCGGTCTCCAAAACCGCGGTTCTCGGTTCGAATCCGAGCGGGCCTGCACTGTCGTAAATCCCCCAAAATCGGGTATAATTTACAATTAATATGTGGTATCTAGTAATAATAATTTTGGCGATTTTTATAATTAAATGGGTAGAACGTACCTTTCGTTGGGAAACTGTAATAAAACATTTGTGGTTGCAAGTGTATGTTAAGGCCGATCAGATGGCTTCTCACATGAAACAATTTAATCGTACAAACTCAGACGAACTTGGTTTAGAAGGGTTCAAGGCTCAAATTGAATTTCGAGGTAAATTAATTAATTCAATACTTGATTATATTAAATATATAAAGTTGGAAGAAGGAGAAAATTTTGAGGAAGAGACCTTTGGGTATGGTCGATATAGTTTTGACAATGTCTTAATGGTAGCCATGGCAAATCCTGACTACTTTAAAAAATTCAAATAGTTAGTTCGGTTCCAACCCCTTTTGAATAATCTATAAAATGTCATCATCAATCCATTTTACACAAGTATTTGGTATAAGGGCCAAAGAAGAAGACCTGGATTTTTTTGATACAAATTTGAAGTATGATTCAGCGCTTTTTATTGACCCGTTCCTAATTAAAAGGAGTAGGAAAAAAGAAGAGAGAGATCTTTTTAATAGGTTTAATATTTTTTTTAAAAGAGCTTATGAACTATCTCTAACCACAAAAGGCACTCCGGATGAATATATAAAATTAAAAAGATTTTTTAAGTTCAAAGAGCCAAAAGAAATTTATCTTGGTTATACAGAAGGTTCAAATAAAGGAGCTGGGCTAGGTGAGCGGTTTGCGGACGCTATAACTAAATTTTATTTAGAACGTACGCTAGTGAAACAGCTCGCTGATGAAAAAAATTACCCAGATAATCAAATTAACCCAGCCATATTTTCCATTATTGGTGATCAGCTCGGACCAGATGGTATAAGCGATCTTTCCGCAGGCCTATTGATGGATTACCTAATTAAATATACAAAAGAACAGTGCGATAAATTAGGAGTTCCTAGAGTTGAATTACCGGTAAGAGAGCAATTTGATTTTAAAGAGTTCCAATGGACAGGAGGTGTCTACGAGGAATTACCAAGAAACCCATTTAACGGAGAAGCTATTATTTTAGTACCTAAAAGATTTTTGCGAGCTCAAACTATTACGAGCGCTGATAGCGCGAAGAGTAAAATTGTTGGAATCCTTAAAGACGACGTGATTTTAAAAGAACGTTTTGTAAACATAGTTACCAAAAGTTTGGATGAAATAGAGATGAAAGAAATTTATGCTGCAATGGAAGATGAAAATAGTTTGATTAGACGGTATCTTGAGTTGGTTGAAAGACAGGACCCTGGTGAGTACAATTTTGTAATGGATCTTCTTCAGTTTCTTGCTGTTAAAAATTTCAAAAATTATTTTAAAAATACAGAAAAAAAGGAAGTTAACAGCTGTTCCGATTTAAAAGATTTGCTGTTTAATTTTTTGGAAAGTTTTAATCACTACATGGAGTATAAAGGTGGGTGGAATCGAATGTGGAAAAAAAAACGCACAGCTAATTCTGGTCACTGCAAAGAAGTTGTTGTAGGGCGACTTCTTCATGGTATGGCGTATTCCTTTTTCCAACATTACCCCGACACGACTTTTGACACAGAAGTAAAGACTGGGCGAGGGTATATCGATTTTCGATTAATCAAAGGATCTTGTAGAATCGTAATTGAACTTAAAAATTTATGTAATGACGCACTGACCGGAGAAGAGCCGAAAATTCCAGCTTATTTACACGGTATTTCTAGACAATTGCCAATTTATGCGATAGGAGAAAAAGCAAGTTATGCAGTTTATTTAACATCTCAACATTATAAATCCGGAAAAGCAAAGGAGAGAAATGACTCTTTACGTATTGATGAAATAAAGGGTGAAATTTTTGAGGCAGAAGAAAAAATTAAAAAAAAGAATAAACAATTTCAAAAATTGCTATATTACAACATTGATATTTCTCCCAGACCAGTACCATCAAAGGCTTGATCATGAAAAAAACTTGAAATCGTAAAAAGTGCGCCAGTGGGCGGGCGGAATTCCTCCCTCAACCCCTCCTTCCGCCCGTCCTATCCCGTAAATTCCCCTCGTAATTTTTCGTATCCCCGATGCAAATTATGTCAGATTTTAATAAGTGGCTCACAAATAAAAAAATTGGTTTATTATCAATAATTGTTACGATAATTTTAGCAATTATTGGGTGGTTTTTTGTTGGAAATAAAATTTTAAATTTCAGCGGTAACAAGGTTAGCGAACAGAATAGCTATGGGTCTGGTGATAATGTGGCAGGGAATAAAGTAGAAAATAATACTTATATTGGTAATCAAGAAAGACAAGTAGATAACACTTTACTAGACGAAATCGTAAAGTGTTCAAAAAAAATAAACAAAAACTACGAAGTTGTTGCGGTAGTCAACTCTAACGGGTTGACCTCTAGCGTATCTGATGAAACATCAAATTTTTCTGGTCAAATTGTTAATGGTTTAAAATCAAAGGGTTTTAAATTGGAACAATGGGACGCTATTTATGAGGCCGGTGCAGTTATTCCAGACGGCGTTATGGTTTTTGGTGATGTGGCAACTAATACAGTTTATGTTGGAAGAAATTCAAGTTCGGGAAAACAGGTACACTGCTTAGACAAAGAGTTAAGACTTGGCTATGCAGGGTTTGGGATTAAAAATTTTAAACTCGGTGTTAAAAATGTTGAGGTAAAGGCAGAAATAGTAGCAATGATTATCGAAGGAAATTCTACAACAAATAAAGATTATTTTTGGGGTATTGAGCGGTTAAACGGTATCTGGAGACCGGTTATAAAAATAGCTTCTTAAATTTAGGTTGGAATAGCCAAATAAACTCCAAGCGCGTCCCACCAAGCCTGCACAGACCGAAAACAAGATTGTAATCAATCTTGTTTTTTGCTATAATAGTTTAAGTGTTTAACTATTAATTTATATAATATATGTGGGCAAACATCAACTATTTGGCAGTATTAGCTGCCGCAGTCGCTTCTATGGTTATCGGCAGTATTTGGTACGGTCCTTTGTTTGGTAAAAAGTTTATGGCTGTCAGCGGCATGGACAAATTGACTCCAGAACAGCAAGCAGGGATGAAGAAAACGATGTGGATGAGCTATGTGGGGCAATTTTTGGCCAGTTTGCTGATGTTTTATGTATTGGCCGGGATAATTGTCGGTTTTGAGCAATTTGGCTGGGATAAAGGCGCGATGGCCGGATTGATTATGTGGCTTGGCTTTGTTTTACCAATAAAAATTGGCGATGTCGCTTGGGGTGGAAACAAAACAATGTTTTGGTTGACAAGTATGAACATGCTAGTTACCTTGCTCGCTGCCGGCGCTATAATCGGCGCTTGGTTATAATTTATATATTACCCAAAAAAACAAGGTTGTAAAAAACCTTGTTTTTTGATAGTCTAAGGAGATAGATTTTAAATTTTTTATGAAAGAAAACCAGCCAAATTATTCTGAGGAATATGCCAACGACACAGAGCTTCGCCGGTATTTTGCCAATCTCGCTTTGCGTCATTTAAATTTAATTAAATTACATGGTGAAAGCGGACATTTGCCAAGCCTAAAGAATTTATCTCCGGAACAGATAGTAAAAAATATAGGATCTAGCGGCCAAGAAGATTGGTCCAATGTTATCAGGCACTGCTTGGCTGAAGCCGGCGCAGCCGATGCGTTATCGGATTTATTGGGTTTGTCTGAAGAAGATAAAAAAACTTTAATTCAAGCCGCTATCTTACATGATTTTGATAAAAGACTTGAAATAGAAACGATAAGGGGGCAATCAGGAAAAGTTTCCGAAGCTTCAGAAAAATTTAAATCGGTAAGCAAGGAAACCCTGCGAAAAAACGGAATTAAACCGGAAATTATTGATATTATCGGTTCTATAGCAGATATTGATATTCTGGAAAAAGAAAATGTAAGTTTGTTGCAGAAAATGATGTTCTATATAGATAACATAACCGAAGGTACGAATTTGGTTGATGTAAAGATTAAACGCGATGGTGTGTTAAAACGTTATCCAAAGTTAGCCGATGAAAGCGATTTTTTGGACAAATGGGTGAGTAGTACCGAAGAAATACAAAAAGAACTTGCTGAAAAAATTGGTTTGGCTAATCCAGAAGAGCTGCCTAGTTTTATTTTACAAAAGGTTAAACAGTTAGCCGCAGAAAATCCTAAAAAATGATATGTCCGTTGCCCATAAATTTTATAAGAAAAATAAAGGTGAAATAAAAATCACCTGGGAAGATGTGGAGCGCGATACGCTTCATATTGTCCAAGCCATGGCCAAGAATAATTTTAAACCCGATGTAATTATTTCTTTGGCGCGTTCCGGTCTAATTCCGGCAGCCATGATTTCATATTGCTTGGGCAACAAGCAGTTGTACGTAATAAAAGCGGATTTTTCTAAAACCCAATCCAATGATAGCGCCCAAGATTTGCGCAGCCAGCCGGTTCTTTCTCAGCGTATCAAACGCAGTCTGAAGGGTTTAAAAATTTTAGTGGTAGATGAAATGACCGTATCTGGAGAGACTTTAAATTTAGTAAGTAAGTATTTAAAAACAAAACATCCGCGGCAAGTGAAATATGCCGTACTCTATCAGCAGCCATGGTCGAAATTCAAGCCAGATTATTGTGCCCGCACAATTACTGCCTGGCCATTGTATCCTTGGAAAGAGCTACGCAACAGCGTAAAGGATCCACGCGCAAAATTAGTCATAGCGGGGATAAAATCATAACATGCAACGAAAATTTTTATATCCGATTATTTTCGCCATTGGAGGGATGTTTGGTTGGTTGATAGATACAACCTATCGTTCTTGGCTTGTCGGGTATTATGCTCCCGGGACACTGGTGCCATTTTTTTCTATTATCTTTGGCATAGGGGCGGTGATATTGTATTTATTCTTTAGTTCTGCTAACATATCGTTTCTGTGGAGCGTAATTGGGGGAGTAGCCATGTGTATAGCGTTAGAACTTGCAAGCGGTATTCTTTCCCTGGCACTATTAGACTATCGTTTTTGGGATTACAGCGCCAACCCATTTAATTTTTATGGACTTATAGATTTGAGGCACGGTTTTTATTGGCTTGTTCTTACCACTAACTATCGGTTGTTTTATGAATATGTTACCACTTCGCGTAAATAACGTTACTAAAATTTTTAAGAATTCCAAAGGTCAGGAATTTAAAGCCGTAGATGGTGTTTCTTTGGATATTGAACCGGGAAAAATTTTTGGTCTACTGGGTCCTAACGGGGCAGGGAAGTCGACTCTCATAAACATGATTAGCGGCATTTTGTTGGCAAATGATGGTAATATCGAAGTCTTTGGTTTGGATGTGAAAAAAGACGCCAACAAAACCAAACAGCTTATCGGTGTAGTTCCTCAAGAAATTGTGATGGAAATGGCTTTTACTGTAGAAGAAGTTTTATATTATTTCTGCGGAATGTATGGCGTGCCTAGACATGAACGTAAAGAGCGTATAAAAGCTGTGCTCGAAGATTTAGGCTTGGCCGACAAAATCCATGAAAAGGCCCGTAGTCTTTCCGGAGGTATGAAACGCCGGCTGATGATCGCTAAAGCAATTTTACACAAACCTAAACTTTTGATTTTAGACGAACCAAGCGCCGGGGTGGATGTAAGTTTGCGTCAAAAAATTTGGAGTTTAGTTCGTCGTCTAAACGACGAAGGCACAACCATTGTTTTTACTACGCATTACTTGGAAGAAGCTGAACAGCTTTGTGATTCTATTACACTTATAGACCATGGCCATGTTATCAAAAGCGGAAAATTAAAAGGTATTCAGCAAGAATTTTCTAAAAACAGCATCCATTTTGAATTATTCGATCGCTCAGTAGCTCCACTAGCCGGAGTTGTTGAGGTAGGTGTGGAGTATGAATATCCCATCACTACGAATTTGGCCACGGATATGGCCAAGCTTACCAGTCATTATAATCATAATTTAAAATCAATCCGTTCTGAAGCCGCATCTCTGGAACATATCTTTTTGAAATTAACTAACAATGGTTCTTAATATGAACACAAACATGTGGGCGTTGTATGCCCGGGAAGTAAAACGTTTTCAAAAGATTTGGCTGGATACGATTTTTAATCCGATAGTTTCTATCGCCCTTTATTTAGGAGTTTTTGGTATTGTCACTGCCGGCCGTGAGGTCGGGTCTCTGCCGTATCTTACTTTTGTCTATAGCGGTCTTTTGGCGATGTTAGTGATAAATAATAGTTTTTCCAACCCATCTTTCGCCTTAGTGATTTCTAAAAATTTGGGTAATATTATAGACCTACAGCTCGCACCTATCGCTGTGTGGCGTATTGGTATCGCCTATGCCTTGGCGGCCTTCACACGCGGTGTATTTGCCCTTGTAGTGGCGCTACTGGCCACTATCTGGTTTATCCCTGGACTTGGTTTGCCCAGCCACCCTATATATTTCGTTATTGGACTTTTTCTGACTGGTTTGGAGTTTGGTATGTTGGGAGTGGCCTTTGGTTTTTGGGCAAAGAATTTTGAGGCACTTACCTTTATGACTTCTTTTGTAATGCAGCCCATGATTTTTTTGGCCGGAGTTTTTTATCCGATTGCCAGTTTGCCACAGCCCTGGACTACCATTAGTCTATTCAACCCTATTCATCACAATATTAACTTTTTCCGTTATTCGCTTACCGGTTACTCGGATTTGAATCCGCTTGTTTCTTTAGTCGTTATTTTGGCTTTTTCGGCAGTATTTTTTGTAGCCATGCAACTAGCAGCCAAACGCACCATAGTAGTTAAATAGCGGCTATACTATTGACAAAATGGCTGTTATTTGCTATACTCACCAGTCTTAACAACTAGCCCTCAATTAAGAGCGGCTACAGACTCGAATCTTTTGTGTCATATAATAGTGGCCCAGTGGAAAATCGGGTCACTAAATATAAATTATGACACAGAATTTACAGCCACAAGCTCGTTTTAGCGAGCTTGGCATCGCGCCAAAACTACTCGACAACCTGGAACGGTTGAAATTTGTTGTACCTACACCTATTCAGCACCAGTGTATTCCGCAAGCTTTACAAGGCAAAGACATTGTTGGTATCGCCCAAACTGGTACTGGCAAAACTTTGGCTTTTGGTATCCCTATGATCCAGATTTTGTCCCAGATGCCAGGTAATGCCCAAGGCTTAATTTTGCTGCCTACACGCGAGTTAGCCTTACAAGTTGATCAGGTACTACAAACTATTGGCCGACCAATAGGTTTGCGCACAGCCGTACTTATTGGTGGTGCTTCCGGATATCAGCAAAAACAGATGTTGCGCCGCGGTCCGCATATTATCGTTTCTACCCCAGGTAGATTAATGGATCATGTACAGCAAAAAAATCTTACTTTAACCAACATGAAGATTGTGGTTTTAGATGAAGCTGACCGCATGTTTGATATCGGATTTATGCCGCAGATCAAACAAATTTTGGCCATGATATCTAAGGAACGACAAACTTTAATGTTTTCTGCCACCATGCCGCAAGCTATTTCCGAAATAGCTCACCGCTACATGAAAATTCCGCTTCGCATCGAAGTAGCTCCAGCTGGCACTTCTGCTAAAAACGTGGAACAAGAAATTTTTATTGTCAACAAAGATGCTAAGATGCAGTTGCTCGAAAAAGTATTGGAAGACAACAAAGGCTCAGTATTGCTTTTTTCCCGCACCAAACATGGTGCCAAAAGAATTGCTAATGGCGTCCGCGCTATGGGTCATACTGCTTCTGAAATTCACTCCAACAAATCTTTGTCTCAACGCAAAATGGCTTTGGAAGGATTTAAAACCGGCAGATTCCGAGTGCTGGTGGCTACTGACATCGCTTCCCGCGGTATTGATGTTACTGGTATTTCTTTGGTAATAAATTATGATTTACCAGACAATACCGAAGATTACGTACACCGTATTGGCCGTACCGGCCGGGCGCAAAGTTTTGGTAAAGCCATATCTTTTGCTACTTCACAAGAATGGGTAGATATCCGACATATTGAAAAACTAATCAAGAAAACAATTCCTGTCCGGCCATTACCAGTTTTACCGCCCCGCCGTTCAATGCCTGCGGAACATTATGAAGAAACATCTGGTTTCCAAGGCAGAGGAAGAAGTGGTGGCAGAGGAGGTTATCAGGGTAACAAGAATCGTGGTGGACAATCCGAAGGCAACAAAAATTTCCGCAGACGATATTAAATATATAAAAAAGACTGCTCACAAGGCAGTCTTTTTAATTGTAAAATCCTTGCAAGTATAGTACTATCAATTAATATCTACGGATATAAACTCATTCGTTCGAAAATATTTAGCTTGCTAAAATATTTCACTCACTCATTTCGATTATAATTATATTTTGTATGCAAAATTTGGAAACCATAGTTTTGGGCGGGGGATGCTTCTGGTGCTTGGAAGCCACTTATTCGCATACCAAAGGAGTTCAGTCCGTAGTTTCTGGCTATGCCGGTGGCAAGACAAAAAACCCATCCTATGAACAAGTAACCAGCGGAGCTACTGGCCATGCCGAAGTAGTACAAATTTCTTATGATCCATCTATTATCGCTTTAGATGACATTTTGCATATTTTCTTTTTGATTCACAATCCTACCACTCCAGATCGCCAAGGCAATGATGTAGGTACGCAGTACCGTTCAGTTATTTTCTATAACACCAAAGAACAGTATGATATAGCGGAAAAAATTATGAAAGAATTGGCTGAAGAAAGATTGTATGACCAGCCAATTGTTACCGAACTTTATCCACTGAAAGAATTTTTTCCAGCCGAAGAATATCATCAGCAATATTTTGCCAAGAATCCAGAACAGGGTTATTGCCAAGCCGTAATTGCTCCTAAATTGGCAAAGTTTAGGCAAAAATATGCTCAGTTTTACCAGTAAAACGAGAGAGTTGACATAGGCGTTAGCTAAGGGTATAATGGGGGTATTAATTTAAAAATTAACTTTTACTTAACAATATGCCAGAAAGAAGCCCTGTATTTGAAGCGTATCTAGAAAGTTTAAAGAAGCAAGAAAAAAATAAAAAGACCGCGCAAAGAGAGGGTAAATTAAGTGTGGCAACGGATGAGACTTTGGAAGAAGAAAATAGTGGTTTAGATTCTTTTGAGCCTAAAAAATCTTTTGATGATGACCACGAAGAAGCCGTAGCTTAACAGCAAGTAAAAGGAGAAGTATGCAAAATCTTGAAGGGAAAACGGTAGTGTTTTTTGGAGCAACCGGTGGAATAGGCGAATCTGTTTGCCGGGAATTTCAAAAAGCCGGAGCGAATCTTGTTTTGGTAGCCAGAAGTCAAGATAAACTTGCCAAACTCAAAGAAGAGTTGGGTGGAGAAAACATTTTTGCAATATCTGCAGACGCAACTAGCCTCACAGATGTACAAAAAGTTTTTGCAGAAAGTAATAATAAATTTGGAGAAATTGATGCTGTGGTAATTTCTGTAGGCACCTGGATCAGAACTTCTCTGATAAATTCGCCGCAAGAAATTATTGAGATGAATGATAAATTAGAAGCGTCAATTGCCAAACCGGTAATTGTGGTGGCATCGGTTGCTCAGGAAGTCTTGCGCAAGCAAGGCAGGGGTGTGATATTCAATATGTCGTCTCACGCGGCCGACAGTTATTTACAAGGGAATCTGGCCTATGCCGGCGCCAAAGCCAAAACAAGCCGGTTTATTCTTAACCTCGGAGAAGAATTAAAAGGAACTGGGGTTAGCACCTGTGATATCCGGCCAGCACTAGTGGATACGCCTCAAAACAGAGAAGGACTTAAAAATTTCTCAGAAGAAGAGTGGGTTAAAGCAGTCCAGCCGATCAATATTGCAGAGTTTGTTGCCGAGCATATTGGCAGCTCAAATATCCCAGCTATAAAATTTTTTGAAAGCGGCATCGAAGCAAAGTAGATGTCGTTTTTTGTTTGTTGACATAAATCAAATACCCACCTAAACTGAATGGTAGGGGGATAAAATCAATGAGAAGCAGCTATTTGTTGAGGTGGGGTATTGCTTTAGTTGTTACATTATTTACTGCTCCTGCTTTCGCCGAAGACGTGAAAGAACCGGAGGTGGCCAGCCCGAAAGAGGCCCCGCCGCCGGTAAAGGCAGAGCCGGTACAAAAACCGTACAAATCACCAGTCTCTTCGTGCGGTTTGTACACAAATTTAATGTATTTAAGCGGCGAGTTAAATGGCTCAGATAGGGGCGATCATTTTGTGCGGCAGGGTTGGAATTTAGGCGCAAGTTGTGTCTACAATAATCGCAGCCGACTTAGCATCGGACTCGGCGCCCAATTCTACCTGGGAAAATTTCTGCTCGACCATGAAGACAGTAATCTTAAAGCTTCGGTGAGCTATGTCGAAATGGGTTTTAGGGAGTGGGTAAGCGCCACTCTTAATTTCCATGACGTAAAGCTAACAGGGTTGTTTGGGATGACAAGAACCAGTAGTAGCGGGTTCAGCATCTGTAGTTTGCAGGTGAACTTTGCCGACGATTGGCTTGATTTCAAAAATTTTGCCAAAGACCACTTGACCAGTAATGGAGAGTTAGGAACATTGGAAGCCGGGCTAGATGCCAGATTTCCATTTCGCCGAAATTTTTCCTTTTCATTTGGTGTGTTGTGGCAAAGATATAGCGTCGTCGTACATGCAAAGCTCGATGATGAGGCAAAACGCGTTCTGGAAGTTTTCGAGTATGATGTCACAAAAGTCGAAAAAGATTTTCGGCGCACATCAAACTTTTTTTACATGACCCCGGGATTGAAGTGGTGTACGAGAGGGGAAAAGTTGTGTACCTCACTAGTTGTTCCTTGGGGGATATTTACGGCAGACAAGTGGTTATGGGGAGCCGTGCTGGGTACGGAGTATCAGTTCTAATTTATACAATATGGTTTGAGCCGTCTGTGTCTTGACACGACGGTTCTTTTTTTGTTCAAGTGTGTTATAATATTTTTGATTTTATTTGAATTTATAAAAATTATATCGTTATGGATTTAACTTTAATTCTCGGGCCGATGAAAAGTGGAAAATCATTTGATTTAATAAGTTACTTTGCGCCATTAAAATATACCGATATTCCTCATGTGCTTTATCAGTCCGCGCGCAATGTCCGAGATGAACATATTTCTTCCAGAAACGGCGTGATAATAGAAGCAAAAAAGGTTAGCTCCTTAAACGAAGCTCTAGAAAAAAATTTTTCCGTTGTCGGTATAGATGAATTGCACATGTTTGATCCGGCGGATGTGGCAATAGTAGGCAGGTTACTAAACAAAGGGGTAAAAGTTATCGCTGCCGGTCTGGATACTGATTATAGAGGGAAAATGTTTGATGTAGTAAAAGGTTTTTTGGAGCTTGGTCCACGAGAAGTTAAACACAAACGAGCAGTTTGCGAACTTTGTCGTCAACCAACCGCAGTTTATTCGCAAGTATTTAGCAAAGGCGTGCCACTAACCGAAGGTATGCCGCCGGTAATTCCTGATGACGGCACCTTTACGTATCAGCCTGTTTGCCGTAGTTGTTTTGTTCATTCTGCTCTTCCCGTTTAGTGATGGTCTTCAAAAATAATATCCACAGTCCGTTTTGTGGTAAAACAAAAATATGGTATACTTATTATCAAAGGTCGTTAAAATAATTTGATTCAACAGAATCATGCTCCGCAGGCGCGGGGTGATTATAAATTCTAATAATCATTAATAAAATGACAACAAATACCCTAAAAACGGTTTTAATTTTTTTAAGTCTTTTGGTGATTGGTTTAGCTGGTACTAGTCTTATATTTTATAGGCAAGTAAAAACACTCAAAGTTGATCCTCAGAAAGTAACTCAAGAAGAAAATCAAAAAATAGTCGATGCCGTTGCAAAATTGGTGCTTTTACCGGAAGGAGAAAACCCCACCATAGCTACAGTCACTGATGCTGAAAAATTAAGATCAGGCCAGGCATTTTTCGCCAAAACAGCCAATGGCGACAAGGTCTTAATATATACCGGAGCGCGTAAAGCCATAATGTATCGCCCTAGCGAAAACAAAATTATTGAGATAGCGCCGCTCGTTATCGGAAATCCAAGCACCGCAGGGAATTAGTAGCTTTCGATTAGGGTGATAAAATAATTATTGCTTCCATCTTAAAAAATGATGGAAATGTTTTTATGCTGATAAGAATTTCTAAAATTAAAGTTTCCGATCCGGAAAAGTTTATCCGCCGCTGTGGCTATGGTAAAATCATAGACCGCCGTATGGGTAAAACCAGTTATGCCAAACGCATACATCGTGATTTTTATCCGCGTTTTCATGTATATATTCAAACAGAGAGTGAAACAGTAATTTTTAATCTACATTTAGATCAAAAACGCCCTATCTACGAAGGTGTCACCGCCCATTCGGGGGAGTATGACGGCGAAGTGGTAGAAAGAGAGGGGGAAAGGATAAAAAGCTATATACCCAAGCCTTGATTATTTGCTTTGAACATGCTAAACTAAGTTAGCCTAAAAAAGGCTAATTTTTGTTTAAATTCTTAATACTTATGTCGTTTTTAACCAAAATTTTTGGCGATCCCAACGCCAAAGTACTTCAGAGCATCCAGCCAGTAATTGAAAAAATAAATTCTTTAGAACCAGACATGATTAAGTTAAGTCTGGGGGATTTGCGCGCTAAAACAGACGAATTTAAAGCTCGTTTAGCCAAAGGTGAAACATTAGATAGTATCTTACCAGAAGCATTCGCTGTGGTGCGGGAAGTATCTAAGCGCCTCACCGGCATGCGTCATTTCGATTCCCAGCTTATTGGTGGCGTAGTATTACATCGCGGCAGTATTGCCGAAATGGGTACTGGTGAAGGCAAAACACTAGTAGGCACGCTTCCTATATATCTAAACGCTTTGGCCGGACGCGGGGTGCATGTCGTAACTGTCAACGATTACTTGGCCAAACGCGACGCCGTTTGGATGGGTCAAATTTATGATGCTCTGGGATTAAGTGTCGGTATTATCCAGCAGCAATTGGTTTCGTTTAAATACAACGCGGAAAAAAGAATCAAACCAGAGGAAGATGTATCCGAAGGAAGTGAAATTGACAAAGAACGCGATGTCAAAGGCATGTTCAAAGTAGAAACAGAATTTTTAGAAACTTGTGCCCGTCCGGAGGCCTATCGTTGTGATATTACTTATGGCACCAATAACGAATTCGGCTTTGATTATTTGCGTGACAACATGGTGCAGAGTAAAGGTGAGATGTCGCAACGTCCATTTTTCTTTGCCATTGTCGACGAAGTCGATTCAATTTTAATCGATGAAGCGCGTACTCCGCTGATTATTTCCGCGCCAGCTGAAGAAGCGGCTGATATATATTACAAGTTTGCTGATTTGGTAAAAAGATTAAAAGAAAACGAAGATTATAATGTTGACGAAAAAATGCGTTCTTCCACTCTTACCGATGCCGGTTTAAATAAAATGGAAAAGTGGTTAGGCATAGATAATATCTATGCTGAAGGCGGGATAACAACAGTTCATCATGTAGAGATGGCTCTGCGCGCTTACGCGCTTTTCAAAAAAGACCGTGATTATATCGTAGAAAACGGCGAAGTTATAATCGTCGATGAATTCACCGGCCGCAAAATGCCTGGCCGCCGCTATAGCGAAGGTTTACATCAGGCGATAGAGGCGCAAGAAGGTGTAAAAATTCAAGCCGAGAGCCGCACCATGGCCACGATTACTTTCCAGAACTATTTCCGTCTCTACACTAAACTATCTGGCATGACCGGAACAGCCGTTACCGAAGCCGAAGAGTTTGGTAAAATTTACAAATTGGAAGTAGTAGTAATCCCGCCAAACAGAAAAAATCAGAGACATAATTATCCCGACAGAATTTACAAAACTGAAACTGCTAAATACAAAGCCATTGCTTTGAAAGTCAAAGAGTTGCAAGAAAAAGGCCAGCCGGTACTTATCGGTACTGTGGCGGTTGATAAAAATGAACAGTTAAGTTTGTATCTGGAACGAGAGGGGATAAAACACGAAATTTTAAATGCTAAAAACCACGAACGTGAGGGTGAGATTATCGCCCAAGCTGGCCGCGCCGGAGCGGTTACTTTGGCTACTAATATGGCTGGCCGCGGTGTGGATATTATTTTAGGCGGCAATCCGCCAGATCCTGCCGAAGCCGAAAAAGTTCGCGCTGCTGGAGGTTTGCATGTTATCGGTACCGAACGCCACGAAAGCCGCCGTATAGACAATCAGTTGCGCGGCCGCAGTGGTCGCCAGGGAGATCCCGGTGAATCACAATTTTATCTTTCTACCGAAGACGACCTGATGCGTATTTTTGCCGGTGATCGTATCCGCAAAGTAATGGAAACTTTAAAAGTCCCGGATGATATGCCAATAGAGCAGGGGATGATTACTCGAATTATTGAATCCGCCCAGAAAAAAGTGGAAGGTATTCATTTTGATACGCGTAAACACCTGTTGGAATACGATGACGTGCTTAACCGTCATCGTGAAGTTATTTACGGCAAACGCCGTGAAATTTTAGATACTTTTGAATACGAAAAAAACAAGACTTTGCCCGGTGGAGCAAAGACAATGCGGGAAATGATTCTCGATATGGTGGAACAAGAAGTAGAACAGATAATTTCTTTTCATACCAATACTGAAAACAGAAAAGAATGGGACATGAAAGAGATAATGCAAACTGTTACAACCATTTTCCCCTTGTCGGATTATGAAAAGAAGGAAATTGAGTTATTTGCGGGAGAAAGAGGGGAGAAGTTGGAGGATGCCACCTTACGAACAGCTATTATTGAACATCTGGTAAAGTTGGCTAACGAAAAATATGAAACATTGCTCGAAAAAACTGTACCGCACAAGGAAATGCTATTGGAAATAGAAAAACAGGTGTTGTTGCGGGCAATAGATAATTTGTGGGTGGAACATTTAGTGGCCGTGGATTATTTGCGCACCGGCATTGGCTTGCGCGGTTATGGCCAGCATGACCCGCTGGTGGAATACAAAAAAGAAACCTACCGCATGTTTAATGAACTGATGAACTTTATTCAAAAAGAAGTTGTCTATCTCATTTACAAAGTTAATCTAGGTATTCAGTTGGCGCCATCGGTGATGAACAAAAATGCTTTAAATTTTAGCGGCGCTGTTAAAACCAGCGATAGTGATGGCGCGCAAATTTCTTCCAGTAAAAAACTCACAGATGAATCCGGAAAAGTCATTGGCCGTAATGATCCATGTCCGTGCGGAAGTGGCAAAAAGTTTAAGAGGTGTCATGGGGCATAAAAAATAAACCCTAACCAGTTTTGGTTAGGGGGCGTTTGAAGGTTTCTCTACACTTTGGACAGTTCAAATTTTTTAAAGGACAATTACATGAAGGGCAGTAGAACCAAATAGCCAAGCTTTGCATATCTGGGTGTACGTTGCGTTTTGGGGTTGAGCATTCGGGACAATCGCCATTAGTATCCAGGCGAGCCTGGCAAGGCGGATAGTCATGATGAAAAACTTTTTTTGCTTGTCTCATTGTTTCCTATGTATTTATCTTCTGGTATGATTTGTGCCAGCCACATTTCTTACAGGTAGCTGATACGAACAAACGTTTTTCATCCTGATAGATACTATCTAAAATCTTGACTATAAAATCCTCCCGTTCCCACTCATGCTTACAAAAAATAGAACGGATGTAATTGACTAGCCAACGCATGTTGCTTCCTTTTTCGGTTTCCAAGCCGGACACCGTGTAATTATGAGTGCCACATTTTCGCGTTTAATAATTTGGAAAAGTGCTTCTGCCTTGGAGCAGTTATCCGGTTGGTCAGGCTTAAGGTTATCGCAGTTGTGGCACAAACACTCCTTTTTGCGTATAGTTTCAGTGGTTGGGTTTGTCCAAACCATAGATCCGTAGTGAGATTCAAGTCGCGGTGGGTCTTCCATGGAAATTTTCCTTGTTGAGTTTGTATCAATAATATATAATTAACCGCAGCTAGTCAATGTAAAGTGTATATATGTTAAAACCAGGAAAATACAGACATTATAAAGGTAAGGATTACGAAGTAATTGGTGTTGGTAAAATCGAAGCCACTTTGGAAGATGTGGTAATATATCGTCCGCTTTATAAAAGTGAGTATAGCTTATGGGTGCGTCCGCTGGCTGTATTTACCGAAAATGTAGAAGTAGACGGCAAGACAATGCCTCGGTTTGAATATATTGGCGATTTATAGCCTTATTTTATCCCCTT
The DNA here is from genome assembly GCA_007376295.1 of Parcubacteria group bacterium Gr01-1014_13. Lineage (GTDB taxonomy): Bacteria > Patescibacteriota > Patescibacteriia > Magasanikbacterales > GWA2-37-8 > XYD2-FULL-39-9. The sequence goes on along the minus strand of VMGB01000001.1, from coordinate 326,278 downwards.
GCCAAAATTAGAGAAATACATTAAGATTAGAGCAAATTTCCTAACGCATAATTCACTTCAAGATTCATAAGTATGGCCTTACGAAAACAAATAAAACCTCTTTCCAGAGAAAAATTAAAATGGCGCGTTTTCTCTATTTTTTTATTAGCTGCTTTTTGTTTGTTAATGGTATTTCCTACTTATGCCAACAAAGGCATCGACTGGGTAAATAAAAAAGCAAATCTAGGTCTGCCGAATTTTCCCGCATCTGGATTTAATTTAGGATTAGATTTACAGGGTGGCGCGCACTTAATTTATCAAGCCAAAGTTGAGTCCATACCTGACAGCGACAGAGCCAGCTCCGTAGAAGGCGTGCGCGATGTCATTGAACGCCGGGTACGAGGCGGCTTAGGTGTTTCTGAGCCTTTGGTGCAGACAACCAAGGTTAATAATGATTACCGAATAATTGTGGAATTGCCAGGTATTACTGATGTCAATCAGGCTATAAAAATGATTGGTGAGACTCCAATTTTAGAATTTAAAGAAGAGGATGACAAACCGCTAAGACCCCTTACAGCTGCGGAAACAAAAGAACTGAATGAGTTTAACGCTAAAGCGCAAACCAAAGCAAATGCTGCTATTCTGGCTGTAAATAAAGGTATGGCATTTGACTCAGCGGTAGCTGAATATTCTGAAGAAGAACAAAGTAAAAAGAATGCGGGTGTTTTAGGTTTTATCGATGACAAAGTTTTCCCTGAATTTTATAAATGGGCCAGTACTCACAAAGACGGCGAAGTAAGCAAGGAATTAATCAAAAGTTTTGATGGGTTGAATATTATCAAAAGAATTTCCGCGCAGGATATGGAAGGACCGGTTACTTCTACCAAGATATATAATATCGCCAGAATTTTTATAAAAACAAAACGACCTGTAGATATCGTACCTCCGGCTGAACAGTGGAAGAGTTCCGGTTTGTCCGGCAAACAACTTAAAAGAACAGAAGTAAGTCAAGATACTCGCACTGGACAAGTGCAGGTGGCTTTGCAATTTAACGACGAAGGCACGCAGATGTTTGCCGATTTAACCAAACGTAATGTTGGCAAGCCGGTAGCTATATTTTTGGACGGGACACCTGTTAGTATCCCAGTGGTCAATGAACCTATCTTAACCGGTAGCGCGGTAATTTCTGGCAGTTTCTCGATACAAGAAGCCAGACTTTTGGCTCAACGTTTAAATTCCGGTGCTTTGCCGGTGCCGGTTGATTTAATCAGCCAGCAAAAAGTTGATGCCACTTTAGGTGCTGATTCTTTACAAAAAAGCCTTAAAGCCGGTCTGGTAGGCTTATTGTTGGTTATGATGTTCATGACTCTCTATTATCGTTTGCCCGGGCTTCTTTCGGTATTTTCTCTTGGCGTGTATGCGGTGCTTAACCTTGCTTTGTTTAAAATTCTCGGCGTTACCCTTACTCTTTCCGGTATTGCCGGTTTAATCCTTTCCATTGGTATGGCTGTTGATGCCAACGTGTTGGTATTTGAACGTCTGAAGGAGGAATTAAGGCTTGGTAAAAGTCTTCGCGTCGCCATGGAAGAAGCGTTCTTGCGGGCCTGGCCGTCTATTCGTGATAGCCATATTACCGCTCTAATTAGCTGTGTGTTTTTAATCTGGTTTGGCAGCGGATTTATTCAGGGATTTGCCACTGTTTTGGCATTTGGTACACTCATCAATCTTTTCACCGCCATTACCGTAACACGAACTATAATGCGCTTGGTGTTTGGTTGGCTGTCTGAACGCGGTAATATATTTATTTTGGGATATACGCGTCAAGAAACTAAAAATGAAATTAAATAGTATGCAAATTCCTTTTATTAAATATTCCAAAGTTTGGCTTGCTATCGGAGCTATTTCCACCGCAGTGTCTATTGTTCTGATCCTTATGTGGGGATTAAAACCGGGCATTGATTTTACCGGCGGATCGCTTGTTGAGCTTTCTTTTTCAAAGCAACGTCCTGCATCTGAAGAAATGGAACAAGCGCTTGGTAAAATTGGCATCAAGCAGGCTGTGATTCAAAAAAGTGAAGATAATAGAATGATTATACGCACCGGATTTTTGTCTGAAGACGAACATCAGGTGCTTATCAAAGGAGTTGAAAAAAGTTTCCAGACTGAAGATAACAAGGTTATCGAGGATCGGTTTGAAACAATCGGAGGCGCGGTGAGTAAACAACTCCGGGACCGTTCATTATGGGCAGCTCTGTTTGTGAGTGGAAGTATTATTATTTATCTCGCTTTTGCGTTTCGCAGTGTTTCGCACCCCATTGCCAGCTGGAAATATGGTCTGGTGGCTATCGCGACTCTTTTTTATGTCGTGGTAGTTGTTGTGGGTATTTTTGCGGCTCTTGGTCGGTTTAAGGGGGTAGAGGTGGATATAGCCTTTGTAGTAGCAATTTTGACAGTGTTAGGCTACTCTGTAAATGATAGCATCGTTGTATATGACCGTATTCGTGAAAGACTCTTAAAACACAACGTGGATGATTTTCCAGCGCTTGTAAATACTGGTTTGAATGAAACCTTAGCCCGCTCCATTAACACTGTTTTTGCCGTGCTGTTGCCTTTGTTTGCCCTTTATTTCTTTGGCGGGCCAACAGTTCACTATTTCGTCCTCGCTTTAATATTAGGCATGGCGCTTAGCACAGTTGCTTCCATATTTATTGCCAGCCCGCTACTAGTACAGATCTATAGATGGCAAGAACGTCACCGAGCTTAATCAAAAAATACTTTATTTTATTACAAAACCCGCCTTACAGGTGGGTTTTGTTTTTGGGATTAATATGATATAATAGGTTCAAGTATTTAGATTTAAAAAATATTTATGTCCGATAATGCTATTCGACATATGGTGGCGCTATGCGCCGCCCTTATTTGTTCTTTCGCTTATTATAGCGGTTGGATCTCCAGCCAATTTGGTTGGTGGTGGACGATATTTGGCGTTCTGATAATTTACGGCGGAGTATTTAGTATCCTTAAAAAGTAACTATGCCGGGCACCGAATTACCATTTGGCATTATTGTTGATTTTTCTTTTTGGAACACAATCCTCACCCTTCCTACCGGACAAATGGCTTGGGTAATTTTTGCTATTGTCGGGTGGGCTGTTTTGGCTTTGATATTTTTTTTCATGGGGGCCCAGCTTTGGGTAAATCTCCGGCAGAACAAATATACAAGCAATTGGGAATGGGTTGTTCTGGCCGTAGATGTGCCTCCAGACACTATTCAAAGTCCAAAAGCAGTGGAACAAATTTTTGCCCACCTGAGCGGGGCGCTTTTCGAACCAAATTTTGGTCAAAAGTATTGGCAGGGTGTAAAACAAAGATGGTTTAGTTTGGAAATTATCAGCCTCGAAGGCTATATTCAATTTTTAATTTTTACCGAAGCTACTTACCGGGATTTAGTAGAGGCGGCAGTTTATGCTCAGTATCCGATGGCTGAAATTACCGAAGTAGAGGATTATGTCGACGGTATTCCCACAGCATATCCCAACGAAACACACGAAATGTTTGGTTTGGAGTTTGGTTTGGCTGCTCCGGATCCATATCCGATCCGAACTTATTCGGAATTTGAACACAATATTAGCAAGGACGCGATGTTTCATGATCCCATGGCCTCTATATTAGAAAATTTTACCCGTATCAGTACCGGAGAAAATCTTTGGTTTCAGATTATTATCGAACCAACCTCTAGTAAATGGAAAGCTAATGGTATAGAGTTAGTCAAAAAAATTATTGAAAATAAAAAGGATACGTCCCAGCCATTTTTTCTATTTAAACTATTAAATAGTTTGTTTAACGAGCTTTTAAAGGCGGTTCAGTCACCAAGTGAAGAAGGTCCGGCCAAGAAAAAAGAAGAAATGCCCGGCAAACTCTCGGATTTAACTCCTGGAGTGAGGGATACCATAGCGGCGATAGAAGAAAAAATTTCCAAAATTGGATTCAAAACGAAATGCCGGGTTTTGTATGCCGCGCCTAAGGAGGTATTTAACCCTAGCCGTTGTTTGGATGGCTTTGTCGGATCCCTAAATCAATTTGATTATGCAGGACGTAATGCTATTGTCCCGGTGGCAGCCACCACGGCGCATTATGCATTTAAAAATTACCGTATTTTGGAAATAAAGAAAAAATTTGTCAGTGCGTACAAGAAAAGAAAAATTAAAATTGGTCATAATCCATATATTTTAAATATTCAGGAACTGGCCACTCTGTGGCACTTCCCATTGCCGTTGGTTAAAACTCCGCTATTACAAAAAACAGCCAGCAAGAGAGCTGAGCCGCCTATTAATTTACCTATAGAAGAAATGACTGAAAGTCCGCTGCGCAGAAAAGTTCAGGAAGCACTGCCAGAAGCTGCAGAGGAAGAAGAAACGCCTCCTGCGGAATTACCTTACGCTTAATTTGTAAATATTAGAGTTGACGGTTTAAATTAACCGTCAACTCTTTTAATTTGGCTCGAATTTGCCATCAGGCGTAGAAATACGATTCTTGCAATGATGGCAGGTCCAAGTGCGCAGTTTGTTCAACTTCTCGTCTAAATCTAGAGAGAAATCATGAACAGTTTTTTTCCCGCATATTTCACAATCCATAAGCTGAGGGCCGGGATTTTTGGCCTTCATGGTTTACTCCTTTTTCTTTCGGGCTAAAGCAATTTTTCTTGTTCTGCCAAAAGTTTGAAATATTCCAAACGAGATACTCTTAGAGTGTGTAGCCGGCCACACTCATTGCATTTTAAGCGAGTTTGTACATTGTTGCCATCAATGAAAACAAGCTCACCATCACAGTCTTTCTTAGAACAAGAAGAAGGCAAGTCGTACGCCGTCATGACCACCTCCCTTGTTTGAGGTTAAAGAAGAAAATTGTGTATATAGTTATAGTATCCTGTTTTTCTTTTCCGCGCAAATCACTGTATTTAGAAGAAGTTTAGCTACAGTGATAGGGCCGATACCGCCCGGAGTAGGGGTAATGAAGCTAGCTTTTTTGGAAACTGGTATAAAATCAACATCACCATGCATTTTGCCATCAGTATAAACTATGCCGGTGTCTATCACGACTGTTCCTTTTTTTACCATATCGGCAGTAAGCAGGTTATTCTTGCCTACAGCGCAAACAATCACATCAGCTTTTAAGCATTTATCTTTTATATCTTTGGTGCGGCTATTGCAGGTGGTGACACTCGCCAGCTCGTTTACCAGCATTATGGCCAGCGGTTTTCCAACCAGCGCGCCAGCGCCGATAATTACCGCGTTTTTTCCAGTTAAATCAAAATTAATTTCTTTTAAAGTTTTCACTACTGCCCAAGGAGTAGGTGGTTCTATTAGATTCGTCTTCATTACCAGTTTGCCAATATTGCAGTCGGTCAAACAATCTACATCTATATCAGTGTTTATTGCATTAAGAACTTCTGGTACATAAAGATGTTCAGGTAAGGGAAGCTGGATTATTAGCCCTGTGAGCAGGGGGTCTGTCTGGATTTTGTTTACCGCTTCTATCAGTCCTTCTTTAGAGATATTTTCGGGAAGTTCGTGCAGCTCAAAATTAATACCCACACGCTGCGCCGCTTCTTTTTTTCTTTTTATGTAAATTCTTGATGGTCTGTCTTCGCCCACCAAAACAACGGCCAGTTTAGGCGTAATACCTTTGGTTTTCAAAATAGCCACCTGTTTGGCGGTCTCATTTTCTATCTTTGCTGCAATAGTTTTGCCGTCTATAATATTTGACATACCGAAATACTATCACTTTTTCCCTTATTTTGCAAGTCTGGCCGGTTGACCAAACGCCTCTTTTTCGCTAAACTACACGCATGAAAAAAGCAACTTCTTGGGGTAAAGTGGCGAGTTGGTACGATAACATGCTAGAAAAAGACGATGATTCTTTTCAGCAGAAAGTTATCTTGCCAAACTTGGTTCGGTCTATGAATTTGGGTAAAAACCAAGTTGTTTTGGATTTGGCTTGCGGCCAAGGATTTTTTGCCCGTATTTTTAGCCAAAGCGGGGCTAAAGTTATTGCTTCAGATATTTCACCTGAATTAATAAAGATAGCCAAACAACATGAAACGAGAAATGTGGAATACCATGTATCTCCGGCAGACAGTATTAAATTTTGCCCAGATAAATCTGTGGACGCAATTACAATAATTTTAGCTTTGCAGAATATAAAAAATGTGGATGGTGTTTTGGCTGAGTGTGCCAGAGTTTTGAAAGATACAGGTAGTATATTTTTAGTAATCAATCATCCAGCCTTCCGAGCGCCAAAAGTTTCCAGTTGGCAATGGGATGAAAAGGAAAAAGTTCAGCACCGTCGCATGGACGCATATTTATCTGAATTTCAAACAGAAATAGATATGCATCCAGGAAAAAAGAAATCAGAAAAGACAGTTTCTTTTCACCGTTCACTACAATGGTATTTTAAAATGCTTCGAAAAAATGGTTTTGCCGTAGCCAAACTGGAAGAATGGATTTCGCATCGCGAACCAACTCGCGGTCCGCGTTTTACAGCCGAAGACAAAGCTAGAAAAGAATTTCCTTTGTTTTTATTTTTGGAGGGGAGGAAGGTTTAAATACCAATGACTTATTCTTTTAAGCAACTTAGCAATACTGATTTAAACCATTTTAAGCAACTGCTTAAAGTTTTTGGTGAAGCATTTCAGGACGTAGAAACGTATCAAAGGTCTGTTCCCGACGATCAGTACCTAGTATCGTTGTTGGGTAAGTCTAATTTTATTGTTTTGGCGGCTTTATACGAAAATGAAGTTGTGGGTGGCTTAGTTGCCTATGAATTAGAAAAATTTGAACAAAAAAGAAAAGAAATATATATTTATGATTTGGCAGTCATAGAACTTCATCGTCGGAAAGGGCTGGCTACTCAATTAATAAAAAATCTTAAACAAATCGCTAAAGAGCGGGGTGCCTATATAATTTTTGTTCAGGCTGATCACGGTGATATGCCAGCCATAAAGCTATATAAGTCTTTGGGGACAAAAGAAGATGTTTACCATTTTGATATTCCAGTTGAGTAATTCAAGTTTAATTTAATTGTTCCGAGGTTTGGATTCGAAGGACCGGAACAGTGTCTATGTTGCGCTAAGATTAGCCAAAATGATTTTGGGGTTTTTAGGGTTTTTGGACAAGAAAAGGGACTTTAGATGCCCAGAAGGCGCCATGGATGGATTAAAAATATTATGGTATAATATATGTATAATTAATGGGTAATTACCCATAATTTGACAAATATATAGGATATGTGTAATATATGTATAATTAATGTGTAATTACCCAATATGTCAGAGTATTTTAGCTTAGATAAGCCAAATTTAAAGAACATAGATGTTAAAAAAGTAACGGAAGCCCTCTTTAATTCAGAAGGGCAAAAGTTGCGCGGTTTCATTGATAGTTTAAATGAGCCCGATTATTTGTTTTGGGATAAAGTTAAATATAAAGAACCACTGCCTAATAAAGACCTTACTAAAGAGGAGCTTTGGCAGACAGTCAAAATGATGCGACATATCACATCAATAAATACCATCATAAAGAATGAGAAGGGTGGTTTTTTTACGTGGTTAAAATTACCACAATTAGAAAAATTCTTCCACGAAGTAGATATGAATACAGGAGGCGAGCTTTTTGTTTTGAAATCTGATTTCGATAAAGCAACAAAACAAAAATTAATTTCTAGAGGTGTTATGGAAGAAGCGATAGCCTCTTCTCAGCTTGAAGGAGCTAGTACTAGTAGAAGATTAGCAAAACAATTTTTGCGAGAAGGAAGAAAACCACGAAATGAATCAGAAAAAATGATCTTGAATAATTATCTTTCAATGAAAGCCATTGAAGATGGTTATAAAGATAAAAAAATGAGCCTTAGTTTATTATATGAACTTCATGGGTCCATCACCAAAGACACTCTAACTCCTGAAGGTGAGGTCCCACGTTTGCGTAATAAGGGCGAGGATATTTTTGTAGTGGATAGAACTACAGGGATTATTTATCACAAAGCACCTGATATTGATTTTGTAAAGGAAGAGTTAGAACGATTTGTAAAATTTGCTAACGATGAGTTAGACGATTCATTCATACACCCTATTGTAAAGGCTATAATGATTCACTTCTGGATAGCTTATCTACATCCATTTACAGATGGAAATGGGCGATTAGCGCGTTTATTATTTTATTGGTATTTGTTAAAGAATGGGTACTGGGCCTTTGCATATTTGCCGATTTCAAAGATTATAAAAAAATCACCCAAACAGTATTCGATGGCTTATGTTTATTCTGAACAAGACGATAATGATTTAACTTATTTTATTGATTACAATATTGCAAAAATTAAAATGGCAGTGAAAGAGTTTAAGACCTATCTTCATGAGCAAACTGAAGCTAATAAAGTAATGAACAAAGTTGTACGAACTAATTATGATTTAAACGATCGTCAAATTCGTTTGTTGCAGTACTTACATGGTGATTCAGAAGCAAGGACTTCAATTAAGATTCATTCAAGTATTAATCAGATAACACGTAAAACTGCCACTCAAGATTTAAAGAAGCTTGCTGCCCTAGGTTTTTTGGATATTAAACAGGTTGGTAGAAAACTTCATTATTTTGCAAATAAGAAGATAGAGAAACTTTTCAAGCAGTAAATTGTTTACTAAAAACACCCATAACCGGGTGTTTTTTAGTGTCTAAAGCAGGGAACTTAGCATCGTTTTGACCACCGCGGCGCTCATTCAGCGTGTTTTAAACATGGTTTTAATGTTTATCCACACCCAATTTTGCAAAGCAGGAAAAAATAAATTAACATGAGGTCAGCTTTCGCTGACTTGAGCGCAGATTTCTTCATTGTTCCGAGGCTTGGATTCGAACCAAGATAAGCAGATTCAGAGTCTGCTGTCCTACCATTAGACCACCTCGGAGTTATATCGCCGGTCCGGATTCAAATTTATCCAGCCAGGATTTGGTAACAGTCATTACCAAACTCCATTTCCACTTGCGATCTTTAAAGACCTGTGGAGAAGAAATACGGTATTTTTTGTTGTCTTTAATTAGATAAATTCGGCCGCTGTCCTTGGTCTTTACCAGCATTCTCTGGCTGGTAAATAGCGCTGTGGCCGGTTTTACCGTTTGTTGAGTTTTGTGATCGTAATCACGCAGAGCGCCTAGGATTGTATCATAAGAATAGCGCAAGTCAAGGCCTTGTTTAAAGTCGCCGTTGTCGTTTACGATAAATTCTTTAGTTTCCTCATCAAAGCCTTTAATTACCAAAGTATGATAATAAGAACCGCTACGGGCAAACTGGATGCGGGGATTGTTTAGGTCTTTGCCGTAGAGCAGGGCGATTACCGGCCGGCCTGATTCGAGTTCATTTTTTATTTCTTCCAAGGTCGGGTTAGTTTTTATTGTAGCTTCAAAATATTTTGAGTACTCATTTATTAGCTTTGTCATTTCGGCGGCATTGGTATTGCCATTGTAGCCAAACAGCTTGTTTTCGATATTTATATAATCAAGTATCATTTTTTTTGCTTTTGGAATACTAACCCCCTTGGCTCTGTTGCCAAAATAATATTCATCAAGCATGGCTGTAGAAGCTTCTTCACAGGAATTATTCCAAGGTTTTACCATTAGCCCTTCCGGAGCTTCTGGTATATATGGTACAAGCAAATTAACTTTTTCTTTTGCTGTGCTTAAAGGAGAAGGCGGGGTAGTGGTGGCGGCATTGCACCCGGATCCCATCAGAATCAATATTGAAAAAGTTACAATAAATTTTATAACAAATTTTTTCATATTGATTAAATTATTTCACCGCCAAAATCAGCGGCTACTTTATTTAATTCCTCATCATTTTTTTGTATTGAATTCTCGGAAACAGCGCAGTGTAATTGTATATGTTCAGAAAAAAATTCGGTCAAAGTTTTTTCTATGGTTTTTTTCGTTTTATTTTCATCTAGTTTATCTTTGTGAAAAGAGTAGGGGACAGATAAGTGCAAGCCCTCATCATTTACATCTTTAATATCGCACATTTTTAATATAAAACCAAGCGAGTGATTTTCTTTGGCCACTGCTTGGATCACATCATTCCATTTTGATTTTATTTCTTCTGTGGTTGTTTTAACGGGTCTGTGGGTTAGGGTGGAAATAGTATCTTTTATGGTTTGGGTAATGGCATGTAATGGTTTTTCTTGGTTGTCATCTTGAATCGTGTTGAGAGAAGCCTTTTGTGGCATGACAGATTCTTTGTTTGTAATAACAAGCGGTTGCTCAGAACCTTGATCAGAGGAACAAGTAAATTCTATTACAAATAATTCTAATGGCAATTGTGGCATTGGAGCTGATTTTATATCACGGCGGCGGGAAACTAACGATTCAATCATTTTTACAAGGTGCAATGGTGTAGCTTTTGCAGAGATTTTTTTGAGTTCTTTTACAGCTTCATTGTTATAATCCACAGTTATATTTTTTGTTTGGGGATCAATTTGTAAAATCATCAGCAAACGCATGGCTTCCAAACAGTCATAGGCAAACTGTTCCAGATTTACGCCATCAGCCACTTGATCTTGAAGGATTTTTATAGCTACGGAAACTTGTCTATCAAAGACTGCGTCAATAAATTCCAGTACGGTTTGAATATTAGAAGTGGGCAGTATCATTTCTGCGTCTTCTGGGCCAATATCTTTTAGATCTAAGCTTAGTACCTGTCCCAACAAACTTTCGGCATCACGCATACAGCCGTCACTTTTGTTTATGATACGTTCCAAAACTTTTTTATCAACTTTTACTTTTTCGCTTTTACAAATTTCTGCCAATCGTTTCATCATGTCCTCGTAACCAACTCTTTTGAAATTAAAACGTTGGCAACGGGAAATAATGGTGGCTGGCAACTTGTGTTGTTCAGTAGTGGCCAAAACAAAAATTACATGACTTGGTGGTTCTTCTAAGGTCTTTAGCAGCGCATTAAAAGCGCTGGTGGAAAGCATGTGCACTTCGTCGATAATAAAGACTTTGTATTTTGATTTTGTGGGTTTAAATTGCGCGTTATCGATAATATTTTCGCGCACATTGTCTACACCAGTGTGGCTGGCCGCGTCTATCTCAATTATGTCTATACTGTGGCCGGCAGTAATTTCTGTACAGGATTGGCATGTGCCGCAAGGTTCATAGTCGTTTTTTTTACGATCCGGGCAATTGATTGCTTTAGCTAGTAAACGAGCTAGAGTGGTTTTACCAGTTCCACGAGGACCGGAAAAAAGATAGGCATGCGCTATCTTATTTGTATTTACTTCGTTAGTAATTGTTTTTATGATATGTTCTTGCCCAGTAACATCAGAAAATTGTTGAGGGCGGTACTTGCGGTAAATTGTGGACATAAAAGGGGATTAAAGACTTGTTTCAGTCACTGCTGGGTTGCTTTCGGCCACTACAGATCCTAATCGGGCTCTTTCCGCTATCTCGGCTTCAACAATCTCTCTTGGCCGGCCATATTTGAGCCTAGAAAGCTCTTTAATAGCCGCGGCCAGCTCTTTGTTACCCGTGCGGGGAGGGTAGGTAAGCATATTAAACGGCTTAGCGGCGGTATTGTCAATGAGAAGTTTGGCATAGGCTGTGTACTGTTCCACATTTACTAAATCATAGGCGCTAAATACAGGGGCGAATTCTTTGGCTAGAACTTCGGCGTCTTCTACGCCGATACGGAAAGATACGATCGTGCCCGCATTGCCCAGCACTGCGTCGCGCACTGTAGTTTTGCCCTTGTTGTCTTCCAATTGCTTCATATATTGGTGGGCGATAATCAATTCTAAGCGATATTTACGCGCTTCGGAAAGAATAGTGGCGATAGATTCGGTAATAAAGTTTTGGAACTCATCTATATATAGATAAAAATCATTGCGTTGTTCTTCTGGCAGAGAGGCTCGTTCTAAAGCTGTCATTTGTAATTTGGAAACAATAATTAACCCTAGCAAGTTGGAATTTATTTCTCCTACCAAACCTTTGGCTAAATTTACAATGAGAATTTTTTTCTTATCCATGATTTCTCGGAAGTTAAATCCGGAGTGGGACTGGCCAATAATATTTCGGATCATCGCGTTTTCCACAAATCTTCCGACTTTGGAAATTAAATATCCCAACATTTCTGATTTATGGAAATCAGAGGTTTTGGCCATTTCTTTTTCCCAGAAAGCCAGCACCATTGGGTCGGTAAGTTTTTTCTTCCACTGCTCGACAAATTCATCATCGGTAAACATGCGCGGAATTTCGGCGATAGTGCCGGGGTTCACCATATCAGCCATCAAAGTAAGCATTACATTTCGCATGTTATGTTCAAACATTGGTCCGATCATCGATGGGTCGGTCACGAGACGATAAAAAATAGCAATCATTTCCTGAGTAGCAAAATCTTTTTGTTCTTCAGAAGATATTTCCAACATGTTTAGGCCGATAGGGCGTTCAGTATCTGACGGGTTAAAATAAATCACATCTTCGGCTCTTTCTTTTGGTACATGTTGCAAAACATATTCGGCAAAGTCTCCGTGTGGATCAATGACGCACACACCCTCGCCGTTTATAATGTCCTGTACTGCTAAGTTTTGGATAAAGACAGATTTTCCACTACCGGACTTACCGATAGTGTAAAGGTGACGGCGGCGGTCTTCGCGTTTCATTCGTACAACTGTTTCTTCCCCGCGGTAAACAGCCCGGCCAAGAATAATGCCTTCTTTAGGCATATTGGTTGGTGGTGGAGCTTTGCGCGCCCCCAGCCAGTTGATATTGGGAGTTTCGGTGCTCGGGACAGGTAAATGCCACAAACTAGCCATTTCTTCGGTATTAAACACCATGTACTTGTCATCGCGCATGGAACGATATATATAATCACGAATCAGCGCGCTAGGTCGGCGAGGTATAACCGCTGCCAAAGTATTGCCGTAGCGGTATAGGTTATATTGGCTAAAGGCGTTAATAATATTTTCCAGATTTAACATCGCTTTTTCTTTGTTGTTGGCCGAGCTCACTAAACGTAAAGTTGTTTCCAAACCGCCGCGACTGATTTTTTCTTCCATGTTTTTTACCATCTCTTCTTCCATTTGCGTGATTTGGTAAGTTTGTCCGCCATGTTGTTCACCAACTTCTTTCTTTTTGGCGAATAATAATTTACCCCAGCCGCTAAAAAATTTACCGAAAGCTCCGCGTTTGGCAACATACTCAAATTTTTCTCCTTTTTTTATATCACGAATCAAACCAACACCTTGCTGTCTCCATTTACCTGTAGCGGGACGGACAACACATTGAATAATAGCGCCTTCGTCTTCCAATATTTTACTTAGTGGGTTAAGTAGCGCTATTAGCGGATCGCTATCCAATTTTTTGTATGTTTTTAAAGGAAAAGCTGATTTGTGTTTGAGCCACAAATAAGCGCCAACAATATGGCTTTGAGGTTTGAAGATATTGTAGTCCGGCTCTTCGGTGATTTCGGCATGCGGGTATTGGGCGTGAATTTGTTGCTCGACAAATCCTTTGGTTTTATCTGGAACAGCCACATAAAATGATATTTTGCTGTCTTTTACCACGATTTCAAAGGAAACATGATCGTTTCTGCCTTTGAGCCAAGAAATAAAGCCACTTTCTCGTTTTAGGCCGGCGATGGCCGAAAAAAGGGTTTCGGCTACAGCAATTTCTTCACGTACCTGATTCAGGTTAGCTTCCGAATTCATGGATTCCGCTTTTTCTCCCTTCTTTTCTTTAGGAACTTTTATGAGCATGACGGTTTTATGGAAAGCTTTGCTTTCTCGGCTTTTGACTATGAATATAGCGCGCAGGATGTATATAAAAGAAACTAAAAGCACCACCCCAAAAGCCGGAGGTAGCAATAAATTAAAAAGATTACTTTCTAGCAAAGAGTTTAAAAAGTTTATCAAAAAATTTACAACTTCTTGCATACTAGAATTTCTCTTTTAAAGCTATAATTTTGTCTGTTTTTATTTTTGCTTCTTGTTCTAAAAAGAAATGGTTTATGCCGGGCAGGATTCGCAGCCAGTCTAAAATTAAACGCAGAATTTTTTTGACTTTTACATGGGTGCTTTTTAACAGTTCCCGGATTTGGCTGGCTGCCTGTTCGCCTTTTAGTTTAAATTCCTGTTTGGCAACAGGGGATAGGCGCTGATAAGAGTCGTTTAGCCCTTCTTCCATTATTTTCTCTATTTTTACCATCACCGGATCTTTGGCAGGTAATGGCATAGCCGGCCTTGGTTTGATAGCTGAACGGGGTTTTTGTGGTCTGGGCTGTTCAGGCACCGTTTTTTGTTCAACCGGCTCATTTTCTGGAACGCTTTCTTTTTCCAACTTTAAATCAAGCTCTTCTGGGGGAGCTGTAACTTCGGGGACTGTTTGTGGCCACAATTTTTGTTCTGCTGGTTTATCTACCATACGAAATACAAGCTTCATTTCTACACAAATATTATAGCACATTTCACCATCAGCAACAATGTGGTATAATATTATAGTTATGAAAAATATAAATGAAATTCAAAACAATGGTTTGCTTTGGGTAAATGTTACCAAACCAGAGGAAAAAGTCTTACGCGCCGCGCAAAAAAGATTTCAATTGGCGGAACAAGATATAAAGGAAAGCATGCCGGCATTTCAACGCCCAAAGTTTGTCAAACGCGAAGGATATTATTTCGCAGTCTTGCATTTCCCTGTTTTCAACCGAACTACCCGTCGGCTTGGCTTCACCGAAGTCGATTTTTTCTTAAATGGCCAAAATTTAGTTACCGTACATGACAGCAGTTTGCCGGTAATCGATAATTTTTGGAATGAATGCCAAAAAAATACAGATAGCAGGGATAAATATTTCCGGGGTACGGCCGCCCAGGTATTTTTTGAGCTGTTAACCCGGCTTTTGGATTCGATTTTCCCTATTCTTTTACATATAAATGACGATATCAATTCCGTTGATAAGATTTTATTCACTAAGATTCCGGATAGAAAAACAGTCGAAGAAATTTTGCGTCTCAAAACTAATGTAGTTACTTTCCGCCGTACCATGCAAGGACACAAAACTGTTTTGGAACGGCTGATTTCCAGCGGAGGCCGTGAACTGGATTTGCAGGCGTATCAAAGTTATATAAACCATGCTCGTGAACATGTAAATGAAATTTGGCATACCTTGGAAGGCCAAAAAGAAAGTGTTGACGCTTTGCATGAAACAAATGAATCTGTTGTTGGGTTGCGCATGAACGAAATAATGAAGACCCTTACAATAATTTCGGTAATTACTTTTCCGCTTAGCTTAGTGGCCGCAGTATTTGCCGTTCATGCTAACGGAACGCCTCTTATTTCCAGCCAGTTTGGTTTTTTTAAATTAATCGGGCTTATCGTGTCCGGTGCTTTGTTAATGCTTTTGGTGTTTAAAAAGAAGAAGTGGGTGTAAAAAAACCACGAATCGTCGTGGTAGCGTTCGCGTTTTTAGCGCGAATTTTTGTTTTTAAATTTTTTTATTCATCTGTATCTGGGGGTATGCACTGGCCACGATCGCAGACATTACCTTTATTACAGCAATCACTGTTTTTATCACAACCGTGGAAGCAACGGCCTTTTCGGCAGACAGTTTCACAGCCGCAATCTGCGTTGTTGGCGCATGTCGTCGGTAGACAAATGTTATTGTCTGAGCAGGCTTTGCCTGCAGGACAGTGTTCATCTCCTAGACAGCGTCCATTTTGGATCCATTCAATAGGTCGGCACGCTCCTTCATAGTAGAAGTCGGTGCCGCAGCATTTCATGGGCTTCTCAGAGTAATATGTACGTCTGCAGATATGACCTTCACATGCCTCATTACATTCACAATCAGCATAGGAATTGCACTGGGATGTTAGACAAACACCCTCGGTTTGATCAGATTCAATATGGCAGAATTTTCCTGTGGAGCAATCCGAATCTGCGCAGCAATACGTTTGACTGCAACGATGATTTTCGCAACGTACACCGCATCGGCCACCGCATTGGTTATCAGTGTCACACTGCGAAATCATGCATTCTCCGTTTAGCTGATCTTCTTTTTTAACGCAGACCGTGCCCGCGCCACAGTCGCCTTCAACACAGCAAGCTGAAGCTAGTTTGTGGCATTTGTTGTTTGTGCAACCGTAGCCACAGCCGCAGTCTTCTGCAGTTGAACAGGACTGAATTCCGGCATCTTGTACAACCACATTATCAACCTCGTCGGTATTAGCCTCGTCATCTGCGTCATTATCGTTTGGCAGAGATGGGCATTTATCACCCTCACAGAATTGGTCAGCCTTACCTTTTTTGGTTAATTTGTCGGTTTCCTTTATATTCGACAGATTTTTGTCGGTCTCGGTGCGACCGCAATCTGTCGGAATCAAGAAAAGAATTACAATAAATTCGGCAAGCGCCAGCAAAGGAAAGAACCAGCGCTTCTTATTGAAACTCATGTTTTCCTCCGTTCTGGTATGTAGGTTATATCAAAACAGCCCTTTGTCAACAGCGTTTTGACTCGGCGGTTATTTTTTGTTACATTTCAGGTCAAGGAGGGGCGTTATGAACAAAATTTTTACGTTGGTTCTGTTGTTCTTTTTATTTGGATGCTGGCATTCCACAGCTTCAAAGGAACCAGTCTTCAACAAAAGTGTTCCGCGACCTAAAGCGGAGAAGGTTAGAATTGGCGAGTTTATTTTCACCAAACCCGTGGGTTGGAGTATGGGGCCTGAATATAGGTGTGGCGATGCCACTCATCAGGAAACCACCAACATTCACGGTCTGCCATGCTCAGCTCGTTTAATACATTCGCCTTCGGGGAAGTTTCATATTAGGATAGAGGTTATCCAAACTGATGATCCCAAGCGTATGGTCGCTTATGGTTTCTGTGTGCTAAATACAAGAATTGATTGCTTCATGGATCAGAACCGTGTTGTATTCCGTGGCGGCATAGGTGACGAGCATTTATTTTTCATGTTTTTTCATTCGCATCCGCAAACCGAAATTACGGTTAGCAGAGTTGGGGAGGGGTCTCTATCGGAAATGAGCCCGAGGCAGGAAAAAATGTTCGCATCGTTTGTTAATAGCATCAAGCCACGACAGAAATATCTCAAAAAATAAAAAGAAAACCGCGCACAGATTCGTCTGTATCGCGGTTTTTTTAAGTAAAATTCTATTTTTTTTCAATCTTTGTACCCTCCGGTGTATCCATAACAGTATATCCGGCCGTTTCTATTTTTTTTCTAAGTTCATCACTTTTGTCCCAGTTTTTGGAAAACCTAGCGCCATCTCTTTCGGCAATTAAATTTTGAATTTCCGTGGGTATATTAATTTTTTGTTTTTTTAATTTAGCCAATCCTAATCCAAGTATTTTATCAAACTTTAAAATAGTTCTTTTTTTGGCAGATCCGGGGAAGATAGGATTTTTTATTAAATCCCACATTATGGCCATGGCAGCTGGCATATCCAAATCGTTATTTACTGCTTCTAGAAATTTCAATTCACAATCATTGCAACTTGGTCCTGGTTTATCCCAGCTTTGGACAATATTATATAGATGATACAATCCGTTTTGCGCCGCGCCCAATGCTTCCCAAGAAAAACTCAACTGTTTTCGGTAGTGGGTTTGGAGTAAAAGATAGCGATAGGCGAGGGGATTGATGCCTTTTTCTTTTAAAGTGTCTAAGGTTATAAAATTATCGGCAGATTTGGCCATTTTATCTTCGCCCATGAGTATAAATTCGCCATGTAGCCAGTAATTGGCCAAGGGCTTATCATTTGCCGCTTCGCTCTGCGCTATTTCGTTGGTATGGTGCACCGATACGTGATCAATGCCCCCCACATGTATATCAAATGGCTGACCGAGATATTTGGTTGCCATTGCCGAGCATTCTATATGCCAACCAGGGAAGCCTACGCCCCAAGGGCTTGGCCATTCCATTTCTCTTTTTTGTCCTTTTGGCGAAAATTTCCACAAAGCAAAATCAGTGATATTTTTTTTCTCACCCATTTCCACTCTGGCCCCGGCTTTTAACTGTTGTTTGTCCAGGCCAGCCAGTTTTCCATAATCTGTTAATTTTGAAGTGTCAAAATATACACCGTCGTTAGTTTTGTAAGTAAATCCTTTTTGTTCCAATTTTTTTATCAAATTAATCTGTTCCTTTATATTATCTGTCGCTTTAGGAAATTTATTTGGCAGCAAAATATTTAGATCTTTTAGATCTTTTTGAAATGCCGCGGTATAAAATTTGGCAATTTGCCATGCGGTTTTACCTTCACGTTCGGCGCTTTTTTCCATTTTATCTTCACCTTCGTCGCCATTGCTAGTGAGATGGCCAACGTCTGTGATATTCATTATATGTTTTACTTTATATCCGTTGTATTGCAAAACTCTTTTGAAGATATCTTCAAAAACATATGTGCGCAGATTGCCGATATGGGCGTAATTGTAAACAGTTGGACCGCAAGCATATATGTCAGCGCGGCCTTTTTTTATCGGTTTAAATTCTTCTGTTTTGCGGGATAGGGTATTGTAGATTTTTAGAGACATAAAATTGGAGGTTTATTCATATTTTATTTTTTTGTTTTTCGTCTTTGATAAAAAATTATCACCCGTAATCACGCTTCCGCCGATCTTATTTTCTAAGGCGATTCGCGCGTCTTTGGCAATTTTACCGCCTTTCTTAGCGGGAACTTTATTGGCTTCCAAGCCATGAGTTTTTTCTTTTTCAGCGATTCTTCTTGTAGAAAGTTCGGCCAAGGCGGAAAAAATCAATTCTTCTTCACTCATATGATCCCGCAAGTTCTGTGTTTTCAGACCCTTTAAATTTTTATGATTTTTTACCGACAAATCGCTCCACTCTTCATGAATAATATTTGTCAGAATAGCAAATTCATCACCCTTTTTAACACCATTCTCACTCCAGTAATCCGTAAGTTTGTTTCTGGTTTCTTGCCCAGTCATTCTTTGTTGTATCCACTTTGCGCTTCTGCCTTGTTTTTGCCAATACTCACGGCCGCGATTCAATGCCTTTTCCGGATCAGTCATTTCCTGCATTCGTTCATATCCGACTTTAGCTAGCCAAATCTTAATTGGTTCGGCTTTTTTGCTGGGGACGGATTGAATTAACCTCAAAATTGTTTCGACATTAGCCACATCAGTTTCGCGCATTTTTCCGTCCTGAGCCAGCATTTTCAACTGGTCACAATTTGTGACCACTTCACTTCCTTCGTTTTTTAAGCGGTTTTTAAGAGTTGTCCAGTAGGTTTTTGCTTTTTTAAAATCCGACTGTTCGGTAAGCGCGGCAATAATATCAATTATCGAAAAATACCAAGTTTCTTTTTGTTCATCATAAACACGACGAATTCTATAGGTTTCAAATATTGCTAACGAGTTGAAGTTATTATTTTTCATAACCAAGTTGTTTCTTAAATTCAAAAGGAAAAATGTCATTTCTAGTATATATGAATTATCCCCAGTTATCAACATTGCTCTACAAGTAATGTTGATTTTCTGGTATAATGAAATCAAATATCTTTTATGTTTTGGAATAAGGCAAAATCTTATCTTGGAGTTGATATCGGATCTGGGGGAGTAAAATTAATAGAACTACGCCTAGAGAAAAATAGGCCAGTTTTGTTTTCTTATGGACTAACTTCCAACAAGCAAGACGTTCACAAACTCCTGACCACTGAAGACAAAAACATTACTAATCTTTTGGAAAGAAAGCTAGGCGACTTACCTCCAGGCCATACGAAAGAAACAGAAAATGCCGGTCAATTTGCTCCGGCGCAAATAGAAAAATACGCCAATATTATAAAAACTATCTGTAAAACTTCGCGCACCACATCTAAAACAGCCGTGGTCAGTTTGCCGGTTTCGTCTGTTTTTCATGCCGTAGTTACTCTGCCAATAGTAAAAAAAGAAGAATTAGACCATATCCTAAAAGCAGAAGTCAGAAAATTGCTGCCGATGGCTTTAGAAGAAATGGCCTTGGATTATCAAGTATTAAAGGGTCTGCCAGAAGATAAATCCCAGCGGGTTATGGTAAATGCCGTTCCGCACAAGCTGATTGAATTTTATTCGAAGGTTTTCCAGCGCGCAGGACTCTCTTTAGAGGCTCTGGAACCCGAATCTACAGCTTTAGCCCGTTCTCTTATTGGGCGCGATCAGGCAGTGTCTATAATAGTAGACATTGGATCTGAGCGGACAAATTTTTTCATAGTTGATCAAGGCGTGCCGATCACTCACCAGAGTATAGAATCTGGTGGCGATAAAATAGACAGAATTTTACAAAATATTTTGGGTGTTGAACAAGGTTTGATAGGCCAAGTAAAATACGATTTATTTGACTATCTTTCTGCAACCAGCAATAATACACTTAGCGAACAAAAGTGGTTGGATATTCTAATGCCAGTGGTAGATCCGATATTAAAAGAAATTGAAGTAAGCTTAGAATTATATTTACGTCAAACTGGCAATGAGGGCAAACGGCCGGAAAAAATAATTCTCACCGGCGGTATGTCTCTTTTGCCGTTTTTGGCAAAATATATCCAAGAAAAATTCAAAATCAAATGCTATGTAGGTGATTCATGGGCTAGAATAGTCTATCAAGAAGGATTAAAACCAGTTTTACGTCAAATCGGGCCGCGCATGTCCGTGGCCGTGGGTTTGGCGATGCGCAATATTGTTTAAATCTTAATTTTTTATGCCTCAAGATAATCAAGATCATGTTTTAATCGTTGAAGATGATGTTTTTTTGGCCGAAATTTATCAGAAAAAATTTGAAATGGAGGGGTTTAAAGTAAGTATGGCCAATAATGGCGAAAAAGGATTGGCTGACATCAAGAAAAAAAAGCCGGACATTGTTTTGCTGGATATTCTTCTGCCAAAATTGGATGGCTTTGCTGTTTTAGAGGCGGCCAAAGCAGATTCGGCCATAAAAAATATTCCGATTATTTTACTTACGAATTTGGGACAAAAAGACGACGTACAGCGCGGACTAGACGAAGGAGCTGTCGATTATTTAATAAAAACTCATTTCAAACCTTCCGAGGTTGTGGATAAAGTCAGGAAGATCTTGCATAAAAAATAGTTAGTCATGGTATAATTGTAAACATAGAAAACAATATGTCACAACTAATTTATAGAAAGGGGGTGAAACTATGAAAAACATGAACAAGAAAGGTTTCACCTTAATCGAATTGCTGGTAGTAATAGCCATTATCGGTTTATTATCAACTCTAGCTGTAGTAGCTTTAGGAAACGCCAGACAAAAAGCTCGCGATGCGCGCCGTCTGTCCGACTTAAAACAATTACAAACAGCTTTAGAACTTTACTACACAGATCAAACAGCTTATCCATCTGGTTCAGCTGTAACTTTGGGAGATTCAACTCACGCTTGTTTGAACGCCAGCGGTTTCGGATCAACTGGTTGTGCTAACCCATACATGGGTAAAGTACCTTCAGACCCATTAACAGCTCAATCATATACTTATACTGCAGCTACCAGTTCCTATACTGTAACAGCTACATTAGAAACAACTGTAAACGGACTAAGTGGTGGAGTTACCCTCAGTCCTTCAGGAATCGCCGACCAACCAATTTAAACTTAAGTTTAACAAGAAACCCTCTCGTAAGAAGGGGTTTTTTGTTTTTTGAGCCTATGTTATACTGATAATGCTATGTTTTATTTTGCTATCTTTTTCCTGGGCCTCATATTAGGCAGCTATCTCAATTCTTGGATGTGGAGAATGCACGAGAATATCCATGTCATAAATGGCCGAAGTATGTGCCCGCATTGTCGGCGTCAGCTCGCTTGGTATGAAAATATACCAGTTTTGAGTTATTTGGTTTTACGCGGTAAATGCCGTACTTGCAAAAATCCGATTCCAAAACATTTTATTTTTGTGGAACTTGGTACAGCCCTGGTTTTTGTGTTGGTGGCTTGGCATAGCTTGGGGAGCCCGGAACTTGTGCCGGCAGTTTTTTTTAGAAACATAATTTTTTCTATATTGCTTATTGTTATTTTTGTTTACGACTGGCTTTACCAAGAAATTTTGCCGTCAGTGGTTTGGCTGGGCGCACTAGTCGGTTTAGGATTCAATATTTACTTAGGCTACAGTTTATTACCAATGCTAATTGGTTTGTTGGTAGCTGGCGGGTTTTTCTGGCTACAATACGCTATTTCCAAAGGCCGGTGGCTGGGTGGCGGCGATGTTAGGATGGGTTTTATGATGGGTATTTGGCTGGGTTGGCCAGCAATATTACTCGCCCTCTTTTTATCCTATGTAAGCGGGGCAATTATAGGGTTGTTGCTTATAGCAACTGGTAAAAAACAGCTTTCCAGTTCTGTTCCTTTCGGCACATACTTGGCTACAGCAACTTTTGTATCTTTGTTGTGGGGAAAAGAAGTAATTAGTTGGTACATGAATTTTTTGCATTAGTATGTCTAATAATCTAAAACAAAGAATTAAATTATTGCGTGAACAGATAGATGATTTGCGTTATCGTTATCATGTTTTAAATGATCCGCAAGTTACCGACGCCATGTATGAAGGCTTGATGGATGAGCTAAGGAAAATAGAGACAGAGCATCCGGAATTAATTACGCCAGATTCACCAACCCAGCGTGTGGCGGGCAAACCTTCGGAAAAATTTGAAAAAGTTATTCATACCGTACCGCAATGGTCTTTTAATGATGCTTTTGATGAAAAAGATATGGTTGACTGGGAAGAAAGAATAATGAAAATATTGGAAAAAGAACTTGGTGACAGGCCAAAAGACCTAAATTATGTTTGTGAATTGAAAATAGATGGCCTGCATATGGTTTTAACCTATGAAAGGGGCCTTTTAAAGACCGCTGCCACCAGAGGTGATGGTAAAGTGGGGGAGAATGTGACTGCTAATATTAAAACAATCTGGTCTGTGCCCCTTCAGTTAAAAAAAGACGTAGATTTGGTGGCCGAGGGAGAAGTCTGGATGGATAAAAAAATGTTGGAGAAAATAAATGAGGAAAGAAAAAAAATAGATGAACCGCTTTTTGCCAATCCGCGTAATGCCGCGGCTGGCACTATTCGCCAATTAGATTCATCTATTGTGGCCAAAAGAAAGTTGGTCCTCACCGCTTATGACATATCCAGCGACAACGCCCCGGATCTTCAGGAAAAAGAATTAGGAATTTTAAAAGATTTAGGTTTTAAAACCGATATTCACTGGAAGGTCTGCAAAAACCTAAAAGAAGTTTTTGAATTCCACAGACATTGGGGAAAAAATAAAACTAGCCAAGGATTTTGGGTAGATGGCGTGGTGATAAAAGTTAATCAGAAAAAATACCAAAATTTACTAGGTTTTACGGGTAAAGCGCCGCGTTGGGCTATTGCCTACAAATTTCCGGCCGAACAAGGAACTACCAAAGTGCGAGAAGTTACCTGGGGTGTAGGCCGCACGGGCGCCATTACTCCGGTAGCAGTCATGGATCCAGTACAATTGGCTGGAACGACTGTGACTCACGCTACTTTGCACAATTATGATGAAATAGAGCGTTTAGGAGTAAAAATAGGCGATAGCGTGGTGGTAGAAAAAGCCGGTGATATTATTCCGAAGATAATCCGGGTTTTGGACAAAATGCGCACTGGAGAAGAAAAGTCAATTCGTGAACCAAAAAATTGCCCAATTTGTAAAAGTCCGGTGGAAAGAAAAAAAGTCATTGATGCTAAGCAAGATTCGAGCGTGGCGTTATTTTGTACCAACAAAAATTGTTATGCTCAGCAACTGCGCCGCATTATCCATTTTGCCGGCAAATCTGGGTTTGATATAAAGGGTTTAGGCAAAAAAATTGTCGAACATTTGGTAAAAGAGGGTCTGGTAGAAAATGCAGCCGATATTTTTACTTTAACCAAAGGTGACTTAGAGCCGCTGGAAAGATTTGCCGAAAAATCTGCTGAGAATTTGGTAGATGCTATTGTCGAAGCCAAACATATTACTTTAGCTAGGTTTATAAACGCTCTCGGAATAAGTCATGTGGGTGAAGAGACAGCGCTAAAGCTGGCCGAGGAGTTTAAAACTTTGGATAATGTGATGAGAACTGATGTTCTTGAGCTGGAAAGCATAGGCGATATTGGTCCGCAGGTTTCCACTTCTATTTATCAATACTTTAGGGATGAAAAAAACAAGAAATTAATCCATGATTTATTAAAAAATGGCGTTAGTATTGCCAAAGCTGAAGCGAAGAAAAAAGGGAAGCTTACTGGCCAAAGCTTCGTGCTCACTGGTACGCTCAGCTCTATGACACGTGACGAAGCGAAAGAAAAAATACGAAGTTTAGGCGGAGAAATCAGTGAATCCGTAAGCAAAAATACTTCGGCTGTAATTGCCGGTGAAAATCCTGGCAGCAAGCTGGATAAAGCTAAAAAATTAGGTGTAAAAGTGTTTAATGAAAAAGAATTTGTTGATTTATTAAAATAATTTTTTGTATCTAAGATTGATTGACACACCCGTTCGGGTGTGTTTTAATTTGTTTTGAACTTTCAATCCAGACAGGAGAAATGCAATGATCAAAGAAAAAGCATGGAAGTATGCTACTTGGTTAACTATGTTGGCAGGTACCTTAGTTATCCCGTTAGTTTTTCTGGCTTCTGATGGCCCGAATGTGGCCAAGTATTGGCGAGATAGTATCGGCCCGCTCGCTATGGTCATTTCATTTTTTATTTTGTTGCTTACAGCATTTTCTGCTCCGGCGTTAGCTGATGGGGCGGAAAATGAAAAAAGTCATCCTGCATGGGCCGGGGTAATATGTGCTTATTCATTACTAGGAATGTTTTGGCAGCTTTTTTTCGGTGGGCGTCTTTACTCGAACAACCTAACTATGATGTGGGCTGTATATATTCCCGGTGTTGTCTTTAGCTTGAATCTCGGCCTGGCCATCTTGATTCAAATTTGGTTGGCTGTTGAGGGTTTGGGGCTGTCATTACGGTCAACTTTGCCGGTAAGCGGGCTTTTTGCGGCTTGGGTATGTTACGCACTAATCAATTGTGGCGACATGAGGGTAGTTGCCATTTCGGCTGTTGTCGACGGTCTACTACTCCTATCTTTACCTGTTTTGTTGGTTATTGATAAATGTCGCAAAGACATGTTGGAGAGGCAGAAGCCGCAGTACATCAAAAATCATGTAAGTACATAATGTAGTTTCATTACAGTTCTACCCTGTTTGCTAATCGGCAGACAGGGTATTTTATATCTTGCTAAAGCTGTATATTTATGGTATGTTGAGCTAAGAATCCAACCAAGGAGAAATCAATGGATGATGATAAACCGGTTACAGCCCTTGTTTTGCTTTCGCCTCTTGAATTGATTCCGGTGGAATCCCTGCCGAAGCCGTGTACCGAAGAGCTTGCTTTGCTGAATAAGGAACGTGGAGCAGTCTATTTCAGCGCTTGTGAAAATCTTTTTCTTTCCGCGATATCCGGTCCTTTATCCGGGTTGTATTGGGGGCTCTGTTATCTCCTATGGTTCAGTCAGGCGCCGCTTTTCATCAGTCTTTTTGTAATGCTTGTCTGCATCGGTTTGTCGGCTGTATGGGTTTTCTTGTCGCGCGCATTTGTGCGCGATTGGCGTGAATTACAGCAACAGGTCATTCCGCCACAGCTCCAACTCGACGTTGATAATGAATCTCGTTACTTTGATATGGCAAAGCTCACGAATGAAATGAGCGCTGATTTGAATATCAAAATAGAGAATGAAATGCGGAAAGGTCCTGGCGAACGCAATCTGAAAGAACTTCAGAGGAAACGGGCGTTACTTTCCGAGAACATCGAAGAGATCAAGGTGTGGGCAAATGGCGGTCGCAAGCCCAAAACTCACTAGCACTGCGGTATTTTTGTACCCTGTCTGCCAATCGGCAGACAGGGTGTTTTTTATGCACATTTCATCCACCTCAAGTTTCTAAAAACCGCTTAGTTGTGATATAATATGCCAGATATGTCCTCTAAGTACATTCGTTGGTTTAAAGACCTTACCATCAAAGATATTCCTTCCGTAGGCGGCAAAAATGCTTCTTTGGGAGAAATGTATGCAAAATTAAAATCAAAAGGCGTACCAGTACCAAACGGCTTTGCTTTAACTGCCGACGTGTACTGGAGTTTTTTGCGCGCCAATAAATTAGATAAAAAAATAAAGGAAACATTAAAAGGTTTAAATAAAAAAGATATCAAAGAACTGGCCAGAGTGGGGGACAAGATACGAAAAATGATTTTGGCAGCCACTTTTCCTAAAGAT
This sequence comes from Parcubacteria group bacterium Gr01-1014_13, assembly GCA_007376295.1. Lineage (GTDB taxonomy): Bacteria > Patescibacteriota > Patescibacteriia > Magasanikbacterales > GWA2-37-8 > XYD2-FULL-39-9. The sequence continues at coordinate 300,009 of VMGB01000001.1, read as the reverse complement.
GTAGAAAAAGAAATTAAAATTTTTTATAAACAACTTTGTAAATTTTCTAAAAAAAGCAATCTAGATGTAGCCGTACGCAGTAGTGCCACCGCCGAAGATTTACCAGACGCTAGTTTTGCTGGACAGCAAGAAACATATTTAAATGTTCGCGGAGAAAATGAATTGCTGTTGGCCAGTAAGAAATGCATAGCATCCCTATTTACCGACCGCGCTATTTCGTACCGCGAGGACAAAGGATTTGATCATACGGCTATTGCTTTGTCTGTGGGCGTGCAAGAAATGGTGCGTTCGGACGTTGGCGCCAGCGGCGTGATGTTTACTCTGGATACTGAATCCGGGTTCAAAGGCGTAGTGTTAATAAATGCTGCTTATGGGTTAGGGGAATATGTGGTTAAAGGCCAGGTTATTCCCGATCAATTTTATATTTTTAAACAAGGTTTAAAAAATGGTTTTAAATCTATCATCAGTAAACGCTTGGGAAGCAAGGAGGTAAAATTAATTTATGGTAAAGTTGGCACCAAACAAGAAAAAGTAAAATCAACTGACCAAAAAGTTTATTGTTTAACTGACGATGAGGTTTTACAGTTGGCCAAGTGGGGTGTGATAATCGAAAATCATTATGGACATCCGATGGATATAGAGTGGGCCAAAGATGGTACTACCGGACAATTGTTTATCGTGCAGGCCAGATCCGAAACTGTGCAATCTAGAGCTAAAGTAAATGTTATTGAGCAGTACCATTTAAAACAAAAGCAAAAAGGGAAGGTTTTGCTTACCGGTTCAAGCGTTGGTCAAAAAATTGGCCAAGGGCATGCAAGAGTTATTAACTCGCCAAAACAGATGAAGCAATTTAAGCCTGGCGAAGTTCTGATAACTCGTATTACTGATCCGGATTGGGAGCCGATTATGCGTATGGCTAGCGCCATAGTCACCGAACAGGGCGGTAAAACTTCTCACGCAGCCATTGTCAGCCGTGAGCTCGGCACGCCATGTATTGTCGGGGCTGCTAAAGCGCGCCAGGTAGTCAAAACAGGCGAAGGAGTTACTGTTTCCTGCGCCGAAGGTGAAGTTGGCTATGTTTACAAAGGTTTATTGCCATTTGAAGTACAAAAAACAGAGATAAAAGATGTTCCTGCTACCCGTACGAAAATAATGATGAACGTAGGTGATCCAGACAGCGCCTTTTCTTTGTCTAATGTGCCAAATGACGGTGTTGGTTTGGCACGTGAAGAATTTATTTTCACCAATTTTGTAAAAATCCACCCACTAGCTTTGGTGCACTATAAAGATCAGCCGAAAGAAGTGAAAGATCAAATAGATGCGCTCACGGTTGGCTACAAAAACAAAGCTAAATTTTGTGTAGACAAATTGGCCGAAGGTATTGCTTTTATTACCTCTGCATTTTCTCCAAACGAAGTCATTGTGCGTTTGTCTGATTTTAAAACTAATGAATATGCCACGCTTATTGGCGGCGCGAGTTACGAACCAAAAGAAGAAAATCCGATGCTTGGTTGGCGCGGGGCTTCTAGGTATTATGATGAGAAATATAAACCGGGATTTAAATTGGAATGTGAAGCTATAAAAAAAGTCCGTAACGAATGGGGGATGAAAAATTTAATCGTAATGGTGCCGTTTTGCCGTACGGTAGAAGAAGGTAAAAAAGTTTTGGCAACTATGAAAGAATTTGGTTTGGAACGGGGGAAAAATGGCTTGAAAGTTTATGTAATGTGCGAAATTCCAGCCAATGTAATTTTAGCCAAAGAATTTTCCGAAATTTTTGATGGGTTCAGTATTGGCTCAAACGATTTGACTCAACTCACTTTGGGCGTAGACAGAGATTCGGCTTTAGTAAGTCATGTCTATGATGAAAAAAACGAGGCGGTAAAAACTTTAATCCGCCAAGTAATAAAAGTAGCGCATGAAAATAAACGCAAAGTTGGTATTTGCGGACAAGCTCCTAGTGATTATCCGGAATTTGCCGAATTTTTGGTGCAAGAGGGGATAGATAGTATTTCGCTTAATCCAGATACGGTTTTAAAAACACGCGAACGTATTGCCGCGATGGAGAAAAAAGTTGCGGTAAAACCAAATCGGGTATTAAGATTAGTGGGCGCATCCAAAATGCTTTTAATTTTTGGAGTTTTGGGACTTGTTACTGCTTTGGGAGGGTATACCTGCCAGTCAAGCGCAAATCAGATGTCCCAGAAAGATATGCAAATAGAAATAGCCAATCAGGTGGCTTTGGCCAAATCAGACATAAAAAAACAGATGGAAAAAGAGTTTGAGGATAGGCAAAAAACAGCCACAAATATTTATACTGAAAGTAGTTTTGCGGAGTTTACTTTGTCATATCCGGCTAACTGGCTAGCCAAACATTCAACAAATGGGGTGGAATTTTATTCCCCAGATAATACAAAATGGTTTGCTTTTGCAAAAATAAAGCGGGCTGCAGTAATTCCTTTGGATAAAATTTCAACCACCACTTGGAATGGATATCCGGCAAAAGTTTATGAAAGCCAAAATAAAGGGAGAGCGGAAAAAATAATGGATGTTTATCCGGATGGGTATAAAAGAAGCAAGTTTATTATAGAAATTTTTGGAAATAAGGATGATTTCGATAAGATGGCGGCAGATATCACTAACTTTAAAGTAAATGAGGAATAGAAAGTTTTGACAAATCAACCAATTACTACTACAATATGTAGTAGTAATTTAGTTTTACAGGATGGTTTATGCAGTCAAAAAATCTGTTTAGTAACATTATCAAGCTCTGCTTATTCATGTTTTTACTGTTGGGCAGTTTTTTTTATTTTCCCAAAGCGGTCCAAGCTCATTCTATCGAAGCTGATGGTTCGGTTCTTGTAATGTTGCACGCTAGTGATGACGACAATCCTATTATCGGCCAGCCCGCAGAACTAACTTTTTATATCACCGATAGCCAAAAAAAGTTTAAAGCTTCGGGGTGCGACTGCCGGTTAACCATCACGCTTAATGATAGTGTAATTTTTTCTACTACTACATTTAATAACGTAAAAAATAATGCTGTTTTTTCTTATACTTTCCCGCAAAAGGGGATTTACACTATCGCATTTACGGCCAATCCTTTGGTAGAGAATGGTTTCCAGAGTTTTAAATTTAATTACGACATGCGGGTGGACAGAACTATAGAGCAAGCAATTGCTACCGAAACTTCTAGGGATAAGTATCGTATGTATTTGGTTTTGGCATTTGGTATAATTCTGATCGCAGTCTTTAACTATAGAAGATTAAAGAAAAGTATCTTGGGATTATTTGTTGTGTTATTGGTTTTCGGCACGGCCTTTCATCAGCCGCAGGTACTATGTCCAGATCATGTCCATGGCGTGCATTTGGATCAGCATGAATGTTGTTTTGTTCCGCTTATTGAGAATAATCCGAAATTGATTATAACTCCATTATTTTCGAACGAAGCCAGAGCTGTAAAATTACAACAACCCGTAAAAATAAAAATTATTTTTGGTCTAAATAATAAATCTCCACCAGGGCGATTTGTTTAAGGAGATTAGATTATTCACTTCTAAACATTTTATGATTAAAAAAATATTTGCATTGCCTCTATTGGCGATTGCCTCTTTGTCATTTGCTGGTCAAGCTTTGGCACATGCTGTTGTTAAACCAGCCGAGGTGGGAATAGGGAAGTATCAAACTTTTACTTTGGCAGTTCCTTCAGAAAAATCAATCGCTACCGTCGGTATTCGTTTGGTAATGCCAGAAGGAATAAATTCGGCAACACCAAATGTAAAAAATGGCTGGAAAATTGAGAAAAAAATTCAAGCTACTGGGAATAAGGTGAAAGATGAGGAAGGTATGATGATTGACGAACAAAGATTGATAGAAATTACTTGGACCGGTGGTAATATTTCAGCTGGAATGCGTGACGAGTTTCTATTTAGTGTAAAGTCCCCAAGCAAGCCAACAATTTTAAATTGGAAAGTATACCAAACCTACGCAGACGGCACAGTAGTAGCTTGGGACCTTGATCCTGCAACCAAAGAAAAAAAGAGCGGATTTGGACCGTATTCTATGACAAAAGTTATAGATGATTTATCAGCATCTCCGATATCTACATTGTCTAAAGCCGATGCGTCTGATTCAAACTCTACAGTCGCCCTGGCACTAAGTGCAGCAGCGTTTGTTATCTCCTTGGGAGCACTACGAAAAGCAAAAAAATAAAATTATAAATAAAAAAATACTCCGATTTGGAGTATTTTTTTATTTTAGGTACTATTCTGCGAATACTTTTCCTAATATCCACAAGACTACGATTCCCAAAATTATAGCTATACTATGAATGGAAATTTTTGTTCTAGTATTACTTTCGGCATGTACCTCTGGCAAAAGATCGGCGGCCGCGATATATATAAAACCCCCGGCCGTAAGAGCTAAGACATAGGGTATAAAAGATTCGAAACGGTTCAGATAATAAAATCCTACCAAGCCGCCCAAAACAGCAAATAAACCAGAAATAAAGTTGAAGAATAATGCTTTGGTTTTGGAATATCCAGCATGGACTAAAATTCCTATATCTCCGAATTCCTGAGGTATCTCGTGGATTATAATTGCTATGGTGGTAGCAATTCCCAGAGTCGGGCTAACCAAAAAACTAGCGGCTATGGCAACACCATCCAAAAGGTTATGTATTGAATCGCCAATTATAACCAATTTTGCGGATGCGTGTCGTTCACAATTTTCTTCGTGACAATGGTAATAAAAAAATGCTTTTTCTATTAATAAAAAAGCCACAAAACCAATAACTAGATATTCCATTATCAACATTACATTTCCATGTTCAGCTATGGCTTCGGGCAGGAGATCAAAAAATGAAACGGCTATCATCGCACCCGCCGCGAAACTTACCAGAATCATTACTTTGGAGCGATTCTTGATAAAAAAATGAATAAGACTGTAGGCTCCAACTACGCCAATTAAACCGACAAGTAAATTTGCTCCGAGTATATTTGCTAACATAATGTTTATTTAATTAATTTAATTTTATTGACAATTAAAGCACAGACCAAAAAACTCCATTGAGTGACGCAATATCTTGAATTTTTTACTTTTTTCGATATTTTTTTCTTGACGGGATAAATGGTTTTCAAAATCAACATCTTTAACATCGTTGCATTTTACACAAACCAAATGATGGTGGTGATCATCTTTTCCGGCCAACTCGTAGCGCACACTGCGATCGCTGAGACGCACAGTATGAATCAAGCCCTGTTTTTCTAACGAATCAAGCTGGCGGTAAACCGTTGTTTTGTTGGCAAGCAGTTTCTGGGCATGCAATTTTGCCAAAATATCAAAAGCTGACAAAGGCGCTTGGTCTTTGGATAGGATTTTTAGTAAAGCTTTACGGACAGGGGTACTTCTCATAATGTCAGTATGATTTGCAACTTTGTTGCATTAATAAACTAATCGTACCACCTTAAAAGGAAGGTGTCAAGCCCCTCCTGCGGTTTCATTTTATTGCAGTGTTTGGTATTATTAATAGTGTTTAATCAATATTAATTTTATGATATATAAAATAAAGTGGATTTTGGTATGTCTGGTACTGTTTGCTTGTTTATTAAATATTGGTGTGGCCAGAGCCGCGACCGATACTGCGTCGGATCAGCAAGATACAGCGGTCTTTTTGGAGAATCCGGATCTGCCGGCAGTACCAGTAGCTACCGAAACAGGGGATATCTCTTATCGTGCCAAGGTGCTGAAAATTTTGGAATCCGGCACAGTAACGATAGATGGCCGCGTGCAGGAGTACCAAAAGTTAGAGCTGGAAATTTTAAATGGCGATGAAAAGGGTAAGCGTGTAGTTATTGATCATGGTAAAGACTTTGTTATCGGAGTATTTCAAAAAGTAAGGGAAGGGGAGACTGTAATTCTATCCAAACCTTCACATACACAAGGACAAAAAGATGTATATTATATTACCGACAGATATCGCACGCCCAACCTGCTACTGATCACCGCAATATTTTTTGCTCTCGCTATTTATTTTGGCCGCAAACGCGGTTTGACATCTGTTATAGGGATGATTTTTAGTATCGTCGTTATCTTTTATTACATTATTCCGCATATTATCAAAGGCGCTGATCCACTTTGGACATGTGTAATCGGAGCAGTCGTTATTCTTCTCTTGTCGCTATATTTATCACATGGGTTTAATAAAAGAACTAGCATTGCTTTGGTAAGCTCTATGTTGTGTTTGGCATTGGCGGTGGTTATAGATCTACTTTTTGTATATATGGCCAAAGTGGCTGGCAATGGCACAGAAGAAGCGTTTTATTTACAGTTCGATACCTTTAATATTAATTTACAAGGATTATTGCTCGGCAGTATTATTATCGGCGTTCTCGGAGTTTTAGATGATGTAACTACAGGCCAAGCCGCGGCTGTAGAAGAAATTTCAACTGCCAATAACTCCCTTACGTTTCAGCAGCTTTATAAAAGCGGTATATCAGTTGGCCGGGAACATATCGCTTCCCTTATCAATACTTTATTTCTTGCCTATGTTGGGGCCTCGTTTCCTTTATTGTTGCTTTATAGTACGCAAAAAACCCAATCTTTATGGGTCACCCTAAACAGTAATTTTATTGCGGAAGAAATTGTTCGTACCTTGGTAGGAAGTACAGTATTGGTGATAGCCGTACCCCTTACCACGTTGTTAGCGGCTTGGTACTATTCTCGTCGGCTACAAAAAAGTTAATTTATTTTTTCTTTTTTGCTTGGTGCAATATGCCGATACAAAAAACTATTGCTCCAAACGTAGCCATATAGAAATCTTTTATCGTGTCAGAAACACTGGGTTGCATGAGGAATAAATAAGAGTAGGAAGATGTGTCTGCGAAATAATCATAAAGGAATTCATAAAACTCCCACCATACTGCAATTGTCATCACTATTGAAAAAATAATACCACACCTCAAAATATTTTTTTTGATTGTAATCCAATGTTTTTTCTCAATCATAGATAAGGCATAATGGGCGCTGTAGGCAATAGCCAGGCCTCCCAAAAAATGTGCCAATGTATCTATGCTATATAGAAGATAAGCTTCCGGTACCAAAAATTGAATAGTGTTATTTACCAGGTAAACTAAAAAAGGAAAGACTCCGAGCTTAAATAGTTTTTTAAATGTTAAATTCATGATGTTAATAATAACATAAAAGCCCGTTTGGTACAACGACCAAGCGGGCTTGTTTTTTGGTAAGCGGGAGGAACTAGGGAAGCTCCTCGCATACTTTGGTATGGAACACCAGGGTGCTGAAAGCTGCTTCTGGACAGTTTATTATCCACCATCTGTAGGCTTCCGTGTTGTGGAGTTGAAGCGCCCTTAAAGCTGTGAGGCCATCTACCATGTAACCATCCAAATTTGCCGTACTGCTTCGTAGACCAGTAAGTAATTGGAAATCATTCAGGGGAGGCGTGGGTTCTCTGCCAGTACTTTCTAGTTCAATACCGACCCAGGCTTGCCTGATCCATTCAGGAGGACTATTTCTATCTCCGGGTGGAGTGCTTTTGATCCTGATGCGTATCGTTTTCTCCTTGGTTTGGGGTTTTTTCAAAACTAAGCCCAGTATATTCCACAAAATGGAATTTAGCAAGCCCTTGACCCAAGGATTACGGTCATGTTATATTTGCGCAATACAAAAGGAGTTGATGATGGCTAATCTAGAAGGAGAGGCAACAGTTTGTGAAAAATGCGGATTTGCGATCTGGGTCAGACGCAAAACCAAGCAAACAATAGATTGCGGGCTGTTTAAAGATTGCCGAGTGCAAGGCTTTCACTCTCCTGATTATCATTTTTTGTTGGATTGCCATAATTGCGGCAATGAACTTGATAAAGATAATCAAGAAAGCGGAAAATATTGTTTTCAGAACTCAAATCTTTTACAGTGGAGCATCCCAAGCGGAGATGGTGTTAGTTGGACATACTTTGCAGCGACACATTTGGTATGTATTCGTTGTAAAAAAGATGATAAAAGTATCCGTTATGATTCCGGCCTAGCATTTCAAAACAGATTTGCTCCACAGTGGCACTCCGTTAGTTATTACGGAATAACTTCGTGGGGGAAGTTTGGTGGTGGGCCGTGGATGAAGCGCCTAGTCTTTTGTCAAGAATGTCATGTCAAAATGGATACAGAATGGCTAAAACAAACCATGGGTTTGGTCTTGATCAGAGAAGGTAGGCCTAGTCCGCATAAAATTTCGCAATTAGCGCAGATAATGAGAAGGGATTATCCAGATATCAAGCTCGAACCATATCCTTGGGGTTAGTAGTAAAGTTTGTTCATTTTAGCGAGCGCTTTTCCCGGCGTTCGTTTTTTTATTAAAAAATAATATCAATATGGAGAAGAAACTTCATAATTTTCACATATATTTAATGCTTTAATTAAAGAAGACTATCACTGCCTGATGTAACGTTACTTGGACAGGAGTGTATAGTTAATGAAGGACCAAAGTTCATATTTGCAATTTAAAGGCCGATGATCCTTCGAGATTAATTTACCTTTAATTGTTAATTATATGAAATATTTAATTCATAAGGCAGGTTCCGGATTACTGGTAATGTTGCTTTCGCTGGCTATGATATCGCCAGCTATGGCTCAAAGCTCTACGCAGCTTACTCTAGTCACTGGCAAACTTATCTCAGTAAATTCAACCACTTTACCTGCTCAATTAACACTTCAAGTTAAAGGCCAGGCCACTACCACCGTAGTAGTAGGGGTTTCTGACAAAACCATTTTCTTAAGCCATTCATTTGAAAAAGTTTCACTATCATCTCTTATGACCGGTGATACTTTGCAAGTATTTGGCCGTTATGATGAAAATGGAATCTTGCAAGCGTTATCAGTAAAGGATCAATCTCTTAAGTTAAAGCATAGAACTTTAACCGGTACCATTAGCACCATCGAACCTTTCGATATGACATTTACCTTGTCGCCTCGCGCCGGTTTCTCTTCCAAACTTTTGCCGGTAGTTGTGCAGGTGACAAGCAATACAAAAATTATGAGCACTAACGGAAAAACTTTAAGCTTTTCCGATCTTAAGTTCAGTGAGCAAGCTACGGTAACCGGAATGTTTAACAGCAGAACAAATATCCTGGTTGCGTCACATGTAAGAGTTAAAGTAACAAAACCTCAGCCGCTTCCTTTTAGCTTAAGGGGGGAATTAACCGCTATAAGCAGCACAACTCTTCCAGCCTCACTAACGATGGAAGTTACAGGTGTTTTGCCTCCGCTAACTGGTAGTCTGCGATCTCTGCTTGCCCAACCGGTTAATATGGTAACTTTTAAAGTTGATAGTAATACAAAGATTACAGAAACTTCTGGAGCAACTATAACTCTGGCGGATTTAAAGGTGGGTGATGATATAGTGATGCAGGGAAATATAGACGCTGGCGGAAATATTACCGCTACAACTGTTCGTGATAATTCTGTTGGAGTAGTAAGCAGCACGGCTAAGGGAAACGTTCAGTCAGTAGATCCTTTTGACCAAACCTTTGTTCTTGTCAAAGACGATGGTTCAACAATGAATGTGGCAGTGCATGGATCTACGATATTTAATGTCCCTGGAATGACCACCTCTGTTTTTGCTGATATTAAAGTTGGGGATAATGTTCGGGTAGAGGGCGCATTAAATACCAGAACAAATGTCCTAACCGCCAACATCATAACAGTCTTAAATGTTTCGCAACCTTTGCCCTTTAGCTTTAAGGGAAAGTTAACTGCTATGAGCGGCAGAACTCTCCCGGCCATGTTGACAGTAGAAGTATCAGATATCCTTCCTCCGTTAAATGGAATGAGCGTCTTGTTGGCTCCGCCAATTAATTCAGTTACATTCCGAGTCGATGCTAATACTGATTTGACTAGCAAGAATGGCGTAGGTATTGATTTGGGCAACTTTACTTTAGGGGATACCTTAGTTGTTCAAGGAAATATGGGTAGCGGCGGTAATATAACCGCCACTCTTGTTCGTGATGATTCTGTAGTAACTACAGCTGGGCCGATATCTGGAAGCATACAAACAATTAATACTACAACCCAAAGTTTTATCTTCAGGACTTCTACCGGCGCCGTTTATACCGCCCAAGTATATGGCGATACTCAACTCATTGTTCCTGGTGTAAGCAATCCGACATTTGCCAATTTGCATGTTGGTAACATGGTCGGGGTAGAAGGAGTTCTGAATTTGGACAATTCAGTAATTCAATCCGGCAAGGTAACAGTAACTGCAACTACCACCACTCAATAACAACCTATGAAAAGAAATTAACAAAAACAGACTGGCGATTGCCAGCCTGTTTTTTTAATTTGGTTGAGAATGAAATAATGGGCGGGTCGGACGGGACTCGAACCCGCAACTTCTGCCGTGACAGGGCAGTGCTCTAACCAGTTGAACTACCGACCCAATGGGAGAATAATACTTGAAAATACAAGTTTTGTCAAACATTGACAAAACCTCTTTTTTGTGCTATACTCCACCCGTTTCTCCTCTTACCATGGGGATGGTAGAAGGAGATTATACAACCAGTCACGAAAGAGGGTGGAACATGATGAAGTTCGAAGATACGGCTCCTGACAGCGGAGAGTATACCTACCCAGGCCGGCCCAATGGCCATAATAACGGGCAAAACACCAGGGAGGAAAAGCTCCGCAACTACAAGGGTATCATACTCTGCCAGACCTGTAGTGGCCAGCATGGTTGGGTGGAGTTTGGAGGCGCTTTGCCACGGTCAATACATATTCTTATTGACGACGACATCAAGGTTCTTGGTCAGTTGATGGATTTGGAGTCAGCCATGAAGTTCCGCGAAGATGTGGTAAAACTCCGAGGAAGTGGCGAGATCAATCTGCCATTCCGCGAGGAACAGAATTGCACAACAACTAACAAGGTTGTCAAGCAATTCGTGAAGGAGTTGGAAGATCTGATCGATCAAAGCGCGCGATTGCGTGCAGCCAGCTTCTCTCGTTACGCGTTGGCGAAAGCGGCTGTTGATCACATGGTCCGTGGACTCAACAATCCCGAGCTGAATCCGATTTTCGCCGGGATGTCCGACCAGGAAATGGTGATCCGCATCAAGGTGGTGGATACAGCTACCAGTCATGAAATCTTTGATCAAATTCTTGATCCTCAAGATTTGATCAGTCATGACGATAGCAAAGAAGAGGCGCGGTTGGAAGAAAAATACCACAACCTCTTCCGCCGCAGTATTATGAATACGCGGCGGGACTACTAGGCTAAAAATTCCGTATTCGCGCCTAAAAACGCGAGCCGGTCACTCTACCAAAAGTAGAGTGTTTTTTATTTTGTAATATCCTTAATTAACTTCAATAGTAGTGCTCGCGTCATTTGTATTTCCGGCGGCATCAAAAACACGCACATTGACGTGGTAGTTCCCGGAGAAGAGAAATGGCATAAACAAGGGCGGCTGAACCGGTAAAAATATTCCTTTATTAAATTGAATAAAGAATCCGGATTGCAGACTTGGCGGAGTATCTAAATTTTCAAAATTAAACCGGACTATTTGATCGGTGGCAACTTTTTGGCTGCTTGCCCGGATTACCGGTGGCGGCGGCGGAGTTAAATCAATTCTGATAGGGAAGTGCGCGAGCGCGGTTGAGGCATTATTCTTTGTTTCCAGTAGGTGGAAATAGTAAATACCGTCTTCGGACACAGACAGCCGCGTGGTTCGTTGTGTGGTGGTAGCAGTTTTGTCGGGAACAAAATCAGTAATTTTATTGAGCGCGTACTGGTAAAGATGATCCGGTTTAGCGACCCAAGAAAGGTCGATAATTTTTTTGGAATACCAGCGCTCAATATTAGGGTGAGTGACGGAAAAAACAAGAAGTGAACGTGTAGATGTTGTCAAACTTTCGTCCACAATTTGATAACTGCCGTCGGTAGCCTGGCGCAAAACATTTGTCCCCAAGCCATCATTGGCCAGAACCTGGCTTTCGGGATCAAACCGCAAACCAATAAACCCGTCATTTAATGGTTGTAAAACAAGTTCAGCGACAATTCCTTTTGGTTCGGCAAAACCCGGATTAGGCGCCAGACAGGAAATAGTAACTTTACCATTTGCTTCATCGATATTTTTTTCCAAAAATAGGTTTTGGTCGCAGAATGATTTATCCGTAATTATATTTTTTATTTTTACGGCTTTGGGATCATAATTTATTACGGCTGATACGGTATTAATCGCTTCGCCGCCCGGACTGACAGTGATGGCGATTCGCTGCTCAAAGTATTTGCTGACAATGCTGGTTTCAGGTTCAAACGCCATGGTTGAGTTGTAAATGGTAAATGGCGGTTTAGTAAGTTTAGTCGTAAATCTAATGATGTTTAAATATGACAATAAAAATGTCAGTGTAAAAACTAACAGTGAGAGCAGAGAGATTGAGACCGGGTTTCTTCCGTTTATTGAACATCGACGATAGTGACAAAAAAGCGTAGATGATATAAAAAAAAGAAGCGTTAGGATAGCGGCGATAATAATAGCCACAGTGCCGGGCTGACAGGGAATAAAAATTACCACAGAACCAACAAATTTATGGTCTGTTCCCGACAGGTTCATATACCGTACCATATAATGACCGCCGTCAAATTGAACGTGGTTAGACCAGCTATTATTTCCTTCGTTTGTAAAAGTGGAATTGGGGAAAGCTTTGTTAAAATACGAGGTTAGCCTTAAGTTCATTTCCGGGTCGTCAAAACTGGTGGCGACAACTCCTTTTTCATAACTATAAAAAGCCAGCTCTACTCCCGGATCAAGATACTTTTCCGTTAAACGTTTAGCGTAATCGTTAGTTAGATTATAGGAAACAAAAATACCGCCGATTAATCGTCCAGCTTCTTTAATGGGCGAGGCGGCTATTATTAATAGGGGATTTACTCTGCCTTTTTCAATGCTTGCAACTCCTCTGCCTTCGGCTACCAAATGCCCCCAAACAGTAGTTTGAAAAATGTAATCGCCGCGTTTGGTGGCATTTGCAGTTCTTGATAGCACCACCCCGTTTTCATCCGTCACGACGATATTTTCCACATTTCTTTTATGCGCTTCATCGGCGGTGATTCCCAGCAGATTTGCAATGTCCCGCTCGTGTAAGGCCGAACGCAATGTTGTGTTAGCGGCTAGCTCTTTAGCTTGGATTAAAGCGTACCTTATTTCCGTATCAATCCCTTCTCGCGCTTCCTGCGATATTTTCGGTCCGGAATGCACTCCGAACCAGGAAACAATATCTAGTACGTAATGAGAAACGAACAAAGAACTTGCCGCTATGCCAAAAAAAAGTATAAGTAAAGGGAGTCGGTTTTTTAATTTATTCATACCTTTAACAAGATAAGAAAAAAAAGAGGGGGGGGAATCATCTTGATTTTTATTATTTTATTAAGCGAAGTAATTATAACACACTTTGCCGCCTTTATCTATAAAACGGTATGGTGTATAATTAATATATAAATTTTAAATCGTATCTTAAATATGATCAATGAAATTATTTTGGCCGTTATAATTATAATCGAATTAATTTTTTTGCTTTCACTGAATAAATCTAAAAAAGAATGGTTATACGGTTTTATTATCGTCAATCTTCTTCTCATTGCCACTCTGGGCGGTAAGACCGTTTCTTTTTTTGGCTTTACCACCAATACCGGCAACATTTTTTATATTTCAGTTTCTTTGGCCACTTATTTAGCTATTGAGTATTTTGGCGCCGAGAACGCTTATAAAAGTATTTGGTTAGGAACGCTGGCTGTGTTCTTTTTTCTTGTCATGGCAGAGCTGGTGATTAGTATGCCTGGAATCGCGGAAACAAAAACGCTTGATCAGGCGATGATAACAGTTTTTAATAAAAGCGCCCGTTTGGGTTTAGCGAGTATCCTTGGCTATCTGGTAGCGCAATCTTTTAGTATTTGGTTTTATCAAATTTTGCATTCTAAACTTAATTTAAAAAATAGAGCTCTATTTTTAGTGAGCGCTAATTCTAGTAACATTCTTGCGCAGGCGGTGGATAGTTTACTATTTTTCTCCATTGCCTTTGTCGGCATTTTGCCATTTTCCATGCTCTGGCAAAGCATTTTGGTTGGTTATAGTATAAAAGTGCTGGTCGGCCTAGTTATGACATCCTTTTTATCTTGGCAATTGCCGGAGAAAAAACAGTAAGAATAATTATTTCCCCCCTTCATTTTCCATATGTTTCCTCAAAATTTTTCTAGCGGCCCGGAAAGCGTAGCTTTTTACTGTGCCAACATGAATACCTAGCTGCTGGGCAATTTCTTTGTTTGTCAAACCTTCAGCAAGCAATTCCATTACTTCTTTTTGTTTAGGGGCTAGGACGTCAAAACTGGATCGTAAATTTTTGGCTTCTTCGGCTGTAATGTATCTTTCTTCACTATTTGGTTGTGTGTCTTTTAATGTAGGTACTTCAGAAATTCCGATCATCTTATCGGAAGGTATCGTTTTTTTTGCCCTTCGTAAAAAGTTAAGCGCTTGATTTTTTATTATAACGTATAACCAAGTAGTTAATTTTGAATCGCCTCTAAACCGGCCGGCTTCAATTCCTTTCGCAGCATTAAGCATTGTTTGTTGAACAATATCCTCGGCATCTTCGTAAGAGAAGCCTATTTTCAGGCTATTTAAATAACGCAAAATAGTATCGCGAGTTTTTTTCGAATTAAGTTCCTTTAGCCAAACTTCTTTGTTATTTGTAGCCTCAGCCGTTGGCTGGAAGGGGATTTTTTCAGACATAATTTTTAAACTAACTTTAATCGTTTAATCATACCGCATGCGTAAATAAAAGACAAAACTTTATCCCCATTTCTTCAACACTTTTTGTTTGTGGGCGTGATGGTACTGTGCGATACTAACTAGAGTACTTTTGACAATTCAAGGAGTTAGTAATGTCTACTAGAAATTCTCCAAAACCTGGGCAAAGTCTCGGGGGTGGTTTGGTATTGCTGCCTAGTGACGCAGTACCATCTTCCACGGAATCTTTTTCTTTGTACAAGGCATATTCTCTTGCTGATAGAGCATTTTGGCTCGAGCCGGGATTGGTGTCCGACGCCATGACACGGCTTAATCTCTTGCGTATGGACGACATTCACCAATTGCAAGTACTGACGGTTGCGGAAATAAGCGACACATTAAATAATCTGGAACTGCCGCACCGTTTTTTGCACAAACGGCTGGTGCACAATTTGCGCGCCGGCGCTTTGCACGGGTTAATAGCCAAGCAATGTTCTCTAAGCGAAAAAGAGATTGCTGTTGGCGTTTTAGCTGAGTGCATGCATGACAACTTTACTTGCGCTGGCGGGGATTCTTGGAAAGGAATCAATCACCAGCAAACTATTTTTGATGAAGATGATCAGTTTGCGGAGAAAATTTTTCGGTATTATAACCCAGGCTGGCGGTGGCTGTGCTTGAAGCACGGGTTTAATCCCGAACATACCGCGCAAGAAATGCAAGAAATCGTGGACGGTCACGGTCTGCGCGGACAAATTCACGAAATTGCCGACACGGCCAGTTACATGCTTGGTGATTTGGCGGAAATCAAAAAGGCCCACGAGCGTGTGGGCGGGCTAAAGTTCCAAGAGATAATCCTTGCCAGCGAGGACAAGGATAATAAATGGGATATTTGGAATCATCTTAAAGTAGAGGCTGGCCAGCTAGTTGCAACCGATCGCTGGGTGCTAGAAAACTTTTTGAGATTAAGAGTAATGCTCTGGAAAAATTTATACCAAAATCCGGCCACTAAGTTTTTGGAACTCTTGGGCCGGGAAGTGGTGTATCCATATTTGCTTAGCCGTAAACGGATCCACTTGGTCGAACTGCCCAAACAAACTGATACCTGGCTGCATAATTTAGTGGAGCAAGAAATGGGGCTCGCTAGCGGCGGCTGGACTCGGTTGGATTTGCTCGGCGGATTTCCTAAACTAAAATCTTTTCGTACTTGGGGCGAGGCTAGGGAATTTGAAGACTATTGGTATTCTTTGGGCGCCTTTACTTTGGTATTCTCGGTTAAAGATTTCCAAAAAACAAAGTCTAAGACCGATAAGTATCTGATAAATGGTTTAGATGGTGAAGTGGTTGCGTTTAAGCAAGCTTGTCCCACCAGCGCCGCATTGATAGATGAGGTCGCTCGTTGGTCGACTTCGTCTTCTGAGCCGATAAATGTTTGTTGGGTAGAAAATCCAATAATTCCCGATAATATGCGCCGGGCATGGGAAGAAGCCCGAGTGCTGTGGCAAAATAGAAAGTAATAAGTAAGTTAAGACCCTGTCATTTGATGGGGTTCTTTTTTTAAACAAAAAAGACCCCGACAGTGCTTGGTAAGAGTAAAGAAATCGAAGGAGGGGACGATTCCTACATGATACCAAGCACTTTCGGGGCCTTTGTAATTTGAAGATATTTTACTTATTTTGCTTTTTTTGTCAAGCCTTTACTTTACAGCTTCTACCACTTTGGCGAATACAGAACTGTGGTTTTCAGCGAGTTCGGCCAGTATCTTTCTGTCGAGCGCAACATTGTTTTTCTTCAAGGCGTTGATTAACTTGCTGTAGCTTAGACCAAATTCACGAACAGCGGCATTGATGCGGATATTCCACAAACCTCTGTTAGTGCGCTTTTTTTGGCGGCGGTCTTCAAAAGCGAATTGACCAGCTTTCATTTTGGCTGGTTTAGCTACTTTGATCTTTGATTTTCTGCCCCAGCGGAAACCACGTGTGTGTTTTAATATCCCGCGTCGGCGTTTAGCGTGGAGTAAACCACCTTTAACTCTTGTCATATGTATTAGTTCGGTAAATTAATCTGCATTACTCGGCGTAGTGTCTGACTAGCAACTACATCGGATTTTTTATTACGACCTGTCTTGCCATTTTCTCTGGCATTGAAATGGTTTTGTCCAGCTGTGCGTTTTATAATTTTTCCAGTTTTTGTTACTTTGTATCTTTTGGCTGTCGCTTTGTGTGTTTTTAGTTTAGGCATATTATTTTTTAGCAATGATTGCTGTTACTTTATTAAATTGTGATTCTATTTCTTGATCTTTGCGGACGGGTACTAAAGCATTTACGTTGTTTATAAATCTTTCAATTATATCTTTAGCCATCTGTTTTTGTTGCATCTCTCTGCCTTTTAAAAAGATTTCTATCTTTACCTTATCTCCATCATTTAAAAATTCGATAGTTTGATTTTCTCTGTTTTTCATGTCGTGTGGAGAAATGCGCAGAGAAAGTCTTATACCCTTTACTTCCGTTACATGGGCGTGAGCTTGTTTTAAACGCTCTTCTTTTTCTTGCTGATATTTAAACTGTCCGAAATCAATAATTTTTGCTACCGGCGGGTTTGATTTAGGATTGATTAAAACCAGATCAAGTTCTTGTTCTTTAGCTAAACGCATACCTTCGGCTGGGCTCATTGAGCCCAACATTTTACCATCATTACCTAAAACCAAAACTTCAGGAACAGTAATACCCGCATTAAAGAAAAAAGTTTTTTTCGGTTCTGGTTTATGTTTTTTGTGCGATATACGCATAACGTGTGGAGGTGGCGAGAGTTGAACTCGCGTGTAGATAACTTTGACTAAACCTTCTACATACTTAGTGTCCCTTGGTATTTCATCAAGGTGATAGAAGGGGACGAAAATCACTTTGACTAGCCGGGTAACTTCACTATATCGCAGTCGGCGCTACAGTATAGCTACTCTCTGTTAGTGACACTGCGATCCGACTACAGAGTATTGTCGGTGCAATGGGTATTGGGTATTAAGCCATTACCGGAGCGAAAGCGCGTTGACCAAATAAATTGGCAACAGCAACTTTGGCTTTTGTAAATAAGTTTGCACTTATTATATTGCTCCTGTGATTTACGAGGTGAAGAGCGTCCTCGGTATGCCAGCGTAGCCAGCAGCCTCTATCGAAGCCCGGCACCCCCTTAGTTTTTTCTTGCTCGATCGAGTTCTCTTTTCAGTTCTCTAGATTTTATGGCTTCTCTTTTGTCGTAGGTCTTTTTTCCTCTTGCGACAGCCACTTCTATCTTGAGCAAGCGTTGTTTAGTATACACTTGTAAAGGCAGTATTGTCAAGCCCTTTTCCATGGATTTTCCTTGTAAATATGCGATTTCTTTTTTGTGAAGGAGTAATTGGCGGGTATGGGTCGGATCATAGTCGGGCATAGGGCCAGCTGGCTTATATTTGTTTATATGCATATTTAAAACATAGGCTTTGCCGTTATGAAAGGTGACGTAGGAGCCTTTTAGGTTGATTTGACCCATTCTGGCAGATTTTACTTCCTGGCCAGTCAATGCCAAACCAGCCTCGTATTTTTCGAGGATTTCATAGTCAAATAGGGCTTTTTTGTTTTCGGCTAGGACTGACATATTTCTTGAAGGATAACATAAAATCGGGGTGTTGACAACAAGCTTTTTCTGTGTTAGTTTAATCTGTCCACTAAGTTTGTGGACACCTGCCAGAGTGATTCTGGTGGTTTTAGATAGGAGTCACCAATGTCACAAATTTCGCCGTGGGTTCGTGTGATCGACGAAGCTATGAGGCAAATATCTATCGATGTTGCTTCTATAAAGGTGATTGCTAAATTAGGTAAAAAAACAGTATGGTTAAGCAGTCATAGGTGTAAGAATGAAGATTTTAGTTGGTATACAGAAACCTATGCACATACTATTCATTTGCACACAACCACTGGTTGGTGGTTTTGGAAGAAAGAGTTTTTAGGCAAACTATTGTGCATTACTGATGTTGCGCAACCAATTCCGATGGAAGAATTTGAGGGCACGATTAGTTATGCTAGAAGAAACATTCGAATGAACGATCAGATTGTTCCTTATAAAGGTGAGCGGCCGTTGAAGTGCGAATTGTTTTTGGATGATCCGCAATTGCGTCAAATTGCTCATACTGTTTTGGAACCGCTCGCAAAACAGCTTGGTTATAAGCGTATCGAATATATCAACATGTCTCATGATCCATCGGCCTATTACCCAGGAGAACGTTCGGAGCTGCCTAAAGCAATGCTCTTGGATCATTAGTTTCAGCAGTTAGTGAGCGCACGACCTTCGGGTACGGCGCTTTTTTATTTCCATATACAGTTTGCCTTTTCTCTAAAAAAAGGCTATAATACGGCGCGTATATTATGCTTAAATCATTATCCTTTCATCCAAAACTAGCCGCTGTACTGGATTTACTTGTAAACCTAGTTATGCTTTGGTGGTTACGCCAGTTCCATTCCTGGTGGTTGGTTGGGGTTTGGTTGCTATTTAGACTCGCTATTTGGGGAGCTTTGATGTGGCTAGTTTATTACCCAGCCGAGATGAGCCGGTACAAACATATAGCATCCCTGGTGGTGATGGTGCTGGGGTCTTTGTCATTCCTCCTGTTTATTGAATGGCGGTTTGCCTGGTATTTGTTTGGTGCCCTATTTTGTTTTTTTTCCTTTTTCAGTTTTTGGTTATTGCCGGCATCAAGCGTCAGCTTGGCAACTTTTCTCAAACCGCATTTGCGTTGGCGGTTTATCATGTCAGTAATTGGTCTGGCCGGAGTATTTCAAGCCGCTGGGGCAATAATTTCCTTTCAAATCGCTCCCGGCATTAATTCGTGGGTTTGGTACATATTGGCTTCGTTATTTTCTACGTTTGTTGCTGGTTGGTGGTGGTGGGAGTATGGAGTAGAAGAAAATAAGCGTTTTTGGATATGGGTAGGTTGTTGGTTTGTAATGATTTTGGAATTGCTTTGGGTAATAGGACTTTTGCCCATAGG
Source organism: Parcubacteria group bacterium Gr01-1014_13 (assembly GCA_007376295.1). GTDB lineage: Bacteria > Patescibacteriota > Patescibacteriia > Magasanikbacterales > GWA2-37-8 > XYD2-FULL-39-9. The sequence goes on along the minus strand of VMGB01000001.1, from coordinate 280,212 downwards.
TTACCTTACTGGTACTCTGGTTTTAATCTGGTGTTGGTATGTAGTTTGGTTGTTAGCCAGGTTCAATTTAAGTCCGGAAGGAATAAATTGGCGTAAACAGGTTTGGTTTTTAAGTTTTAATGCCGTTTTGTTCCCCCTATTTTTATTCTTTATTATCCGCTGGAAGTAATATGCACCCTCCTCATCTTCCTCCTAAAACATCTAATATAGAAATTCATCGTTTGTGGCAAAGGTTAAAAATACTTTTAGTCACTGTTATTTTTGGTTTGGTCGCAGGTATGAGCGGCGCTTCTATGATGTTAGGTTGGATTTGGCCCCGCCTTGCCGAAGGCGATATGTGGGTTACATCTTATATCAGCCCAGGTTTATCGCGTGCCCAGTTGGAAAGTCGTATCCGCGAAGAAGTTTCTTCCCGCATCGTATCTGTGCACCGGGGCCTGTCTAATTTGAGCGGCGCTAGTTATTTAAATAAAAAAATAGGGGACGGTATAATGCTAAGCTCGGATGGCTGGTTAGCTATGTATCAGCCTAATTATGATAATAATTCCAAGAATTTGTACGTTGTCACCGACGACGGGCGAGTTTTACAGCCAGAGAAAGCGTTGCTTGATAAATATTCCGGAATTCTTTATATAAAAATTAAAGACAGTCAATTCAAAGTATCAGGGTTCATTGATGAAAACTCCGTTCTGGACGATGTCTTTATTTTTCATAATTCCTATTGGTACCATGGATCCGTGTTATATCCTTCTTTAAATTATCAAATTCCGCATTTGGATTCAGCACCCCTGTTATCGTATTCACTAAATGGTTCGTTTAGTGTCGGTGAAGTGGCGATAAATAGTCAGGGACGGGTGGTCGGATTTGTAACTGAAAAAAATTTATTATTACCTAGTTTTTATCTCACCAGAATTTTACCAAAAATTTTGAGCCAACAAACATTATCTTATCCAACTCTCGGGGTTGATGGCTGGTTTGGCGATGAACAAACTATAATTTCTGAAAAAACAAAAGTGGATGGTTTTATAGTCTCAAGTGTCTGGTCTCCTTCCAGTGTTTTGCGCCGGGGCGATGTGTTGCTGGAAGTTAACGGTAGAATTGTTACTCCGGATAATTTATGGTATACTATTAACAACAATCCAGCTGTTAATGTGAAAGTTTTAAGGGGGAATAAAACACTAGAGTTGGAAGTTAAAGTAGTACAAACCAAATAACAAATAATAGTAATTATTTATGTTTCATCTTTTACAAAGGAATGCCAAATTAATTTTCGTTTGGGGGATACTTTTTGCGACTTTATCCGCAGGGGTAAGCCTGTTTTTTCCTAAACAATACTTGGCCACTAGCCAGGTTTTGATAATCTCCAGAGACCGGGCTGGCGTAGATCCATATACTCAAGCCAGATCAGCCGAAAGAATCGGCTCTAATTTGGCGCAAATAATGAAAACTACTGATTTTTATAACAAAGTAATGGGCTCAAACGCCGTTTCTTTTGATCGCACACAATGGCAAAATTTAAGCGATCGTGAACAAAGAAAAAAGTGGACCAAAGACGTGCAAGCCGGTATGGTTTATGGCGCCAGTATTATGAATATAAACGTTTATAGCTATAGTCAAAACGAAGCTAGGAATTTATCCAACGCTATTACCCAAACTTTGACAGCGCAAGGCTGGGAATATTTAGGCGGAGATGTGGCTATGAAAACTATCAGCAATCCGCTCGTCTCACCTTGGTTTGCCCGGCCAAATATTCCGGTAAATTCAGTTGTTGGATTCTTGCTTGGTATTTTAATAGCAAGCCTTTGGGTTATCAGATACAAACAACGTCATCTTTTTGGAAAATAATTAATTTAGCCTTATGTCTTCAGCCGAAGAGAGGGGAAAGAGGTTGGGGTTTTTGATAGCAACTCTCGAATTAACTTCACAACAGCGTGAGGCCTTGTTTAGTTTGTTGCCGGAAATGAGCGAAGCCCAGCTAGAAGAATTAAGCGAAGTTTTGGAAGCTAGTTATTTACAAGAAGTCACCAAAAATGCGGACGAAAAACTTGTTGGGGAGTTAAAAAATATAGAGGAAAAATATGAAGATGCGGTTGCTCAGGTTAACGCCAACACAACCAAAGAACTTGATTCTATTTCTTAAGGTATGCCTAAAAATCCTGAAAAATTTCGACCGCCATCTAGTTTGGAAGAAAGACGAATGGTCATCGAAAATTTAAAAAATGACCTGGACGCACTGACTGTAGAGGCCGGTGCTCTAAGAAAAGGTGGCGAAGAAATGGATGGTTTAGTAAAAAGCATTAGCATGCTTATTTTTGAGCTTAGCGATGAACGCGGAGAACCGAAGCGTTTTATAAAAGACGAGGATAGATTTGCAAAAGCGATAAATAAAATATCAAAAAAGATAGATAAAATAAAAAATAAACTACAGGAGTTATCAGTGGAACAGCCAGAGACTAAAATTCCAGAACCGCAAGAAGAAGTTAAAGATGAGATTAAAGAGGATATACAAGAATTGGAGACCATCACCGCCGGGGACGATCGTGAATCTATAAATGTTAAGGAACACTATAATCATGCCGAAAGAACTCTGGAAGAATTGGAAAGTTACTTACAAAATCATAATATTGAAAATCCTCAAGGCCTAAGTATTGAGAATTATATCAAATCCTTGAAAGGCATGTTGGGCAGAATGAAAGAAAAGTTGGATCAGAAGTTATATGATGATTTTGAAGAAATAGACATCAACTTTGAATTAGGCGTAAAGGATGCTTATAAAATATTTCCTAAATCGCCGGATCAAGTGCCTAAACAGCAACCAAAAGAAAAAGAAATTTCTGATGAAGACTTGAAGAAAATCGCGATTGAGTTGGGTGTGGGCAAAGAACAGCCCGAGCCGGAGAAAAAGAAGGTGGCAAAAGAAAAAAAAGTGACAGTTATAGGGTTGGAAGACGCGGAAGCTGATTGGGGCCTGCTTGAAGAAATCGGCGTAAAATTATTAAGCAAAGAAAAACGGCAAGAAACCAATGAATTAACCAAAAGAATTAATCAGATTTTGCGTTTAGCTGGTAAAGCGGATCGAGCGAACCTTCCCAACGAAGTTGAGGAACAAATGAAAAGATTTGAGCATACTTTTAAAGAATTACTCTCCAAAATTCCGGAAAATATATACAAAGAATTTAAAAGTCAGTTGGCTGGGAACGCCCCTTCTTGGGAAAAAACTAAGGAAAAAGAAAAATCGGTTGAAAAAGTAAAAGAACCAAAAAAAGAAACAGAACCTGTGCTTGAAGAACAAATTATAGAAGAAAAACCGATAGAAGAAGAAAAATTAAGTTTAGAATTACACCCCTTAGAACCAGAAAATGAAGATGTAGAAATCGATGTGAGTGATTTACAGGGCGAGCCAGTAAAACCATCTGCTGAATTAAAAACTTCAGAAAAAGAACCCGTTATGTCCGGAGAAATTCCGGATAAAGGTATTGTGGCCGAGAAAATGGTCAAAGCGGAAAATAAAGTAGAGATAATTCCAGATTACCCTGTTGAAGTAAAACAAGAACCAAAAAAGGGCCTGTGGAGCAGATTTAAAGAGGCTGTTTTTAATCGTGAAACAAAAAAAGTAGCCCAGAAAGTTAGTTATGACACTGTTACTTCTGTTTTGGGTGTAAAATTAATTACCGACGCGTTGTATGCCATAAAAGGCAAAGGTGACTTAGCCGAGTGGTGGAAAGGACGCAAAGAATCCAAAGGTTCCAGAGAAGCCATTAATGAAGCATACCAGAATTTAATTGAATCTTTTGAAAAAAATAAGAAAAATAAAACTTTGGAAGAAAGTGAAAAAATAGTTCAGCATCTGGCTGATTTAAAAACAAAAGTTGAATCGGCTGATATTTCTCCTGAAGAGAAAAAAGCGCTATTAGATAGATTGTGGTTGATTTCGATGAAGCATGAACAAGATTCAAAGGCGACTGCTAAAGATAGAAACAAACAAGTGGATAGCGCCTTGGATTCATATATACAAGGTAAAATCTCTGGCATGAAAATTGCTCGGGACGGATTGAACTTTGCTCTTACAGCTACGGGCTTTGCGATGTTACGTGGGCTTATGTACGCCGGCACTGCTATTGCTGAACGGGCGGGTAAAGCCAGAAAAGAATTTGACAAAAAAACATTTGGCGCAAATGAGAAAAAAACAGAATTAAAATTTGTTGCTAAAGATGTATTTGTAAATTCAGCCATAGAAACAGCCCGGGCTTTGACTGGTAGAGGAGAAAAAGAAGGCGTTGGAGGCGTAAAAAGAACCGTTGATTTCATAAAAGCTTTAGGCACTATCGCCCGTGGTTTTGGTATTTATGGTTTGGCTATTTCCGGTACAACTGTGCATGAGCAGGCTATCGATAAACTCCTAAGCCAATTAAAAGAGAATGGCGCAGCTGTGACCGTGTCTAAAAATTTTGCTGAGCATGTAGAGCGTGTTTGGGAAACGTATTCCAATCCCACAAATATACTCGGAGGAAATAAAGAATCAGAAAAGCCTGAAGTTCCAAGCGGTCCAGAGCAACCACCTATCGTCGAACGTCCAGAAGTTCCGGTTCCAGCAGAAGTACCACAAGGTATCAGTATTGATCAAATAATTGATGATAATAAATTGAGCGCAGAATTTTCTGACTCATTGGTAAGTTTTCTCAAGGAACATCCAGAACTAAGCAACAAGGAATCAATTGAAAATATTTTAAACGCTAGTAAAATTGGCCCGGATGCCCACTCACATCATGGAAATATAATAAAAGGCACTATTGATACTTTAGATGAAAGCGGGGGAGAACGCCGTCAAGTAATTTTTGAGGAGATTTTAAAACATGGCGGCCCACAAGCCGCGGCCAATTATTTGCAAAGCCAGCATTTTAGTTCTTATCACTTAAGGCATTTATCCGGCCATATAAACAAAGGTACACCAGATGAATTTTTGAAATTTGCCGAAAAATATAATACCAATGATCCTAGAATGGTAAGTGGTCTGTTTCAAGCCATGCAAGGCAGAGAAAGTACGGATTTAGCCAATGCCGGTCTGGAAGTTGATGCCGTTAATGGTAAGCCAGGAATTGATAACCACGTGCGTGGCAAAGTAAGCTATTTTGGTCTTGAGGGAGGTAAGCCGGTTTTAAGCGGTAGCGGCACCGTAACTGTAGATCAAATGGGAGTTCGCGGCGCAGTTGTGGAAAAAACTGTTGCTCCAGACAAAGAATTGGATTTAGGGAAAACAGATATAAAGGAAAGTATCCGTGAAGATTGGCAAAAAATGGGAAGCAGGCTGGCGCCACAATGGGAAGGGAATGCTTCAGTTCAAGCAGAAACCAACACGGTTGTTCCACAAACAGAATCTTCTCGTACCGAAGCCGTACGTCCTGCAACTCGTGTAGAAAAAACTTTAAATACATATAAATCCAGCGAATCAACTCCGGTTGCAGAAGCTGCGCCAGTTGTGGCACCGGTCGAAAAAAATATTCCTGCAGAAAAAATGCCAGCCCCTAAACAAGCACCGGAAACAAATGTAGAAAAAAGCGCGGAAAAATCGCCAATCGCATCTGAACCACACGCAGACGCACCGCTAAATAAATTTTTAGTAGAACACGGATCAAACCAGAAAGAGTTTTTTGGCAACTTCCAGACCATGAGAGCTGCCATCGAAAAACATATGGATAGTTCTCTTGTTTACACGGAGGGATCATCTAAATTTTTGGAAGAAAAAACTAATTATCTCTACGGATTACAAGAAAAGTATAAAAGCGCTTTGGAACATAACTTAAAATTAAGCTCTACAGATTTACGCCAAATAGATAAAATAATTGAGACAGAGGAACTTTACAAAAATAGAAAGGATGAATGGGTAGAGGCTTTAGGTAAAAGCCTGTTTAACAAAGAAGATGGAAAGGTAATGGAGTTGGTTTTTGCCGAACATTCAAACCCTGACTTGGAACCAATACTGGCTAATAATAGTAATGCCGTACGTATCTGGGATCCTGCGAAAAAGAAAGATGTTATTTGGTATGTAGAAGACACAACTTTTAATGTTAATAAGAATGGGGATCTAATAGTAAAGGATTCATCTGGAGAAAAAATAATGGATAAGGAAACAGTTCTTAAATTGGCTAAACAATAATTTAAAATTTTTTGACATCTTTGCTTATTGCATGGTAATCTAAATTAAGTCCCCAACTCCAACGAAAGGCTCCGTCAATGTCCGAGAAACTTCAAAAGTCAGTCAAATATCCTGCGCTTTCCAGCGAAGGGAAGGCTCTAATCGTCTTGTGCTTTACTTTTCTTCTTTCGCTGAGCGCGAATTTTTATCAGTTCTTGGTTTCTTGCCAGGATTCGCGCACGATTGAAACCATGGGTAATATTATAGTACGGGCGAAGACAAACAAGATCGATAGTTTGCAACAGCAAGATGTTGCCAGCGTTCAGCCGGATGTAATTTCGTCGGCATCTGATGGGGATCCGCCTTCAATCATAACTGATCAGCTGCCGATCGATGACTTCACCGCCTGCGTCAAACAAGTTGAATCCCTGCTGTGGTTTCCGCTCACGCCGGGTAGTATGAAATATTACGCCCCGTGGGCTTGGCAACCAATTTCTTTTCCTGCAGGCTACTATAATGTTTGCTGGACAGCAGATGCGGCTCACAATTTCATTTTCAGCGGAAACAGAGCTCTGTGGGATGAAATTTTTCAAGCCTGTATGAACAGGCTCCAGGAAGCGCGCCATACGTATTTTCGCGTATCCTACTAAACACTTTCAGTCGCCTCAGGCGACTACCCCGTAAACCTCAGTGGTTCTACGGGTTTTTTATATCAACTTAGCCAAAAATACCCGCTATTACAGTTGCAGGTCTTGACAAATGATTAGCTTTGTGATATAGTATTTAGTCGTTAATAAAAGCCAAGTAGTGTTTGAGAGAGTACATTACTGAGCCTTAACGATTAATACCCAATGATAAACCTCTCTCCAAAGAGGTTTTATGTTTTTAATTTGGACCATCAATTCTGGTGGTTCTAATGAAAACACTCCTCATCTGCCATGTTGGTAGATGAGAAATAACGCTCTAAACGAGGAGACAGAGATGAATGGAACCGAGGATACGACGAATGATAAGAACAAGGGTCCGGAAGCCAAGGTGGTCACTCAGATCACCCAACCGCTTCCTCCCGACGCGAATCTGAAGCTGAGCGAAGTTCCGCCGTTTCCCAGAGCTGGATCCGAGCCGCGCGTTCCCCGAACGCCCGACGACGATCTGGCCACGACTAGCGGCGACAAGCCGCGGAGTCGATGGTCTGGCCCGCTCAAGACCCTCATTGTGGTCATGGGCATGCTGGCAGCGCTGGCTCTCATGCTCTATTCCTGCCAAGGAGTGAGTGAGCTGAAGAAGGACGGCGCGTCTCTGGAGGCCGACATCATGAGCCTTCAGAAGGACAACAAGGCCAACAAGGACGACATCGCTGGGCTCAAGAAGGGGGTCGATGATCTGAACAAGAAGGTCGACCCGATGATCTCCAATGTGGAGAAAATCATCGGGACCGTCGATGCGCTGGCCGACAAGGTCAACGGATTGGACGCCACCAAGGCCGACAAGACCGAGGTGGAAAAAAAGGTCGCGGGTTCCAACTGGCGCATCACGCGAATTGAGAAGAAGATTCAAGAGACGCGTATCGCCATCAGTGTTGGCAAGGACCCGCTACCGACCGAAGACAAGAAACCGCCCGCTCCAGTCGATGTTGGTCATCAGCAGCCACAACCGACACGCAACGTCATCTACCGCCCTGTTCCCGTCTACATCGACGTGTACAAGCCACGGTCCATGCGTCGCTAACTGTTGTTCCGCATTGTGCGGGACCAGTCTAACCCGTGCGAGTATAGGAAACTCGCACGATCCATCTTCATCTTCCTAAAGTAGAAAATATTTTAAGGAGGTGAAGTAGATCGTTTTTTACAATTGACAATGCCTACCAAAGGCGAAAGGAAGAGAAAAGATGAAGAAGGTTGCTTTCACGTTCATGTTTCTGATGATGACGAGTATCGTCTTTGCCGAAACCCCGCCCAACGGAACCCCAGAGGTTCCCAAGGACACCGTGGTCAAGGTACCTGGCGTCGGAGAAGATGTAGTCGTGGAAGTGCCGTACGTTGTACAGCGAATCCACGAGTTCTCCCCGACAGCAGGCAATCTCGCTCTGCGTGGCGGGTTCAGTGTTGGGGTGGGTTTTCCTGCCCGGACATACCTTTCTCCTACTGCTGGCCTCATCGGCGAAATCGGATATGCCGACTCGTCGTGGAGGCTACACGCAACCTTTCGGGCAGGTAGCTGCAAGAAAGGTTGGGGTGATGTAGCGTTCGATTCCGGACTGGCTGCGATGCGAAGCCTCGGCAAGCATTTCAGCATCGGTCTCGGAACTGATCTACTCTACTGCACCCAAGTCCTTGGTCATCCCAAGGAGCAGGCCAGTGAAAGAATTGTCGGCGGATCGTTTCATCTCCAGTTCGAGATCAACCACTTTTCGGTGGAAGCCTCAGCTGGACTCGGAGCGGCCACCTACCCTGTCCCTGGGGATAGAGAAACAAAGCTGGTGTCCTACCAAGGACTCACGCTCAGTTATCTGTTCTAGGGACAACCTCCGACTTAATCATTAAAATGATTGAGTCGGAGCGTCTAATTATCATCGTTTCCATTTGAAGTGGTGATAACGGATGTAAAATCCGGCGGTACCTTATCTCGAATGCTCGGGATAAGACAAAATTTCTTGGGATAAACCCAAAAACTAGAAGAAGGAGAAGGAAAATGAAGAAGACGATCGCGACGATGTTCGTTCTGTGTAGTGTCATGGTAATGACAGCCTGCATCGAAGACGGAGTCACGTCTCAAGACGTGACAGGTGGCGACGCTGGGCAGCCAGCACCGACCGTGACTGGGACAGCCAATCCCCCGACCGTCACAGCAGGTGGGAGTACCGTGATCACATGGGTCTATACCAACGCGACTTCGTGTTGGAGCCTCGGTGCGGACGGTACTACGCACGTTCCTCTGGAATCCGATATCTGGTCGGTTACCAACATCCAGGAGGGCTTTACCTACACCTTGCACTGCGACGGTCCCGGTGGATCGGCTGAAGGCTCGGTGACTGTGACGGTCAATCCCGCTCCGACCGGATGCACCTGCGATGATGACTGCAACGATGGTAACGCTTGGACTAACGATGTTTGCAACACTTCCACAGGAACGTGTAGCTATACGACCACTGTTTGTCACGGGCTCTACCTCACCTTCACCGCGGCCGCTGTCAATGACATCGATCACTGCGAAGGCTGGAACGAGCAGGGGACACTGAACCACAACATTACCGTCGGAACGACGGTGACTGGTGGGGATCACGACTGTGCCATCACTTGCCCAAGCAAGTCGATGGCTGGACTCAACGTTGTGCCGGCTTCTGTATCCGGTGTTTGGTTGCCAGGTGCCACGGCTGATGTCCCTCGTTGGACTACGCCAGGGTGCAAGCGATTGCCTGACCATCCGGCCACCGAGCCCAACCAGGCCGGCGGTACATGGGACAAGCGCTGCGACCTGTACTAGGAGGAAAATCCTCACGCAAGTGAGGCAGGGGAAGAGAGTAGAGATTGCGGTTGTAACAGCAACTCTCTTCCCCCTTCAATTTTATTCATCATTTAATAAAAATGGTGAAAAAAATTAAAGTTCTAACGAACTTTTTCAGGCATTATCTGTCTATTTGCGTTCACTATTAGTAGCGAATGAAGATAGACAGATTTATCTGCCTAACAAAAATACCACCCGATCACCCGATTAAATAATTTATTACTTAATTAGGTGACTCTCTCTGGGTGGTTTTTTGTTATATTTATTTTTCTGAATTTAGCCTATACTCCGCTGCCCACCAGCCCCAAACCGCCCATAGCCACCAAACCATTGGTGTGTGGTGCAACATGTTATCTGAGAGACCGAGAATTAAATAAACTAGGATACTGGCAATAAAGGCGATATTTTTCCATTTATTTTTTACGGCGAAACTAATTTGGTTGTAAAGCAGGCTTAAAAAAATACTCAAGAATAAAATTAGTCCGATAATACCGGCTTCAAAAGCGACTTTTATATAATCATTGTGCGCTTCCGAAGTATTGTCCCAAATATTGGAAATATCTTTGTTGTCGTCCCAAACTTTGGGGAATGAGCCATAGCCATAGCCAAGAATCGGTTTTTTTGTAAAAAGCGGCAGTACTTTGTTGGCCACGTCTGTACGCCATTTCACAGAATCTGAATCTTCATTTCTGGCAGTCAGTCTGGAAATCAGACCGATTGATTGTAAATTTAAGTTAAAATTAGTAGCTAAATAATTATTAAGAGGATAAAACAAGATGAAGAATAAGGCTGCGCCACCCAAAAGGTACAAAAGTATTTTTTTGTAATAAATCAAACCGACGATTATAAAAAGAGCTGCCACTCCGATCCAGGCAATTCTGGTATAAGTCAGGGCTATTATTGCCAGTAAAAACAGGCAAACCCACTTTGGCGCAGCCCCCATATTTCTGAGATCTTTGGTAATAAAAAATTCATTTACCAGCACTGTTGCCAGCAATAAAGTAAAGGTAGCTAAGATGTTAGGGTGGGCGAATGTGCCGTAGATTCTATTGGCAATACCATCTATATCCATGCCGGTCTTGGATAAAAATTGGAAAACTGCTACCAGCAGAGGAATGGTTGAAGCTGCGATTAGCGCTTTTAGAAAATCTTTTTTAAATTTTACCGGGTCTTTTTTAGACATTATATAACAAATCCCAAATAGTCCGAACATATTTGCCGCTTTGACAGTTTCTATTACTGTGGAGCCAGTATCATAACTGTAGATGGCGGTGATAGAGCACCAAGCAATAAAAGCCAGCCAGGCAGTTTTGGCCGGAATCGTTTTAACATACGAACTATTTTTGGCAAAAAAATATGCAGTCCAGACTAATAAGAATATAGACAAAGCTGCATTTATGTTTAGATCAAATGAGTTAAAGGAGAATAAATAACTATCTCTCCAGTAGTCCAAAGTTGGTCTGGTCACCAAAAGAACCAGGATAAAGTATTCGCCAAATATTTTTTGTAGGATAATAAAAGCTATAGCCAAAAAGGCCAGTACATCCAGGCCAGCGGCGGGATTTACTATAGTAAAAATAGCCAGAAGTATTACCAAAATACTGCTGGGGGAGAATTTTTTAAGGTTGTGCATACTGGTAGTATTTATTTGAGTATAACACGATTTAATGATAACATAAAGTTCTAAGCGCTGCGCTCAGTAGGCAGTAGTGGCGCTGCGGGTTTCGTTTAAGTCAATGAACACAAAAACTCGTCGCCGTAAGGCGAAATTCCGCTCCAGCGGAAAAACACTGCGCACCTGTGGGGCTACTTTAACATTAGTGGCTATTCTTTATGTTGGTTTGCTTTTTTCTTATAAATCCTATGAATCAGTAGCTAAAGCTACCCATCTTACACCTTCTTCCATCGCATCTTCCCAAGATTTTTCATCTTCACCAATTCCACCTTCCGTTTCCTCGTCTGTATTTAAATTTGGCGTACTATCCGGTCCTAAAAAAGCCAATTATTATTTAAACTGGGAAATTCCATATTCTAAAATAACAGAATTAGCCAAATGGGATTTGCTTATTTTAGATATGGAAACTCAAGTAAAAAGTTTGGGCGCTCTAAAAAAAATCCGCGAGCTTAATCCAGATATAATAATGCTGGTATATATAACACCGCAAGAAATAAAAACAGATGCCGCTTCCGGCAGTAGCGTTATGCGTCAAAAATTAGCCGCAGGGATTAATGAAAGTTGGTATTTGACGGATATACAAAATAAAAAATTAACCTTTTGGCCGGGAACATGGCTGTTAAATGTCGCTGATAATAGTCCGCAAATAAACGGCATACGGTTAAATAAGTACATGGCCCAGTTCGTGGCCAACGATCTCTTGTCTACGGGTTTATGGGATGGAGTATTTTTTGATAATGCCTGGAAAGATGTTAAGTGGCTTACGGGCGACTCCGTAGATTTAAATAAAGACGGTCAACCAGATAGTGATATAGATACTCATTGGCAGGAGGGCATGCGTTTTGTTTACAATGAAACTAGGGCGTTAACAAACAATAAATATGCTATAGTCGGCAATGCCACTAGTGATGTTTATAAAAACGATTTAAACGGAGCCATGTTGGAAAGCTTCCCTTCATTTTTGGGCTGGCAAAATTCCATGCGTATTTATAACAGCAGTGAAAGTAATGCTGACCAACCGATTAACATTATCAATGTTAACACTGGCAACACTGGAAAAAGTACTGATTTAAAAAAATTCCGTTTTGGTTTGGCCAGTACTTTGCTCCTTGGTGGCTTCTATTCTTTTGATTACGGGGATCAAGATCATGGACAGACATGGTGGTACGATGAGTATGATGTAAGGTTGGGTGAGCCAATATCTACGGCGGTTTCTTTAAACAATACATCTAAATTTGCGGAAGATGTTTGGCGCAGAGACTACCAAAATGGAATAGTTTTGGTAAACCCGACTTCTGTGCCCCAAGAAGTTGATCTAAACGGAGAATATGAAAAAATAACCGGCTTACGCGACTCTTCGGTAAATGATGGGTCGGTGGTCAGCCAGGTTACTTTGCAACCGAGGGATGGCTTGATACTGCTGCGGACTTTTCAAAGTTTGAAAAATGTTGTTTTTGCCAACGGCAACTTCGTTCAATTTTTTGATAAAACCGGAAACAGAGTCCGTAACGGTTTGTTTGTCTACGACAATGATGTGCCGGGAGGTTCAAAAGTATATCACGGTGATTTGGATGGTGATGGCAGGCAGGAAAGAATTGTAGCTGTAGGCCAAAAAATGGAAATATTTAACACTAGCGGTAAGTTGTTCAGCGGCTATCCTTTTGGACGTGATCACAAAGGCGATCTGCGTATCGCGGTAGGTAAATTAGCTAATGAAGATCATGATTCATTAATTGTTTCTCAAAGCGATAGTGGGAAAATAGCAATTTATAATTATTTTGGCGAGAGCATTAAAGAAGGGATTTTTCCTTTAGGCAAGAACTATAAGGCGGGATTGTCAACAGCCATTGCCTCGGAAAATAGAGTCGTGGTTGGTACCGCCGGTAATCGTTTGCCGGAAGTTTTGATTTATGACAGCAAAATTTCCAAAATAAGTAAAAGGTTTTTTGTTAGTAATACAAAAATAAAAGGCGCTTTAAGTATCGCCGTGGGGGATTTAGATGGAGATAAAAATCCAGAAATAATTACTCTTTTAAATAACGGTAAAAGTAAGCAAGTGAAAGTTTTTAATATTTCCGGTAAATTATTATCTCAATTCAAAGTTTCTACCGGATTTAATTCCGGTGCCAGCAGTGTCGGTACTGCCGATGTGGATTTTGACGGCAAAGACGAAATTATTTTGATGAACGGATAGTATTATCTGCCGGTAAGAATACAAACAACTGGGCCGCTAAAGCCCATTTTGTTTTTTATGGCTTGAGTCAAACCAACCACAGACAAGGCGCTATTGGCCGATACGTCTATATTTTCAGTTTTTTTAATTAATGCTTTTGCTTCAGAAATATCTTTGTCCGTTGCTATCCAACCACTACCTCCACTTTCTAGCATTCCTTTCCGTACGGCTTCTTTGCGGAAGCCAACATTGTCTACAATTGCAGTTGCCAGCGATGCACCCATCGGAATAGTGGATTTAACCATCGGATGACAGGCCGGAGTTTGCACGATATGAATTTGCGGCTTAATTTTTAATTTTTCAAATTCTTCATGCAGCGCCTGAGCAGTAGTGCCGCTTGAAGTGGGTACAAAAACAGCTTTTAGATTTTTAATTTTAGCTAATTCTTTGGCTAAACCGGCATAGCCAAGCAAAGCTGTATCATCGGTAGATTGACGCAGGTTTTTAGCCGATCCAGTTTTTTCCATCTGGAATGCGGACTGTTTTGGATTGTCTATTTTTTTAAGCAGTACATTCTTATTCAAAAGTTTTTTTATAGTCTTTAGTTTGCCGCTATCTATATTTTTTCCGACAAATATTTTTAAATTTAGCGGTGAATTTTTATGTTTAGTATTATATGCATTTATAGTAAGGGCCGCGGAAATAGCGGCATTGCCCGAAGAAGAAACACAAAAATTTTTCCAGCCTGATTTGGCGTATTTTTGTATCATCACCGGGATAGACCGCCCCTTATGAGAGCCATGTGGGTGTAAATCTTCACGTTTTAAATACAACCCGCTGGTTAAACCGAGGGCTTTGGCTAGTTGTTTTGCTTGTGGTTGGGGGGTTATCATACTCGTCTGTTTGCCTAATTCTTATAATTATTGTATACTATTTTCCACCTAAGAATAACTACTTTAACCCTATGCAACTTATCTGTCCAGAATGTAAAAACGAAGTTGATTACTCAGGTTATCCAAATTTGGCCGTGGGCAATGTAATCGAATGCAATGTTTGCGGAATTACACTGCTCGTAAACAAAATGGATGAAAATGAAATCTCTTGCGAAGTTGTAGACGAAGGAAAATAACCTTTTTAATTTCCCTTGACCAACTCTTCAATCATCCCTCTAAATCCATGCGAACCAAGGAAGACGACCACGTCTTCCTTTTTGGTATTATTTTTAATATATTCAATTAATTTTTGATCATCTGGGATAAACGAAGCGTTTTTATGGGTCTGTGAAATTATTTCTGCTAATTTTTGTCCGTCAAATGGTGGGTCGATATCTTTTGCATCAGTCTTTATTTTGGTAAGTAAGGGGATAATTACTTCGTCAGCATCTTTAAACGCATTTGCATAACTAGGCGCAGATTGTGATTTACGATTACCGGTATTTGGCTCAAAAATAGCGGTTATTTTGTTTGTGGGATAAATAGCGCGCAGGGTTTTAAGTGTGGCGGCAGCTTTAGCCGGGGAATGGCCCAAATCATCAAAGATAGTGATTTTTCCTTCGCTTCTTTTTTCCAGCCGTCTTTTTATACCTTTGAACTCAGTAATAGTATCCAAAATTAATTTTTCATCAACATTCATTTCTTTGGCTATAGCGAATACGCCACAAATGTTTTCTGCCATATGCTCACCTAAAACCGGAGTGTTAATATTGAATTCTGTGTCGTTATGTTTAATAACAAAAGAAATTCCGACAGATGTTTGCGCTGCTTGTAAGTACGAGTAATCTGCGGATGGATCTTTACCGTAAGTTACTACTTTAGCCCCGTTAATGTTGTTGGTTAAAACATTTTTAATTTTTAAATCATCTATACAAGCCACAATTAACCCTTTGGCGGGAATCATACCGACTAAATCTCTAAATGCTTGTAAGTAGGTTTCTTCGGTTGGATATAGATCTGCGTGATCCCAAGAAACCGAAGTCAGCAGAAGGTGGGTAGGGGAGTAAAGTTTGAATTTTGGCCGACTATCCCAGCGAGCAGTCTTGTACTCGTCTCCCTCAAGCACGCTCCAGCCATTTTTGTTTTCTGTGCTATTTATTTTGGCGCTAACTGGTAAATTTAAGCTTAGTCCGCCAAACATATATGATGGATTGATGCCGGCTTTTTCTAGGATAAGGGTTAGGAGGGCAGCACTGGATGTTTTGCCGTAGGTGCCAGCGCACACAGCTGAATTATTTTGCACTACGTACTGCGCAATAACTTCCGGATAGGATTTATAATTTAAATTATTTTTACGCGCGAAAATAAATTCGGCGTTTGTAGATGAGGCCACATTGCCCACCACCACAATATCTGGATCGCCACTCTCAACCATTTTTTCTGGATGCCAGCCAGGGTAAAATGAAATATTATTATCTTTCAGATAATCAGAAATCGGCGGGAAAAACCCGACATCACTACCACTAACTTCCCAGCCTTCTTTATGGAAAGCTGCAGCTAAGGCGCTCATCGCTACACCGCAGATGCCAATAAAGTGAATACGTTTTGTCATAGTTATATAACAGTCTTTAATTCTTCCTTTAACATATGAATATCCTGTTGCCAGGTTTCTCCATCGAACCATTCCAAGCCGCTAAATTGCAGTTTGTATACATCGCTTGGTCGTTGGAATGATCCTAAATAAACATATTTTTTGCCATTTTCTTTAGCCCAAACAATTGCTTTGAGCATCATCCCCATGCCAATATTTTGGTAATTTGATTCCAAATCATAAAACGGATAACAGTAGTGTAGAATTTTTTCTGTTTCCAGCGCTATACAATAACCAATATTTTTTTCGTCTTTGGCATAAACAAACAATTTATTAAAATTACTTTTGTCTTTGTCTGTAATCAGCTCTTTTATTTTCTGGGCGCTAAAAATTTTTCCTCCAAATTTTTTCCCATAAAATTCTTTACCCATTTTATGTATCGTCCATTGGTATTGCGTATAGGGGATAGGATGAATGGAGAAAACCAAATCTTCAGTTTTACTTAATATGCGTCTATTTTCTGAAGATAATTCAAATTTGCTTAAATCAATACGCAGACTGCGGGTTTGATTCATTACCCCCTTGCCAATACGCGTAAAAACTAAGCCATCAGCATACATTGCCTCTATGGAGTCATTGCTAAAATCTGTAATTATTTGTTCTTTCCAAGATAAATACATACTATTTATACAAACTCATCCAAATTGCTAAAATTACAAAAAATGCGTGTATTAACCAAAAACGCATCACGATTTTTTCTTCACTCCAGCCGCGGAATTCAAAGTGATGGTGTATTGGCGCCATTTTGAAAAATCTACGTCCTAGTATTCGGCGGCAAAATACTTGAATAATTACTGAAATAATTTCGACATAGAAAATAAAGCCAACAAAGGGGATAAGCATGGTGCGGTTTATAGCGATAGCGTTTATTGCCAGAAGCGCTCCCAACCCCAGCGACCCCACATCTCCCATCTGAAATCTGGCCGGCTTTACATTAAAATATGTATAAGCAATCAAAGCGCCTACTACCGTAGCGTTTAGCAAGGTAAACGAAGTACGTCCTTCAGTCCAGCTGATTATCATTAAACCCAAAAAGGTAATCACTAATGATCCACCAGCTAAACCATCCAGACCATCGGCAAAATTGACCGCATTGGCCGTAAACATTACGAAAAAAATCACTATTGGGATTATCCACCAGCCGACATATGGCTGGCCGTCAAACGGCACCCACAGAGAATGCCACTGAATTCCCAGTTTAAAATATATCCACCACGCAGTCACCGCTCCAGCCAAAAATTGGAAAAATAGTTTTTCATGAACTTGGATACCTCGTCCGGGGTGGGAACCAAGTATAGCCGCAGACTTACGAAATGCTTCCCAAGGCAGAATTAAAAGATACCACAGCCTCATGTACCATTTTTTGTGCACTTTTATAAGATTTATGATATGGGAAATTTTTCGTTCACGGCGTTTTTTGCCAAAAATATTTAGCAAGTCATCGGTTGCGCCAAGTAATGCCGCGATCCCCATTACACCAATGGGTACGTAGGTGTTTTCTCTGTTCCAATTAAAAATCATAGTCACCACAGTCACTGTAACTATTACCAGTAATCCGCCCATTATCGGAGTGCCAACTTTTTTATTTCTTTCTCCGCCCTTGAGCGTAAAATCGAATTCATCGCGACGTGTAATTTTGTATTTATACAAAATCTTAGTAAGCAAAGGTGCCCAAATAAATGCTCCGATAGCGGAGAAGATTAAGTAAGACAAAGCCTGTTGAATTAAAGGCAGATTCATAATTTAATTCTTCTAATTTCCAAAACCTCGGCCTGCTTGGCCTCTAGATAAGTTTCGTTATCTTCGCCAGTTTTATTTTTTTCTTCCCATACTTGTTCCAGCAATCCTTTTTTCGGATTGGTGATAGTGATTGTGCCCTGTGATACGCCATGTCCGTATTTGCCTTCGCTAGACCAAGTGCGGGCATGCGCATATTTAATTTTGTTTCCATCTATTTCTTCGACTAACAAAATATGATTGTAGTTTTTATTCGGACCAGTTTTTAGTGCCACCACCAAATCTCCAGGTTGGACTGTTTTTAAATCATTTATAACACTAGTATTTTTATTATTTGCATAAACAGCCACGCTAATTTGTTCCACTGGCCGTAGGCGGCTGATTATCCAGCGTAAGAAATTTTTCTTTGAGGTAACAAAAAGTTTTTTTACAAAATCAATACCTTTTGTTTCTTGAAAATGTTTCTGTAAAACATTAGTTACAAATCCGGAGCAATCTACACCAAGATTATTGTCTACCAAAAATTGTCGTATGCATTCAGCTTGTTCATGTTGAGCCGGATGATCCACGTGAGCATTAAACACCCCATTTTTATCAAAAACATTGGCTCGGTATTGGATAGAAACTATTTTTGCCTCTTCTACAATCTCTTCAGGCGTGCCTTTGCCTATTAAAACCTTTAGCTGTCCGCGTTGCCCTAACCTGGCATTATTAAAATAAGGGCATCGTACTCCGGAGACTCCAATAAACGGCAGGTTAAAATAATCGTGGATTGTTTTTAGGGCAGAAGGGGATAGCTTCATATTTTTTTGCCAAATGCATTCAATACATTATGTTCTTTCATCAAGCCTTTACTAAATTGAAAACGAATCAAATCAGAGCCGAATAAAGTATTGTTGTACTTAATAATATTTATCAAGGCATTATCTTTAATTTTTGGTGCTCGCATTTCAGAAATTTTATTTGTCACTCGTTGCACAATCTGCGCGCCGTCATCTATAGGGATAAGTTTATAGCCATCGCTTGGCAGACCCAATAAACTTGCTAAATGTGCTTCAAAAGTTGAAACTCCAGATTTTCTACTCAATTTTTGCAATAAAGATTCGCAAGTTGTAGAAGCCGGTTGACGGGCGTTTATCTCCAGCAGATAAATTTGTCCGGATTTGTCATTCACAATTATATCAACCCCGTACAATCCTTTCCAGCCGTCTTTACTTAATTTTTTACCAACCTCACTAGCTATTTTTTTATATTGCAAAATTTGTTTTTTAGATAAAATTTTGTGCGGCAGAGCCCAATCATTGCCAATAGTGGCAAATTTATTATCTGTAAAAGGGGATAGACCAGTAATTTGATAACTTATATTCCCAGTTAAAATTTTATTTCCCCAAACTGCGTTGTTATTTGTAAATACCGGTCCTTTAATAAAGTCAGTAATACGCACTTCACGTTTAGAAAATTTTGCTTTTAAATCAGACAATTTTTTATCTGAATCAATAAAAAATGTGCCGCTGCCAGTATGGGAATGGTTGAATTGTAAAATAAAAGACTTGCCACCCCAGTGCACATTGCCGCAAATATCAATTTGGTGTGGTGGCAAATATTCAACCAAACCTCCCAACCATTCCACTTGTGATATTTTACTTTCCACTTTATCGGCCAATTTCGAGCTTGGGTTTAGTAGCTTCCAACCATTTTTGCGGCATTGGGATTCAATAAGAGCGTTATTTTTAAAAACCAGGACAAAATCATTCTTTTTTATCGTATTTTTGGTTTTGGTATGTGCCAACAGATCACGGGTGTCTAGTTGCTCTTTTTCATTAATTAGAATAATATTGGGGTGCTGTTGGGCCAGTTTTGCCGAAAATTCGCTATAATTAGTGATTATATAGTAATTTGGCAGGGTCAAATCAACCCCTATAGCCCGTTCAACATCCCTGCAGACATAAAACAAACGGCGCTTCAATAACCGTTTGGAAATGGCTTTTAGTAGGCTATTTGAATTTAGCATAGATTTCCTATATACTAGTCCATATACTACTTCAAAAAACGACAAAAAGCAAGCTTATGACTGACACCAGTTTTTACGAACAACTCAAGCAGTTTGGAGACGTCAAACTTAATGAATCTTTGGCTAAACATACCACTTTTAAAATTGGCGGCCCAGCCAAGTTTTTTATCATTGTTCGTAAAACAGAGAAGTTGGTAGAGCTTTTGAACTATCTAATGGCCGAAGGCGTTGATTATCTAGTGCTCAGCGGCGGGTCAAACTTGCTTATAAGTGATGAAGGTTATGATGGTTTGGTGATCAAAATAGCTACTAACGACGCCCCAAAAATGATTCCTAAAGGCAAAGGTTTTGATATAGAAATAGATGCAGGGGTAGTTTTGGGTATGGTAGTGAATTTGGCGGCCAAAAACAGCCTGGCTGGTATGGATTGGGCTGTAGGTGTGCCAGGAAATTTTGGCGGAGCTATACGCGGCAATGCGGGCGCTATGGGTAAAGATATTTCTTCCGTTACACAATGGGTAGATATTTGGCGGGATGGCGAAGTTTTGCGAATAAAACCGGAAGACTGCAAATTTGCCTACCGCGACACTGCTTTTAAACACAACAAGGATATTATTTTGCGCGCCTGCATTTATCTGGAGCCGGGAGACAAACAAAAAATAATGGAAAACATGCAGACCTATCTTAAACAACGTAAACATACCCCGTTTCCTTCGGCTGGTAGTTTTTTCAAAAATTTAAAGATAGATAAATGGCCAGGAGATAAAAAAGAATTACCGGAATTGTTTTTACAAAGAGGTACCGTACCAGTCGGATGGGTAACGGAACAACTGGGGTTGCGCGGGCTGTCTTCTGGTGGAGCAAAAATTTCCGATGAGCATGGCAATTACGTAATAAATTATCGTAATGCCACTCAAGCGGATGTTCTGACTTTAGTTGAAGAAATAAAACAGAGAGTATATAATAAATTTGGCGTAGAATTAGACCCTGAAGTGCAAATTATTAAGTAAACTTAGCAATATGCAAATACAAATCACCGGCAAAAGCATGGATCTTACAGAAGCGGTCAAAGATTACGTAAACAAAAAAATGCTGGCTTTGAATAAGTTTTACAATGAAAAAATTATCAGAGCCGAGGTGGTATTGGGGGTAAATAGCGAGCACCACCAAAAAGGGGATAAGTTCTTCGCTGAATGTAAGTTAGATGTTCCGGGCAAAAACCTATTTGCCCTTAAAGAAGAAGACTCTTTGTACAAAGCAGTTGATAAAATTCGTGATTATCTTGAACTGGAATTAAAAAAGTATAAATTAAAGCAACGTGTTAAATCCAAAGATAAAAAGGTTAGCCGGGACGATAAAGAGTATAAAATGGAGATGTAATTGCACATGTTAAAAATTTTTTTCAATCGCATCAAATCATGGCTGCCGGCTTTATATGGATTAGCCGGCTCTTTTGTTATTACTGCCGGCTGGAATTGGTACCATGTAAAATATAGGCCCCACCTAAGGTTTGTTTTAATCTCCCTTGCCACCTGGATTATCATTTATCTTTTATTTGTTACCGGAAAAAAATTATTTTTATACGTAGTAAGAAAAATGGAACGGCACCCATTTTGGTATACTGAATTTGCTAATTCGATAGATAAACTTTTTTTGACCGTGTCGCTGTTGTTTTTAGTATTTTTTTCCCGAAACGAATTACTAAGTTTGGTTTATTCCATAGTTATTTTAGCGCTTTTGTTTTTCGTGGCCGACAGACAAATGTCCAGACATCACGGCGCCTCTGACTGGAGAATAATTAACAGAGGATTGTTCGCGATAATCCTTTTTCTTTTTACTTTAAACGGCATTTTACAATATTTTGGGTTTAGGTTTTATATCTTAGACGCGCAAAGTAAAATCTACAATGTTATCGTTTTTCGTGCATGGTCCATGACTATGCTGTGGCTGATAGGCTTTGCTTTGGGCGCGTTGGTATACATGGGCACGAAAAAATGGTGGCGTTACTTGGGTATTTTGATTTGGGTCGTGGCGCAAGCGTTTGTAATGTTTGTCTGGGTAGTCAATGCTGGTGTGCTATATTTTGCCGGGCTATATTTTAGTCCGGTGGTTTTGCAGCATGCGGGAGAATCAAGTGGTGTTGTCTGGAATTGGCTGACATATATTCTGTTGGCCGCATATCTTGCCAGCTTTATTGCCATGATTTTTGTAATTAAGTATGTTTTGCGCGCGCACAACACAGCTTCAAAAAAATACTGGAAATTTTATCATTACCTGGTAATTTTGATCGGTTGTTTGGTCATCGGAGCAACCAGCTCTGTGAAATCCGCGCCCGAATTTGTCATAGCCAGGTCGTTTTACAATCATTTTTTTGCAAAAGAGGTAAGGATAGATTTGCCGCCGTATGTTTTTGGTAAATTAGAGAGGTTTGGATTGCGTTATAATACGGATAAATTCGCCGTTGCTTACAAAGAAAAAGTGTACAAGGAATCTAAACCGCTACTCCCGGAAAAATTTAAAAACAAAAAACCGAACATAATTTTGGTTTATCTGGAATCTTTTTCTTCCCGTTTCGTCGATGTTTACAACAATAACCGCTTTAAGGATTTAACGCCCGGTCTGGACGCGTTTGCCAACGATAAAAACACTACTGTTTTTTGGAAACTATATAATGGCTCTACACCCACCATTACCGGAATTATTTCCCAACTCTGTTCATTTTTGCCACCTACCGGGCATGAAGAGTTAGAAAAAGAAAAAAAGATTAAAAAAGTGTATCTTGAATGTCTCCCGAAAATTTTAAAAAACAACGGCTATCAGTATACGGGATATATCACCGCAGTTGCGAAAAATTTTGCCAACAAAGACACTCTGTTTGCCAGCATGGGGACGGATGAAGTTTTTGGCACCGCGGAATTAGCAAAAGTTATTAAAGGAGAGCCGTTGGCGTGGGGCTATTCAGACCATCAGATGTTTCCCGTAATGATGGATATATTAGAACAAAAGCCGGAGCCGTTTTTGATGATGCTTTCTACTGTGGATTCCCATTTACCGTTTGATATAGCCAAAGACATAGTTCAATTTAGAAACAGCAAGAGCAATGCCTTAAATGCGTATCACACCACCGATGACGCCTTCCGCATATTTTGGGAAGAATTTAAAACCAGCAAATTTTACGATAACACTATTGTAATTGCTGTTGCTGACCACGCTGTTTTTCCGGCCGGGGTCACAAAAGATATCTTTCCCGAAGACGCGGGGAAAGTAAATTTTTATGATGAAAACGCGTTTATGATGTATATTCCGGATTCAAAATTGCCAAAAAAAGTTGATATGTATATGTCTGGTATTGATATGGCGCCTTCAGTTTTGCATTTGCTTGGTATTAACGCGCCAAATTCATTTGAAGGGCACTCTATTTTTGATGACAGAAACAAATATCCAAACTTGCTTGGTATGCACGAGTTTGGCTTGTATATTAATCAAATTGACGCACAAGGCAAAAGAACAATTGATTATAATATTCCTAGCGAGATTCAATGCGAAGAGAGTGACTATAACTCCGCTACCAGTTCGCCGCTGACATTGTGTGAATATTTAGATTTCTATAAATGGAAAAGACAAATGTTTGAACAGGGAAGATTTTGGAAGGAATAAAAAGAACAGGAGTTATAAACTCCTGTTGAAATTTGTCATCTAGAGATATCCTTGGCGTCGGAAATCAATTGCGCGTAATGGGCAACACATTCATTACAGATACAAATCGGTGATGCCATTTTTTTTCCTTCGCAGAAGTGTGTTTTTGATACAACCAGTAGCAAAACTTCCTTTTTTGGTTTACCACAAAAAGAACATTGCTCTTCTATTTTTTGTGGCTGAAAGAGTACTTTATCGGCAGGTATCGCGTCTCCGATAGTTTTCAAAACAGCCATCCACACATCAAATGTGTCTCTAAGTAGAAACACTCGTAAGCCATCGGTTCCATCAAGCGGCTTTACTAATGCTGCTACCCCGTCTATTCTCAGCACATTGATCTCAGTAGCTTGGTCGATCGGCATGTTTCCTCCTTCTAGGAACCAGCGGAGATTTGTCCGGTGTTTATAAATCTCACATAGGAAGCAGGAGCTTTATCGCCAATAAATTTTAAGACAGCTTGTCGCAGCTCGGAAGTATCTTTTTCCAGATACACAATAAATTGTTCAAGAAAACCTCCGCACCCAGATACGCCCTCTAATTGGCGAACTTCTCGTTTTAAAGTTTGAAAGAGCTCTTTTTTCTCTTCTTCGGTCATGTTTCCTCCTTGAGGATGATATTATTCCTTATTGGCAACGGAGTGTCAACAAAAAAAGCCCGGATTGTATTCCCGGGCTTTTAGTGTGGATTTAGAAGTCAAACTTTTCGCCGTACTGGCCGATTACAGGCAGAGGTTTTTGTTTTCCGCCTAAAGCGTTAAGCACGCCGATTATCCAGAGGATAAGGAGGAATATATTTAAAGGGGCTATTAATATCCAGCCAATTACAGGCATTCGTACGATGATTCCAGTGGCCAAGCAAGCGATAAATAGTACCAAACCTTGCTTTACATGGAATTTAACAAAAGGGTCATTTTTGGCATCGGTTAGGAGAGGGATAAAGAATAAAACGTAGGCCAAAACCGCCATCAACGTGCTATGTTTTGGTTTTGCCGGTTGTGACTGGGATACCGCTGGTTGTTCTGGTGGTTTTTGTTCTTGTTGCGGCTGCTGTACTGGTTCTGGTTGTGGAGTAGGTGTAGGTGCTGGTGTAGGCTGTGGGGTTGGCTCTGGAGGAGTACCTTCAGGATTGATAGGGGTCGCTGGGTTAGGAGGGTTTTGCTCATCCATATGGTTATAGTTAAAAGTAAGCTATTTTCAATTGTAGCACTTCCTTTAAAAAATGGAATAGCTTAAAAAAATAACTCGCTAAATAGTGTTTAGCGAGCGGAGTTTGAATATTAAGCCAAGTTTAAAGAACTTTGAGTCCGGCCACTATATTGGGATCAAGCTTGCTGCCACCTTTGGGGAAAATGACCCAGATTCCAAGCATTGGAGGTGTTATCATGAGACGATTATCGCTAATTTCTCGTGGTGTGATCTCAGCACTGAGACCGACACTTGTCATGTCATGTACCCGCCATCTTCCAAAGCCGGAATTGCCGGGTTGCGGCATTGTGGCACACCACTCTAGCTCTATGTAAACCACACCTTCCTTGAGTTCGATGCTCTTAATAGGGCCACGGTATATGTCATTATCTTCCTGTGTTTCTAATTCTCCGCCGACGATATCATTTCTTTTGAGAACATCTTGCCATTTCATGGATTCCTCCGTTGTTGTGAACAGAATAAAGATGACACAAAAAAGCACGTGTGTCAATGACTTGTTTAAAAATGATAAAATCGGTACAATAAATAATAAATTGTTATGTATTAATTCTTTTATGCCCAAAAAATCAAAAATAAACTCATCTGCTCCGGAATATATAAATCTTCAAAATAAAAAAATAGCCAATATAAAAGGCATTGACGTCAAACGCCTAGACAAATTGGCCAGAATTTTGCGCGGCCTAATTTTTGCCGCTGTCGAAGCTGGCCAATCTGGTCATCCGGGTAGTAGCGGCAAAGTAGAGCAATTTTTGGCTATGACTTTGGGCGGGGTAATGGCCTTTGACCCAACTAATCCCAAAAATCCTGGCCGAGATAGATTAATCTGGAGCGCTGGGCATTGCACGCCTTTGCTTTTTACTGGACAAGCTTTGTATTATGAAATTTTAAAACGCAACGGCCGACAATTTTCCGAGGCTGCAGTAAAAGCAGTTTTACCCGAAGACTTGCTTCGTTTTCGTCATGCTGATGGCCCGCAGGGGCACGCCGAAGCGCAATACCCATATTCTGATTTCACTACCGGTCCATCTGGCCACGGACTTTCTGCTGCTGGCGGCATGGCCTTAGTGCATTCGTCTTGCGGACTAGACACAAAAACCTGGGTTTTTATGGGTGATGCTGAGAGTGAAGAAGGTATGACTTATGAAGCACGCAATATTATTGCCACCAATGGACTCAAAAATATGATTGTCAGTTTTGATTACAATCATTTTGGTATTGATGCGGAAATAGAAGAAGTGATAGCTTCGCCGATTATAAATCACTGGTTAGGTTTGGGTTGGAATGTTATCGAAACAAACGGACATAATGTTTTAGAAGTCGCTTATGCCTACAATTTAGCTGCAAAAGGTTTTGCTAATGATTCGCCAACCGTAGTTATTTGTCATA
Organism: Parcubacteria group bacterium Gr01-1014_13; assembly: GCA_007376295.1. GTDB lineage: Bacteria > Patescibacteriota > Patescibacteriia > Magasanikbacterales > GWA2-37-8 > XYD2-FULL-39-9. Next base: position 254,109 of record VMGB01000001.1, on the reverse strand, counting down.
CCTTAAAAGGAAAAAGTTACGGCAAGATGGAAAACACGGCTGCATCGCACGGAATAGCTGCCAAGCATGATGATTATGTAAGTATCATGAAAAATTTAGGATTTGATATTCCCGGCAAGCAAGGAGAAGTAATGGCCGATATCCAAACCGTACTGGCGGAAATTACCAGTGAAGATGAAAAATATATTTTGGAAAGATTAGAAATCGGAGCTAAAAAAGTTTTACCAGAATCAGTTTTGGTGGAAAAAATGAAAAAATCTCTGGCCGGTCGCCAGATTGTGGATCCACTTTCCATAAAACGTCCGAAGGTTTTGCCTTCTGAATTAGTTTTTGCCGAAGGTTCAAAAGTTTCTACACGCAAAGCTGTTCAAGCCTGGTTTAATTGGTATATGAAACAAACAGCATTTTTTTATGCCGGAGCAGGGGATTTAGCCAAATCTGTTCTGACAAATTCTGCCGAAGAAGTTTACGGACTTATTAGCAGAAAAAATCCATTAGGCCGCGGTATTCGATATGGGATTGCTGAACAAAACATGGCCATGATGGGCGCAGGACTTACTCAAGATATTTTGCCTGGCGGATACAGGCCGGTATCTGTATTTGGCACATTTGCCGTCTTTACCAATATGATGGCCAATGCTATTCGTTTAGCTATCATCGGCAACGAGCTTAACCCCAAAACCAAAGGCTTTTTTATTGCTCTGGCAGCCCATGACGGCCCAGAAACAGGCGAGGATGGCCCTACACACCAAGGAATGTATTGGATGTCGCTTTACAACGCTCTGCCCGGTATAAAGGTGTATAAGCCCACAGATGCTAATGAGACCATAGAGATGCTATTCCATGCACTCGAAAAAGGGGAACCGATTGTTTTGTCGGTATATAGGCCGGAACAACCGGTAATCAAACGCGGCGAAGTGCCAGCAGCCATAGAAGCGAACAATGGCGCGTATGTGTACAAACAATTTTCTGGGAAAGGAAACAAACTGGTGCTAGCCATTTGTGGTATGCAGATTTTGCAAAATACCTTGGCAATTTTACCAGAATTAGAAGCCAAGGGACTGGATGTCAAAATTATTACAGTTACTTCTCCAGAATTATTTGAAGACTTAAGGAAAAATAATCCAACCAAGGCCCAAGAAATTTTGCCGGACGAAGAAAGGTCTCTGGTTGTAACTTTGCACAACGGCTGGCCAGGATTTTTGTATCCATTTATGTTGCAACCAAATTATAACAAAAAAGCGATTGGTATAACTCACTACCTAAAATCTGGAAATGTGGCCGAAGTGTATGAAGTTGCCGACATGACATCGAAGGATGTTAAAGAAAAGATATTAAATGCCTTGGTTTAGCTTCTTGCCAAAACTCAAAAACTATGGCATACTGAAAAATCTCATATGTCCATAGATTTATTACAAACCTTAGCCCCAGAAAAGAAATTTCGGCAGGACCAAGTGTTCCGGGCCTGGTTTGATGTAAATACAGACAGCTATGAAAAAATTAGCACTTTACCTAAAGACTTACGGGAAAAATTAAAAGACAAACCGTGGCTCTCTGTACGCGTACACGCCATGCACGAAAGCAAAAGGGACAACACCAAAAAAGCTTTACTTAAACTCTCCGATGACAGATTGGTAGAAGCGGTTCTGATGGGCAGAAAAAATCTCACCCGAGATGGCGGTCGAGATCGCTATACTATATGTATTTCTTCCCAGGTAGGCTGCGGCATGAAATGTGCTTTTTGCGCCACTGGCAAAGCTGGATTTACTCGAAATTTAACTGTCGAAGAAATTGTGGATCAATTTCGTTTTTGGCAAAAGTTTTTGGCCGAAAGAAGTCTGGGTGAGATAGACAATATGGTGATAATGGGTCAGGGAGAACCGTTGCTTAATTATGATAATATTAAAAACGCTTTAAATATTATTTTAAACTATACAAATATTGGCCAGAAGCAAATCACTCTTTCTACCTGCGGTATTCCGGTAATGATGGATAAGCTGGCTGTAGATAAAGATTTTCCTGCCGTCCGCTTTGCCTTATCTTTACACAGCGCTATCGAACAAACCCGCGCTGCTATCATGCCTTCACACCAACCAGGATTTTTGGATTATCTGGTGGGCTGGTCAAAAAAGTATCATCAGATGCATCCTAGCCGCGCGCACTATATCGGTCTAGAATATATTATGCTTGGCGGAGTAAACGATGGACCAAAAGACCTAAAGGCTTTGATGACCTTGGCTTCCAAACTGGGGAAAGTTAAAATAAATCTGATTCCTTACAACAATATTTCTACGATTGCTTTACCTTCAGATTTTAATGAATCACCAAAAGAAAACATTGAACACTGGCATACTTCACTTATAGACGCTGGATTCGTTTCTACTGTCCGCTACTCCCAAGGCCAAGATATCGCTGCCGCTTGCGGACAATTGCGAAATGCAGTAGAGATGAAACAGCTTTTAGCTTCAAATTAAAAAGGACAGCTACGTTTGTAGATGTCCTGGGTAGAGCCGTTTTCACGGCCTTTTTATTTTTAACGGATTATTTCTCTTTTCTTCGTCGCTTCGCGCGTCAGAATGTTTTGCTTCGTGTTCTTCTCGGCAACCCCAATTCTGACACAACGGAGCCGGACAATACGCACATTGTCCGTCCGGCGGCAAACCGCAGGTAACACAGTTCATCGCCGTCAAAGATGGCTTGTGTTTATCTTTATGGGTTTTCCAACAAACTTTACACACTGGGGCAGAACATTGAGTGCACTGCCCATCAGCCTGCTTTCCGCATAAACCACAGTTCATCGCCTTCGAGGGAAGGGATAGCACGGCAGTACGAATTTTTTCTGACATTTCGCCTCCCTTCCTTGTTTTGGGTTTGAAAATGACTAAAGGAAACTTACCACCAATTAGCCAAAAGGTCAACGTACCCAGCCTTTACAATTTCCCAAAAACCTGTAGAATAAAGCCAAATTAAGACTAATCCGGTATGAATGTAATTATCCATATAGACGAGATATTTCTCAAGGGCTCAAATCAGCATCTTTTTTTTCGTCAACTAAAAACTAACTTAGAAAAATTGTTGCCGGGAGTTAGAACTGCTCGCATAGAAAGTGGCCTTTGGTTAGAAAATATCCAAGAATCACAGTTGGAACAGCTAGCGCTTATTCCCGGTTTTGCCAACTATGCAGAGGCTGTGAAAGTAAAAAACGAGATGGAAGATATTAAAAAAAGTATAGATAACTTGATTGGTAATGTTAAGGATGTAAAAACATTTAGAATCTCTGCCGAACGGTCTTTTAAAAAATTTCCTCTTTCATCGGTACAAATAGAAAAAGAGATAGGGGAATATGTGCGTTTAAAATACAATTGGCAGGTATCTTTAGGTAAACCAGATCTAAATATTCATATCGCTATCGGCAAAGATACTGCATATATCTTCGGCAATACTCAAAATGCCATTGGTGGTCTGCCCACGTCCAGCTCTGGCAAGGTGCTAGCTTTGCTTTCTGGTGGTATAGATAGCCCGGTGGCGGCGTATAAAATAATGTGCCGAGGCGGAGAAGTAAGTCTGGTACATTTTCAAAATCAAACCCAAGTTACTGAAGAAGTAAGCGAAAAAATATTTGATCTAGCCAAAACACTTTCTCGATATCAACCGGAAATCAAACTGTTTATGGTTCCGTTTGCTAATCTGCAAAGACAAGTGGTTATTAAAATACCAGCGGAGTACCGTATGATAGTTACACGCCGTCTATTCAATAAAATCGCTGATAAAATTGCTCGAGAGAATAAGTTTTTAGCTTTAGTATCAGGTGATAGTTTGGGGCAGGTAGCTTCACAGACTTTGGAAAATATGACAGCCATCTATGACGCTTCCGGGTTATTAAAGTTGGCTCCGTTGATAGGTACAAACAAAAAAGATATAATAGACCTAGCTCGAAAAATTGGTACTATGGAAATTTCCGCTCGCCCTTACGAGGATTGTTGCAGCTTGTTTGTAGCCAAACATCCGGCCACCAAAGCTCGATTAAAAGATGTCTTAAAATACGAAAAATTAATCGACGAATCTATTATTGACAAAACCGAAGTAATCTCATACCATATTAGTCATAATTCTATTACTTTATGTTAAACGAAATAGTTTTTGATATAGAAACACAAAATACTTTTGCTGATGTAGACAATGACTTTAAAAAATTTAAAATATCCTGCGTTTCTATATATAGCTATGCCACTGATAGCTATACCAGTTTTGAAGAGAATGAACTAAACAAACTCTGGCCTATTTTGGAAAAAGCCGATCGTATCATTGGCTACAACAGCGAACACTTTGACTTACCAATACTCCACAACTATTATCCAGGCAATCTGTCAGTGATAAATCACTTGGATATCATGAAAAAAGTCAAAGAAAGCGTGGGTATACGTCTAAAATTAAACGATATTGCCATGGCTACTCTGGATATGGAAAAAAGCGCTGATGGCTTACAAGCGATACGCTGGTGGAAAGAGGGCAAGATAAATGAGATAAAGAAGTATTGCGAACAGGATGTAAAAGTAACTAAAGAAATTTACGAATTTGGTAAGAATAACAAACAGCTATTTTATAAATCCCTGGTAGGAGAAATCACCCCGTTTGCCGTTAACTTTGATTTCGGCCCAGCCAATCAGGCCTTGTCTGGAAAAAAGAATATAAATTTAACCCTGCCATTCTAAATATGTTTGCCTTAAAAAAAGAAACAGATTACGCAGTTCAGTTGCTGCAGTATCTGAACAGAAAAAAGAAAACATTTGTCAGTCTGCGGGAATTTTCCGAAAAATCCGGTATTTCTTTTTGGTTTTTGCAAAAAATAGCGCGCAAATTAAATTTGGCAGGTATTATTGAAGCCGAACAAGGCGTAAACGGAGGTTATCGTGTGCACGGGTCATTAAAAAATTTAAACCTATACAAGATATTTGAAATTATGGAAGGTAAGATGGCTGCGGCCAAATCCAAAATGAATGCCAAGTTAAATAAAGATATTATTAAAGTACTACAAAAAGTAAAGATTTAACATGTTGCCAAAACCAAAGAAAACTAAAGATGTATATTTGGATCACGCCGCTACTACCTATATAGATAAGGCGGTTCTTAAGGCTATGGAGCCATATTTTAGCAAAGTTTATGGCAACCCTTCTTCTCTGTATCACGAAGGTCTTAAAGCCAATGAAGCTCTAAATACCAGCCGACGCACAATAGCTAAATTTATTGGCGCCTTACCCGAAAACATTATTTTTACCGGCAGTGGTACTGAATCGGACAATCTAGCTATTTACGGCATTGCCAAAGCCCATCTCCAGCACGGTAAACATATTATCTCTACTCCAATAGAGCACCATGCCGTATTACATCCGTTAGAAGATCTCAAAAAATCGGGTTGGGAAATAACTTATGTAAAAGTAAATGACAAAGGAATGGTAAATGTTGATGATGTAATTAAGGCTATTCGTCCGGACACAATTTTAATTTCCATAATGTCTGCCAACAACGAAGTTGGCGCTATTCAACCAATTGCCGAAATTGGACGTAAACTTTTGCAGTACCGCAAAGAAAACAAAGCTTCTTATCCGTTTTTTCATACCGATGCTTGTCAGGCAGCCGGTTATCTGAATTTAGATGTAGAAAAATTACATGTTGATCTGATGACTATTAACGCCAGTAAAATTTATGGCCCCAAAGGCATAGGTATGCTTTATGTGCGCCGCGGAGTTGCTATTAAGCCATTAATTTTAGGCGGGGAACAAGAACGCAACTTACGCGCTGGTACCGAAAACATTGCTGGCATTGTGGGATTTGCTAAAGCCTTAGAATTAGTCCAAGCTGGTAAAGATAAAGAAACAAAACGTCTAGACGGATTAGTAAAATATTTTTGGGATAAATTACAAAAACAGATTCCACAAGTTAAACTAAACGGTCCGGAAATTGGACCACACAGATTAGTAAATAATTTAAATGTTAGTTTTGCAGGTATAGAAGGGGAGGCATTACTTCTGTATTTGGATGAATACGGGGTTATGTGTTCCACCGGATCAGCCTGCACAGTCAAATCTTTAGATCAATCCCATGTTTTAAAAGCTATGGGTATTCCAACAGAACAATCACGTGGTAGTCTGCGTTTTACTTTTGGACATTGCAACACCAAACAAGACATTGATTACATAATGAAATACTTGCCATTAATTGTTGAACAGCAACGCTCGAATAAATATGAAAAATACTACACCTAAACAAGTTGTTATCCGTGTATGCAACGACCCTACCTGCGCCAAAAAGGGGCCGGAAAGTATTATGCGAAAAATAAAGCAGGCTTTTGGGTTAGAAAATACACAAAAGAACGCTGATTATGATTTAGAATATTGTGGTTGTCTTGGTAATTGCGATTTTGGCCCGAATCTATCGGTCAACGATAATATTATTCAAAGAGCAAATCCGGATACAATAATAGGGGAGATAGCTAAAGCTGCCGAAGCCATACCTCCGACTCCTGAAGAAAAAATGGCTAACTTAGATAAAGTTTTAGACGATTTGATTTAATTATGAAAACTCCGAAAATAGATAAAGATAAATGCATCGCTTGCGGACTCTGTCCGTCTATTGGCGCTGGCACTTTTCGAATGAATGAAGATAATACCAAAGCCGAGGTATATGATCCTGCAGGTGATGAAGAGGCTATGGTGCAAATGGCTATAGATTCATGTCCGACTCAGGCTATTTCTTGGGAGGAATAAACATTGACTTCACGCTCATCATGTGTTAATCTCTTGGAAGAAAGGAAGGGGGGAAATGGATCTCAACAGAAGCAAATGGTATGTGCGCTGGTATTTCTGGTCATTAGGAATTATGGAAGAATTCTGGGAAAGGTGGAGTATGACCTCGGAAAAAGAAAGGGCTGGAACAAATCTATGCCAATTCATGCGCACAATTCTATTCTCTGCGCCGCTAGTGCTTTTGCTTAACGCCATTGTGTATATTTCAGCACTCGCTTCCTTAACCGTACTGCCGATTTATCTGTTCGGCTTCAAAATCTACGGGGTTGGTCTAGGTGCAGTAGTAACTTTAGTCCTCCTTATCATTTCAGGTAGCTACCTATACAATAGCTGGACTGATAGAAAGTTGAAGCAAGTAGACAAACCAAAAAAGACAGATACTGCTAATCCTAGTTTTGTGCGCGTTGTATGGAGATTCGTGCAGGCAAGGAAGCAGAAGATTTGCCCTCTAGTCACATTTGTTAAGGAGAACAACAAGGAGGTGCAGTCATGAAGAAGCTTATTTTGCCTATCGGTCCGTTGTTTGGAATTTTGATGGCAACTGTAATCCTGTCTTTGGTACTGGGTATCATACACAAGGAAACCGAGGGTCCGGGTCCGGAAGTCCTGACCAATGGCACCTGCATGGTGTTGGATACAGTTGTTACTAGCGACAATAAAGTTGTTCTAGAACTGAATTGCCAAGGGATTGGGGCTATTACAAATGATCCGGACGTACTGGTAAGCTGGATAAAGAATCCCGGCCCGCTGACTTGTACAATCTATGAATCTGGTAAGGTAGAATGCCAATTGAGTAAACAAGAGGCTGAAAGTCCTAATCTATAATGTTCATTCAGGCTCCCCGTATTAAAGATGCGCGCGGAGCTTTTCTTTTGCCTTTTTGTTATTTATTTGCTAAAATATCACTGTATATGTTAGGTAAACTTTATATAGTAGCTACTCCGATTGGTAATCTGGGCGATATTACTTTACGCGCCATTGAGACATTAAAAAATGTTGATTTTATCTTGTGCGAAGACACCAGAGTCACTAAAAATTTACTGGAACGCTACGAAATTAACAAAACAATGGTTAGTTACCACCAACACACTGAAGAAAGAAAAGTAAAAGAAATAGCTAAATTATTAGAAGAAGGTAAAAATTTAGCCTTAGTTACCGATGCAGGCACACCTGGAATCAGCGATCCGGGAGGATTGCTTATCAAATCGTTAGTTAAAAATTTAAAACCGGAGATTATTCCTATTCCTGGCGCCTCAGCAGTAGTGGCAGCATTATCTATTTCCGGATTCCCTACAGACAAATTTGTTTTCATGGGTTTTCCGCCGCATAAAAATAAACGACAGAAATTTTTTAAAGAAGTTGCCGCGGCCGAATATACAGTTGTGTTTTACGAATCAGGCCACCGAATAAAAAAGTGTTTGCAGGAATTAAAAGAAAATCTGGATGTAGGCAGGGGATTGGTGGTTTGTAGAGAATTAACTAAAAAATTTGAAACAATTTACCGAGGAAATATCGATGAGATTATAGAGCAGATGACTGACGAGAGGGGTGAGTTTGTAGTAGTGGTGAATCAAAAGTAATATGGCAAAAAACAAATTTTATATAACCACAGCCATTCCATACGCCAATGCAGATCCGCATATTGGTTTTGCTTTGGAAATTTTATATACCGATGTCATGGCTCGTTACCAAAGACTCTTAGGAAAAGATGTCTACTTTCTCACTGGTACAGATGAGCATGGTCAAAAAATGTTACATACAGCTAAAGAAGCCGGTCAACCAGTAGAAAAATTTGCTGCCGAAAAATCTGCGAAGTACCAGTTACTCGCCGATGCGTGGAATATTACCAATGACGATTTTATTCGCACTACCGAAGATAGACATATTGCCGGTGCGCAAGAATTTTGGCAAAAATCCATGGCTAGCGGTGATATTTATAAAAAAACATATACCGGATTGTATTGTGTGGGCTGTGAAGCATTTAAGTTGGAAAAAGATTTAGTAGATGGCAAGTGCCCAGACCATCACACTGTACCAGAAACAGTTTCCGAAGAAAATTATTTTTTTCGTTTATCTAAATTCCAAAAGCCTTTGGAAGCACTGTTCAAAAAACATCCTGATTTTGTGTACCCAGAATCCAGATTCAACGAAGCTAGCAACATGTTAAAAAAAGGTTTGGAAGATATCAGCATCTCCCGAACCAAAGAAAAATTAAGTTGGGGTGTGCCTGTGCCAGGAGACGACAAACAGGTTATGTATGTTTGGTTTGATGCGTTAACAAATTATCTTACCGCTTTGGGTTGGGGGACAAAAGATAATAAATCATTCAAAAAATATTGGCCGGCAGATGCCCATGTTATCGGAAAAGAGATTAATCGTTTTCATTCTCTGCTTTGGCCGGCCATGCTTCTGTCGGTAGGCATTGATTTACCTAAACAAATTGCTGTACATGGTTGGATTACTGTAGACGGGCAAAAAATGAGCAAAACTATTGGTAATGTAATTGACCCGTTGGAATTAACTAAAAAATATCCGCTGGAAGCTGTCCGTTATTTTTTGATGCGCGAAATTCAATTTGATAATGATGGGGATTTTTCTTATGCAAAATTTGGTGAACGCTATGAAGCGGATCTGGCCAATGGTTTAGGCAACCTCACTAATCGTATTTTAGTGATGGTAGAAAAATATTGTGAAGGAATAATACCAAAAGCCAAATCTCCGCTCAAAGATTTAGCTAAGCATACAAATGATATAGAAAGTAAATATAACAAACAGATGTCTAATTTTGGTTTTAGCCATACTTTAGAAATGATTTGGGAGCTGATTGGTTTTTGCGATGGTATAATTACCAAGAGCCAACCTTGGGCAATGATGAAAGCTGGAAAAGAGAAGGAAGTCTATGATTTATTATCCAATCTTTCCGAAGCTCTGCGCCATATCGCAGTTATGATCTGGCCTGTTATGCCAGAAACAGCTGAAAAATTATTTGTTCAATTAGGGTTAGATGTCTCTGAAGAACTAGCCAAGCCGTTAGCCAAACTGCAGAAGTGGGGGAATGCTTTAGCGGGAAATAAGATTGCAAAACCAGAACAATTATTTCCACGCTTAACATAATTTTATAATATGTCTATCTTTGACATAGTGCTTCTCGTTATCATCGCCAGTTTTTCTCTTTTTGGTCTCTGGTTTGGTTTAATACATACTCTAGGCTCACTGATCGGTACAGTTTTTGGTGTTTATCTGGCCAGTCGTTTTTATGAACCTGTTGCGAGTTGGATAATAAATTTTTCCGGTTGGAATCAGAATTACATAAAAGTGATAGTTTTTGTGATCACTTTTCTGCTCATCACTCGAATAGTGGGTTTTGTTTTTTGGATTATGGAAAAATTTTTGATGATATTCACCCGCATGCCTTTTATTCATGGTTTAGATAGGATAATGGGTGCGATTTTTGGAGCTTTAGAGGGCGCAGTTGTCCTAGGTGTAAGTTTATTTTTTATTTCACGTTTCCCGATAAGTTTGACATTCATGCAGGGACTGGGAGAATCGAAAATAGCTCCAGCTCTAGTAAAGCTGGCTTCAATCCTTATTCCGTTATTCCCAGAAGCCTTTAGATTACTGCGAAGTACGGTAGATAATCTGATTTAAAAATCCTGTATGATAGACACGCATTGTCATATACAATTTAATGCCTACAAAACTGACCAAGCCGATGTGATTAAACGCTGCCAAGAAAAAGGTGTTATCTTAAACGTTGTCGGCACACAAAAAGATACTAGCCGAGCCGCGGTAGAAATTGCCGAGAAACATCCTTTTATGTATGCCAGTATCGGGCTACACCCGATTCATTTATTTTCTACGCATGTAGACGAAGAAGAAAGCAAATTTTTATCGCGAGAAGAAAATTTTGATTACGAATATTACAAGAATTTGGGCAAAAGCCCAAAGGTGGTGGCGATAGGCGAGTGCGGATTGGATCTATACAGATTACCGGAAGGCAGAACAAAAGAAGAAATACTGGAAAAACAAAAAACGACTTTTACAGCTCAATATAATTTGGCGCAGGAATTAGGTTTGGCAATGGTGATTCATGTGCGAGAAGCGCACGAAGAAATGGTTGAGCTGCTAAAAAGTTTGACAGACAAAGTTCGTGGCACTGTGCATTGTTATACAGGTAATTGGCACTTTGCTCAAAAGTATTTGGCTTTGGGTTTAAATCTTGGGTTTACCGGGGTTATTACTTTCCCGCCTAAAAAATCTGATCCTCAAACACAACTGTCTTTACTGGAAGTTGTCCGAAACTGCCCGTTAGATCGCATAGTTGTAGAAACCGACGCTCCGTATTTGGCTCCAAATCCGTACCGTGGCAAACGCTGTGAACCATGGATGGTAGAAGAAGTGATTAAGAAAATTGCCGAAGTAAAAGGTCTTTCTTTACAGGAAGTTGCGGCAGCCACGACTAAAAATGCCAAAAATCTCTTCCAAAAGATAGTTTATAGGGGTGTGGATAAAATTTAAGCAGCCTATTGCGTGTGTTTGGGAAGAATAGTAAGGTGTAGTCTGGTTTAAGTTAAACAATTAACTAGATATGCAAAACAAAACTGCTAGGAGGGCAGTGATAAAAATGTTGAAGACCGGCACTATTGTGGCCGCTTTTTTATTTTTTGGATTCAGCTCCCTCCCTGCGGAAGCAGCGAGCTATACCATAATTAAATACGAACAATTTACAAGCAATCTTTCCAACCAAATTTTAACTAAAGATAAAAGCCCGTATCTTGTATTAGGTGGCTGTAATAACAGTTTTAACAAAGTATCCGGTGGCTATACCTTTACTGTAGAAGCTGGCGTAGTAGTGAAATTCGCACCGGTTGGAACTTGTTTTGGTTCACCCATAAAAACCCGTATAGATATCAGCGGTAATTTTATCGTCAATGGCACAGTTGATGATCCGGTAATTTTCACTTCTTGGAATGATGATACAGCTGGCGGTGACACTAATGGAGATGCCAGCACGACCTTGCCACATCCAGGTGATTGGGCAGGTCTTAGCATCGAAAATTCCGGGGACAATAATGTGAGTATTAATAATGCCATTATCCGCTATGGTGGCGTTGGCACATTTAACGCCGAATTAAAAATTGATAGGAATGTAAATTTACTACAATTGAATAATTTGGAATTAGCATACAGCGAAAGCTATGGTCTTTACACCAAAATCCCTATTGTTATAACTTCAAGCAGTTTCCATGACAATCTAAGCGGAGCTATCAATGCTGATTGGTTTTGGAATCCGCAGGTTTTTGCTACCAACAGTTGGTGGGGCGATGCTAGCGGTCCAACCACACCATCTAATCCAGGCGGAACGGGTCAGACTTTTTTTGGTAATGTTGTTTACGATCCGTGGATTGGAAAAATAACTAAAAATGATCCAGTTATTATAATACCGGGAATTTTGGGTTCGGCGGAAAAAGATGGCGTATGGTTGATTGATCCTATTTTCCATACTTACGATGATTTGATTGATACGCTGGCAGCTAATGGTTATACCAAAGGCGTTGACCTGTTCTCTTTTCCGTATAACTGGCGACAATCAAATATTTTGACTGCTTTTCAGTTGCATCAAAAAATTGACGAAGTCAAAGCTGTTTGTAATTGTGATAAGGTAGATTTAGTTGGACACTCAATGGGTGGTTTGGTGGCGCGCCAATACGCGCAATCAAATTATTACGAAAATGATGTTGATCAGCTAATATTTTTAGGGACACCACATTTGGGTGCACCCGAAGATTATTTAACGTGGGAGGGTGGTACAAATGCTCCAGGTATTCTCAATAGTATTGCAAAATTATTTTTTTCAGCAGAAGCCAAAAAGGCTGGTTATAATAATTTGTTTGATTATATTAAAAATAATCCCATAGTTTCGGTACAAGAATTACTGCCAATTTATAACTATCTTCGCGACAAGGACACAGGCTTGATGCGTGAATACCCAAATAATTATCCAGTAAATACATTTCTAGAGAATCTCAATAATACATCGTCATCATTATTTAATTCCGGTATAAAAATTACTAATATTGTGGGTGAAGCAGGTGTGTCTAGTACTATCAATGCTCTGCGTGTTGTGCCGACAATTAATTTGCCACTATGGGAGCACGGTTACCCGGACGGCTTTAATGAAAAAATAGGTGACAGAGGGTTAGAAGTAGGTGGGGGAGATGGAACAGTTCCAGGCTTTAGTGCCGCAGCCATTAATAATGATTTAAATAAAATTAATACAGGACATACACAAATACCATCCAATGGGGAGGATTTAATTTATAAAAAATTAACTAATCAAACAGCGTCTATACTTATCCACAAGAGCTTTATTGAGAGGTTTTTAATTATCAGACTTCTTTCACCAGTGGATATGGTAGTTATTGCGCCAGACGGCAAGAGAGTTGGAAAGGGTTTTATAAGTGAGCAGGAAGTAAATGAAATTGACGGAGCTTTTTATTCTGGGTTCATGACTGATGATGAATATATCACTATTCCCAACCCATTGGACGGTGAATACAAGGTAGAAACTGTTGGTACCGACAATGGTGGTGAATATACAGTGGCCACGGGTTTGATTACGGATGAAGGTTCCAATGAGCATGATTTTACAGCTACAACTTTGCCGGGAATGATTACATCTTTGAATATTGAAGTTAATAATTCTAGCAACACCATAGAGGTGGTACCGAATGATGATGTATCACCAATTATTACCATCACTTCGCCCGAAGCCCGCGATTATTTGCGTTCAGAAGTTATGGTAGTAGACACAACAAGTACTGACAGTGGTACTGGCGTATTGTTGCATCAAGTTTCGTTTGATGGTAAAATTATAAATAATGGCGACGCAGTAGATTTTTTCTTTGAACATTTAGGCGATCATGTTGTGTCCGTTACTTCCACTGACTTTGTGGGCAATACTGCTACCTCAAGCAACAATTTCAAAATTGTTGCGACGGTCTCAAGTACTATTAGTGATGTTGAACGATCTTACATTCTTGGCTGGATTATTAAAGAGGAAGTAAAGGAAAAATTGAAGCGTGATTTGACAAGAATTATAAAAATTGAAAAAAGAATAGACATATTGGAGGAAAAGTTACTTATCAAACCAAAGGTGGCTAAATTAATCGAGCGCTTGGAGAATAAGATAGACAGAGTTTTGGCCAAACAACTATTACGAGAGCTGGATCATTATAAAGAGCGAGGATGGATGAATGATACGGCGCATGATTTATTAGCAGAAGATATAAATTGGTTACTAAATAATTAAATTTATGAAAAAAATCCTATTATTTTTAGCAAGTTTAATCTTATCAGTGTTGATAGCCGAGCTTGTTGGAAAATTTTATTTTTACTTATTTCCACAAGTAGGCAGTTTTATATCTATTCCCGCTAATGCCGGAAAATTTATTGTAGGTATTTTTTTAGCCTACATCTTTTTCCTCACCCTCCTCTTCACCGCCTTCGGCGGCGCAAAAAAATACTGGTGGATTGCCATCACTTTAATTCCAGCAGCATTATTTGAAGTCTACTTTGATTTACAACACATTTATTTCCCGATGGCCATCGGGCTCGTAGCCTGGCTATTAGGTAGAGGAGTAGCTTTGTTTACAGAAAAGAAATAAGCAATCAGAATTATCCCCATTACATGAAATAGCGCGGGAGAAGTAATGTTTATAACCAACAACGCAATCACAGAGGCCAACAAGCCTCTGTTTTGTTTAATTTTTAATATCAAATATCCAATTATTAAACCCCATATCATCAATCCCAGAACTCCCATCTCGGCAATAATCTCTAAGTAACCCCAGTCGAAGTGTGGTGTGGTTATGTTTGCCTTAAAAATTGGACTATAAGCCGTAACTGTATCTCCTAAACCATTGCCCAGTAGGGGATGAGCTTTGATCTTCTCCATAATCTTCGGCAGGAGCAACAGTCGGCTTAGCGAACTATCTTCTGTTTGCGGCATAGCTATGCTTTGTAGGCGCAAACCCAAGTACTCCCATCCTAAACTTTTTCCTTTTGTCGCACCCAAGTGAGTGAGTGTAAAAGCTATAATAAAAAACCCAAGCGCGCCAGCGGAGTATGCCAGCCAGCGTTTCCAGTTTTTGAAAGAAAATAAAAATAAAATTCCCACAGCCAAACCAACCAAGTAGATTCTGGTAATATTTATACTGAGTACTGCTAAAAGAGCCATGCCAGATATTATGAAAACGATTTTTTTCGTATTCTCGCTGTAAATTTGTTTGGCAAACAGCCATAAAAATAACGGCACCAGCAACAACTGTTCGTTTAACAATATTCGGAAAAATCCTGTGCCATAATCCGTAATTTTACCGCTCGCCACATCTCTAAACCAGTGATAATAAGAATCCTGCAAAACAAAAATCCCTGAAGAAAATGCTACCAAGGTAAAATAGACAAAAACAAAATTACAAATTACAGCTACAATCAGCATGTTAAATACTGCTTTGCGGAATTTTTCTGACTTCAAGAGTTCTTTGATAGGGAAGTAGTATAAGAAAAAAAGATAGGGGAGAGTGTCGGCAATAACAAGTTTAAGGTTATGGCCGGCATAATAACCGCGTAAGGCAGACATGCCAACAATTGTATACAGGGCGAGGAATGCAAAAAGAATAGTTTTATTTTCCAAAAATATGTTATATTTCTTCTCCTTAATAGTTTGATAAGTAAAAATTGCTATTGAGAACACCAAAAGGAAGGTCCTTAAATAAATTCCTTTTATTTCCAAAAAGCTACCTGCTCCGCCCAAAACCATTCCGCTGGCGATAAGCAGCCAGCCATGAATATCCTTTTTTAATAAAAAATAAACCACCACCAAAAGAATGGTGGTGGAGACAATCCAGTTTACAGGGTTTGCAAAATATAGTGGCGTGGCCGGGCTGAAAAAATATGAGAAAATTCTTATGCCAAAATAGATGGCGATGTATAGATAAATTTGTTTTTTGGAAATCTGCGTCATGAGGAAAAAATATCCAGCGTTTGATGGGCCCAAACGCTGGTAAAAGCCTTGTATCAGGGTCTGACCCTAGTTGGTGCGAACCTCCGCAACACGCTCTTTCTTGCCGTCCTTGCACAGGAACAAAATGTTGCCATCCCAGAAGAACTTCTGAACCGGCAACTGGTATTCCCTGGCCACAGTTCTACGGACTTGTTTCTTTCGCTGTTTCGTCGTCAACGATCGCTCCTCTTACTAGCCACGGCTCATACCAACCCGAATGGTTGGCGATACCACTAACATTATACTTTATATCCGTTCAAAAAGGTAGAGGCATCCATAGCGGCCTTTCCTTCTAATTGTAGTTCCAAAATTTCAATTGAGCCTTTACTGCAACCAATAAAAATGCGTTTGTTTTCTACCATGGCTTCACCGACAGGCAAAGTTTTGCCTGATTTAGAAATTTTTAAAAGTTTTAATCGTTTGTCATTACGCATACACCAAACCCCAGGCCAAGGACTCAAACCTCGGTACTGGTTATATATTTCATCATTAGTTTTGTGAAAATCTACAAGCCCATCCTCTTTAGCCAAGAGCTTAGTGAAGGTAGCTTGGCTTTCGTCTTGTGGCTGAGCTTTTAAAGTGTCATTTAGCCAATCTGGAAGGGTATTTAAAAGCAAAATTTGGCCTTCCACAGCCATTTTAGAGGCCAGGGTGGTATAAGTGTCGTTTGGGTCAACAAGTATGGATTTTTGAGATAAAATAGGGCCATGATCCATCTTTTCGTCCATAACCATAATAGTTACCCCAGTCTCTTTTTCTCCATTTATTAAGGCTGCCTGAATAGGGGAGGCGCCACGGTATTTTGGAAGCAGAGAGCCGTGTACATTGATCATGCCTTTAGGGAAGGAGTCAATAATCTTTTTTGGGATGATCAAACCGTATTGCGCCACGATTCCTAATTCAAATCCAGATAAATCAATCTCGGAATTTTTTAATGTTTCCGGCTGTTCTATTTTTATATTATATTTTTTAGCCAATTTTTTTACCGGAGATTCTTCGATAATTTGTTTGCGTCCAGTTTTTCTGTCTGGTTGAGTAAAAACCATTTCTATCGAAACAATATCGCTGTCCAGCAATCCTTGCAAAATAGTGGCAGCAAAATCTTGTGTGCCGAAAAAAACAGTCTTAACTTTTTGCATAATTAAATCTTTTCTTTCTCAAAAGTGTGAAGCTTTTTTGCTTTTTCTATAAACAAAATCCCGTTTAAATGGTCTATTTCATGCTGAATGATCCTAGCAAAAAATTCTGTGGCTACAAATTCTATCTTTTCGCCTTTAACATTTAAAGCAGACACTTTTATTTTTTTGTATCGTCTTACTGATCCGTATATATTTGGTACGGACAAACAGCCTTCTTCGGCCCATTCGCGCAAAACTGAAGCTTTGGTAAAAGTTGGATTGATCAACACGAGGTCTGTTTTTTTGTCTGGAGTAAAATCTTTGGCAATTACACAAAGTTGAATTGGATTTCCCACTTGCACTGAAGCAATACCAACACCGTCTTTGGCATACATGGTTTCTACGAGGTTAGTAAGAAACTCCTTTGTTTCTTTGGAGTTAATTTCTTCCGCGGTTAAATTTTTAGAAACCTGATGTAAAAGTGGATTTGGTTCCTTTGTGATTGGTAGAATCATAGCTATTCTGAAAGTAATGAATTTGGGTTTGGGTCTATTTTCCAATTTTCCGGCACATTCGCCACCAGCAATTTGGTATTTTGTTTATAGTTTTCGTAGCCTATTTTAGCTAAGATAACCTGTCTATATTGCCCACCAGAGTAATATGGTGACATTTCTAGCGGGCCGAGTATTCTAACCCCAGAAACGCCTTTAGTCAAGTTTATCAGGCCAGCCTGTACCTGGGCTGTTTCTTTATCCAGGATAGCAGATTTTGGGTTACTTGTCAGTAGTTTGAGCATGTATTTAAACGGTGGATATCCCAAAACCCGACGTTCGGCCAGTTGTTCGGAGTAGAAAAGATCGGGGCTATATAATGATTTGAAAACTTGATGTTCCGGATGTTCAGTTTGCACAAGAAAACTTGATTCCGGATTAAGCCTATATTGAACATCGCGAAGCTGTTGCCATAAATTTTCGACAATTTTGTACTCGGGGATAAAAAGCGGAGAGTCAGCATCCAGATATACAAATAATTTTATTCTATCCCATGGCAAATGACCCCAAGCCAATTGCGTACAGACTATTACTTTGTCTTCTTTATTTTCAAGTTTACCCAATTCGTTTTCATCGCTATCTAATCTGATTACCGGGCGGGTGTCGGTAATTTTTTCTGTAATTTTTTTTATTAATTCTTCGGCCATTTGCGTGCCGGCACCACGGGTACCGATATTTACGCTGCCACAATTTTTGCAAGCAAGCGGCATTGGCTCGGAGAATTTGCAATAATGACAGACCAGAATTTTTTTATCCTGATGATAAGTCAAAGAAAGTTTACAATGCGGACATCTTAAAACATTACCGCAATCAGCACAACCGACATAACTGGCTGTACCGCGCCGGTTGAGAAAAAAAACAACATCACCGGTTTTTATTTTTTTAAATTCTTCCAGCACATCAGTGCTCATCATACTGCGATTGCCGCCGCGCCATTGTGATTTCATATCTACAATTTCGGTGGTTTTGTTTAGAGATTTGATTTGCAAATCATCGGTTGTATTATAAACTTTATTTTTCGCAAAATAATAACTTTCTACCGAAAGAGTGTGCGATAGAATGGACAATTCGGCTCTATGGTGTTTCGATAAAAATAGTGCCGCGTCCCGCGTATGAAAACGCGGAGCCATATCCCAGCTTTTATAGTTGGGATTTCCTTCGTCTGTGAGGATAATGTTTTTTAAATTAAACCAAGGCAGAAATAAAGCTGTTCTGGTACCGATAATAATATCTTTTTCACCAGACCAAATTTGCAGCCATTTAGCAAAAAGTTCTTTAGTTTTTAATTCACTGGTAATAGTTACGGAACGGTCCAAAATATTACTAGGAAGTAAATTGGTTATTTTAGCAATAGCGGTCAATTCCGGAACTAGAATCAAAGACTGTCCGCCCGTCTTTATTTTATCAAGGATAAAATCTTTTTTCTCCTCCTCATTTTTGTGAATAAAAACTTGTGGTTTTGCGGGTTTGTTTGTATGGGGAGCGCCAAGCCGCTCTGAAGAAAAAACTTTTTGCAATTTTCTGATCTGCAAGGGAAGCAAATTTCCTTTGAGTAAAAATCCCAAAGAAACATGATAAAATTCGGAAATATCTATTAAAAAATTTAATTGTTCTTTAGATAAAATGGGTTCAGAAAAAATTATTTCTTTAATCGGTTTAGTTTTTATATTCAACGCACCGGAGGATTTAATATTTAAAATCACGCCAAATTCTTCCTTATTACGAAAAGGAATTTTGACTAGTTGGCCAATTTTAATTTTGGTTTTGTCTTCTTCTGGAACAGAGTAATCCAAAAAAGGCAATGACAACGGCATGCGCCTAGCCGGAATCACTTGAGCAATCATATATAAAATTAGGGAGACAAAGCAAAATTTGCTGTTAAATAACCAACGCCAAAAGGGGCTTCGTAGCTGTACGATTTGTAAGTGTGATGAACACCTTGCAAGATGCCCATCAAAATTAAAAATGATCTAAAACCGCACTCAGACGCGTTAGTCACCAACTTTTTGTCCAACTGCAACATGCCGGATAAATTCTTACTCTCCAAAAGTTCCTGAATTTTTCTATCAAATTCCGGACCGGCTGGATTGTAGCCGGCGGGTGCATCGGAAATCAGAGCGTGTGATAAGTCTCCGGAAGCAATAACCGCCACCCGTTTATTTATTTGCGAAATTTTATCGGCAATCATAGCTCCAAAAGCAACATGGGTTTTCCAATCTAAATCGCAAAAGCCAATCTGGATTATCTTTGTTTTTTTAAGATGTTTAGTCAGGTAAGATAAAGGCACGGAAGAACCGTGGTCCAAATTTTGTTCACTTATCATGGTAGCGGGAAAATTTTCTTTTTTTGTGCCTTCGCGAATCATAGTGGCCAGATGTGTTTCGCCCTGAAATTTTATCTTTGTAGCCAGATCGCCAAATTCGCGCAGATCGGTCTGGTAGTGAGTGCTGACGTTAAGCGTAAAAGCATCATGAAAATAGCTGCCGTGAGGAGAAATGATTATTAAAATTTCCGGATGAGTGATGTACAGATCTTTTTCCATCTGCTCCAGAGCAATTTTTGTTTTTTCCAATTTTTTTAATGACTGTTTGCCGATAGTGGGGATCAGGAGTGGTGGGTGAGGGGTGATAGCCGCAAAAACAAGGGGCATATTTATTAAATTAGTTACTGGTAATTTTTACTTTGCCAGTGGAAATCCATTTGGCAATTTTGTTGGCTTCTTGATTTTTTATATCCGTACTGCCCATGGTAATAATTGTGTATTGTTTTTTGGTTTTGATTGTTTCTATAAGCATAACCGTAACTACTCCCGCTTCATTGGTGGAACCAGTTTTGCTCGCAATTATTTTGTAATTTGCATTTGCTAAAGGAACAAGCTTGTTGGGAGTGGAGATAGCATGACTTTTAGCACCAACTTTACTAGGTAATTCTTTAAAGGTATATTTGGTTTTTGATAACGATGTTTTTAGGTTTGGATTATCCAGAATACGCGTAAATATCTTTAATAAATTACGGGGAGTAGACTTATTTTTGCCATCGAGTCCAGTGACGTCGACAATTTTGGTGTCATCGGCACCCCAATTTTCCAGTCTTTTATTTATGTTTTCAATAAATGATGCTTCACTTAGACCGCTGGATTGGCCGATTAAACGGGCCGTGTTGTTGGTGGATCCGATAAGCATGGCGTTAAATAAGTCTGCATTTTTTATCACCGCACCATTTCGTAAAGCCAGGTTATTTCCCGGAGCGCCATTTTTTGTCTTGGAATAAACAGAGAATTTAGCTAAATTAAAATCTTGGTTTAAAGCTTCATACCCAACCAATAATTTGACCATCGAAGCGATAGACCGGGGTTTGTCGATGTTTTTGCCGGAAATAATTCGGCCGCTAGGGTATTCGGCTACCAGGTAAGAGGGGATTTTACTACCAAACAAATCATCAACTTTTACTTCACTGTCTCCCAGATACTTATTGCGTGAAGAAATAAGGCTACCATTAATAAAAATAGGCTCGCCGTTTAAAATATTGGCAGCTGTAATAGCACTGACTGAAATTACGTTATTTCGATTGTAACCTAAAGCTGCAAATGTATCTACATCAGCAATCAGCCGTTTCTTTCCATTTTCTATAACATAAACATTACTACTATCCGTAACCCGCAGAAGAGTGCCGTCTTTAAAATTCAAAGGCAAATCCGCGACTGGTAAATTTTTGATGTCTTTAAGTTGATGTTTTTCAATTGCCAAATCTTTGTAATTGGTAGCAATAATATTTTTGTCGGTTATCGGATACAAAGTGCTGTCTTTAAATAAGTAGTAAGAATTGTTTAGGTCGGTAATTTGGTAAACTATACCTTGCGGGGCAGTGGTTGATGCGTTTATAACCGAACCTAGTTGATAACCGACAATATCAGCGTCGGTAATTTCGATAAACTCATCCGGGTTATAACCAATTTGTCGCACCACATCGGCCGAAGCAAATGGGCGCAGAGTATCGTAGTCTAAAAGATAAAAACTAGACGCAGTTTTTAGAACAGAGTAGTTAGGAAAAGATATTTCTTGTCCAGTTTGGTAGTTACTTAATTCAGATTCTTGTACGGTGACAATCATTTTTGGATCAGCCCGGCTAAGCAAAGTGGATTGATTTTTAAATTTACGTTTAATGTTGTTTTGGATAAGCCAGACTTCAGAACTAGAAGCCGAGCGAAGCAGTGTGCCATTAGGATAAATCTGGCTGAACCAAGTGTTCCAAATACGCCAAAAATTTTTGTTGCCATGGATATGCGGAGTGTAAGTGTACAAAAAAGCCGTGGCCCAGCTTTGAGGAATAATGATTTGATTATCTATTGTGGTGTTTTGGTCTTTTTTCTTAACAAAAGATTTGTCAGTATTATTGTAATACCAACGAATGAGGCCACCGGCGTTGTCTACTTGTTTGCCAAAACCTTTGTATTTCAAAAGACTGTCGCCATTTAAATCACAACTGTCGCAAACACCATAACCTGTAGCCCAGTCGAGTTGTTTTTGGGTGGGAGTATCATCAGTAATTAGGCTCTGTTCTTTTTGTAAAGTAACAAGCAAGAATTTTGGGTTGATTTGATATTTTACAGCCGTATCATAAATAATCTCCGCCGCTGATTTAAACAATCCATCCGGGTCTTCGGCAACGAGAGTAGCTAAGTAACTACCCCTGTCTTGTAAAAACTTTTGAACATCTGTTTGTGTCCAGTTAGCAGTACTCTGCATTTCTTCGTCGGAAATTATAAATTGAGGGTTGAATTCTACCTGCGCCAAAGCAATCAAAGGCGGACTCAAAAAAAGCCCACTTAGCAAAATAAAGGATATAATTTTTCGTATCTCTCTACACATATTATTGTTAATTGTAGCACAAGGTTTCAATATTGACAAAGGCTAATTTTTATGATAATTTGCAAGCTCCTTCAAACCCAGAAGGAAAGGGAGGGTCTATGCCGCTGTACATAGTTTTGTTGGTTCTTGGTAGCATTATTTACGCCAATCTTGGCTATGTGACTGGGAAAAATATCGCTAAAAAATTACTGCCTAGAGCAGGGAATGATTGCGATAAACAGTTTGCCGTACTTGTTAGTATATTTGGAGGAGCAATTTGGCCCATCTTCATATTTAGTGGCTTAGAAAAGAGCGCTAAAGAGCTACCACCAGCAAAGCAGGTTGAGGCATTACCTCCATCAACGGATGAGGCTCAAGATTCTGCTGTGGATGTGGCTGAAAAGTTGAACGCTTTACAGGAAAAGAGAGCGGAATTAGAGGGAAAGATTTCCGATTTGGGTCAGCAAATCGATGAACTTAAAAAAGATTCTGAAGTAAACAAAGTGCTTGAGTTTCCTAAGCGGCTCTAATCATACCTGCGTAAAGAAATGTTTAGTTGTAGAACATTCATACGCCAGGTATTTTTTTATTATTCAATATTGACAAAGCGTAAAAATTTGATTAAACTGGGGTTAGAAAATAACGGGTAAAAGGAGGTTGCGCGATGAGCGAAACGAAAATCAGCCAGGTTTTTCCAACTGTGTTGGATAGTACCTGTAGCTTAAGGGAATTGGCCCGTAAGGCGGTAGGCGAAGAAAATCTTTACAATATTTCTCTGGATATTCCTTTTGAAACATTTAATTGCGCCGGGGGTAATAGCGGAATAATGCTTCCCAGATTGGCGCCGTGCCTGTGTTGGAAAGGGATCGAAAAGTTTGCGCGCGATCTTGTGGCCGAAGGCTATATCCTTGGGAATATCGGTGAGCTTGTCCAGTTTGCCAGACACTATCCAGAGGAGATTGAAAAGTATTCCGCAGTTTTTGCTTTGGATGAAGATTCCAGATGGCTAAACACAGATAATGATATCTGCGTTGCTTATGCCAGAGTAAGGGGCTCGAGACGATGTTTCTGTCGTTACCGGTTTGATCGGTTTTTGAATCCGGAAGACGCAGTCATAATTTTTCAGCAGACAGAGCACAGAGCTTTGACTCTGGCGCAAGTGATTTAACAAATTTTGTTGGTTTTGATGGGCCCTTGTATGTGTAAACGTACGAGGGCTTTTTTAAACTTTTAACCTTGACAAAACCACTAAAATATGGTAGCTTGCAATCAACTTTAACAGGAGGAAACTCATGAAATTCAAGGCTTGTCTGATGTTTGCTTTGTTCATTTTTGCTTTTGCTGCTTGCCATAGCGATACGGAGAGCGACGATTCGGTCGCCGATGCAGGGCCAAACGATGTTGGCACCTCCGAAGACGAAGAGATTTTGCTGGGCTATGAAGCTGAAATGGCGGCCTATCAAGCAAAAATTGGCATGCTGCCAGAGTGGGCCGATTGGATGCTCAAACGTAAGAATACGTGGTCCAGGGCCTATCTCAGCGGTCGTCATGAGCACGAAGTAAACGTCTACGTTCGCTACGAAAACCCGGTACTTTACAACCCGCCATGGACAAACGAAGCCGAACATTTCGCCACTCTCAAGCGCCTAGCGGAACTGCAATTTCCGGGTTGGAGTTTCACATTTTTGGAATACCAGCCAGGTATGGATGCCGACCAGCTACCTGGTCATGATATCGTGGCTACTCTAGGAGGTACTGGTACTTCCTATGGTGGCGGACACAAAGTCTATCTGGTTTACGAAACAATCTTTGCCCATGAGTTTGGTCATACATTGGGACTGCATCACCATTATTGTGGTAGCGGGAACGAGCCCGGAGATCACACCTGTCCGGAAGCGTATCCGCCGGGTGAGGACGAGTGTATCATGAATCGTAATAGTGTCTCATTCGGCCCGACCGAAAATACCTTTCTCCTGTTAACAACTGGAGAACGGTGGGATGAAGAGATTGCCACGGCCATGAGTAATATCCTTGATAGGTACCCAGGACAGGGATTCGCGCCGGTCAACTGGAATGAGTGCGGGATGGATCAGTAAGTCAATGGGCTTTTACATGTGAAAACATATAGGAGCCCTTTTTTTATCTTGACAAAGCGTTAAAATTTTGCTAAGTTTGGGAGACAAAAAAGGGAGGACATCATGTTCTATCTCATTGTATGTTTAGTCTGGGTGTTACTCGCTGGGGGTGGCGGTTTTATCTTGGCCAGTAAACTCGCAGAAATCAAATACAGTCTCTTGCTAGAAACTACGATAATCAGACGACTGGCAGCAAAAGAGGCTCTTTTGCTCGGTACCGGCGGAGGACCGGAAGGCGGGCAAACAGTTGTCCAACGTTTGCGACAGTTGGGGTTTACTGTTTTGGAAAAGAACGTAGCGCCGCGGGCGCACATGCTAGGCTGGTTGCAAACGAGTAGAGCTGAAAGTGTCTGTATTTATTGTAAACAAAATTTTCTAGTGCTCCACGAAATCAGTGAAATGAAAGATCATTCAGTGACAGGAGCATTTCTAGTTGGTGCAGGAAATATAGGCACTTTTTGCAATAGCTGTGGTATTTTTCAAAGAATTACAGCTGAAAAAAATGACGAGAAGCCAGCTGGTGTCGGCCGTCTAAATAGCAGCTTCATCTGTCCAGTGCTTCAAAAAGCTCATGGCTGCAACCTGTTTGATATCCTAGATCATCTGCAAACATCAGGAAAAATGAATGAAAAATTTTGTGAGTGGCTAGAAGAACGCCGACAACTATTATATAGAGAGGCGAAAAAAATTAGCACTACAATTAGTCAGCATCAGCTTAATACGGCAAAAGATCCGTCTGATGATCCGTATCGCGAGCTGGCTCTACCCGAAGCGAACGGTTCGCTAAAGATGTTGAAGGGTGGTTAGAAAAAAGAGAGAAATATTTTCAGGCGAGGCATATCACCTCGCTTTTATTTTTAATATAAAGTGAGAGAAATAAAAATTTATTTTCATTTCCGAGCGTATGTAAAAAATACCTTGGTATTTTTTATGATTTTTCCAACACGATTTTATTTTTATTGGTACCAACTTTTATTTTATCTTCATTTTTAAACTTTTTTTCTATAAGGGCCATGGCCAGTTCGTCCAAAAGTTCAGTTTGAATCAAACGTTTGAGCGGCCTGGCGCCATAGTTTTCATCAAAACCTTTTTTAGCCAAATATTTTTTAGCAGTATCAGCGATGATCAAGTAAATTTTTTGTTCAAGCAATCTATTTTGAACTTCTTCCAATTGTAATTCAACTATTTTGGCAATATCTTTTTCAGCCAAGGAATGGAAGGTGATTATCTCATCAACACGGTTCAAGAATTCCGGCTTAAAATGTTCGCGCAAATTTTCCATAATTTTATCACGCATACTTTTTTCTCCGCCTTTGGTTTGTGAGCCGGCAAAACCAAATTCGCCTTTTTTATTCCAATCCAAAATTAAATTACTACCAATATTGCTTGTCATGATGACTACGGTATTTTTGAAATTTACCGTGCGGCCTTTGGCGTCGGTAACATGGCCGTCGTCAAGAATTTGTAATAAAATATTAAACACATCGGGATGCGCTTTTTCTATTTCATCAAATAATATTACGGAATATGGTTTACGGCGTACGATTTCTGTGAGTTGACCGCCTTCTTCATAGCCCACATAGCCAGGAGGGGAGCCGATGATTTTAGAAGCAGAGTGCTTTTCCATATATTCACTCATATCAACGCGCACTAACGCCTCTTCTGTATCAAACATAAATTCAGCCAGTGCTTTGGCCAGTTCGGTTTTACCCACACCCGTTGGACCCAAAAAGATAAATGAGCCAATAGGGCGGTTCGGTTCGGCAATGCCGGCGCGTGAACGGCGGATAGCGTTGGCCACGGCTTTGACCGCCTCTTCTTGTCCCACTACGCGTTTGGCGAGTTCGTCTTCCATATGCAGAAGTTTGTCGGCTTCGCCTTTTAACATTTTGGAAACTGGAATACCAGTCCAGCGCGATACCACTTGAGCAATATCTTGTTCAGTAACCTCTTCTTTCAAAATACCGCTAGTTTTTTTCAGCTCCAGTAATTTATGTTCTTTTTGGCGGATTTGCGCTTCTAAATTAGGAATTTTTCCATATCTAATCTCGGCTACTTTTTGCAAATCACCTTTTCTTTCTTCTATCTCCGCTTTTTGGCGGATTTGTTCAATCTCCTTTTTATGTTTATGGATGTCGGTGATTATTTCTTTTTCATTTCTCCAGCGCGCCTCGAGTTCAGTACTTCTATCTTTTAATTCGGCCAGATCTTTTTCCAGTTTTACCAAACGCTCCTTAGCTTCCTTTTCTTCTTCTTTTTTTAAAGCTCGTTTTTCGATTTCCAGTTTGATCATGGCGCGTTTCATTTTATCCAGCTCATCGGGCATGGAATCTATCTGTAAACGCAAAGCTGAAGTCGCTTCGTCGATTAAGTCTATAGCTTTATCCGGTAGAAAACGATCTGATATATATCGTTGGGAAAGATCAACGGCGGCTAAAATAGCGGAGTCGGTAATACGTACACCATGATGGACCTCATATTTTTCTTTGATACCGCGCAAGATGGCGATAGCATCATCGCGGGATGGTTCGTTTACCATTACCGGTTGAAAACGGCGTTCTAGGGCCGCATCTTTTTCAATATATTTTTGGTATTCTTTTAAAGTGGTCGCGCCAATGGCATGAAGAGTGCCGCGGGCGAGCGCAGGTTTAAGCATATTGGAAGCATCTACAGAACCTTCGGATGATCCGGCACCAACAATGATGTGTAGTTCGTCGATAAATAAAATTATTTTTCCGGCTGATTCATCTACTTCTTTTAATACTGCTTTTAACCGATCTTCAAACTCGCCGCGGAATTTTGTACCCGCGAGCAGGGAACCGATATCTAAAGCGATAACCTGTTTATTTTTTAAAGATTCCGGCACATCGCCATTAACAATTCTTTGGGCCAGACCTTCGGCAATAGCGGTTTTTCCGGTACCAGGTTCGCCGATAAGCACCGGATTATTTTTCGTTCGGCGGCTAAGGATCTGCATCACGCGTCGAATTTCATCGTCGCGGCCAATTACCGGATCAAGTTTTTCTTTGAACGCTAAATCAGTTAAATTTTTACCGTATTTTTCTAAAACATTGTATTTACTTTCCGGTTCCGGACTGTCTACTTTTTGGGTCCCGCGGATGCCGGCCAGAATTTTTAGAGCTTCATCATAGCTTACGCCATTTGTGTCTAACAAATCTCCGATAGGATTGTGTCCGACTAAAAATGCTAAAAATAAATGTTCGACACTAATATATTCATCACCCATTTGTTTAGCTTCGCCAACTGCGGTTTGAAATATATAAAGCATGGACTGGCCAAGTAAAATTTGACCAATTCCGCCATTTGGCGCTATTCCCTTCGGCAGTTTATCTATGAGAGATTGAGTACCTGCCTTTAAAGCGATAACATTAGCGTTAAATTTACGCAAAACTGAAACTACAACACCTTCCGTGTCCTCGAGCAATGCAAAAAACAAGTGCGGTGGCTCGATTTGCCCTTGCCCATTTTCATAGGCAATTTTGGCCGCATTTTGAATAATTTCTTGTGATTTATTGGTAAAATTTTGTGGTATCATAGGCTTTATGATTATCACTCATTAGCCGAGAGTGATAATACTATACCATCTTGATAAATTGTGTCAAGATATGGTAGTATTTAGTACTATTGCACCATATTCTAGCATAGTCAAATGACTAATACTAACCCAAAAATTACTCCCAACCACATAGCTATCATCTTGGATGGGAACAGAAGGTGGGCCAAAGAGCGCGGTCTGCCGACTTTTTTTGGCCATAAAAAAGGTATGGAAAATGCCAAAAAAGTTGTCTTGTATGCCCAAAAAGCGGGAGTTAAGGTCATTACTATGTATGCCTTTTCCACCGAAAACTGGTCGCGTTCAGAGAAGGAAATAAATTATTTAATGAAGCTTTTTGAAAACTACTTAGATAAATACATAGATGATTACCATAAACGAGGCATAAAATTTAGACACATCGGATCGCTAAAAGAGTTGCCCGCATCTCTGCAAAAGAAACTTAAGAGCGCCATTGAGCTAACAAAAAATAACCAGGGGATTGTTGCTAATCTGGCTTTGAATTATGGCGGTCGGGATGAAATTAAACGTGCTGTGCAAAAGTTGGTTGACGACGGGGTAGAGGCCAAAGATATTACTTTGGATCTAATCGGCAATAATTTGGACACTGCTGGTTTGCCTGATCCAGATTTTATTATCCGCACTTCAGGGGAACAGAGAACTTCTGGATTTTTAATCTGGCAGGGTGCATATAGTGAATTGTATTTCCCCAAAGTTCATTGGCCGGATTTTAATGAAAAAGAATTTGACAAGGCAATAGCAGAATTTAATAAACGACAAAGAAGGTTTGGTAAGTAGTATGCAATTTTTGGGTATTAGAGTTGATGAAGTTTCCAAAGAACAGGCGCTGCAAAAAGCGACTGAATTTTTAAATTCATCTGGTCAACATAAAATTTTCACTCCCAACCCGGAGATAATTGTTAAGGCCCAAAAAGATGAAAGCTTTAAAAATGTTTTAAATTCAGGCGATTTAAATTTGTGCGACGGTGTGGGTTTGCAAATTTTTGCCAAGATTAAAACAAGAATTCCCGGGATAGATTTTATGTTGGAACTTTGTAGATTAGCCGCGGAGCAGGGGAGAGGCGTCTACCTGTTAGGTTCCGGAAGCGACGAAGTTGTGGGTGGAGCATTTGAAGAACTAGAAAAAAAATTCCCAAATTTAAAAATTTCTGGATACAACAAGGGCCCGGAAATAAATGAAAATCCCGCCTGCAAATTTGAAGGCCCTATTTTTGAACAAATAAATCAGTCCGGAGCGCAGATTTTATTTGTCGCTTTTGGTATGGGTAAACAAGAAAAATGGATTTGCGACAATTTAACCAAAATGCCAGGGATAAAAATAGCGATGGGAGTAGGCGGATCATTTGATTTTATTTCCGGACATATAAAACGCGCCCCTTTATTTTTGCGTAAACTTGGGTTAGAATGGATGTACCGATTAATTCAACAACCCAGTCGTATCGGTAGAATATTTAATGCCACAGCCAAATTTAGTTATTTGGTTTTAAAATCCAAATTTTAAAATGATTAAGATTTTAAACGAGATTATTGGATGGCTGGCTGCGTTGGCAATTTTGTTGGCTTATTTCTTGATTAGTTTTGAAGTAATTGAGGCGGCCGGTTTAACTTACCAGCTTTTGAATGTTGCAGGTGCGTGCGGAATTGCTTATATCTCACTTTTAAAACGCGCCTACCAGTCAGTTTTTTTAAACATTGTTTGGTTAATAATCGCGATGGTGGTTATTGTTAAACTGTTCTTATGAAGAAAAAATTTAGTAAAAATATTAAGGTTGTGTTGGAAATTCTTAAAAATGAGGTGGATGGCGATGTGGCCTCGGCTTTAAAAAGAATGACTAACGATTATACAATGACGTGGGTTTATGTTGGTAAAAACCTTTTTCCTTCTACTACACCCAATCTCAAAGCTGAGTTAGAGGAAGTTTATCCAATTAAGGGCCGACAATATGAAATTAGAAATATAGCAGAAGGAGAAGGGGTTGTTATGGTGGAATTAGTAGAAAGTTATCCTGATCCAAAAACAAAAAAGGCATACCGAACACCGCTTGTGCTAATACTTGAAATAAAGGATGGAAAAATTAGAACAGGCCGACACTACCTCGACCCCAGAATTTCTGGAAAGTATTTAACAAAAAATCAAGTAGAAAAAGCTTATAAAAATAGCAAGGGTTCTCTGTTAATTATAAAATAGTATGATTCGGACTCGTTTTGCCCCTAGCCCAACCGGATATTTACATGTCGGCGGATTGCGCACCGCTCTGTATTCATATTTATTTGCCAAAAAAAATAAAGGCAAATTTTTGTTACGTATAGAAGACACTGACAGAGAGCGCTATGTAGCCGACGGCGTTGCTAACATTTTAAAATCTTTATACTGGGCATGTGTTGTACCGGACGAAGGAGTAATTTTAGACAAGGAAGAAATTACTCAAAAAGGTAAAAATGGTCCGTATGTTCAATCGCAACGTTTGGATATATATAAAGAACACGCCGAAAAACTTTTGGCAGACGGCCATGCCTATTATTGTTTTTGTACACCAGAAAGATTAACCCAGTTGCGCGAACAGCAAACAGCCAAAAAAATGCCCACAGGCTATGACGGTCATTGTTTGTCGGTTAATCCAGAAGAAGCAAAAAAACGAGCTAAGTCTGGAGAAAGATGCGTTGTGAGACTCAAAATGCCAAAGAGTGGCGAAACTGTTTTTAATGACATGATCCGCGGGGAAGTGCGATTTAAAAATGAATTGGTGGATGATCAAGTTTTGATGAAATCTGATGGCTATCCTACATATCATTTTGCAGTGGTAGTAGATGATCATTTAATGGAAATTACCCATATTATTCGTGGCGAGGAATGGATTAGTAGCGTACCCAAACACCTGCAGATATATAAGTACTTTGGCTGGGAGGTGCCAGAAATGGCTCATCTGCCATTATTGCTCAATCCAGATAAATCTAAGTTGAGCAAACGCCAAGGTGATGTGGCTGTAGAGGATTATATGAAAAAAGGATACTTACCAGAAGCACTGGTGAATTTTGTGGCCTTTTTAGGTTGGAATCCTGGCACAGAAAAAGAAATGTATACGTTAGATGAGTTAGTAGCGGATTTTGATTTTTCAAAAGTTGGTAAAACTGGCGCAGTGTTTAATGTAGATAAGCTAAATTGGTTTAACAAACAGTATCTTAAAAACTTATCCAACAAAGATTTAGTAAAAATCGCTACACCTTGGTTAGCTGAAGCTGGTATTGATATAGATAATAAAATCATAGAAGGAGCGGTTGGATTGGAAAGAGAAAGAATCGAGGTGCTTTCTGAATTGCCAGAAGCTATAAAATTTGTCTTCAATTTACCAGATTATAATGCCGGACTATTGGTTTGGAAAAAAAGTACAGCCGATGAAGTAAAAAATATTCTGCCAAAGCTGGCGGAATTCATGAACACAATAAGTGTTCGTGATTGGAATAAAGAAAAACTGGAAGAAAAGATAGGGGAGTGGGTTGGCCAAAATGGGTATTCAACCGGTTCGGTCCTTTGGCCTATGCGCGCCGCTTTATCTGGACAAGAAAAATCCCCAGGACCGTTTGAGATTGCGGAAGTTTTAGGAAAAGATGCTGTTTTGGAGCGTATAAACCTCGCTATTGGCAAATTAAGCAATTAGAGCTTCCTCGTGGTATAATATAATCATGAAAAAAATTCTGGTTATTTTTTTAATTATAGTGGGTTTAATTTTTAACCCCGTTTTTGCGTTAGCGCAAACTGTTAATTCCGCAGAAATTGAAGAGTTAAATAAACAGATTGCTCAAAGAAAAGATAAAATTAAAGAGCTCGAGGAGACTATAAATAAATACAATAAAAACATTCAACAAAAACAAACGCAAGCTGTTTCTTTGAAAAACCAATTAAGCATTCTCGACAATCACATCAATAAAGCACAAACAGATATAGAACTTACCCAAGAAAAAATAAAAAAGGCCGAGTTGGAAATAGAGGCTTTACAGCTCAGCATTGCTGACAAGGAAGCAATAATGGAAAAACAAAAAAAGATTATTTCCAAAATAGTTCAGGGTATCAATGCCGACAAACGAAAAAACTATATGGAGGTTCTTTTAACTAACAATAGTTTTGCCGAATTCTATGATCAATTGCAATATACCATGAATGTTTTTACCGACTTGGGCAAGTCGGTAAAAATTTTGCGTTTAGTAAAAGAAGATTTGCAAACGAAAGAAGCCCAAGTGGCTAGTCGAAAAAAAACATATGAAAACCTAAAGACAGAATTGCTAGCTAAGCAAGATAAATTAAAGGGTCAGTCAAAAGCAAAAGAAAATTTACTGGTGGAAACCAGATCATCGGAATTAAGATACAAGACTCTTTTATCCAGTTTAAAACAACAGTACCAGTCGGTTATAAACGAACAGCGGGCATTTGAAGATCAAGTTAGAAAAAAACTTGCTCTGGAAAATAAATTAAACAACAGCATAGATGTGTTGACTTGGCCTGTACCCAGCCGTGTCGTAAATGCCACTTTTCATGATCCAGATTATCCGTTTAGAAATGTTTTCCAACATAGTGGTATAGATATCCGCGCTTCACAGGGCACACCGATACGCGCAGCGGCATCTGGCTATGTAGCCCGCGCTAAAATTTGTAGCACCTCCAGTTGTTATGCATATGTATTAATTGTGCATACAGGCAGCGTATCGACCTTATACGGTCATTTTAGCCGAGTAGATGTAGTTGGTGATCAGTTTGTGCAAAAAGGAGATATTATCGGGCTTTCTGGCGGTCGGCCGGGGACCGTTGGCGCCGGGCCATTTGTTACTGGACCACACCTGCATTTTGAGGTACGTTTAAATGGTATTCCGGTAGACCCAATGGGTTATCTGTAATAATTTAACTATAATTATGAAGCTTAAAGTTGCTGTTTTAATGGGAGGACCATCGGCGGAGAGAGAAATTTCACTTATAACCGGCAAGGCAGTATTTGAAAATTTGGATAAACAAAAATACTCAACTACGCTAGTAGAAATGGATAAAAATGCCAATTTTTTTGTTATCCAAAAAAATAAAAAAAAGAAATTTAATTTTTTAAATTTAGTTAAAACAAAATTTGATCTCGTTTTTATTGCTATGCATGGATCCCCGGGTGAAGATGGGGGAGTACAGGGGTTGTTTGATACCTTAGGGGTCAAATATACAGGTCCGGGCGTGCTTTCCAGCGCTCTGGCGATGAACAAAGTTTTTGCAGCTGAAGTTTATTTAGCCAACGGCTTACCCCATCCGGATTTTGTTCATTTCAAAAGAGACGGATGGAAAAGAAGTCCGGATAAAATAATAAACGATATTGTGAGTAAAGTAGGTTTTCCGATGGTGGTAAAACCAGTCGATCAAGGATCTGCTGTGGGGGTCAACAAAGTAAAATCTCATGATGAGCTCCGAAAAGTTATAGATAAAACTATTAAAATATTTCCTTGGTTAATGGCGCAAAAATTTATTAAAGGCAAAGAGGCGACATGCGGCGTATTAGAAAAAGATGGGCAAATGATGGTCTTGCCACCCACACATATTTTGCCAAATTTAGGAGAATTTTATGATTATAAATCCAAGTATGCTGCCGGTGGCTCTACCCATATTTGTCCGGCCGATTTTGGCGATATTATTAATCAGCAGATACAAAATTTAGCGGTCATGGCACATAAGGCCCTGGATTGCCGCGGCATGTCGCGTACGGATATTTTTGTAGGTGACGATAAAAAATTATATATTTTAGAGACAAATACCATTCCTGGCATGACTCCGACCAGTTTATTTCCAGAAGCTGCAGCCAAAGCGGGGATAAACTTTAGCAAAATGCTGGATTATATTATAGAAGCGAGTTTATAGATGTTAATTTTTTCCGCTGTGAAATTTTTTGTGGATGTCCCGCAAGTGAGGGTTGGTAAGATGGGTATAAATTTGAGTGGTAACAATATTTTTGTGACCAAGAAGCTCTTGCACTGAGCGCATGTCCGCTCCTTGCTGAAGTAAATCCGTAGCAAAACTATGTCGCAAGGTATGTGGCGTAGCTTCTACTGGCAAACCAGCCATAGTGGCATATTTTCGCACCAGTCTTTCGACAGATCTTTGAGTTAAGCGATGCTCTTTGTCGTCATCGTCTTTTTTGTAATTAACAAAGAGAGGAGTAAACATATCTTTTCTGGCTTTAATGTAGTCAGCTAAACATTTTAGAGTTCGGTTAGAAAAATATACAGTTCTGGTGGATCCACCTTTACCGGAGATACTTAATTCTTGATCATCAAATTTTCCTTTTACTAAATTCTCTTTATTAAACTGTGTTATATTAAGCGACGTTAACTCTGATACCCGCATACCGGTAGAGAACAATGTTTCTAAAATAGCTCGATCGCGTAAACCTTCAGGCGTAGAAGTATCAGGCATTTTCATTAATTTTTCTATTTGTTCGAATTTTAAAAATTTTATTGTTTTATCTTTGTCCGTTAATTTTGGCAGCTTAATTTTTTCCGAAGGCAGGGAAACTATATCTTTTTCGGCAAAATAGTTCAATAGATTACGGATGGCTATAAGATAATAGTTTTGGGTCGTTTTTTTGGTATATTTACCCTTAACATCCTTTTTACGCGACAAATATACGCGATATGACCAAATATGCTCAGGATTAAGCTCGTGAGGCTTTAAACTCGAAAATTTTGACTCGTCAAGCCACTTTATAAAGGTTTTTAAGAAATTGTCGTAGTTACGAGTGGAGACAGGGCTTAAACCTTTTTCCACCTCGCAGTATTCGAGAAAGGCGAGGACATGTTGGGCTATAGGTTGATTGGATTTATGCATATGGTGAGTTAGGTTAAATCGAGTATATAGTCGCTTAATCTATGTTATACGACGTTAAGTATATAATACCAAACAACTACATTTCAATCAAATAAGCCCTTCCCCTCTCTACTTCCAGTAAATTTTTTCTCCGTAACGAAGATCTACGTAATACTGTGGTTTTATTGTTGGTAAAATTTCTTTTAGAGTATTTATTTGTGCATCGTTATTATTTTTTGGCTGGAATAAAATATCCCAGGAATCCGCCGTATCTATCACTATCCCGGAGTTAAGGTTGTCTATAACAAAGAATTTAGGGGTTGCTATCCCCTGTTCGGTAAGAGTTTTATACCAACTAATAATAGCGGCAATATGTTCGGAAGGTAAAATGTTTTCTTGTTTAATTTCAACTTCAAAACTACGTCGATCGTAAACTAAAGGATAATTACCAAATAGTTTATTTATTTTTTTATAATCTGGAGTGTGTTCGATTGTAGAAGTGTTTGCTATAGGCATAGTACTGGAGGCCAAAAGATCAAAGCTGCTGGTACTAATTTGTTCTGTTATTTCATAAGACTCTACATCTTTTAAATATTTAATAGCTGTTCCCCCACTATCCAACAAAAAGTATTTCTTACCATTGTCGTATATAACAGAAGAAATTTTTTCTTTAATTTTTATATCTAATTGATTTGGAAAAGTTTTTATTACTTCTATAGTTTCAAAAGGAAATTTTTTGTAAAGCTCGCCAGATATTTTAGGAGTATTAATAAAAAAGTAAGCATTCAATGGTAAAATACTCTTTTTATTTAGAAAATTTGTATAAATAAATGTATCCAGCTCGCTTCTTGTAGTATTATTTAATCCGGAATAATTAATTTTACTGATTTTAAAATAAGGAATATAAGCTAAGCAGATAGCCCAAGCTACCAAAAATATAACAAAAATTATAACTTTAATTTTAATCTTACTCGGTTTCTTATGCGCTTTAAAAGGATTTGTTTTATAATGAAACGAATCTTGAGAAGATGGAATTACATATTGTTTTTTACGAAAAAACCGCAAAAATCTTTTGCGCCAACTTACATGTGGTTTATATTTTTGAAAAGCGTATTCAGAACGAAAATGCTTCATACTCTTGGTAGTAACGGATTGATTCTGTCTACTATTTCGTAGTTGATAGTGCCGCACCATTTGGCGAGATCATCAACCGAAATATTCTTTGTTTTATCTTTACCTACTAGCACCACTTTATCCCCTGCTTTTACTGATAGATTAGTGACATCTACCATACAGATATTCATACAAATTCGGCCTAATATAGGACATTTTTTGCCTTTGATAAGCACATACCCATGATTGGAAAGCCTGCGGTCATAGCCATCCCAATACCCCACTGGTAAAACAGCTATTTTTGTAGGTCGTTTAGTCGTATAAGTGCCTCCATAACCGATTTTAGTGCCTGTTGGCAAGGTTTTTACTTGAATTATAGCGGTATACCAGGATAAAGCCGGTTTTAATTGAATAGCGCTATTTTTGGAGCTTGGGTATAAACCATACAGACTCAAGCCCAAACGCAAAGCGTTTTCATGGGTAAACTTATAACTCAGCGTTGCGGCCGAACAAGCAATATGTCTGATAGGAATAAAAATATTACGGTCTTTTAAATTTTTACAAACTGATTGAAAAATTTCGTGCTGATTCTTGGTATAAGTAAAATCATCTTCACTAGAAGCGAAGTGGCTCCATATCCCTTCTAAATATAATTTTTTATATTTTTTTAATTTATCTATAAAATCCAAGGCTTCTCTCGGTAAAATTCCTAATCTGGAAGCGCCGGTATCTATTTTAAGATGCACTTTTACTTTCTTGCCCGTACTCTCCCCTACTTTGTTTAGCAGTCCGGCATTTTCCAAGCTGTATAAAGGAAAAATAACATTATTTTTTATAGTTAAAGCTAATTTTTTTTCATCCTGATCAAAAAAGCTTAAAATCATTATTGGTTTTTTGGTAAGTTTATTTTTTATCAGCTCCAGCGCTTCATCCAGGCTAGCCACACAAACTCTGTCTGTTTCCTTATTTTTTTGTAAAATTTTGGCTACGTTTAAAAATCCGTGTCCATACGCGTTGGCTTTGATTACTGGCATAAGCAAAACCTTGCGACCAGCAATTTTTTTGAACTGTCGCAAATTATGTTGAATAGCCCGAGAATTGATTTCGAGCCAGGTAAGCATACTATTTTATTTTGTTTTTACAATTTTTTAAATCCGGTATACTTTTGTAAAACTTTTGGCACTAAAACACTGCCGTCTTTTTGTTGGAAATTCTCTACTATAGCTAAAGGAAAACGACTAGTAACTATAGCGGTACCATTTAGCGTATGCATAAATTCGGTTTCGCCATTTTCTTTACGATACTTTATATTTAGTCTGCGAGATTGATAGTCGGTACAATTACTGGTACTAGTTATTTCACCATATCCGCCCTGTTGATCATTTTCTGCGTTCATCACCATCCAGGCTTCAATGTCATACTTTCTGTATGCAGGGCCGCCTAAATCCCCACTAGCCACTTCGATTACGCGATAAGGAAGCTTTAGTCCGTCAGCAATTTTTTTCTCCATGCTCAACAATTCTAAATGCATTTTTTCACTATCCTCAGGTTTACAGTAAATAAACATCTCTAATTTTGTAAATTGATGCACTCGGTAAAGACCCTTATTGGTTTTGCCGTAAGCGCCAGCTTCGGTTCGAAAACAATGTGATAAAGCTACATATTTTTTTGGCCCTTTACTTAAATCCAATACCTCTTGGGCATGATAGCCACCCATAGTTATTTCCGCAGTTCCAATTAAGCTTAAATCTGTATTTTCTAGAGAATAAACTTGAGTTTCTTCACCACGGGGATTAAAACCAACCCCGGCCAAAATTTCATTTTTTGCTACGTCTGGAGTTTCCACCAAGGTATATCCGTTCTTGGTCAGCATATCTATCCCGTAATTTAATAAAGCCTGATTTAGGCGAACTAAATTATTTTTAGAAAAATAAAATTTTGCAGCAGCTACCTTGGCGCCTCTTTCAAAATCTATCAGATCAAGATTGAGCATTAATTCCTCGTGATTTTTTGGAATAAATTTAAATGGTTTTGGGCTAGCGCTAGTATGAATAACTTTAAAATCACTCTCCCCTCCCATAGGAGTTTCGGGGTGGGTAAGATTCGGGACCTTGTATAATAATTCACGGTATTTATTTTCAATATCTTCCATTTTTTTCTCTAATCCTGATATTTCTTCACCCACCTGACGAAGTTTAGCAATTTCTTCTTCAGTTGGCTTACCTTTGGATTTGTTATTGCGTAAAGCACGCAGGGTTTCTACTTCTTTTAACCCGGCACGCCTCTCATTATCCAAATTCAACAATAGATCAATATCTATATTCACATTGCGGTTTTTGCAATTTTCTTTAACCAATTCTTTGTTGTCGCGGATAAATTTTATGTCTAACATATATTAATCTATGTATTTTTTTAATATTTTTTTATTTACTGTTGATTGAATAACTTTTTTGTTCAACGGTAACATAGGCATTTTTAATGCTTCTTGATAAGTAAACCAACCGTGTCCGCTAGTTTCGGCATCAGCCGGATTAAATTTACCTGATTTTATTTTACACACAGACATAAAAAGATGTACTTGATAACTCTCCTTACTGTTAAGAGCTGTGGCAGTAAGAATATCAGGTAGTTGCTCTATTTTTTGTATTTTATAACCAGTTTCCTCAGTTACTTCTCTGTACAAAGTTTCATCAAAAGTTTCTCCATTCTCTACTCCCCCGCCTGGAAATTCCCATTTATTATTAAAAGCTGGACGTAAATCACGGCGTTTGGTCATTAACATTTTACGGTCTTTAACAATTATTCCGGCAGCACAAATTACTTGCTTTAAAGAATAGTGAGTCATTAAATAAATTTTTAATTGAACAACCATCTGTCCGCGGTGACTCGCTCTATTTTTATCTAACATCGATAGTTCGGCAAAAGTTTTTTTAAGAGGTGGATAATAAAAAATAGAATCAAAACTCATACCCTGTCTTGATGCTTGATTAATTTTTTTTGTGATTACTCCCCGTGCTTTACCAATAAAAATGGAAAAATTATCATTGCCAGGATTATAAATACAGCCAGCGGTTTCAAAATAAGCGCCTCTTTTTTCATCTGGAACATTTTTTAATTCGGCCAAAAGTTTTTCGTTTCTTTCTAGACTCGTAGCGCCATAACGTTTTGATTTTACACCTGGCGCTCCGTCTAAGTGATCTACAAATAAACCTGTGTCTTCAGCTACGGTAAGCAGTCCGCTTTTTTTTGCAAAAAACTTTGCTTTTTCTAAAGCATTTTGCCAAGTAGTGCTATGCGGTTCTTCTACTTCAAATTTATCTAATTTAAGATCTTTTAAATTAACAAACTTAAATTGCAGGTCTTCTAATTCCGCAGTAATTTCTGTAAATTTTCCGATATTGCTAGTGGCTATTAGAATTTTTCTCATACAGGCCTCTCATCTTTGAACTCTTATGTATTTTTGGTTTATACGACTTTAAACGCACAATCCGAATATCTTTACCGACAAAATTTTTTAGATCGTCCACAAAAAACTTTTGATCATACCCCAAAGCAATTATGTCTGGTTTTTCGTCTATTATAACCTGATACTTATTTCCGAGACTGCCAAGACGCACCTTGTCGGCAATATTTAGTTTTTTTAAATTCTTTAACCTAGTTTTTTCGTTGAATACAGGTTCTTGTCCTTTTACCTTTAGCACTGTAGCATCCCTGGCTATAATTACCGTTAGGTGGTCTCCCAGTTTTTTAGCGGCCTCTAGCACATGCATATGTCCTGGATGCAAAATATCAAAAGTACCAAAAGCTAACACTTTTTTCATACCTATTGCTTTTCTGGTTTTAATATAGGAAAAAGTATTACTTCTTTTAGGTTTGGAGCGTCAACGAGCAGTTTTACCAATCGATCTATACCCATTCCCAAGCCAGCCGTTGGCGGCATACCGTGTTTAAGAGCGATAATATAATCTTCATCGTATGGCATACTCTCTTCGTCACCGGCAGCATGTAGACGTTCTTGATCTTTAAATCTTGCTTCTTGATCAAGCGGATCATTTAATTCAGAAAAACCATTGCATAACTCATTACCACCAACGCAAACCAATTGCATGCGTTCCACATATTTTGGATTATCTGTTTTGCGTTTGGCTAATGGAGAAAGTTCTACCGGGTGATCAATCATGAAAACTGGATTGATAATTTTTGGTCGTGCATAAGTCTTATATATTTCATCAACCATTTTTCCATAACCAGTTTTAGCATCAACGCCTTCAATATTTAATTTTTTTATTTTTGCATACAAAGATTTTTGATCAGGAAATTCTTCAATATCAATTTTCGCGTATTCCTTGATTATTTCTCGCATGGTTTGACGCGGGTAAGGCGGGGTAAAATCAACTTCTTTGTCATGTGCTTTGAATTTGAGCGGTAAACCAGCGGCTTGAATAACTTTGGGAAGCAAATCTTCTATCAAATTCATCAAGTCATTGTAATCTGCATAAGCCCAATAAAATTCTACTTGAGTAAATTCTGGATTATGATTGTTGTCTATACCTTCATTACGGAAGCATTTAGCTACTTCATATACTTTTTCAAATCCGCCCACAATCAGGCGTTTTAAGTATAGTTCTGGGGCAATACGAAGAAAAAGTGGAATATCTAGGGCATTATGGTGAGTTTTAAAGGGTTTAGCCGCTGCCCCGCCATATAACGACTGAAGAACTGGAGTCTCTACTTCAAAAAAACCATTATTATCAAAATATTTTCTGATTTCGCGTACGATTAAACTACGTGTTTTAGCAATTTTCATTGAGTCTTCGTTTGCAATCAGATCCAGATATTTTTGTCTGTATCTTATTTCTATATCTGCTAACCCATGAAATTTTTCCGGCAACGGCAATAACGTCTTGGTAAGAAGTTCGTATTTTTTTACCAAAATACTTAGCTCACCTTTATGAGTTACAAAAATCTCACCCTCTACATGGAGAAAATCACCTAAATCAAAATATTTTATAAATAATTTATAACTATCTTTCCCCAGTTCTTTTTCTGAAAAAGCCAATTGGATTTTTCCGCTTTCGTCTTTCAAATGAGAAAAACTAATTTTCCCCATTTCTCTTTTGGAAATCAGTCTGCCAGCAACTTTTACTTGGGTTTTTTCCGGTTTTGACAGAGCTTCTTTAGTGGAAATTCTATCTTCAGTATTGCTTGGGTAAGGATTAATCCCCAAAGAACGTAGGTGCTCCAACCTTTCTAATCGAACTACATCTTCTTTGATTTGATCTGACATATTATCACTTTATTTCTAAAATTTCATAAGTTTGTTTGCCAGCCGGCGTAGTAACAACAACTTTATCACCAACTTTGTGCCCCAGAAAAGATTCTCCCAAAGGAGATTCGTTGGAAATTTTTCCTTCCAGAGGGCTGGCTTCGCGCGGACCAACAATAGTATAAGACTTTGTGGTGGTACTATTTTTTATTACAATCGTACTGCCGACCATTACCATATCCTGTTTGTTTTGCGTCGATTCCATTACTTGAGCATTATCCAAAAGATATCGTAGTTCCTGCAAACGTCCTTGAGCCCAAGCCATTTCTTCTTTGGCTTGTTGGTATTCCGCATTTTCCGATAAATCGCCTTGCTGTTTGGCTTCATCGATAAGATTGGCAATGTCCGGAATTTTTTTGTTTTTTAAAATTTCAAATTCTTCTTTGAGG
Organism: Parcubacteria group bacterium Gr01-1014_13; assembly: GCA_007376295.1. Classification (GTDB taxonomy): domain Bacteria; phylum Patescibacteriota; class Patescibacteriia; order Magasanikbacterales; family GWA2-37-8; genus XYD2-FULL-39-9. The sequence continues at coordinate 212,342 of VMGB01000001.1, read as the reverse complement.
TCTTCTAATCCTTGAGGCGTGAGGTACTGAACTTTGTCATTTGTCATAGGAAAATAGCAATCTTATCCCTTTAAATTAAGGGTAATTATCATAAAAAGTATAACACAGTTAATGGGGGCGAGTAAAGAAGAATTAGTTTGGGTATTTTTTACCCCACCAGGCAAGAAAATCCCTGGCCACTGGTTCGGCCACTACAGCTCCTTCTACCCCTTCTTCAATGAGCACGGTGACCACTATTTTTGGGGAATCAAATGGGGCAAAAGCAGTGAACCATGCATGGTTTTCTTTATTAGAGTTCCATTGAGCCGTACCGGTCTTTCCACCTGAAGCAAATGGCAAGCTCTTCATCATCTGACAACTCCCGTAGGAGACGCAGTCCTTCATGCCCTGGCGGACTATAGCAAAGTTTTCCGGCGAGATAGGCACACTCTGTTTATTAAACTTTAAAGACACTTCCTTGTCGGTTACAGGCTCTTCTAGCTTATCTGCCAAATGGGGCTGAACTAGTTGGCCACCATTGGCTACCGCCGCTGTCCAGACCGCGACTTGTAAAGGTGTAACCAATAAATCACCCTGTCCAATTGATAAATTATAGGTATCTCCGACAAACCAAATTTCTCCCTTGGTTTTTGATTTCCATTCCTTGCTAGGTACAAATCCGGTGGCTTCACCGGGTATATCTATGCCACTTTTTTGCGCAATACCAAAGTATTGCATGTATTTTATAATCCTATCAACGCCTAACCCGACAAAACTTTTGTATCCCCCGCCAATATAGTAATAAAAAGTATTAACAGACCAGGCCAAGGCTCTTTTGACATCTGTAGTGCCATGGCCACCAGGTTTCCAGTCTCTAAAAAAACGATCGCCAAGCTGTAATCCACCCGTACTTAAAAAAGTAGTGTTAGCGGTAATTATTTTTTCTTGCAGAGCAGCCGCAGAAACTATTGGCTTAACAGTAGAGCCAGAAGGATAGGTACCACCAATGGCCCGGTTAAACAAAGGGTTATCGGGGTTATTGATGTAAGTATTGTAATTTTTTTGAGTAATTCCTCCGGAAAATTCATTGTTATCAAATGCAGGCAGGCTGACCATAGCCAAAATAGATCCGTCACGCGGATCCATGGCGACAGCGGCGGCTCTTTTTTTGTTTGCTCTAACCAGCATGTTTTTCAGAAGTTCCTCTAATTTTTTTTGAGCTTCCAAATCCAAAGTCAAGACTAAATTTTTGCCCGGTTGAGGCGGTTCTTCAGCGAGAACAGTTTGTTCATGCCCTAAAGCATCAACTTCTATTTTTTTAATACCATACTTACCACGTAAATCCGATTCATAAGTTTTTTCTAAACCGCTTTTTCCTATGTTATCAAAAAGCAAATACCCTTTATCCTTTAACTTTTCTATTTCTTCATCGTTAAGTTTTGCCAAGTAACCAAGAAAGTGGGAAGCGCTAGAAACGCTGCTGGTTGCGCTATCGCCGGCAATGTATTTGCGCTTACTTCCTTTTTCTATGGATATACCGGGGAGCTGAGAGCTTTGGATATATAGTTTCAGAGCTGATTGGTAGTCTAAATTTTCTTTAACAACTAAAGAAGCGTAGCTGTAAGAACTATATCTTTTCAACAAATCCTGAATTTTTTCCTTAGGTACCCCGCTTAGATTTACGACTGTATCAATAATAGCTTCACGTTTTTTCAAATCACGCGGCAGATCCTGCGGAATCATTGTCAAAGAAAAATTAGGCACATTTTCTACCAGTTCGGTATGAAATCTATCGTAGATTATCCCCCGTTCGGAAAATATTGGCTGGAGACGAATTCTGTTTCCTTCGGCCAAACCGCGATAGTGACTTCCGCGAACTATTTGCAGGTAAGCGGTCCTAGCGGCTATAATCCCCAATCCAATCGCTACCACCAAACTCATAAAAAAAATCTTCTTTTTTAAAATACTGGTTCCGAGATAGGTTTTGGTATGAGATATAGGAACTTGTTTTCCCGCTTTAGCTTCGAAATTAAAAGACTCCTCCACCCAATTATGGTTGTATTTTCCTTCCAGATCACCATGCTGTATTTTGTCTTCGGAAATGTTAAACAGTTCAGCCATAAATTATTCCAGTTTTTGTACGCGTCGAGTTGAAGCGTTTTATAAATTTCGAACCAATTAATTGCAATAAAAATAAAAGCACGGAAGAAAGCAAGACTTCCCAGCCCGCGTCGACAATAACTTGTTTGTAGGATAACGACTCTTGATGAAAGAAATACCGGGAAACAACCAAAAAAGCAACAAACAAAATTCTATACAGAGCTATACCCAAAAGAAGTGATAACAAAACTATATACCCGGAGCGGTTGGTTAAAATATTTAGCTGAAACCAATTTATTACTAACAGGCTGATAATAGTGGCAGCCATACCTATGCCAAACGGTGAGCCGCTGAATAACTCCAAAAAATAAGAGGTAATCAGACCAAGCCAGATAATTTTTTTATTTTGACTAACCGTTAAAAATAGCAATAATAAAGAAAATGTAATATTTATAGAGTTAAACGGAAAAGGTAAAAAGTTTACAACAAAAATATGAGCTATCAGAATTAGCCAGATGGTTAGAATAAGCGAAAGCGCTCTCCAGAGTAATCGCATAGGTATTAGTTAGAAATCAGAACGCTGACAATGGTAAGTTTCGAAAGATCAATGGCGGTAGTAAGAACAGCTTGTTGAAACGGTTGGTAGGCTTCATTTTCAACCACTGCCACTTCACCGATGAACAGTCCGCGCGGTATAGTTTCTTCTAAACCGGAGGTAATAATTTTATCACCGAGAAGCACATCTTCGTTTCTAGGGATAAAGTTCATTCGTACACTTAGTCCATAACCGCCTTCAACAACCCCCAGACTGTTATTTTTATTTAAAATAGTAGCGGCAATTTTACTTTGATTGTCATTTATCAAACGTACCATGGAAATATTTTTTTCAACTTTAGCGATAATACCCACAAGGATACCATCTCCAGAAATCACCGGCTGACCAAGTTTTATTCCGGCGGCATCACCAACATCAATTATTACCATTTTTTCCACGCTGTCCGAACTTTGGCCGACAATATCGGCGGCTACACTCGTAAAATTACGGCGATGAAAAAAATTAAGCTGCTTTCTAATTTCAGCGTTTTCTCTTTCCAGCTCAATCAATTTAGCTTCGGCTACTTGTGAATTTTGACTTTTGTCCAGACAAGCATGGTATTGATCCACTAACATTTTTTGGTTGAAGAAATAGTTGTAAGAATCTTGCGAAGCCGAGCGCCAGCGATTTATTTTTGTGGAAATTGGAATAAATAAAGCGCGAACGCCGTTTTCCAGGCCATTTAGCCATCCCAAATAGTGAAAAGAAACCAGCAACAAAAATATAAACCCTAAAAAGAAGTAATTTTTAGCTTTAAAACGCAGCATAGTATTTCTTAAGAAGATCTTTTATTCTGGTCGGTCTTGATAGATATTTCATTCAGTAATTCCAGATCATCTAGAAGTAAACCGGTGCCTCTGACTACTGAAGTTAGTGGATCGTCGGCAATACGCACTGGAATTTCTATGGCCCGGCTAATTAGCTGATTAAATCCTCGCAGTAACGCACCCCCACCAGAAAGCACGATTCCCCTCTCGTGAATATCAGCCACTAATTCGGGTGGCGTAATTTCTAGCGTGCCTTTTATATTTTCGATAATGGTTCGTAATGATTTGGTAATTGCCTCTCTGACCTGAGAATCATCGATCATTATTTCTTTTGGCAAACCGGAAACAAGATCGCGGCCGCGCATGGGAAAGTGCATAGACTCCTTTAACTCTATAGCTGATCCGATTTTAATTTTTATTTCCTCAGCTTGTTTTTCACCCAGTAATAAATTGAATTTATCTCGGGCGTATTGGATAATATTTCTATTTAACTCATCTCCAGCAACCGGAATAGAGCGCCAAGTAACTATACCGCCCAAAGAAATAACGGCAATTTCTGCCGTACCGCCGCCAATTTCTACGATGAAATTTCCTACTGGCTCTCGAATAGGCATTCGGGCGCCAATAGCGGCAGCCATCGGTTCTTGAACTACAATCACTTCTCTGGCGCCGGCGTTAATCGCTGCGTCATTGATGGCTTTTAATTCAACTTCGGTAATTTCCAGCGGCGCTCCCACCACCACTCTTGGGCGGGTCATAAAATTCATGCTATCTTCGTATACTTTATCAATAAAGTATTTAAGCATTTTTTCGGTTACTTCAAAGTCAGAAATAATACCGTTTATGAGCGGACGGGTGGTAACAATGTGCGGCGGTGTTTTACCTAACATTTCTTTGGCTTCATTGCCTACAGCCAAAATTTGTTCTGTTTTGGTATTTACAGCCACCACACTTGATTCGTTTATGATTATCCCTCTGCCTTTAACGTACACTAAGGTGTTGGCAGTTCCTAAATCAATACCGATGTCCTTTCTTAATTTCCCCAACAGATTTTCAAACATAATTGTTGTACTTTCTATTTGTGAAAATAATTCCTTCGACTACCGCAAATAGCAGAATTAACAAAATTCCATTCCACCAGGTAAGTAATTTAATTTGTAATAAAATTAAACCCACAATGATAAATACGGCTACCAACATGCCTTGTCTGACAGTACTTTTTACGTGATGAAAAACAATTTGATCATTTTTTAAAATAATTTTTTTAATAAGAAACCCGATAACAGAAAAAGTGCCGGCCAAAGCCAAAAATAGGCTGCAATAAAAAAATAGAAAACCAAAAAATCCAGCTTCTGCGGGGTCTGTGCTTCCTAAAACAAAAACCCAGGCCATCCAGCAGATGGCCGCTCCTACAGACATTAAAACGAGGTATTGGCGAAGAGTCATAATAGTAACTTAATTTTAGCTCTGTTTAGAGAGTTTGGCAATAGTTATTTTTAGGCTAAGTACCTGATTTTTTCTACGGTCTGGCCACCAAGCTTATTGTTTATGGCCGGAATTAGTTTTTTTTCATTTAACCTTATCTCCTGCGCCATCACAGAACTTAAGCAGGTAATGCTAATTGTTCGGTCTTTGAAGTACACAGCTTGGGCAAATCTCTTTGATTCCACCCCAAAAAATTCTTGCAAAACCTCATTTGTTTTCTCTACGACTATAGAAGCCTCAACATGCTTCCAACCCGCCGTTTGCTTCATTTGTCTTTTTAAAATTTCTCCAAGTGATTTCATTGCCATACAATTTTCATTAATTCTTTCCAAATTGCATACATTGCATAAGTATCTAAACCGCAATATTTTCGCAGGTCGTCAGCTATTTTATTTTTATCTGCTTGTGAGCCAGATCCAAATACCATCTCGTACCATGCTTCCATAGCAGATCCGCCCTCTTTTATTTCTAGTTCTTTATAGCTTAATTTAGGAACTAAAATAGGTAAAACTTTTTTTATGGAAACTTTTCCTTTAAAACCAGGATGAACATAAAATTGTTTTTGGAATATTTCCATTAAATCATAAATTCTACTATTTATATCTTCAATAAAATCTGCATATTCCGGGTTTCTTTCAGCTAATTGTGTATTTATTCCTTTTTCAAATCTTTTATTCCAGGTAATTATATTGCCATTTGGACCAATCATTTCTTTTAATTTGAGTATAATAGACAAAGATGGATCCGTAGCATTTTCGTGCAAATATTCCAAGTGGATCGGTTCGCTATCTTCATCATCTATTATATGTAAAGAAAATTGAAATGGTATTTGTTGGTATGGCTTAAAACCCTTAAACAAAGGTATGGCCGGCGGGTATGTTTCATAATCCAAAAAATACAGAGGATATGCAAGCGATTTAAGCTCTTTTTTTATAGCCACTAAATCTACTATTGGTTTTTGAGTTTTGTGTACATAAACTTGATTTTGCTGATTGGGTGTTAATTCAAAATCTTCAGGAATTTCATTTATATCAAAAATTTGTGAATCAACCAAAGATTCTAACTTTTTTTTACTATTCCCTATTCTAGATAAATCATGAACCGAGTATTCTGGAATGTTGGGATAGGAGTAATTAAATGTTGCACAGTGCGCGCTTCGGCCTGAATAGACACATTGACAGACCAAAGCTTGTTCATTTTGTTGAAATAAACATTCGGCTGCTTTTTGCATTTTTTCTTTTGTATTTTCTTCCCTATTTTTAACTTCCTCAGTTATGTCATCCTTAATAAAAAGCTCCTCCACGTTTATTTCTTCTTCTCTGACGTATTCTTTGTTTAGGTGGATAATGAATACTTTACCAACTTTAATTCCTACGGCTTTTAGAATAATAGTTTGAAAAGTGGCATCTTCTATATGATCTATTTCTTTTACATTTTCGTCTAAAGTATTAGTGCCTTTAATTTCGTATAAATTCCAACAATCATTAAATTTATCATACTCAAGCACGTCGTTTTTTGCCAAAAATTTGTCATGAATGAATTTTGATTGAAAAATAACGTGTGTTTTATCTGCGATATGCTGTTTGGTAATTCGTAAAGCTTCTTCGTCTGATTCGGTAATTAAAACGCCGTCTGGAAAAAGTTTGCGCGCCCAATCTTCCACTAAGTTTCCTTTATCTACTAGGCTTTTATCAAAATCAGATAATTTAAATAATGATTTTAATTCCGGTTTATAACATCTAAGCCAGGCATTTTTACCGCAAGATAAATACTCTAAATAAGTTGTTTTACTAATAAAATCCATATTTAATACAAAAAATTAGATCATCATTAAGATGCTTTGCTTAGAATTAAATTTAATATTTCTATTGATTTTTCTAAATCAATATCAGTGAATTTATCTTTACCTCCAGGATGGTGGATTAAATGCCTGATATGTAAAGGTAGAGAAAGCTTATCTTCTATGCCTTTTTTTTCTTTATACCATGTATTTGCTCTTAATTCTTTTCCGCAATAACCCTTTATATAGATGTCTAATTCTTTACCAGGGTCTAATATAAAAGATTTAACCTTCCCACTTTTCTTTAATATTTGTATCATTTTTTCAAAAAGATGAATATGAAGTAATTCATCTTCAATTCCAAATATAATACCTGGCTCTGTTTTTTCTGTGTACTCTGCAGTTTTTAAAAAAGAGTAAACAACGCTATTTTCACCATTTAAATTAGTATAAGCAAAGTATGGATCGTGGGTCGTAATTATAACCTGATGATTATCTTGCTCAGCTATCTTTTTTAATGTTATGTTAAGAGTCCTTTTCAATTCAGGGTGTAAATAAATTTCGGGTTCTTCAAAAAGAATTAGTATTGGTTCTTGAGAATGTTTGTTTCTTTCGATCAAAATATCCACATACGCTTTCAAAATTGAAGCAACAATTATTCTTTGAGTGCCTTGTCCTAAATCGTCTAGATCTACCTCCTCTCCGTTTTCGTCTCCAATAATTTTTTTAATTAAGGCTTGTGCTATGGTAGCGGGGTCCAATTCTCCTTCATTAAATTTTATTTTAATACCATGATCATTTTTTCCGCTGAATTCCTTTAAATTTTCATCCGCCTTATCTATTAAAGTTTTTATTTCCTGAATAATTTTAGGTTGTTCTTCAAGAATAAATTTAATTCCTAAATTAGAAAATAATTCTGCTAAATTTTGTATCAAACTACTTTTTTTAGCCGAAGAGTTTGATTCATTATCAGAAGGGTTTATATTTTCTGCAGCTATATAAATAGTAATTGGAATTATTAATTTATCTTTTTCATCCAAGAACTCTGCATTAGTAAATTCCACGTCTTTTTTAGCATTTACCGCTTGAATAAAGTTTGTTTTCCCAGAGTTATTTTTCCCAGTAATAACTGTTGTTTTTTCTAAATCTAATTCAAAATCTTTTTGAATAGTTTTATGTGATTTTTTAATTTTTATTTTTTTAATCATATTATATAATAAAATTTAAAATAACTTGTTTTCTACAAAATTACGACTGAAAAACAGCCTATTTGGCTGTTCGTAGTATAATCTATGCCCATCTGTTTTTCAACTATTTTTCACCGCATTGACAGCCGCAAGTATCGTCGCACTCGCAACAGGGTGCGCAGAGGCTTTCGTTACATAAACAAAAATCAACTTGGTCTTCAAAAGGTATACTACATTTATTGCATTTTTCCATACGTAGAGGTTAGAAGATAAATACTACAAAGATTATATCAAAACCAAAAATTGAAGGCAATATATATTTTTTAAAATGTCAAGTTGACTGACATAGTTGTTTTGTGATTAACTACGCTCAACAAATTCCCTTGAGGAATGGAGGATATCATGCAAAACAAAAATGATAACGAGAGAAAACCCAAAATCGTTTTGGATGTGCACTTTGTATGGGTGGATCAGTATGAAGGATCAAATCTTCGGGGGCACTGGCTTTCTATTAGTCATCCGCAAGTAGTCCGTGTGTTTGAACCACATCCGCTTACGAAAGAAGATGGTGAGTGGATGACGATCCTTTATAAACCCGGGGTATTCATTCCGCCTAGCAGCGACGACAAGTATGATGCGGAAATGTACCTAGGCACTGAAAGAATTGCTTGGCGAGAGGCCGTTAACTGGGCAAAGCGTCCGGTGAGTTGAGCGGTGTTATGGCCACAAGAAGAAATCCCAAAGTAGTAGACGGTGTCCACTTCGTCTGGGTGCAAAAATATAGATGGTCAAAACTTCCCGAACATTGGCTTTCTATAAGCCATCCATCAACAGTGCGCGTGTTTGAACCGCGTAAAGAGTATGGACACAAACCTAAGCATTGGACTGTGGTTCTCTATAGGCCCGGTGTTTTCCCGGTTAAGAACGATGTTAGTGATTACGCTGAAAATGATCACGGTACCAAAAAATCTGTTTGGAAAAAAGCCGCTAAGCTAGCAAAGCGCAAACCAGAATAAATTTCTGTTCTTTAACTAAATGGAGACCGTTGAACGGTCTCCATCTTTTTTATTTATTTGGTAAGTTTTTATATTTTCGAGCAATTTTTATTTTGTTGAGTTCCCTATCAATAACAGCTTGAAGTCTGGCATAATCAACATCCTGAACGTTTTTAAGATTTTTCATTTGTTCTTCGGCTCTCTGCTTGGCTTCTTCAGCCTTAGCAGTGTCGATATCTATTGCTCTTTCGGCATGATCAGCCAGAATTACAATTTCGTTGTTGCCGCGTATTTCCAAAAATCCTCCGGAAACTGCCAGATTCTGTTCACCGTCTTTATCTTTTATTCTCATCTCCCCCGCTTTTAACACTGAAACCAAAGGAATATGATTGGGAAGAATCGTAATTTCACCGCTCATAGTAGGAATGGTAACTTGAAGAATTTCGTTTTCGTAAATTACTTTTTCCGGTGTTACGATTTTAAATTTAAGTGTTGACATATATGCTTATTTGTGTTAATTTTTTACCCAAAGGAGATAAAATGTCCGAAGTCAAGGTATGGCTTGTTGGTGTTGATACATTTGATAAAAAGGGTAGATTTATCGAAAGTATTGATTTTAGAACGACTATTAAAGGCAACGGTTTAAACGAGAAAATTTTAGCTCTTTCTCAATTAGACCAGGCAAAAATTCGTACGGTGATGGAAACAAAGATTATCGATAAGGATGCATATAAAATTATTCGTAAAATTATGCCCTCACTTCCTCGAAAGATTGTGTACCATACTATTCACGTAAAGGCAGTTCGGCTCGAAGATTCATACTCAGAAAACAGCTCAAATTAACAGTCCATGTTCCCTACTTTGCCTACCAGACTTTGGTGGGTTTTTATTTTACCTCATCAATACTTCCTTTCATATAAAAAGCCTGTTCGGATTTTTCGTCGTGCTTGCCATCAAGAATTTCTCTGAATCCGCGAATGGTATCGGCCAATTTCACATATTTACCTTCTGTACCGGTAAATGTTTCAGCTACGAAGAATGGTTGAGACAAGAATTTCTGTAATTTTCTAGCGCGAGAAACTGTAAGCTTGTCTTCGTCAGAAAGTTCTTCCATACCCAAGATAGCAATGATGTCTTGTAAGTCCTTGTATCTCTGTAAAACTTGCTGTACATCACGAGCCGTGCGGTAATGAACTTCACCCACAACTAATGGATCCAAAATTGTGGAATTGGAATCTAACGGATCTACAGCCGGGTAAATACCTAATTCAGAAAGCGAACGGTTTAACACCACAGTAGAGTCCAAGTGGGCAAAAGTAGTGGCCGGAGCAGGGTCAGTAAGGTCGTCTGCAGGCACATAAACGGCCTGTACAGAGGTGATAGAGCCTTTTTCGGTACTTGTGATGCGTTCCTGTAAAGCACCCATTTCTGTGGCCAAAGTAGGCTGATAACCTACAGCTGATGGCATGCGGCCAAGTAAGGCAGATACCTCAGAACCAGCTTGAGTAAAGCGGAAAATATTGTCGATGAAAAGCAATAAATCTTTGCCTTCTTCGTCGCGGAAGTATTCAGCCATTGATAATGCAGTCAAAGCTACGCGAGCACGGGCACCTGGTGGTTCGTTCATTTGACCGAAAACCAAAGCGGTCTTATCTAATACGCCAGACTCTTTCATTTCACGATAAAGATCATTTCCTTCACGACTTCTTTCACCTACACCGGCAAACATAGAATAACCACCGTGTTCTTGAGCGATGTTGCGGATTAATTCTTGGATAACAACAGTTTTTCCTACACCAGCACCACCGAACAAACCGATCTTACCGCCTTTTAAGAAGGGGCAGATAAGGTCGATAACTTTGATACCGGTTTCTAAAATTTCTGATCTTGTAGATTGCTCTTTAAAAGTTGGAGCGCTGCGATGAATGGAATATTTTTTTTCTGATTTAACTTCACCCAAGCCGTCAATAACTTCTCCGGTAACATTAAACATTCTGCCTAATGTTCCTGGGCCAACTGGTACAGAAATTGCTTTGCCGGTATCGGTTACTTCGGTTTCACGTTGCAAACCATCGGTAGTACTCATGGCTACGGTACGAACTGTATTTGAACCTAAGTGCTGCTGCACTTCCAGAGTCAAAGTCCCGCCATTTGGCATTTTTACTTCCAAGGCATTGTAAATTGCCGGCAAATTTTCCGGAAAGTGTACGTCTACTACGACGCCGATGATCTGTGATATTGTTCCTTTATTCATATATTCAAATTATTTATTCTAAAGCTGCTGCGCCGCCTGCTATTTCCGCAATCTCTTGCGTGATGCCGGCCTGTCTAGCTTTGTTAAAATTTAAATTTAGTTCTTTGATCATATCTTCGGCGGCATCGCTTGCGCTTCTCATAGCCATCATACGAGCGCTGTGTTCACTGGCTGCGGATTCTAGCATGGCTTGATAAATCTGTGTTTCTACCAGTCTTGGTAAAATTGTTTGTAAAACATCTAGTCGGTTTGGTTCAAATAAATATGTATCTTCTTGTAAATTTTTTTGTTTGCTTTCTTGTTTTTCTAAATCTTCTTTTCCCGTTATCATTTTTTCCAGATCAGCTTCGGAAATTGGCAGAACTTGTCGTAGTTTTGCCAATTGGAAAATAGCGGATCTAAAATCTGTATAAGCGACAATTACTTTATCGTAAGATTTGCTTTCATAAGCATCTATGGCCATCTTAGCAATCGGCAAAGCGTCATCTACACTCGGTGTATCTGTCATATTGGTAAAAGCGGCCACCAAATTGTAGTTCATTTTTTTAGCAAAGTCCGCGCCTTTTTTGCCGATACCAACCACATCTATAGTTATATTCTCACTTCCCGGAAGTTCCTTGTCCCCCACTATTTGTTTAGCAATGTGAGCTGGGTTTTTAAGTTGGGCGGAAACTTTTTTTATGATGTTGGAATTAAAACTGCCGCATAATCCTCTATTGGAAGTAACTATAATCACCAGAATTTTTTGTACAGGCCGGACAGCCAATAAAGGAAGCTGTGTTTTTTGTGTTTTAGAAAGACTAACTAATAAATCCCAAGCAAGCGTCGCATAAGTACGCGTATCCAAAGCTGCATTTACAGCTTTGCGCATTTTGGCAGCCGCAATCATCTCCATGGCTTTGGTAATCTTTTTAGTACTACCCACGGATTTAATTCTGCCTTTAATTGCTTTAGTATTTACCGGCATAACGTTTACTTGTTAAATTCTTCGCAAGCGGACTTTAATTCTTTTTCTATTTTTTCATCCCATTCGCCTGCTGCAATTTTATCTAATAGCGAACGTTTTGATTTGTTCATGAAATCATTTAGTTTCTTTTCTGCTGTGGAAATATCTTTTACAGCCACATTGTCAAAATATCCGTTGTTGGTAGCAAAAATACTTACCACTTGGTTTTCTACTGATACTGGTTGATATTGAGGTTGTTTTAACAACTCGGTAATACGTTGACCGCGTTCGATTTGTTTCTTTGTTTCCGGATCTAGATCGCTGGCAAACTGAGCAAAGGCTTCCATTTCGCGGAACTGAGCCATGGCCAGCTTTAATTTACCGGCAACTTTTTTCATTGGTTTGATTTGAGCTGCACCACCAACACGGGATACGGAAATACCTACGTTTAAAGCTGGGCGAATACCGCGGTAGAACAAATCTGTTTCCAAGAAAATCTGACCATCGGTAATAGAGATTACGTTGGTCGGAATATATGCAGTAACGTCAGATGCTTGAGTTTCGATAATAGGCAAAGCGGTAATAGAACCTCCGCCTGATTCTTTATTTCGGCGGCAAGCGCGTTCTAGCAATCTGGAGTGAAGATAAAATACATCACCTGGATAAGCTTCGCGGCCTGGTGGTCTGCGTAACAACAAAGAAATTTCACGATATGCCCAAGCTTGTTTGGATAAATCATCGTAAACACACAAAACATCTTTACCTTGATCCATAAAGTATTCAGCCATAGCTACACCAGAATATGGAGCAATATATGACAAAGCGGCTGGAGAAGATGCGCCGGCTACAACCACAATTGTATAGTCCATCGCGCCAGTTTCCTTCAGTTTGGCCACGATACGAGCAATTTTTGATTCTTTTTGACCAATAGCCACATAGACGCAGATCATGTCTTTACCTTTTTGGTTGATAATGGTGTCTATAGCCACAGCTGTTTTACCAGTCTGGCGGTCGCCGATAATAAGTTCGCGCTGACCGCGGCCAATTGGAATCATCGCATCAATAGCTTTGATACCAGTTTGCACAGGTTGAGTTACTGGTTCTCTCGTCATTACGCCCGGAGCGATTTTTTCGATTGGGTAAAATTTGGTAGTTTTAATATCCTTGCCTCCATCTATAGCCATACCAAGAGAATTAACCACACGGCCAATCAATTCTTCTCCAACTGGTACAGATAAAATTTTGTTGGTGCGTTTTACAGTATCCCCTTCTTTAATATGTTCGTAATCACCCAAAAGCACACAACCAACAGTTTCTTCTTCTAAGTTTAAGGCTAAACCAAACACATCACCAGAAAATTCTAACATTTCCCCGGCTTGGCATTTGCTTAAACCAGAAATACGGGCGATGCCGTCACCAACTTCAACTACTTTGCCGGCTTCTTCTTTTTCTGTCTCTTTTTGGAAGTGGGCAATATTTTTTTTCAGTTCTTCGACGATGTTATTTGTGGACATATGGTAATTAAGAAATTAACTGTTGTCTTAGTGATTTTAATTGTGTTTTTAAACTGGCGTCGTATATCATGTCGTTCACTGTGATTCTGGCCCCACCGAGCAGTTCTTTATTTACCAGTTCCGTAATCTCCGATTTTTCACCAAATATTTTTTTAATCTTGTTTAGGGCCGTCTGATCCAGTTTTCTAGCAGTTTCAATCTCTATTATCTTTGCCCTATCTTGTTTTTTGGCGTAAGCCTCGAATTCTTCTATTATGTAATCTATTTTCTTTAGTTTGTTATTTTTTTGTAAAATCAAAACAAATTGCTTTATCGCTTCCGGTAAATGGCTCTTTGGTAAATCCTTGGTAACTTCGTATAGAGCCTTAGCAAATTGTAGATTACTTTTTTTTCGCATACTATTTTAAGCTCTTTACAGCTTCTTCAATTGATTTATCATCTTTATCCACATCAATTTTTGCAGATAAGATTTTTTCTGCTGCGGCAATAATTAAATCTGCGGCATGCTCTTTTAGTTCATTTATGGATTCATCTCTTTCGGTTTTAATATTTTTTCTCGCAGTTTCTACTAATTGCTCTATTTCTTTTTTGGTTTTTTCTTTTGTAGCTTCAGCTACGAGCAGTGCTTCCTGTTGGGCTTTTTCGATAAACTTATTAGCGTCAACTTTGGCTTGATCTATTTTCTCTTGATATTTTCTTTCGCTCATGCCCAAATTTGTTTCTATTTTCTTAGCATTATCAATACTGTCATCAATCATTTTTTGTCTCTCGGACATTTTTTTGGTAAGTGGTTTTAGGATCATAAACCACAAAACAGCGATTACAATAGCAAAGTTTACCAGTTGAAAAGCAAAAAGTGTACTATTTATTCCTAGCGTTGCCAATACTCCCCCGTCTGTCGATTCGGCGGTTGTATGCGGAGCGGTTTCAGCTGCGTAAACGGTATTTATTAGTGACATATATTGTTATTAAATAATTCAATTCCATTGGGCTCCCTCGAACCCAATGAGTCGAATTACTTTAGAGTAAAGACAACTACAAGTGAGTAGATAGCGATGGATTCTGCGAAAGCAGCACCCAACAACATCGGTACAAACAATTTGTCCGAAGCTTCCGGGTTACGTCCGATTGCTTCCATGGCTTTTGCCACAAGTAGACCGATAGCTATAGCCGGACCAAATCCGCCGATAGCCATTGTAAGACCCTTTGCTAGGGCCAACATTGATTCATGATCCATATTTTGACCTTTCCGATATCCTTGCCCGTTTGGACTAACGATATCAATTAATTATTTTAATAATCTTTTTAACTGTGTTCCCCATGCGGCGCGCTGGACATTACCGTTAAATAAACCAACGTTAACATGGTAAATACACTTGCCTGCACCAAACCAACCAGTAACTCCAAAAGCATAAACGGAGCAGGTAAAACGATAGCCAAAATACTGGCAATCACAGTAATTAAAACTTCACCGGCAAAAATATTTCCGAACAACCGAAGCGACAAGGATAATACTTTGGCAAATTCACTGATAATTTCTATAAACCCAACTGCCAAATTAATTACAGCGGTAAATATCGCTACTGGGCCTTTGCTAAAACTTTTAATAAGACCGCCAAGTTGGACAAATTTTCCGATATGGGTAAAGACGCCAACGGTAACCAAGCCTACTATATGGGAAATAACTACAACTGAAACAGCCATGGCCAGAGTCATGTTTAAATCGGCATTGGCCGGACGGAGTAATGGCGCTTCGCCAATATGGATACTGCCCGTGCCCGGCAGTAACCCCAACCAATTGGAAAGCAGGATAAAAAAGAACACTGAGCCTACCAAAGGTAGAAAACTCAGTGTTTTTTTGCGATCGCCGGTAACTTGATCAAAATAGACAAGTAGTTTTTCTAAAAAGAATTCCATGAAGTTTTGTATTTTGCCAGGTTTTAGGTTCACTCTGTTTCTAATTATCAACCCGACAATAATAAATACCGCAATAGCTAACCAGACATTAACAATGGTATTTGTTACTGGAAATTTTCCTAAGTGGAAAATAGTTTCTGGAGCTAAAGTTGGTATATGTAATTCCATAGTTTATTTATTCTCGTTCATTCTCTTGTACTCTTCCCCGTATATCTTTGCTTTTTTGTAAATAATCTTTGCGGACAACAGTGCGGCTAACACAAATCCTAGAATAGTGAAAAGGGGTGATTTGGCGTATTTATCATCCAAGTATTGCCCAATGAGCACAAATATGACAACCGGCGCGGCAATTGAAGCGCCAAAATCACCAAGCATTTTGAAAGCAAATAGATGATATTCGCGGCTAGTAGTTTTTTTGGGTTGGTTCTCCTGCATAAATTGCGCCACTACTTTACACAAAAAACCTTGAAAAGTCAAGGCTTTTTTGAAATTTGGCGGGTGTGTATATGTTTATTCCTCTAAAAGCCCCAGCTTTACCAACCTCATACGAATAGCCCCGGTCTTCCGGCCAAAGGTTTTTGCCAACTCCTCTACAGCCATATCATTGGAAAAAAACTGCCGCAGCTCTTCGTCTTGCCCTTCTGTCCATGGCCGAAATGCATTAGGATGCTTTTCTCTTATTTTATCAAAACCCTTGCCCTTTTGTTTTTTATTTTTCTTAGGCTTAGATTCCTCGTCGGTAACAGACTCGCTGGGAACAATAGCGCTGAGAACATTGCCACCACATGCTTTAACAAAATTATCGTGCATTTTTTGCAGTTCTTCTGGAGATATCTGCCCAAAGGCCGTAAACGCCGCTTCGGAGCTGGCGCGAAACGTCTTATCCTCTGCTAATACTTCTGGATGCACCTGAAATGCTCTTTCATTCCACCCCAGCAAATGCAAACCCTTCAACCGGCGTACGCGGGATAATGCCACATATCCCTGTCCAAACTCAAACACTTCACTTAAATCCACTACTGCCTGATCCAAACTCATGCCCTGGCTTTTGTGGACAGTAATGGCCCAGGCCAAACGCAGTGGCAATTGTGAAATTGTGGCGCGCGGTTTACCATTTTCTTCTACACTCCAATCCATTTTGTCTACCGCAATCAACCGGCCATCATGAGTACGAACCAGCGGCAAGCCTACAAATTTATCAAACGCCTCTACGGTGCCTAAAGTACCGTTTACATATCCTTCCTTAGGATTATTTTTCGTAAACATTACTTTGGCTCCAACTTTTAAAACTAAATTATATGGCGACAAACAACCTCTCTGCAAAGTTTCTATCAACATCGGCGCGCCTTTTGTTTTCATCGTAAAAGTTACCGGATGGCCGGAAAAAGTTTCCAACATGGCGTCGTTAGTGCGGTCTACATTTAAATTGTGGGTGTAAAGTTTTACGGCTTTATCCGGCATTTTGTCGCGTTGCACTCTTCTGGTTTCAAGTTGAGACAAATGCTCATCAGAAAAATTATTAGAGCGGATTGCCGAAAGCAAATCCAAAAAATTATTATCATCCTGACGGTGCTGTTCGGTGAGATAGCAAACCATCGGGTTGGATCTCTTCCAGGCCGGAGAATCATACGCAAAACGCGCTTTGGCAGTTTCCAACATCGAAGTCTGGGGATTATTATTGGTCTCCCCTTTTACAATAGGCGGCAATTGAAAAAAATCTCCGACTAAAATAACTTGCAGACCGCCAAAAGCGTCATTAGTTTGCCGGATAGCTCGACAGACTGCTTCTACCATCGAAAAAGTTTCTGGTCCAAGCATAGACACTTCGTCTATAACCAAAACCTTGGCGCGACGAATACGTTTGGTGAGATATTCGGTAGTAGAGATTTTATCCAAAGCATATTTATCCAGATAAGTTCTGATGCCAACTCCACTCCAAGAATGAATAGTCATACCGCCAATATGGGTCGCTGCGATGCCTGTGGAGGCGGTGATAGATGGTTCTATGCCCCGGGCGCGCAAATATGCCGCATATTGATTTATGGTATGAGTCTTACCTGCTCCGGGTTCGCCGGTTAAAAAAACATTGGCACCAGTTTTGAGTATGGCTAGCGCCTGCTCTTGGGTCATAAAAATTACTTAATGAGTTCTAACTTTTCTATCCGGCTCAACATTTTTATCTTCGCCTCTGCTTTTGAAGCCAGAGAACGATTGCGAAATTTTTTGGAATAAACTAATTTTACAGGCCGACGCCCGCGAGTGTACTTAGCGCCTAACAAAGAATTATTGTGTTCTTCCAGCCTGCGCGCCAAATCTGTAGCAATACCAGTATACAAGCTTTTGTCTGCGCATTCCAGAATATATAAATAATACATACTACTCGATACTGCGTCGCTCTTTTTTTATTTGCGACCGTATTTTTTTAGATTCGAGCCGTTTAAGTTTAGAAGCTTTGCTTGGACGAGTTGGACGACGTTTCTTTGGTACATGTAAAGCTTGAGTAACTAATTCTTGCAAACGGGAAATGGCGGATTCCCTATTCTGCGGTTGCGAGCGTTCTTCTTCGGACATCAACACTACTTCATCTTCGTTATTTATTCTATTGGCCAATTTTTCTCGCACTCGAGATTTTTCTTCATCGGTTAAAACAGCCGACTTCCCTACTGACCAGTGGATAATAACTTTAGTAGAAGTTTTGTTAACATTTTGCCCACCCGCACCCGATGATCTGGCAAAAGTTATATTTAATTCACTTTCAGGAATTTGCATACCTATTTATTAAGAGACCAGATGGTGTAAGTTAAAAATGTTGCAAACAAAACCCAAGCCAAATACGGTACTAGCAACCAAGAAGCCGGTTTTGAAACCCGCCAAATCAAAATTATTAACAGTAAAACTGATAGGCCTAGAAGGGCAGCTTCGTAAATGGCTGGACCTATAAAATGTAACCCAAAAAATAGACTGCTCCAACCCACATTGAGCAAAATATTTAAAACAAAAGCAGCGCCAATTGCCGTCTTTCTTTTGCCCCAAGCTTTATTCCAAGCTATCAAAGCCGAAATGGTGGCCAAAATAAATAAGATTGTCCACACTGTGCCAATAAAACTTCCCGACGGAGTGAAGGCTGGCAAATTTAAAGTTTTATACCAATTCATTCCGGCAGAAGTAACCAAACTACCGACACTAATAGTGGCAACGGTAATAAGTGGAATAACAATATGATTTGGTTTGAAAGACATATTATTTCACGTATTCAATTTGATAGATCACACCGGCTTTATCGTCCGATACATACATTTTTCCGTTCTGATCAAAGATAATATCTACAGGACGGCCATCGGCTGCTTTTCCTTTTATCCATCCGGAAAGAAAATCACTTACACCTAATACTTTCCCAGAAACATCCAAATGGTAGCGCACCACCTTGTATCCTGTTGGCACGCTTCTGTTCCAAGAACCATGATAGGCCACAAGCAAATCATTTTTATAATCCCCCGGCCAACCAGCCTTAGGAGATACAAAAGCCAAACCCAGTGGAGCAGAATGCGCCGGAATATCTATATGGCTTTCTTTTTCAAATGGTTCCATGCATGGGTTACGGATATATGTATTTTTATCAAAAGCATCATCATGAATATTTTTGCCGTAACAATTTGGCCAGCCAAAATTTAAAGTTAAAGGTGAGGTAATGTCTATAATATTAATTTCATCTGGCGGAATATCATCGCCCAATAAATCCCGCCCCATTTCTGTGGCCCACATTTTACTATCTTTGAAAACAAAGAAAACACTGTTGCGCAGACCTCTGGCAACTTGTTTAAAATCACTGCCATCTTTTTTCATAGACCAAATAGAAGCGTAGCGCGGATCATTTTCATGGCAGACATTGCAAGTAGAACCAATTGAGACATACAATCGCCCATCCGGGCCAAAGCCGAGTGTGCGAGTAAAATGATTGCCTTTTGGCGGCAGATCTATAATTTTTTCTAGTGGCCCAACGCCTGTGGGAGTAATAGTTGTTTTGGATATTTTCGTTTCTTCGGCAATAAAAAGAATGCTGGAATTATCCGGGTCAAAAGCTAGACCGTGAGGATTTTTTAACCCGCTCAAAACTGTGGTTTGTTTTATCAAACTGCCGTCTTTGATAATAAGTTTGGAAACTTTACCTTGCCCTGTCTGGCTAAGCCAGATATTGCCATCATGGTCGGCAATCATTACCCGCGCGCCAGGTAAATTTTTGGCGAAAATAGAAACAGCAAAACCATCTGGCATTTTTAAAGATCCATTGTTGATAGGTTTTGAAGCCGTAGGTTTGGTACTAGTAACAGTTTGGGAAATATCGCCAGATGGTGGAAATATAACCGGCGCAATTCCACGCAAATTTTGGTAATAAAAAACACCGATCCAGCCTAGGCCGGCTAAAACCAGAAGCAAAATAATAATCAAAACTGTTTTCTTCACATTATTTTTCTGCTTTCCAAGCGTCCATTCCGCCTTGCAGGTGTTCAATGTCGTATCCTTTTTCTTTTAATTCTCTGGCCACAATTTCACATCTGGTGCCACTCTTACAGACGGTAATAATTTTTTTATCTTTAGGCAAATGCCCCTGTGAAGCTTCGATAAACATTTGGCCCATAGGAATATTAGTCGCTTCTGCCATTTTGTCGCCTTTTTCGTACTCATCGTGTTCGCGCACATCCACTATCATTACATCTTTCCCTGAAGCCAACTCCTCTTTTAACTGCTTTGTGTCCATACAAATAAATTAAGTGAATAAAACGCTCTTTATTAATTATACAACTAAATTGATTTATATACAAAACAAAAATAGAGTGATTTTTCCACTCTATTTTATGTTCTTGGGTGGCTTTTCTTCCATTCTATAATCTTTCCAGCGCGTCTTTCCATTTTATCGGCTCGACGGAGGAATTTTTTATTTTTCTTCGGAATAATTTTTGTATGCGGAGCGTCGTCTAGATCGTTTACCATGTCAAATAGCTCTTCTTCGGCAGTTACCCATTTATATCCGTACTTACGTAGATCAAATGGCTCAGTAGAAAATGCAACCAAAGTCTTTTTGCCATCTTTCTGCCGCCAATACTCATGGAAATATGAAATAGCTAGTTCGCGCAAGGTTTTATACACAGGGTCACGGTAGCGTAGAGTGGAATGGTTGGTTTTGCTTATCGCCCCCCAATATCCATTGCGTTTGTACAAAGCAATCACATGATCCTCATCCCCGCTATTTTGGAAATCCATTAGCAATGGCTTTTCTCCCTGCAGCCACAGAGCCAATGCGGCCAACAACGCACCCTCAAAACAATGCATTTTTTTCGCCTTTAAAGCCCGACGCGGAGACATATATGTCTCCC
Source organism: Parcubacteria group bacterium Gr01-1014_13 (assembly GCA_007376295.1). Lineage (GTDB taxonomy): Bacteria > Patescibacteriota > Patescibacteriia > Magasanikbacterales > GWA2-37-8 > XYD2-FULL-39-9. Next base: position 191,451 of record VMGB01000001.1, on the reverse strand, counting down.
CTTTCTTCTCCCAATTTACCGGTAGGCTATCCAAAAAATCTTGGATTTTTATGGGGGTGGAAAGTTTTTTTAGGATTTTTATTTCTTGTTTTGTGAGAGAGAACATACTATGTTTTAATATTTATCGCTTGCTTTTTCTTTTTTTATTTGGTATAATTCCTTTGAGCGATACTTTTATGATGTCTAAAAAATCATTAAACTCTATATCAAAATTTTTACTTACACTTGAAATTTTTGTAATGTTATTGACATCACATCTCTTTACTTGTAAAATCCCTACGGGGATTTTACAAGTAAAGAGATAGACTTATACTGCCGTAAATAGGCGGTTTTTATTTTATATTTTTTAAAAAATCCTCAATTTTATCCAAAGTCTGCAACAGTTTCTTCTTAATTTCATGCTCCCAAATTCTCATTATTTTCCAACCATCTTTTTTTAATTTTAACCTGACAGCCTTATCTCTTTTTATATTATTTTCTATTTTTTGTATCCAAAACTTTTTTGGCAATCTTCTTTTTAATTTTGCAAAGTTATAACCATGCCAGAAATCACCATCAATAAAAATTGCAATCTTTTTTCTCGGAAGCGCAATATCAGGTGATCCAGTAATTCCTTTATAGTGTTTTTGAAAATAAACTTTCCTATTTTTAAGTATTTTAAAAACAATGACTTCTAGACCTGTATTACGTGATTTTATAGCGGCCATGTTTCTTGAACGCTGTTCTTTGGTATGAACATCAACCATACCCTATCTTTTCCACTCAATATGCCCATTAATATTATTTTTTTCAAACACCTCTAATATATCGGTACAAAATTTAACCAAATTAGTGTCTCCCGAAACCTTTGCTAATTCGTATAACCTAATAAACATCTTTTTTCCTGTTTCTGTCTGTTTTAAATTTTTCTTTAAAAAATTATGCGCACTGCATAAAGTTTGTCCGTTTTCAAGCGTAGCTTTCCCGCCCAAATCCTTTGGTTTTATGTGATCAGCATGTATTTCGACTCCTTCTTTTTTTCCTTTACCACACATTACACATTTAAATCCATCTCTTTCAAATATTGCCTGTTTTATTGCTGGCGTAAAATCTTCAAGCTCTCTTTTTTTAACCATTGACGGGTCAAACCGGTACACACCTTTTTTTTCCTTTACCAAATAACCCTCCTGATGCAACTTTCTTATCCCTCTATCAGGGTCGGCGAATGGTTTTCCTGTAAGTTTTTTATATTCATTGGTCACCCAAGGAACAATCTGAAAATGAGCAACGCTCTTATTTGGATTATTCTGAAAATACTCAACCAGCAAACTATTCTGACTTACCTCATCCTTTTTTTTATCTGATTTATTTTTCATATTATTTTTTTATTTTTGATAATGTTTTTACCATTTGTTTCGCCACCGCTTCTATAACAGGAACAACTACTGAATTACCCATCTGTCTATACATCTGAGTTCTGGAAACTGGAATTATAAAATTTTTTGGAAAACCCATTATCGCCTTACATTCCTTTTCTGTTAAAAGTCTGAGGCCAGTTTCTCCATCTTTTACAAAGGTACCAGTTAATCTTTGAATTTTATGGTAACTCGATACAAGGGTTTTTATTTGAAATTTGGAGTTTTTGTCTACAATGATTGGCCTGCCATCCTTTTTCTTAAATAGATAATTTTTTTGTAAATGCGTAGAGATAGAATAGCCTTTAACATCTTTTTCGAGATATTTATTTATGTAATCTTTATTATTCGTACCTTCAGGAAATTCAAATTCTATATTTTCATCTTTAAACAAATCACGCCTAAACCCTACTATATAAATTCTTTTTCTGTGTTGTGGCACACCATAATTAGCCGCATTCAAAATTTTATAAAAAACTTTATACCCAACCTTATCCAGGGCTTCCAGAATTGTTTTAAAAGTGTTCCCCTTGTCGTGAGTAACCAGGCCTCCAACATTCTCAAGTAAAAAAGCTTTATTCTTTTTACCTTTTATTATTCTTAATACATCATAAAATAATGTTCCTTGGGTAGCATGCATAAAACCTTGTCTTTTCCCGATTGAACTAAAAGGCTGGCAAGGAAAACCTGCGATCAAAATATCAAAGGCTGGTATTTCGGTCTCTTTAATTTTTGTTATATCCCCATAAGGTAATTCCCCGAAATTTGCTTGATATGTTTTTTGACAAGATGAATCCCATTCTGAAGTAAAAACACATTCCCCACCAGCTCGCTCAAATCCCAATCTTGTACCCCCAACACCAGCAAAAAGATCAATGAAAGTAAACTCGTGATTTTTCTTTTTCTTTGACGTATCAAACAGCGTTGGTGTAATAATTTTTTGTTTTTTTTGCTTAATTTTTGCCATAAACATTTTTTGTAAAATACGCTCTTTTTTATCTTTTACCATAATATACATGTTACCCGCTTCCCACCAAAAATTCAAGCCAAAAAAAGAGTATTAATACACCCCTTGCCTATGTCCAATACGGATAATTACCAACAAAACAAGATTTTTATATATTCGGTAAATTATCCTGTATGGCCAGACGCGCAGACTGTAACAACCGGTATACTTACCCTTCATTTTCTTACCAATAAAAGGATTCTCTGCCAGAGCAGGCAGAGACGCAAGGATGCGCATCCTAAAATCCTCAGGGATTCCCTCAAGCTCTTTTCTTGCCTTGTTTTCGAACCTTACTTCCCACTTCATACTTCTTTTTGCTTTTATCGGCTACAACAAAGCCGTAATTAGACATTACATCGGCCAAAGTCGGCCATTTTTTGTATTCGCCTGATTTGACGGCTCGGTCGGCCGCTTTGATATATTTATCTAGATCAGGAAAAATACGGCTAACTTCCAGGGTTTCTTCCCAGGATTCAAACTCCTCCGCGCTCATTAGCACGGCTTTGGGCTTTCCGTTTTCTGTAAAGGTATAGTAATTACCGGGGCGTTGGACTTCCTCGGCAATATCAAATATTTTTTTTCTGGCTTCAGAGATAGAAATGGTTGTTTTAGAATTCATATAAAATAGTTTAAGCTATTTAGCTATATGTACATAATAACGTACATATTAAAATATGTCAAATTTACATCAAACTTAGTTCCTTAAGGCTACTGAAACTGGATTTGGTCACCACCACATGATCCAGAACCTCTATCCCCAATATCTTGCCAGCTTCAACCAAACGCTTAGTAATGTCTATATCCTCTTCGGACGGTTCCGGATTATCCGAAGGATGATTGTGAGCCACGATAATTTGTGCTGCCGAATGCAAAATAGCAGGTTCAAATACTTCACGCGGATGTACCAAATTTGCATTTAACGTACCAAAGGAAATAATATCCCGTTTAATTTCCTGATTTCTGGTATCAAGATAAAAAACGACAAAATGCTCTTTTTTTAGATCCCGGAGATCCCTTAACTCTTGCCATACTTCTTGGGGAGACAACAGCAGAGCAAATTTTTTCCCTTTAAGCAATCTGCGTCCCAATTCAAAACAAGCCGTGATTTCACAGGCTTTAGCAGGACCCAGACCAAAAGTATTTTTTAATTCATTAAAGCTTGCACTTGCCAGGCCTTCACCACTAAATTTCTTTAAAATTTTATTGGATAATTCAACCACATTTACACCCTTTACCCCAGTACCTAATAAAATTGCCAACAATTCTGAACTAGATAATTTCTCCGGGCCATATTTTATTAGTTTTTCTCTAGGCCTGTCTATCTTAGGAATATCTTTAATTTTTGTCATAATTTCTATTTTTACAACTCCGTATATTTTGTATGCCTCCCCTTAGATTTTTCCACGGGATACTTCAATGCGGTTTTATCTATCTTTTTATCTGCCGCTTCCAAAATATCTATTCCTAGATCGTTGGCCATAAGCAACACCCACCACAACACATCGGCCAATTCATCCCCTATCTCTTCTTTATGGTTGGCAATATATTCTTTCATTTCTGCTTCATTTTTCCATTGAAAATGCTCCAGCACTTCAGCCGCTTCCAGCGCCAAAGAAATGGCCATATCTTTTGGCGTATGAAATTGCTTCCAATCCCTCTCATCGCGAAAGGCAATAATTTTTTTCTGAACTTCTTCTAAATTCAACATATAACTATTTCAAATGGTGTTTTTTTACAATAATTTCTTTCGCTTCTTCATATTTCTTAACTTGCTTTGTTTTCCACGGCAACTGATACATAAAACTTGGCAACCAGGTGCTGATCCCCTCTCTGCTGCCAACAACTTTTTCGTAAAGCACTTCTGGAATAAAAATACCAGTTTTGCCTTGCTCCAACATCGTAAGCCACAAATCCCAATCTTGAAAACGTTTTAATGATTCATCAAACTTTGGGAAGTCGGCTCGGCGGATAAGCGAAGTGACATCGATATAATTTATCTGTTTTAATTTTTCCGCGTCAAAGTGCTGGCTTTTTATTCTCTTCCAACCAAATTTAAATTGGCTGTAAGCATAACTTGCTTCTGGATGTTTTTGCAGATAAGCAAACATTTTTTGCAACATTTGCGGATGAGCCAAGGTGTCTGCATCCCAAAATATTACATACTCCCCTTTTGAGATAGCAAAACCGCGGTTGCGCGCCACTGGCGCGCCGCTGTTTGGTTGTGAAATTACAGATAATACACTACCCGCACCAATACAATCTCCATCCGTAAGAAGTAAACATTCTTTGACTACTTCGTCAAAATTATCTGTACTGCCGTCATTGACTACTATTACTTCTAGCGGTCTGTAAGTTTGATTAAAAAGAGACTCTAAAGTTCTTTTTAAAGTATGGGCATGATTGTATACCGGAATAATTACACTGATTAGCGGGGTCATAATTTTTTTAATTGCTCACTCCAATTAAACTCGCGCATTACCCGTTCTCTACCTGCTGCGCCCATCTGTTTGGCGAATGCACGGTTTCGCAACAATTCACTGACAGCGGAAATAATGCCTTGATCTTGATACACATCAACTACTAATCCTGTTTGCATATTTGCGACCGATTCTTCTACCCCTCCAGCTCTACCAGCCACCACAGGTAGTCCAGAGGCTGCTGCTTCCACAAACGCTGTGCCCCAGGCCTCTTCGGCCGAGGATTCATCTGGATGGGTAAGCAAGACCATTAAATCAGCCAGTTGGTAGTATTTGGGCAGTTCAGTATATGGTAGTTTACCGATAAACCGGGTAACATTTTGTAGATAATTTTTCTGGATAGATTTAATAATTTCATCTTTTTTTGGACCATCGCCGATTATGAGCCAGACGAGATTAGGAACTTTTTCTAAAATCTTTGGCAGTAGACGGATAAGGTGTGGATAACCTTTACCCTCTATCATACGAGCCACGGTGATGATTACGCTTTTACCCTCCAGAGCTAACTGCGATTTTATTTTCTTCAATTCCATCTCAGGCACAGGCTGTAAAAAAATATCATTTGGACAAGGATGAACAACCGTTATCTCTTTTTTCAGATCTTCAAAAGCGGACTGGAATTTATTTTTCAAAAAATTACTATTGACCACAATTTTTTCTGCAGCCAAGCAGATCTTTTTTAATTTATTTTTTTTGTTTTTTATACCCAAATCCAAATCTGTGCCGTGAAAAAACAAAACGTATGGAATTTTTTTAAATTTCTTTAATAGATACGCCACATATCCCACCGGCAATGCGTGGTGTACATAAATTTTAGTGATATTTTCTTTTTCTACCAGACCCCAAATCTCTCCGAGCATCTTAACCCAACGTGGCCAGAGAAATAGCGAAAACGGTTTGCCACGTACAACTTTCCACTGATTTTTTTTATCAAAATCTGGGCCTCCATCCATCTTTACCGTATATACCACAATATCTGCGACCGGCATGTTTTTGGCCAGATTGTAGGTGTAGGAGGCTACTCCGCCAATTTGGGGTGGGTATTCCAGGGTAATTATTAAGGTTTTCATACAACTTTAGACTTCAGCTTTATTTTATTAATAACAATTGAAATATTTTGTTTGTTAATAACACCGGTGAAACAAATTAGGGTTAGATAAATTATACCACCAATCACAATGGTAAGCAGGTAATGCATTCTGAAAGACAAAAAATATACTACCGCAGCCATGGCCAAAGCTGGCCACAAGGTCTGATTCATATACCTTAGAATATTTTTGAAATTTATATACACCTGTCGGCTAGCAAAATACAAACCGCCGAGACAAAGCAAGGCGTTGCTAGTTAACGCAGCTATAGCTGCGCCATCGATTCGTAGTCGGGGTAATAAAATTAGGTTTAAAATAACATTTACTACCAATACACTAGCTATAAGCTTAGTTTGGGTTTTTTGTTTGTTAGTGGCATTTAGGAGCGCCCCGGTAATAAACGACAAAAAACCAAAAATCAGACTGACGAGAAGAATTCGTAAAGGAACAACAGATGGAGCATATTGTTGGCCAAAAACTAACCTTACTACCGGATCGGCCACAGCCATCAACCCTAAAGCCACAGGGAAAACCACAGCAAAGAGATAACGCCAAGATTTTTCAAATAACGGACCAATAGCCGTCTTTTCACTAAGAAATAGACTGCTAAATACCGGATATACACTGGCTGATAAAGCTACGGGTATAAATTGGAAAGCAAAAGTAATTTTGTACGGCACACTCCACCACCCCAGCTCTTTGGCTGTAAGCATTTTGGACATCAACAGTGAATCACTGTACGAATACAAACGGCCAATAATACCTGCCAAAGCAAATGGCAAGGCTGTGGCCAAAAAAATTCTAAATACTTCACTGTTCCAAACAAAACGAACACCGATACGATAAACTTTTTTTAAAAAACCACTGATATAAATTAAGTTTAAGAAACTAGGAATAGTATATGCCAAGATAAGCCAGACAAGCGGCCAGTGATTGAGTAAAGCAAAAGTACCAATAAGCAAAGTGATAAACTGAGAACCAATAACCCCCAGAGATTCATAGATCAAATTTTTTTTAGCCCGGAAAATACTGTTAAACGAGGTGGTAAGATTGTCAAAAAACATTGTGATACCGGAAATATAGATAAGCAACTTAGTAGTTTCTGGATATTTTAAAATGTTGGCGAATATAATTACCAACAAATAGGCGCCGGCTCCAAACATCATTTTTGTCCAAAAGACGGTATTGAAATAACTTTCGGCTCTATCTGGGAATCTGGCCGCTTCTCTGGTGAGTACAGGGCCCATGCCAAAATCAGCTACGACGGTAAAAATGGTGGTAAAAGTAATAGCAAAAAAATATACCCCCGTATTTTCTACCTGAATCATCCGGGCCACGAAGATAAAATAAAAGAAAGAAATTACCTTCTGTAAGACAGAGGCAACCGTTAGAAAAGAGGTGTTTTGAGCTACGGTATATGAGGACATAGTGCCTGTATTTTACAGTAAAACCTTAAAGAATAAAATACTTAACAGGAATTTTAACCAAACCGGGGTTTATCCACATATATTGACAAAATGGCGAGTTTTTAGTATACTATCTTTAGTGCTTGTGTAGGGCTTCGGCCCTCTCACGGTTAATAAGTAAACCGTAGCACATAGCACTACAAAAAAACACCATTAATGGTGTTTTTTTTGTTCTAATCTTCTGCTGGGTTACCGTTATGAAGAAGCCGTGTACCTAGCATACTCATTCTCCAAAACGGGATAATGCTCCAAAAATGCAACTCACCGCCCTCAACTTGTTTAACAATAACTCTTAGACGCACATTTTTCAACACGGCAACAAACTCATAATATTTTACTGGTTTCATTATTGTGCCCCATTTTTTCTTTTTTATCATTACCATTTCATTCCTTTCTTGGTAACCTTGTAGGGTATGAGAAGATTCTATAATAATTTTAGCAATGGGCAATGAACGCAAACGTATATACTGATCCACATTACTTCTAGCTTTATTTCTGCCTTTAAATTTAATATGTTCCAAACCTTTTGCGTTAAAAGCAATCTGTTTTTTTAAATAAGGACAAAAAACTGAGCCTATCTTTTTATATTCTTCTTCTGTCCGAACTCTAATCTCTGCTAATTTTTGTAATTCAACCTCCATATTATTAAATAATACTGCAATTTTACAAAAAGACGCTTCAAGAGCGTCTTTTTGGTAGAGATTTAACGTTTGGACCACTGTGGCGCTCTGCGAGCTTTCTTGAGACCGAATTTCTTTCTTTCTTTGATTCTGGCATCGCGAGTAAGGTATCCTTGAGTTTTTAGAGATTTCTTTAAATCTTCATTCCATTTTACCAAAGCGCGGGCAATACCAAGCTGTATGGAAATTGCTTGACCCTTTTGACCACCACCAACAATTTTGGCAGAAACATCAAAAGTTTTATCTTTTCCTACAGCGGTAAGTGGAGCCATGATAATATTTTGCCATTCAAAATATGGGAAATATACTTTAAAATCTTTTCCGTTTACGGTAATTTTACCTTCACCTGGAGATAAACGTACGCGTGCGGAAGCTCTCTTGCGTCGTCCAACAGAACGCATTACATCTCCTTCTTTTTCTTTTGTCTTTGCAATCTTTGTCATAGGTGTTTTTTATTTAAAAGATATACGCAATAATCTGCGTGGACGAGTATTGTTTTTTGGCAACATTCTACCAATAGCGTGGATAAGGATTCGTTTTGGATCTTCTTTAATTAATTCCTTAACCATTTTTGTCTTCAAACCACCCGGGTGATTACTGTGGTGTCTTAATCCTTTAGTCTCCATCTTTTTACCGGTAAAACGAATTTCACCAACATTGTGGATTTCAACTTTATCACCAGTATCAATATGCGGGCGATAGTTTGGTTTGTTTTTGCCCATCAAAATCATGGCTATTTTCGAAGCCAAACGACCGACAACTTGGCCGGAAGCATCGATGGTAATTTTATTTCTTTTGATAACGCTTGTCGTCATATATTTTTTTATTAAACAAGTTCAATAAGAACTTCTTCTGCTCCATCACCTTTTCGGTTTCTAAGCATGATAATGCGAGTATAACCACCGGCTCTGTCTTTGTATTTCGGACCGATAACTTCCATCATTTTTTTAATAACATTTTCAGTATACAAAGTCTTCATCAATTCTCTGCGGCCAGATAAATTCTGCATTTTTGCTTTAGTGATAAGTCTGGCGATAAATGGAGCTAGAGCTTTGGCTTTAGCCTTTGTAGTCTTTATCTTTTCATACAAAACCAAGCTTTCGGCCAAATTTGCCAAAAGAGATCGGCGTGCAGCAGTCTTTCTGTCTAGAGTAACTTTATTTTTCTGGTGTCTCATACAATAATTTTAATTACGCTTTCTTTTTGGCAGCTTTTTTAGCCTTCTTTGGCTTGTCTTCTTCAGCAGCCATCACTGGAACTGGCATCTCTACTACCATTTCATTGGCAGCAGTAGCGATGATAGAAAAGTGATCCATTATAATCTGAGTAGATTGCTTGATAGCTTCAGAAGGTGACAAAGTACCGTTAGTTTCGATATTCAAAGTTAATTTTTCATAGTTGGTAACGTCACCCATACGTGTGTACTCAACATTGTAACCAACATCTTTGATTGGAGTATAGATAGAATCGATAACGATAGTACCCAAATCATAGTGCTTTTTGTCTTTTTCTTCTACTGGTTTGAATCCTCTGCCGCGACCAACAATCAAATCCATTTCAAAAGGTTTGTTGGAAGTAAGAGTAGCCAAAACCAATTCTGGATTCATTATTTCTACGCTGGAGTTTGGTTCGATGTCAGCAGCAGTCACTTCACCTGGGCCTTTCTTGCTGATGTGCAAAGTTACTGGTTCATCGACGAAAACTCTAACAGCCAATTGTTTTAGACTTAAAATAATATCAACGACATCTTCTTTTAAACCTTCCGCAGAGCTGAATTCGTGTTGTACGCCTTTGATTTTAATGGCTTCAACAGCGGCTCCGGGAAGAGAAGACAATAATACGCGTCGTAGTGTATTGCCTAAAGTGGTGCCATAACCAAAAAAACATGGCGTAACCACCAGCGATCCCTTGTTTGGGGTGTCGCCTGGCACAAACTCTACTTTTGACGGCAGTAATAGATTTTCCATATGAATAAATATTTAACGGGGAAAACTCCCCTCCTTTAAAATTAACGTGAGTAAAACTCAATGATTGATTTAGCGTCGTAACCTGGATCGTCAACTGTTGGAGCATTGAGCACTTTGGCAGAAACTTTTTTTGAATCAAGACCAAGCCAGCCCGGAGCATCCACTTTGCTTAATTTTTCAGAAATTTTAGCAAACAACGGACTCTCTTTGCTTTTTTCAGATAATGCGATTTCTTCACCAACTTTTACTCTGTAAGATGGGATATCTACTTTCTTGCCATTTACCAAAACGTGTCCGTGGCTAACAAGTTGTCTGCCAGCGCGGCGAGAAGAAGCTAGACCAGTGCGGTAAATAACATTATCTAATCTGGATTCTAAATAATTTACCAAGAACTTCGAGGTATCACCAGTTCTCTTGGAAGCTTCGGCTACGTAGTTGGAAAATTGTTTTTCCAAAAGACCATAAAGCTGTTTGGCTTTTTGTTTTTCAAATAATTGCTTACCGTACACAGACTGCTTGGTGTGTTTCTTGCTTGGACCGTGTACACCAGCTGGGTAGCTGCGTTTGGTTACCGGACATTTTGGAGAATCACAAAGCTTCTGTCCGTATTTTCTGCATAGTTTATGTTTTGGTCTTAAATCTCTTGCCATACTTCAATAGTATTTAAAATTGGTAATTATTAAACTCTGCGCTTTCTTGGGGCGCGGCAACCGTTGTGTGGAATCGGGGTAACGTCATTGATAGACAGAACATTCAAACCATTTAAGTGCAAAGCTCTGATAGCACCTTCTCTACCGCCGCCGATGCCTTTTACAAATACGTGGATATCTTTTAATCCATAAGCACCTAATTTATCTACCACGTCTTTTACAACTATGCTAGATGCGTAAGGAGTGGCTTTCTTTGGGCCTTTGAATCCAACTTTACCAGAAGAAGACCAGCCCAAAACGTCGCCGTTTGGATCAGTGATACTAACGATAGTGTTGTTGTAGGAAGCTTGAATAAAAGCATTACCGCGGACAACTTGTCTAACTACTTTCTTTTTCTTGCCTTTAGCTACTGTTTTAACAGCAGTGGCTGTAGTTGTTGGTTGTGCGGTTACTTCTGTAGGTTGTACTGATTGAACATCTGACATATTTGGAAAATATTTTAAAAAATCAGTTCAAAGTTAATTAGGTCTTGGTTTCTACCTTACGGCCGCTGCCCATAGTCTTGCGGGTATTACCGCGAACTGTACGGGAATTGGTTTTAGTGCGTTGACCGCGTACTGGCAAGTGCTTCATGTGGCGGATACCTCTGTGAGCCTTGATATCTTTAAGACGTTTGATGTTGGCCATGATTTCGCGGCGCAAGTCACCTTCAGTCTTGTATTCCTTTTCGATTATCATGCGTAATTTGTCTTCCTGTTCAGCAGTAAGATTTTTGGTTCTGGTGTTTTCATCGATTTTAGCTTTGGCTAAAATCTTTTTTGACAATGTCGGACCAACACCATAAATATAGTTTAAGGAAACTACAATTCTTTTTTCTTTTGGGATAGTTATACCGGCTACTCGCATACAAAATTTAAGATTTGTGATTTAAAATTAACGTTGACGTTGTTTGTGTTTTGGAGTTTCACAAATAACACAAACACGGCCTTTGCGGCGTACAATTTTACATTTAATACAGACTTTTCTTACTGATGCTCGTACCTTCATAGAAAATTTTGTTTAAAAAATACCAACCACTGCCGCGATATCGACGCCAGATGGTTAAGTTATACGGACATTTAGACGTTGTATAACTACGATCCGACTACACCGCAATGGTTGATACTCTTTGATTGTTTAATTGTCGACTCCCTAGAACTAGAATCTATACGTTATTCTTCCTTTTGTCAAGTCGTACGGGGTCATTTCTACTTTTACACTATCACCGATACTCATTCGGATCTTGTTCATTCTGATTTTTCCGGATAAGTGAGCGATGATAACCTGACCGCTTTCAAGTTTTACCTTAAAAGTTGTGGCTGGTAACAACTCTTCAATTACACCTTTTAACTCAATGATGTCTTGTTTAGCCATTTTTTATTGGATTAATAACCTGGTTATATTAACCTAAAAAGCAAAATTAGTCAACCCCCTCTGGGCAGAGATATATTTTGGCTTTAATTAGCCAAAATTGTAGGCTCTTCGTGTTTATAAACCCAAAACTTGTATAACAGGAAATTCCACGTCACAGACAAAGCGATGTTAGCCAACCTCACGATAAGATAATTTAAACCTAATTGATGATTGAAAATATACATCCAAGCTATAGCAATACCGTAGTTGGCGCCAGCTAAAATAAAAAATCTGATCATCTGTTTGTGAGTGATGCCGGTGGATTTAAACGCCCAATATTTATTTAAAAAGAAAACATAATTCAAAATAAATATTCCATTGACTATAACTGCCATCACCGGACGAAGATGCAAATATTCTTTTAATAAATAAAGACTGCCGATATCTAAAACTACTGCGCCTAGGCCAATAACAAAATAGCGGACAAACTGATGCCGCACCGACCAAAAATGAAGAAATAATTTTTTAAGCATTTTATTTATTCTAAAATCGCCTTGATACGGCGAATTCCCGCGCTAACAGCTTCTTCTTTTACAATTTTAAATTTACCAAGCACGCCCGTGTGTTCTACGTGTGGTCCTCCACAAATTTCTCGACTAAATGTAGGAGAGTTTGGATCCGCATCAGCCAATTCGTTTGGATCACCAACAGTATATACCTTTAACATGGCTTGGTATTTATCTTCAAACAATCCCATCGCGCCTTTGGTTCTAGCTTCTTCAAAACTCATCTCTGTCCAACTAACAGGATAATCTTTAGCAATGGCAGCATTTACTAAATCTTCGGCAGCTTTAATTTCTTCTGGAGTCATTTTTTGTGGGTGAGGAAAATCAAAACGCATGCGTTCTTGAGTAATATTACTACCACGCTGAGTAGCGTGAGGGCCTAATATTTTTTGCAAGGCGGCGTGCAACAAATGAGTGGCTGTATGGTATTTAACTGACATCTCACTGTGATCAGCCAAGCCGCCAGCAAATTTTTGTTCTGCGCCAGCGCGAGATAAATCCTGGTGCTTCTTAAATTCTTCTTCAAAACCACTAACATCGACTGTTAAACCTCGCTCATTAGCCAACTCTTGAGTAACTTCCAAAGGAAATCCGTGAGTATCGTAAAGTTTAAAGGCTTGTTTGCCGGAAATCTCTTTTATTGTTTCCCCAGTTTTTTCAAAAAACAATCTGAAGTCTTCCATCAGTTTATCAAACTCTTTAAGCCCTTGTTCAATAGTATTTCTGAACTTACTTTCTTCTTTGGCGATTTCTAGCATTATGAATTCTTGATTTTTTTTCAGCTCTGGATAAACGCTGGCAAAAATTTTAATAACTTCTTGGGCGATTTTGTCACCAAAATTTTCTGTGATACCTAACATACGCCCATGACGCACGGCGCGGCGAATCAGACGGCGTACTATATATCCCTGATCCGTATTACTTGGCGCAATACCTTTATCATCCCCCATTATCATAGTGGCTGTGCGTAAATGGTCGGCAATAATTCTCATCGAACGTGTAACTTCTTTGCTTTCTATATACTCACGTCCGGAAATATTTTGAATTGTTTGTATTAGCGGCCAAAAAGTATCAATCTGAAAAACATCGGCATAACCGTTTAAAACCACAAGCGTTCTTTCCAACCCCATGCCAGTGTCTACATTTTTTTGTTTTAACGGTTCAAAAGTTCCGTCTGCTTTTTTAAAATATTGCATGAAGACGTCGTTCCAAATCTCTAACCAATTGTCTTCATCATTGGCTGGATTACTATCTTCCGGAGGAAGTTCGGATTCTCCACTCCAAAAAAACATTTCCGTATCCGGACCGCATGGGCCAGTCTGGCCAGCCGGACCCCACCAGTTATTTTTCTTTGGTAAATACCCAATTTTGTGCTCTGGCACACCTAATGATTTCCAAATTTCTGCAGATTCGTTGTCTACCGGAGCATCATTATCACCGGCAAAAACTGTAACTGCTAATTTACGCGGATCAATTCCTAAATATGTTTTAGATGTTAAAAATTCCCAACTCCAAGCAATGGCTTCTTTTTTAAAATAGTCTCCTAGAGACCAATTGCCAAGCATTTCAAAAAAAGTATCGTGGCGATTGTCCCCCACTTCATCTATATCTTGAGTACGAATACATTTTTGAACATTGGCTAAACGATTGCCACCGGGATGTTTTTCTCCTAATAGATACGGCACCAGCGGATGCATACCAGCGGTAGTAAAAAGTACGGTGGGATCATTTTCCGGAACTAAAGAAGCCGAAGGGATAATTGTATGCCCTTTGGATTTGAAAAAGTCTTGGTATTTTTGACGGAGTTCTACTGATGTCAACATATTAACTGACCAGTATAAAAACAATAAACACTACAATGACCAATAGTATTAAGTATAATCCCCAAAGGTCAAAAACAAAAACCTTGTTTGCTTCTTTTAATAAGCTGGTCTTCTTTCCTCTTAAAACCCAAATTATATATCCAAAAATTAAAGATATTAGAACTAGTCCTGTCAACTCTAATAGAAACATACATTGTATATATTATTAAATGAAAACCAATTCTACTAAATCTTACCACCCCTCTTGACAAAACTCAAGAGGTGTGGTATTATCTTCCTCAGAAATGACCTACCGAATAGTAGGTCTTTAACGGAAACCGTGGGGTCTGCTGCGAGTAGTCCCCCACAATGTCCCCCCACTAAAACTAGGGGGAGAAAGTTAAAGGACAAACCGTGTGGCAGGAGTTATGCTCCTGTAAAGGGGTTGATTGCTCTAAATGAGCAAATTAGCCTGGGACTGGTTAGCCCGCAGCGCAACTGCGCAATCATAAACACACAACACCAAACCCCCGTGAAAGCGGGGTTTTTTATTTATCCACACTATGATTGACAAAATTAAAAAGCTGGTATATTATATTCTTCGCACAACCCAGCGGGACCTGGGTTTGAGTGCGAAAGCCACCAAAAGTGGCCCAGAGTATAACACTTGAACAATCTCAACCTCGAGAAAAGTACCAGGAGACCAACTAAGTGCCAACTGTGGTAAAACACAGCAAGTGCTGGACATAACCTGTTTTACAGTTAAATCCAGTATGGGGGCTAGTTACCCCCTACTCAATGCCTTAGGGATAGAGTATACCGGCACAAAATTTTCGGACTTATCAGGTCATTTGCACTGTGTTGGTGCGTGAAATGACTCCCTGGTAAGTCCTTTTCTTTTTTTAACTTATTACTCCCCCGCCCAAACATTCACCTTTTTTATAGAAGACAGCGAACTGGCCCGGGGTTACAGCGCGTTGTGGTTTAGAAAATTTTAAAAATATTTTTTTATTCTTCATTTCCACTTTTACTTTTTCCAATGTCTGTCTGTGTCGCAAACGAACTTCGCAACTTAATGGAAATTTTGGTTTCCCGCTAATCCAATTGATTTCATCCACTTCTGCTTCTTTTTTATATAACAACACATCATCTTCATAACCAACCACCAATTCATTTTTCTCAAAATTTTTATCCAATACATACAATGGCTTATTTTCCTTTGTTTTTACACCCAAATTTCTTTGGCCAATGGTATAAAAAGGCAAGCCGTCGTGTTCGCCTATTACTTCGCCGGTACTAAGGAGTATTTTCCCTGGTTTAGATTTAATTTTTTTCAACAAAAAATCTTTCATCGGCACTTCGCCCACAAAACAGATGCCCATACTTTCTTCTTTATCCGCGTTTGGCAAACCAAATTTTTTGGCCAATTTTCTAACTTCCGGTTTGGTGTAATCACCGATTGGAAATATGGCGTGCTTTAATTGGCCTTGATTTAATTGATGTAAAAAATATGTCTGGTCTTTATTTTTATCTTTCGCTTCCATTAACTTAACTGAATTTTTTGATTGTTTAATTCTGGCATAATGGCCAGTGGCTAATTTATTAAAGCCAAGTTCTTTGGCTTTATCTAGCCATGAACCAAACTTCACAAATTTATTGCATAAAATATCCGGATTAGGCGTTCTGCCTTTTTCGTATTCAGAGAACATATAGTCCAAAACGGTTTCTTTGTATTCTTTAACAAAATCCCAACGTAGTAATGGAATACCAAGTTTAGCGGCTACGCGCAGTGCGTCTTGGTAATCTGCCGCCCAGCAGGATTCTCCGTTTGGCCCGATTTCATCGTAATTGACCATAAATGCGCCGGTAACATTGTATCCCTCCGCAACCAAAAGAGCCGCGGCAACAGAGGAATCTACCCCGCCGCTCATAGCGCATAAGACTTTGATTTTGTTGTTTGCTTTGGACATGGCATTAAACTACACTATTTTTGATATATTTTCAATATGGCGATTAAAAAAGGCCGGTCGACGAATCGACGCGGCCTGAAAATTCTGTCATTTTGACCTATCAAGATAAGTACCTCCTACGGCTTACCAGTCCCCTCACACTCACTACAATCCATAGGTGTACCACATAATGAGAATGTACGACCAGTACCGTAACATGGACCACAAATGATCCCTGTCACTCCTTTACCACCACACTTACTGCAGGTCATAGGCGTACCACACAATGAGAAAGATCGTCCGGTACCATTACATTGTTTACAGAACTTCTTGCTCATAATTCGAACCTCCTGTTTATCTTAATTTATAATAACCCCAAACTTT
Source organism: Parcubacteria group bacterium Gr01-1014_13 (assembly GCA_007376295.1). Taxonomy (GTDB): domain Bacteria; phylum Patescibacteriota; class Patescibacteriia; order Magasanikbacterales; family GWA2-37-8; genus XYD2-FULL-39-9. Next base: position 174,630 of record VMGB01000001.1, on the reverse strand, counting down.
TGTCAAAACTTTTCAAAACTAAAACACCCTCCGGTAAAGGAGGGTGTTTTTAATTTTGAAATTATCCGTTTCTGCGAGCCTGCATGCAGGATCGGCAGTAAACTGGTTTGTCTCCAGATGGTTGGAATGGTAATTCCGTAATCTGAGTACCGCACTCAGCGCAATTTACATTAACGCTGTACATTTGTCTTGGGGCGCGAGCACCTCTATCGCTGTTTCCTGGTCTGTCTGAGCGATAGGCTTTATTGCAATCAAAGCAATAAACTGGGCGGTCACCCTTCGGTTCAAATGGCAATTGTGAAATGTGGGTTCCGCATTTTCCGCAGGAAAGATCCACATTGTACATTTGTCTTTGTCCATCGAATGCCATAGTTTTGTACTTCTTGTAGTTCCCAAAATGGTTTTTGAGAGTTTATTAAATTCGACCCCCTATCTTTCGCTTCTGGCTAAGACCGGGTAAAATTTTGGGAACTTCGTTGGTACTTCTGTACCCCAAATTATATAGTTAAAACATATAACCTCATTCGCTCGATAGTAATTGTAAACAATTACTATTCTCACTCATTTCGGTTATTAATTAACATTATACAATAACAATATACAATAAACTTATTTTCCTGTCAACCCCTCTCATCATCGAGCTTTACAATCCTATCAGGTAAAATCTTTTTTTCCGGTTCGTTTTTAGGTGCTGATTTTGGCGGAGTTTCTGGCGCAACAGACTGGGACGCAGGAGCTGGAACAGAAGGGCGCGCTGGCGGTGGCGGGGTTTGTTTAGGGCGCTGCTGAAAAGACGGAGCGGGTCTCTGTTCGTGTTTTCTTTCATTTTTTATTGGCTGTTTGTTTGTATGTGTAGCTTGAGACAAACTTATCCCTTTTTGACTCGTATCAACTAAAGAAACCGGCTTGCTATCTTTTATGTCGGATTTAATTGGAGTCGGTTCGATTTTTTTTGCTGGCGGTGGAGTTTGGACTTTTACTGGAGGCGGAGTTGGGTGTTTAAATGGCGGCGGAATATGTTTTTTAACAGGAATTGGTGGAGGAGGCGTAGCCACTTTCCTCTCAACTAAAACCGGCATGCCTTCTTCGTCTTCAGTATATTGTTCATCTGAATCCTTTTTTTCATCTTCGGAATCATCGGTTTCACCAGCTTCCATTCCGGTCCAGCGCATAATTTTATCTTCAATGTTTTCACGGTTGGTCGCGTAGCGTTCGCGGGAAACTTTTATAACTTTTTCAGTGCTGGCAGTTGATATATTAATTGGAGATAAAGTATTGGCTGAAAACGGCTGCGAAGCTACGCCGTCGATCATTAATTTTAAATAAATTTGAAATTTAGTCAGGTTTACCAAATCGGTTTCTATAAAAGTAGGGGCAAATTCTTTGGCCAAAATTTCGGCATCAGTGGAGCCCACACGAAATGTTACCAGCGTACCCACGTTACCAATTACAGCCGCAAGCACTGTTTCATCGAGCTGCTCCATGTATTGGTGAGCCATAGTGAGATCCAGACGATATTTTCGAGCTTCGGATAAAATATTTGAAAAACTTTCTGTGGCAAAATTTTGGAATTCATCTACATACAAGAAAAAATCTTTACGATCCTTTTCTGGAGTATCTACTCTTTCCATGGCAGCCAGCTGAATTTTGGTAATCAACATGCCGCCCAGCAGTCGTGAATTATCTTCACCAATTCTACCTTTGGACAAATTCATGATAAAAATTTTCCTGGTATCCATTATTTCACGGATATTGATGCGCGATTTTACCTGCGCCACAATATTACGGATAACCGAAGCAGACAAAAATTGACCGATTTTGTTTTGCACCGGTGCAACCGCTTCTTGTTTGTAGCGGTCATTATAGCTGGCAAATTCTGTTTCCCAAAAAGATTTTACTACCGGATCTTTTAAATTTTTAATAACTCGTTTGCGGTAAGCGTTGTCGGCCAGCAAACGATTGATACCAAGAAGTGTGGTGTTAGGAAATTCTAAAAGCGCCAAAAGAGTATTATTTAAAATATATTCCATACGCGCGCTCCAGACATCTGGCCAGATTTTTTTGAACACACCCATCAGACCGGAAGCCACTAAATGTTGATAGCGTGGATTTACATTTTCTAAAATGTTAAAACCGATCGGATAATCAATATCTGACGGATTGAAATATACCACATCGTTTATACGATGAGCTGGGATATAATCGATGATTTTTTCGGCAAAATCCCCATGCGGATCTACTACACCCACGCCATGACCAGCGTAGATATCATTAAGAACCATGTTTTCCAACAAGGTTGTTTTGCCCATGCCCGTCTTGCCAACTACATACATATGCCTACGGCGATCGTCCAGCTTTATGCCAAATTTCGCATTTTTATTGCGAAAATTGGTCATAGCAAAGTAGTTGACCTCGGGATTGCCTATTATATTTTGCTCTTTTTCTTCTGCTGGCATACACAAATAGTAGCACAAAAATCGGTTTTCTTCAAATACTGATCTATGCTTGATTAAAAATTTTATTTGGTATAAACTCAAACGCAAAGGAGACCCGTGAAATACACCTGCCAAACCTACGTTACATTTGTCTTCTCTCCGGCTTTCATCGTCGAAAGTCAAAATAATGAACAATTTCTTAGAGAGGATGGATTCAAACCCGTTCTTCAACCCGGAACGCTTGATCGTGTCCTGGAAAAATATGAAGAAGTGGAAGTTGCCAGCCGCGAACTGAAGACGCTAAAAGTTCCCAAAGGTGCTTTATACTTTGTCTTCTATGATCGCCTGGTAGCAAATGTAAACCATGATGGAAAACCGGTCCAGATGTTTAGCGGACCGATTAATGAAACAGGGATGTTCTATCTTGATAATGAAGGCGATCTTTACACTCGCGCCGAATTGGAAAACAATAGAAAAGTCCACAAACTTTTGTCGGAAAAACAAAAATCACTTCTTGCTATGATGGATGAATATGATTCCAGCCGTATTATCCAAACCGGCGGCCATTGGTCTAATGATACAAACTTTATTCTTTCGCACAAAGATGTACTCGTCAGCCCAAACGACGTACAAATGGTAGACACAGAAATTCCTTGGCCTACTGACTAACCTCACCGGCCAGAGTACCCAGCTAATACTGCTGGGTTTTTTAATTATTAACCTTTCAACAAAAAATCCCGCGCCATAGCCCAGGCCGCCAATACTTGGCCATCCCAAATCTCGCCTTGTTTAATCATATTTTCGAATTCATCTACCCGGCGTAAAATTACTTCAGTATGTTCCATACCTTCGGATTTTGGTTGTTGCATTTCCGTTAATTCATTGGCAATAAAAATATGCGAAATATCTTTAAGCATACCTATGCATGGCTCAAAAGTGCCAATCTTTATTAAATTTTCAGTTTTATATCCTGTTTCCTCTAAAAATTCTCTGTTCGCCGCGTCTACTGGCGATTCGTCCGCATGTATGCCTCCACCCGGAAATTCAATACTGTTTTTTTCATGCAAATACCGATATTGGCGCACCAATACCAATCGACCATCATCTAAAACAGGTATAACTATTACATTGCCGTGCGTTTCGCTGTAATAATAATCATTGATACCGCCATCCGGCAAAACAAATTGATCGCGTTTATAATCCCACCAAGGATTTTTGTGTACTACTTCTGACGAAATTTTTTTTATTTCTTGCATAAATTACTTTGTAAATAACCCGGCCACCTCTTTTACATCCACGCCATCACCTTTACGGATTATAGAATGCATATTGCCTCCGCCATCGCCTTGCCAACGGGGAATAAGGTGCCAATGCGCGTGCGCCACAGCCTGGCCCGCGGCTTTGCCGTTATTTATTCCTAAATTTAAACCGTCTGGATTTAAAACTTCTTTCACTCTTGCAAAAGCTCCGGCCAATCCCCTGCTCACATCTTGCCAGTCAGACACTGACATCTCCGAAAGATCGACAAAATGTTTTTTTGATATCACTACCGTATGTCCTTTGGAGCAAGGATGAATATCCAAAAACGCCAAAGTATTTTCGTCTTCGTAGACTGTATAATTTGGAATTTCTTTGTTGATTATTTTGCAAAACAGGCAGTCATTCATATATTATTAATTAATATTTAGTATTGTATCTTACCACTGCCGTATCACCAAATACTTTGTAAATTCCTGAATTTAAAATCCCCTGCTTTCTAAAATTATCTGTCTCGCCAACAAACCAACAATGATCCGCTTTCGTCAAATTGGCTGTGGTGTGTAACACATTATCATTTATCGCCACATTCATTTGTTTAAATAACTCCACTCTCTCTGGCTGACCAAAGTTTGCATCGATCGGAAAACCGCCACCAATAATTTCTTTCCCCGACACAGCTTCTAGCGCCAACAGCGGATACGTATCACCCAGAACACAACGTGGAGTAATATTTTTTTCTAACGACCAAACATACTTCACTGCTTCCAGTTGATTTGAGCTGACTGTAAGTGTATCTGGACCTAAGGTATATGAGGCAGTAATAGCCGCAGACAGGATGATTAGTAAATAATAATTGAAATATTTGGCATTATTTAATCCGTAAAAGACTAAAATTAAAAACAAAAGCGCCAGAGTTGCATCTAAACGGCGTGAAAACAGATGTTCACCAGAGAGCAAATAAAAGGATATGAAATAACTGATTAATAAAATTACAAAACTAGACAAAATAAATTTATAAACCCCGTCTTTCCAGTTTTGTTTTATTCCTAAAATAATAAAACATACTGCAACCAAAACCAGAGCCGGTAGCCACCATCGCCATTGCGTCAGAAAATTTGGTGTAAAAACAGCCGCTGGTATTTGGTTAAACAAAATATTTCCCCCGCTAATCTCGTGCGGCCGTGGCCCACTAGCTAAATATATTGCAAAAAAGTTGCCGGTAAATTGTTTGGCTTGGGCCAAAATATTTACCTGAGGATCCCACACACTAAACTTGGCCGCCAACTCCAAAGCTGGTAAAGCCAATGGCGCCAAAATTAAACTGGGGATAATAATTAACTTTTTCCCGCTCTTTATAACTTCCATAACTCCCCAACTCAACCAATACAAGACAAAAAATAACAAGTATCCTAATGCCGAACCAATGCCGAGAGCAAACAAAATGCTTTTCTGTCCAGGCTTTGGCTCGCGCATTCTTTTAAGGAGAAGAAGAAAAAATAAAACAAAAATTAAAAAACCAAAATTTCCCGGCAAAGAAAATGATCCGCCTGCCTGCAAAGCAAATGGCCACATACTGCCCCAAGCCAAAAACAAAGATTTTCGCCCAGACCAGCCGAGCGTCAACCCAATTTCATATAATAAAATAGTCAAAATCACAGACCAGGCAATTGGCAAAAACCATTTGGTCAAAAAAATTAAATCAATTCCCAATATTTTTACCCGAACTACGTTTGTTCCCCAAAAATTTGCATAGGACAAAACCCCGATATTGCTTTTAGCAACGAGCGTCTTCTCCCCTACTATCTCTGGGATCAAAACGCCCTTGCCTTCCAACAATCGATTTTGCGCAGCCATATGCCTCCAGCCATCTGCGCCATAAAACAAATCGTGAGTTAGAGGTAAATAGCTGTGGAGTAAAAACGAATGCAATATAACAAAAAATAACAAGGTTTTTAAAGAAACTTTAGAAAATAAAACAAGCGCGCCCAACAAAAAAGTCGCGGCCAAAAAAACCCAAATATATCTTGGATCAATTACTTGCCATGGCGAAGAAATAACGCCGCTGGTTTTGGATTGCATTAAAAAATAAAATCCGTAACCCACCAGACCAAGATAAATTAACACGCTAATTTTTTCGTGCGGCGGTTCATCAATAATTTCTTCATCAAATTCTCTTTGTATTCCCACCTCTTCTTTCTTTTCTTTGACCAATAACCAGACCAAAGCATTGGCAAAAAAAGATAGAAATACTGCCAAAGAATTAAAGTAGTTAAAAAAGATAAAAATTCCCAAAAACCAACCAAGCGGGACCAAACCTAAAAAAATTGCCAGTATTCTGGTGCGCAATGACTTGGTAAAACTGAAATAGCTTATCAGTATTGTTTGTGTTTTGGCCGAAACAAACAAAAAATATAGAAGTACGGCCAAAGCTCCTAAAAAACCACTATGCCAACGGTCATAAAATAAGTAGACCAAGGCAGACAAAGACGCGGCTGGGATTAACTTTTTCCAAAAAAGCTGAGAAATCATATAACTTTAATTATATCTTTACCTGTTTTAAATATCAACCTTTTACCCACATTTCGTCCCCTTATTTTTCTTGCCAAAAGAAACCTGTTAGATTAAGATATACAGACTTAATGTATGCCTCAAGATATTAATCAACTGGAAAAAATTCCACCCCAAAGTCTAGAAGCTGAGATGTCTCTATTGGGCTCTGTTTTGTTGGACAAAGACGCAATGTTAAAAATCGCCGATATTGTCCAGGCTGAAGATTTTTACAAAAACGCTAACGCGCAAATTTTTGAAGTAATTTTGGAACTTTATCAAAAAAATGAGCCGATTGACTTGCTTACACTAAGCAACCGGCTAACAGAAAAAGGACAATTAGAACAAGCTGGCGGATATAGCTACCTGATATCACTTACCAACGCCGTTCCCACTGCTTCGCATGTAGTAAATTACGCCAACATCGTGCACAAAAAAGCTACCCGGCGTAGATTGCTTTCAGCTGCGCACGAAATTTCCAAAATGGGCTATGAAGAAACTGAGGAATTAGACTCTCTGCTGGACAATGCGCAGAGACAACTGTTCGGCGTATCACAAAATTTCATGCGCCAAACTTTTATTCCCATCCGCGGAGTATTAAATGATGCTTTTGATAGAATTGATGATCTGCATAAAAATAAAGGGCAGTTGCGCGGCGTACCTACCGGTTATCCGGATCTGGATAACTTGCTGGCCGGATTACAAAAATCCGATTTGATAATTCTAGCTGCGCGCCCTAGTGTGGGAAAAACTTCTTTAGCGCTCGATATCGTGCGCCACATTGGTGTGAAAGGAAAAACACCAGTTGGATTATTTTCCTTAGAAATGAGTAAGGAACAATTGGTAGATCGCCTACTTTGTTCCGAAGCCAATGTTGATTTATGGAAAATGCGTACCGGCAGACTCAGTGACCGGCCTGAAGATGATGACTTTCCCCGCATTGGTCATGCTATGGGTGTACTTTCCGAAGCGCCAATTTTTATTGATGACGCACCGAATAACAACATCATGCAAATCCGTACCAAAGCGCGGCGCTTACAGATGGAACACGGCTTGGGACTGATAGTTATCGACTACTTGCAGCTCATGGAATCAAGGGGTAATATAGAAAACCGCGTGCAAGAAGTCGCCGAAATTACCAGAGGCTTAAAAGGTATTGCCCGCGAGCTAAATATACCCGTCTTGGCACTTTCCCAGCTATCTCGTACAGTAGAAGTAAGCAAGCCAGCCATACCAAAACTATCCCACTTGCGCGAATCTGGATCCATCGAGCAGGACGCGGACGTAGTTCTGTTCATTTACCGCAAATCGGCCGACCGCAATTATCGTCCCGAAGAGATCTCTCCGGATGAAAAAAATATTGCCGAAATTCATATTGCCAAACACCGTAACGGTCCTACCGGCATGGCGCGAATGATTTTTGATGAAAAACACGCCTCCTTCCGCAGTATGACAACAAAATATGTAGAACATCCAGCTGCCGCCCCCGTTCTCAAACCAAAATCAGCTTTTAGCCAAAGAAGCGGCTCAGATTTACCACCAATGTAATTAAATATTAATTATTAAACATATGTCCGTATTTTCCAAACTCAAACAATTCAAAGACCTGCGAGATCAGGGCAAAAAATTACAGGGTGCTTTGGCCGGAGAATCTGTAACCAGCCATAGCAACGGCGTAGCCATGACTATGGATGGTAATTTACAACTTACCGGCGTAGCCATCGATGACGAAATGCTAAATCCTACAAAAAAAGAAAAACTACAAAATGCCATCAAGGATGCCCACAGTGACGCTACTAAAAAAATGCAGAAAATAATGGCGAGCAAAATGCAGGAGATGGGCGGCTTTCCGGGAATGAAGTAAAACATGTACTCTAAATCAATTCAAAATCTGATTGATTCTTTTCGCAAACTTCCGACTGTCGGCCAACGTACTGCCGAACGGTTTGTTTTTTATCTGCTTAAATCCGGCAAAAAAGAAGTCGGCGAAATTACTCTGGCTTTAAAAGAATTAATTGATAATGTAAAAAGCTGTGAGTCGTGCTGGGATTTTAGCGACCATAATCCCTGTAATATTTGTAACAACAAAACCAGAGATAATTCCCTACTCTGTGTAGTCAGCGAACCACAGGATATACCGGTTATAGAACGAACGGGTATGTATAATGGTTTATACCATGTGCTACGCGGACTCGTGGAGCCGGGAGACGAAGAAGAGTTGGAAAAAATGAAGATTAAAGAATTGTTTTTAAAACTGCAAAAAACAGACAAAATAAAAGAAATAATTTTAGCTCTCAACCCTGACTTGTCCGGAGAAACGACAATGCTGTTTTTGGAGAAGAAAATAAAAGAAAAAAATCCGGCAATTAAAGCCACACGCCTAGCTCGCGGCTTGCCTATGGGTAGCGATTTACAATATGCGGATGAGATTACTCTGGGCAGTGCGATAAAAAATCGAACTGCCAGATAACAAAAATCCCCCGCAGTACGGAGGATTTTTTTATATTATTTAATTTTGACTTGGCTGAATCTCTGTCTTTGACCGCGTACTTTGTGGTAACGAACTTTGTTCTTGAATTTCTCTACGCGTAGAGTGCGTTCTTTACCTTGTTTTTCCAAAGTCGCTTCTACAGTTGCGCCTTCTACGTACGGCTTACCGATTTTTACATCAGATCCGTCATCATTGGCTGTAAGTAAAACTTTATCGAAAACAACTTTACCACCTTCGGCCACAGGTAATTTTTCTATTTTTAGAAGATCACCGGTCTTGACCAGATATTGTTTTCCGCCAGTCGCAATAACTGAGTACATAATACGAATTTAAGGTTTATAAATAGTGTGCTTAGTATATAGGAAAGAAAAGAAAATGTCAATGGCTTAATTAAAAAGCCCGAACGCGCTTGTGATAGCTACGCTCGGGCGATAATTGCCTGACTTAGAAGTCGAACCCGTACTTGCCCTTTTTTACATTAGCAAGAGTCGGTGGCTCCATTTCAAAATCTTTAATTTCTACAGATTTGGTGGGCACAACTACCTTAGCATTAGCTTCCCAGTCTTCTGTCGGCTTTAGCAAACCCTGACGGAATTGGGAGTAGATAGCTCGCAAAGCCTCGACGCTCAAGGCGCGAATGCTAATTTCTTGCCAGATCATTCGCTCCAGGCAGACTGGATTTTCCGCAGGCACACCGTAGAGCTGTTCGCGGGTTTGCGCAATCAAGGCCGCACCTTTATGGTTATAGACACCATCGGTACGAAAACCGCAGTCAATACGATATTTCTCGACCGCAACCTCGTCGATCAGATCAGCCAAAGAAAGGCTGGGGTCTTCGGTTGCTGGATCCAAGAAATCCAAATCAGTATCGATATAATTTCTTTCCGAAATAGGACAGGTAAAGATGTCAATGTTACTAAATTCTAGTCTCTCTTCTGATGTCAGATCATGTTTAAGCCAGAAACGAGTCATGGATTTGTCCTTTTTCAATAGATTTGGTCGTGGTTGGACTATTCCTTCCACAGGTTCCTATCCATTAGGAACTTACTATATTCCAAAGAAACGGTCAAGGGGTATAAAAAACGCGGGAGCCTGTTGGAGGCTTGCCGCGCGCTTGTTGGGCTACTTCTTGTAGACCGCCAGACGACCATTGTCGGGCCAGTCACAGTCGTAACCGTGCAAACCCATAATCCACGAATCTTCTTCGTAAGAGAGATAGGCAATCACATAACCGCTATACTTATTTTCCTGTGCACTGACCAAGTCACTCTTGGGACTGCACAGCAACGTACCAGGCAGGGGGATGTAATAATCCCGAAACTTGGCCGGAATCTTGTACTGTTCGGCAAGCATACGTTTACCATCGGCGAGCCCGAGATTTCCACCCAACTCGACCGCGCGCTGACGCATCTTTTTGCCGGAAATTGATTTCGTACGGCTCTCCGTAACGAATAAGAGCGGTTTCAGACTACTCACGTCGAATCTCGACGGGGCTACATCCTGAAGGATGCCGCCAATAGTCACGATTGACCACCACCTGGCAACTGGATCAGAGACCATAATGAGCGGCGGAAAAAACTTTTCATCGATGGGCTTCACCGGAGTCGAATTACTCCGGAAAGCACCCACGATACGAATCCTCTCCCTCACCTGGTAACGAAATAAGTCAGCTTGGGACATTCTTTTTACTCCTTGGTAAAAATTGAAGTTCTCAAAAATATACGCGGCATTATGCCGAACATATCGGTAAAAACAACACTTGAATTTATCACAATACAAGCCTTTTGTCAAGGCTTAGCCAAATTTTGAAGGTTGTATTTAATATTTATGAATTTCAATGATGTCCCCTATCTTTAACCCGGTACGGTCTTTAAACCCAGCTGGTAACTCCAAAACCAGTGTAGAGGCAGCTCGCGCTCTATATATAGTTAATTGTTCTTCTGAAATTCCAGGTTCAGGTGGCAGACTCGGCGCAATATCTACAATTTTGTTGCCATCTAGCCAAATAATATCCAAAGGAAAATGCATATCCCGCATCACCATAGCATGATTGCTACGTTCCGGAAAAACAAACAACATTCCTCCATACTTCCCCATATCTTTTCTTCCACTCCAGCCTTTAAGGCGATGATTGTAATTATCAGCCACCAACACACGCATTTCCTGACCAGCAACTTTTAAGGTCGCCTTTGGCCACAAAGAAGAATAAATTTTATGGCCAATGGAAATAACAATTACCAAAATTAGAAAAATTAAATGCCAGGTTTTAAATGGTTTCTGTTCTTTCATAATCGAAATGAGTGAGTAAAATATTTAGCTTGCTAAAATATTTTTGAGCGAATGAGCTTATATGGGCTTTATAGCCCCTATACGGTATTTTTAGACTTTTTACCAACATAATGACTAATAATTGCCATCAGAACTACCAAAGCCAACAGGGCATATAATTTTTGCATGCTTTGTAAAAACAGAGTGGCAATACCAAATAAAAATGCCAAAAAATAAAGTAAGAGCACTGAACGTCGGTGGCTCAAACCAGAATCAAGCAATCGAAAATGAAGATGTTCTCTGTCGCCTTTAAATATCGGTTGTCCGCGACGGATTCTTTTGTAAACTACACGAATAATATCAAGTATTGGGATAGCCATTACCAGTAAGGCTGTGGCCAATTTGCCTCCACCGATTATTGCCAGTACTCCAAGCATAAAACCAAGGAACATACTGCCGCTTTCGCCCAAAAATATCTTCGCTGGATAAAAATTAAATAACAGAAAACCAAGACAAGTCGCCAAAAAAATACCGGCCACCAAACTGACGTTGGGTTGATAAAATTTAGTGTACGAAGTGAGTAATAAAATCATAAAAGCACCGATCGCCACTACCCCCGTAGCTAAACCATCCAAACCATCAAGTATCTTTACTGTATAGGTCGTGCCCATAAGCCAAAAAAATACCAATATCCCGCCAACAGTTTGTCCTAATTCAATATATCCGCCAAATGGATTAGTAATTTTTGTCAGCCAGGGAAAATAAATAGCGCAAATAAATACAGCCACCGCCACAAACAGCAAACGAAATTTTGCCGACAAAGGACGCAGATCATCGGCTATACCGATAAAAAAAATTATTAGAGATGAAAAACCAGCCAATACCAGCTGATTTACAATTCTATCTACCCCATACACTGGATGAAAAATCAAAAAAATAGTTACTGCCCAAAACGATAAAAATATAGCTGCTCCCCCCAAAAGCGGGGTGGGCCTGGCATGAAGATGTCTGTCCTGATCCGGATGATCAACAATATTTAATCTTAAGGCCAGCTTCTTTATCAGCCAAGTAAGTATTGCTGATAAAAGAAAAGCGGCTATAAAATAATAGAATACAAAAAACATATTAAAATTTTAATCCTATTCTACCGTTACCTCCCCTCCCGCTCCAATGGTAGCCGTACTACCTCTTTTTAGTTTACCTTGTAAAAATAATTCCGCCAATTTATTTTCCACCTTTTCCTGCAAAGCGCGGCGCATTGGTCTGGCTCCGAATTCAGGATCAAAACCAACATCAGCCAAAAATTCCAAAGCATCATCGGTAGCCTTCAACTCCACGCCTTTTGCCTCTGCACTTTTGGCAATACGATCAAACATTATGCCGGCAATTTTTTTAATATCGGCGCGCGATAAAGGATTAAACAGAATAATACCATCAAAACGATTTAAAAACTCAGGACGGAAATATTGTTTTAATTCACCATGCAAAAGTTGATTAAGCAAATCTTCGTGCGACATGCCATTTTTGTTTTGTTCTTGGACATAAGCAGTTCCGGCATTGGTAGTAGCGATTAAAATCACATTAGTAAAGTCGTATGCATGTCCGGCAGAATCACTCAGCCGGCCATCATCCATAACTTGCAAAAATAAATTAAGAACATCTGGGTCGGCTTTTTCTATTTCATCTAGCAACAAAAGAGAAAACGGATTCCGGCGCACAGCTTCAGTGAGCAAGCCGGTGCCTTTTTCTCCAGGCATACCAATAAGCCGGGAGATACCACTTTTGTCTTGATACTCACTCATGTCTAAGCGAATCATTTTATTTTCACCTCCAAAGTATACTTCCGCAATTGTTTTGGCAAGTTCTGTTTTACCAACACCGGTAGGGCCAAGAAATAAAAAATTAGCAATTGGCCGTTTTGTTGACCTCATTTCAGCCCGGGCGCGGCGCAAAGCATTGGCCACTGCGGTCACACCTTCTTCTTGGCCAATCACGCGTTTGTGCATCTCTTCTTCTAAAAGCAAAAGCTTGCTTGATTCGTCACTAGAAATTGCCGATAACGGAATCTTAGTCTTTTCAGTAACCACTGCCGCCACTTCTTCTTTAGTAACAATGGAATTCATGCCTTTTTTGTTATGTGTAAAGGCCGCCGCTTCAGTAATTATTTCCAAAGCATTTCCAGGTAAATATGCTTCATGAATAAATTTCACTGCATATTTCACCGCCTTAGCTATGGCATCGTAGGAAAAAAATACATTTTGTTTATACTCCAAACTTCCAGCCCTCGATTCCAAAACTTGAATAGCCTGATCTTCATTCATTTCGGCAATGGCTACTTTTGTAAATACATCTTTAACAGATGAATTTAATATATGACGGGAATAATCTTCGGGAGTAGTTGTGGCAATGGTAAGAAATCTTTTGTTACTCAAAAATTCAGCCAAAGTTCCAGCAATATCCAAACTACCACTTTCTCCGGTCGATACTCCGACGAGTTCGTGAAGGTTGTTGATAAATAAAATTACATTGCGCGCCCGCGACATTTCTTCCATAATTGCGCGCAATCTTTCTACGGCTCCAGCTGGACTAGTACCGGCGAGCAATGCCGATACGCTTAAACGCACCAAACGTTTATCTTTTAATCTTTTGGGTACATCGTCTTCAATCATGCTTTGGGCGATACCTTCGACAATTGTTCGCTTACCTACCCCAGGCTCACCCACCAATATTACATTATGTTCACCACCATCAATTACTTGGTAAATATCTTCTATTTCATGAGAACGAGCCACGCACTGATTTAGCTCGCCATAATGCGCCAACATCGTAAGGTCAGAACTAAAACTATTTAAAAATGGCGTCGCCAAAGCAGTCATGGCTTTATCCATACCATATTTGGAATGATGGCTGGCTGCTCGTCTGAACCGAACATACTGACGATGTAATTTTTCGCGCATTCTAGCCCATTCAATTACATTTACCAATTCGCGTTCGCTGATATTAAAATTAAATAAAACTTCGGCAATAGCCGGAGCAGCTTGCAAAGAAGTTATTAACAACTCGGTCACGCTGACATAATCCTGGTGCGCGTTATAAGCTTCTTCGTAGGCTTGAAAAATAATTTGCTGAAAATCTTTCGATATCAGAGGCATAGCACTACCGCGCTTGCTCTGTTTGGAATCAGCTGGAAACATCGAAGCCAAATCCTTTTGCAAAGAACTGGCTGGAATGCCTAATCTAATAAAAATATTACTAATTCTATTAAACGAAAGCAGAGTATAAAATAAATGCTCTGGCCCGACTTCTTTGGCGCCATTTTTATCGGCAAAACGGTAGGCTTTGGCTAGCGCAGACAAAGCTTCTTCAGTAAAAGCATGAGTAATATTGTGCTTTTTTCGTCTGGGTAATTTTTTTGCCTGCTCCCAAGAATCAATTGTTAAATTATCCTCCTTTTGCTTACTTTTATCATAATCAAAGGATTCCACAGCGCCCACTAATTCTTTTTGTCGGATAATTCTGTACCAAAAATACAAAAGACTGATAGCGCCTAACCAAAACAAAGCCATTGTTCGACTTCCTAAACTAAGAAAAACATTTTGCCAATGTATTGGATCTCTGAAAATCTGAGTTAGTACTCCCTGCTTGTAAATTATAAACCCAAACCAAATCCAACAATTCAGCCAAAAAACCAGAGCTGTAACTAAACGGATGCGATTTAAAATACGACGCCCAGTTTGCAAAGCCAAGTGATATCGTGTTAGCGGATAGCCGAAGTACTGCCACTTGCCACGTCTTTGCATTCCCATGGCCATACCCTTGCACTCTTGGCATTTACCAAAACCGGCAAAACCAGTAGCTTTGCATCTGTCACAGGAAATTATATTTAAAGGTGTAGCTTTTTTAAATTGCATACACTATTAGAATTGGTAATGCCAACCAGCAAAAAAATAAAGCTAAACATAAAGTAAGCCAGACAAGCAAAGCTACGGTGCGGGCAAAAATTTGCACCGAACGCATCAAAAAACTAATTATCCTGCCTTGAAAATCAAATTGGCCATACATTGGCACGAATAAATTGGCCAACCATAAACCTGGAGCCAAATTGGCATTGCCTTGAGCTAGCAAATTAAAACACCAGCGCCCGGCATGCATCGCGCCTTTGGTATACCACCAAATTGGAAAATAAATAATATCCAAGACAAATTCCAACAATAAACGTTGTAAAACAAGAATATTCATGTGGATATTATATCATAAGTAAAGAGTCGTGTCCTAGCATTGCTTTATTCAGCACAATTAAAAAGCTGTCCTGGGGTACAGGACAGCGGCAGAAGATACAAAATTGTTAGGAGGCACGGCAACGAGCCACGGCCTTCGGAAGCGCACTCTCCTTCACCAGTCGATAGCGCATAATTGCTCGATGGATAATCACTACGGCTGTGAAAGCGGTGGAAACAATTATTCCCCAATTCATAAAGCCAAACATGAGACCATCTGCAATTGTATATAACAGCACTAACTGAAGTAAAAAAGCTCCAATGATCCAACTCCGTTTTATTTTTATTTCTTCATTTGAACTTTCGCCTAAAATGAATATGATAGAAAGGATAGTAGCGAAAGCAGAATATAAAATCGGTACTCCTTGTTCGCTACTTAACTCAGGAGCCATCGCTGAGCAGAGCAGAATAAAAACTAATGCTATCAAAGACCCGCCAATTTGACAAGAAACGAGCTTCTTCACAGTTACCTCACTTTGTTTTGTTAAGATTGTCTTGTGCCTGATTTATATTATATCTTCAAAGATAAGTCAATCTGCTAAACAAAAAAATCCCCCATAGGGGAAATTTCATCCTGTCCAGCCTTAATTCTTAGCAACAGGTGTATTTTTGACTGTCAGATATTTTACACTACTAACTTCGGTCATGTTTAATTTGACTAGTCGGGAAGAAATACTGCTCATGGAGCTGTTGTCGGCAATTTCAACCTGCAATTTTTGCACCTCTATTTCCAGTGCCAATTTCTGTTTTTCAAGTTTATGCATTTGGTAACCGCTGGTGGCGGAAGAGGTTGTGTTTACTATATAAGCGATGCTAAATAAAAAGATAACAGCTAATAAACCAAAGCGGGTGGTTTTGGAAGTGAGCCACTGAGGCATACTGATAGTTTCAATCGCATGGATGAAACTTCTGTATCTAAATTGTATTTGGCGTTTGATTGACATACTAATTTTTTTCTATCACTCTTAGTTTTGCGCTGCGCGCCCGCGGATTTAATTTTATTTCTTCGTCACTAGCACTGATTGGTTTTTTAAAAACTAACTTTGCTGTTTTGCCGGCAATTGATTTGAAATAATGTTTCACGATTCTGTCTTCCAAAGAATGAAACGTTATTACTGCCAGTCGTCCGCCGCTGGCGAGCAAGTCTACTGCCTGGGGCAAGGCTGATTTCAGATTTTCTAGTTCATGATTTACTTCCATTCGCAGCGCTTGGAAAACTTTTGTGGCCGGATGCAGACCGCCTATCCAAGGAATTTCTTTATCAGTACGTAGCTTGATTCTATAAACTTGTAAAACTATCTCCGTTAACTCCCCCGTCTTTTCTATTTTCTTTATTTTTCTAAAATCTACAATCGCTTCAGCTATTTCTTTATTTAATTTTTCTTCACCAAAATTTTTGAATATTCCGGCCAAATCATTTTCACTATAACTATTTACGATATCAGCCACAGTTTCCTGTTCTGTAGTTGAATAGCGCATATCCAGCGGTTCATCTTTCGAAAAGCTGAATCCCCTGCCCCGCTCTTCAAATTGCGGAGTGGACCAGCCCAAGTCCATCAGTATCCCATTTATTTGTTTGAAATCATTTTTTTCGGCAATGGTTTTTAAATTAGCAAAATTATCTCGTACAATTATGGCTCTATCCTCAAAGCTATATAAAAATCTTTTCGAGCGCAATACTGCTTCCGCATCCAGATCTATACCAAGCAATTTTCCTTTGGGTGCAATTTTTTGGAGCATCGCCTCGCTATGGCCAGCATCACCCAAAGTACAATCGATAACATTCTGATTCGGTTTAAGCTGCAAGTAATCAATCGCTTCTTGTGATAAAACAGGTACATGCCTATTCATATTTTTTTCATTACACTCCTAGCTCGGACATTCTTTCGGCAATTTCGCCGCTCTCGGCTTCGGTTTGACCTTTATACTTATTCCATACTTCCTCATCCCAGATTTCCAATCGGCTATAAAGACCGGCGATTACTACATTTTTTTTCACGCTGGCAAATTCACGCAGATACTCTGGCAAAATTATTCTGCCTTGGCCGTCTAGTTCTACATCCATCGCGCCGGCCAACATCAGACGAGAAAAAGCTCGACTGTTTGCTTGCGCTATTGGCAGGTTGGCATATTTTTCGGCAACTTTAGCCCACTCGCTTTTGGTGTAGATAAAAAGACAATTATCTAAACCGCGAGTTACGACTGCGCCATTTTTCAAATCATGTCTAAATTTGACCGGTATGGCCATTCTTCCTTTTTGGTCTATGCTATGGCTATATTCACCGATGAACATACTGTTTAGGGAAAGTTGTTAATATAGAGAGACAAGCATGTTCCCCACTTTTTCCCACCTGTATCCATTTTATACCACTTAAAAACACAAGTCAACATTTTTCTCTACAGTTATCCACAGGTATCCCTTGACAACATAATCAATAACTTATACAATACAGCCATAAGTAAATAACCTCTATATTATGGCCAAGAAAGACAAATACGGCTCCCAAGATTTAAAGCTTGAATTTCCTAATGACGAAGCCTGTTTAGAAGTAATGTTTGACGGTCTACATACTCGCCAGTGTTCTTGTGGTGGCACATACAGCCAATTAAAAGGCCGTAGACAATTCCAATGCTCTAAGTGCCGTTTTCAGATTGCCCCACAAATCGGTACTATCTTTGAAAAATCCTGTACACCTCTAACATTGTGGTTTCAAGCTCTGTTAATGTTTTCTAATGCTAAAAGTGGATTGTCCGCCAAATTCCTTGAACGTGAACTGAACGTAACCTATAAAACCGCATGGCGTATGCTTTCTCTAATCCGTAAAGCTCTAGGCCAAGACGATAGACCGCTAAGCGGTACAGTAGAAATGGACGAGACATATTTTGGCGGCAAAGGAAATGGCGGAAAGTACAATAAGAACTTTAAAAAAGTAATGGCTGATAAATCCGCTATTATCGGAGCTATTGAACGAGGCGGAAACGCCAGAATAAAAAAAGTGCCAAATATACAGGCGCATACACTTGGCAATTTTCTTAATCAAAATGTAGAAGTGGCTGGTACCAGATTACTTACAGACGAAAGTAACCGCTACGGTCTAGTAGCTAAGGGATACAACCGAGAGACTGTCGGCCATGGACGAAAAGAATATGTACGAGGTGATGTACATGTAAACAGCGTAGAGAGTTTTTGGTCGCATATTAAGCGTTCTATCAAGGGAACGCATAAAGTAGTATCTAAGAAACATTTACAGTCTTATCTGGACGGGTTTGCTTGGCATCGCAACAACCGGCACAACGACAGGGAGCGGTTTTCTTCTTTGCTGGGTATTTTATTACACGCTTAAGATTTGCTAAAAAATTACTTTTTGTGGTATTGTTATTTTCCATAAAGAAAAGTATTGCTATTCTGTTTAATGATAAGTATAATATACCTATAAGGAGAAACTAACAAGTAATATATGTCTATAAGCAAACTTCCTAATTCCCCCACAACCGTAACACCAACGGAGCAGGCGGCTTTTTTTAGTTTCAACAATGGTGATTTGCAAGCTGTAAATGGAGTAATGGAAAAATATCAGTTCATAGATGAACAAAGTATGTTTAGATTTGCTTTGGCAATTTTGCTTAAAGCCGAAGGAAATGGAGTGTATATTGATGAGGGTGATAACAAGAGAACTTTTATCTCTCCTTCATCCCAAATCATTAAGCAAAACTCTGATAATCACGACGAACAAACTCCTTAATTTATTATTATGACTGAAACTAATAAAAGAAGGAGAAATCGGGCTGCGCCAGTACCGGCTGAATTGGGAGGGGTCACTTCCGAAACAACAGATCGCATAGAAGAAAGGTTGGATAAATGTTTTTCAAAAGAGGATTACGCCACATTCCAAACAGAAGTTAAAAAAATAACTTTAGAAATCCTAGGCGGAGATGACGGAAGAGAAAAAATAAAAAAACATGCAACAGAGGCAACAAAAGATTATATCAGAGACGAAGCTTGGAAAAATAAAACATTTTGGATTCCCACTGTTATAGCGGGGATTGCGACGATCGCCGCGGTAATAGCAATTTTTAAATAAATTTATGCCAATTCCAATCCATTGCGACCAACCAGCTAAAGCAATTTTAAGAAATATCTACAAGGTATTATTCTCATTCCTTGCTTTTCCTTATGGCTTAGCCGCTTGGTTAGTTCCTAGTTATAGATGTAAGGTTTGTAAGAAATGGCTTTATAATTTTATATACACTAAATAAAACTTTAAATTAACAACCGTTTGGTTGTTTTTTGTTTTCTTTATAATCCCAGCCAATTAAACCAAGGAGTGTTAATCAAAAATGGTTTGGCCGAACTCCAGCCAAATTTAGCAATTTCAGCTACTACTAAACTTCCGAGTATTGAACCTACAAATATCGTAATCGAAGAGTACTTTTTTAAACACTCATTAAAAAATACAAGCCAACTTCGACTAAATTGCCAACCTTTTTCTGTTATTTCAAGATTGTGCGTTAATTCAGGGTTAACGTATTCTTTTTTTCTACATTCATCTATTAAAAATCCTATTCTGCGGTTTCTAAGATGTTCTCTTTTCAATTCAGCTTCTGAGGTGTTTAAAAATAAGCCAAAAAAATATCTTGGGATACGTTTTAGCGTTGATTGCCATGATTCAAGATAGCCGTGGCTAAAAAGGTAGCTTTTAAAAGTCCCATCTGGCACGTGCTGGTGGCGTTCAATTTGTTCCGCACCTTTTCGGAACGGATACTCATAAAGATAACGAAGTATTTGGCGCATTCTCCACATATCCAAAATTCTAGCACGCTTTTGTTTGATTGTCACATTATACATTGTTAATTAGTTATGTTTCTAAGGGATACCTGTGCAGTTATCCACAGGGCTTTATTTTATCTAGCTATAAATAAAAAAGCCCCGTACACTTTCGTATACAAGGGCAAATAAACATTCTGAAATCTAGCGACGATGCCGACGATGGTCGCGGCGCACGGGCGGCCGTGGATGCCACGAACGCGGAGGCGGATAGTTTCGGCGAACTCGGGGCCAAACATAATCTCGGCGATAGACGAACTGCCCACCATACCAACCATAGTATCCGTAGTTCGGACCCATGTTCCACGGACAAACGCCGTACCATACGTCATCGGCCCAACAACCGCCATCGGGATACGTCAAGACGTAAACTGTAGGACCAGGTGCGACCGGTGCGCTCACCGTATATGTAGCCGGTTCGCAAGCAACAGAGAAGCAAATAATCGAAAAAATCAAGACAAATACAGCGCGCATTGTGACCTCCTGTGTTGAGAAAAAGAAAGAGCGATAGGTATTGTAATTTAAAAAATTCTTTTGTCAAACATTGACAAAACAGCAAAATTGGAGTATCCTGAAGTTAGGAGGAATTCGAAAAAAAGATGACGTTTTTCAATGTCTTTTGTGTAATTTTCTGTATTGTTGGGGTGAGCGGGGTTTTTCTAGGAACAATCCTGGCGACTGGTTCATCTCCTACCACCAAACAGGTAGGAAACGAGCCAACAGAGCTCGACAATGAGCTTGAAGACCACATCGATAGTTTCGAAGGAAAGTCGCACAAAAACTTCTAACCATTTGCACAACAGTAGTCTGGCAGTCACCTAAAAAGGTGATTTTTTTATACATCTACTTCCATTCCAAAACTGGTCGCCGTAGCCTGAACACCTAAATCCCCTACCAATCTTTTCGCTAGCGCTTCAGATGCGGCCGGCTCGCCATGAGTAAGTAAAACTTTTTTAGGCACGGAAGTTCCTCCACCTATCCAATCAAGCAATTTATTTTGATCGCCATGGGCCGATAATGCGCCGATAGCTTTGACATGACAACGTACAGGAATTCTCTCCCCCATTATTTCTACCGGCGACTGGCCATTCAAAATTTGTCTGCCCAAAGTATTTTGGGCTTGATAACCGACTATGAGCAAAGTATTTCTTTCGTCGGAGAGATAACGCATAGCGTGATGTACAATGCGGCCGCCGTTCATCATACCTGCGCCAGCAATAATTATTTTTATTCCCGGCATCTGATTTATTTTTTTTGATTCCTCTTTTGTTTCCGTCATCACTAGTCCAGGAAAATCAAATAATTTATCGCCGTTTTTAAACAACACTTCAGCTTCTTTATCGTAATACTCCGGATATTTTAAATAAATTTTGGTCGCTTTTATTGCCAAAGGGCTGTCCAAAAAAATCGGCACCCGCGGCAACAGATGTTTGCGGTCTACTAAATCATTTAAATCATAAATCAACTCCTGTGTTCGTTCTAAAGAAAAAGACGGGATCATAAGTGTGCCACCCCGGCCAATGGCGCTAGTAATTAAATTTTCCAAAATTTCCTGGCGGCGAAATAATGTTTCATGCAGACGGTCGCCATAAGTTGATTCACAGACCAAAAGATCTACATCCCCGGGCAAAGTATCGGTATCTCGCAAAATCGGCACATTTATATTCCCAATATCACCGGAGAAAACTATTCGTTTGCCTTCAGCTTCTACTTCGACAAAAGCGGATCCAAAAATATGTCCCGCATCATAAAAAGTAAAACTAACCTCTGGAGTAAGCGAAAACTTTTTTCGGTAACCTACGCTCTTGAATCGCTCCATGACTTTAGCAATGTCAGTGCTGTCATACAAAATCGGCGTACCAAGTTTACGCTGGTTATACAGCATAATATGCAGGGCATCGTCCAAAATGAGTTCCGTTAGTTCGACTGTAGGAGGCGTAGCATAAAAATGTCCGTTATAACCATTTTTTACTAGCAACGGCAAACGACCCACATGATCCAAATGCGCGTGCGTGACTATCACTCCAGAAAGTTCGGCTGGGTCAAAACCGAGCGGATCTCTGTTTTTGTCTTCATTAAATTGACTTCCCTGAAACATGCCGCAGTCCACCAGAAATTTTTTCTTGCCTACCGTAAACATATTGCACGAACCAGTAACCTCTCCGGCGGCACCATAAAAAGTAATTTGCATATTTAGCGAAAAAATATCTTACGGTTATTTATATGAAGTATACCAAAAAATATGCCTGCGAGCAATTCACAAAAACAGGATTTTCTGTTACAATACTTTCACATATATTTTATGCGACGAAATATAAATAATGTTGAAATAGTCGAACCGCCAATTGGAGAACTGACCAAAAAATATTCCGCCTTTTCCACTATAAAACGCACCTGTCTTACTGGGTGCGGTTGTTTGGTTTTACTTATTATCGGCATTATCATCTTCATGCGCGTAGCTTTAGGTAGCGGCCCGCAAACATTAAAAAAACTGCCGGACAATTTCCCCAACGATATACCTGTATATGATCAAGATAACATTGAAAAAATAACTTTTGTGTCCGGGAAATACAAAAACCGAGGCATAGAAATTGCCGCCTTCTTCCCGAAAATAATTTTGTCGCCGCTTTTTCTTACTCTAAATAAAAACGAACAAAATACAAATGATACGGACAAAATTGCTTCCGTAAAAAATTTATGGAGCATAATCAGCGCTCCAGTGAGCGACCACCGGGATACTGTGCAAGTAGAATGGAGTGATCTTGATGCCGAACCTTCGTTTATAATAAATTATTACAAAACTGAATTAAGCAAAAATGATTACAAAATAGATGTGGAAAGCGAAGGCAGGGCTGTACGGCAATTTTCCTTTAGCAAAGATAGTATTACCGGCTCCATATATGTAGAAGGAAATGAAGAGATAAAACCTGGCACTGATTATGTAGTACTGACAGTTAATTTAAGTACAAACATTAATCCAACGGCAGAATAAGCAAAGCTTGAAATTACGTCGGGCTTCGAAAGAAGAAAAATAATTTTCTTCTTTGCTCAACCCTAGTAATTATAATTATGTTAAAAATTCTTAGCGGTCAATCCAAATCAATTACGGGCGCAGCCATTATTATTTCCGGCGCCACTTTGGTAAGTAGGCTGGTGGGACTACTGCGCGACCGTATTTTTGCCCATAACTTTGGCGCTGGCCCAATCATGGATGCCTACTATGCGGCATTTAAAATCCCAGATTTAGTTTACAATTTGTTAATTGTTGGGGCGCTAAGCGCTGCTTTTATCCCCGCTTTCACAAAATTATTTTATTCGGGCGAAAGTAAATCTCCAGCTTGGAAACTAGCTAATAATGTTTTAAATATTACCGCTATTTCACTGGCGATTTTAAGTATTTTGGGTATAATTTTCACTCCAGCCCTAGCTCCGCTGATTGCTCCTGGATTTAGCGAAACATCCAAACAATTGGTAATTAATTTTACCAGAATAATGTTTGGATCCACTTTCCTGCTCGGCCTATCTATGGTTATCGGCGGCGTATTGCAATCTCTGCGTACTTTTTTTCTCTATTCCCTCGCTCCGATATTTTATAATGTGGGAATTATTATCGGGGCTACAGTATTAGTACCACTTTGGGGCATAAACGGCTTGGCTTGGGGTGTTGTGCTTGGCGCATTTTTACATTTTAGCTTACAAACATACAGCGCTTATGCTAATGGCTATCGCTGGCGTTGGTATTTAAACTGGAAAGACAAAGAAACCAAATCGATTGGCAAATTAATGATCCCACGCACCATGGGATTGGCAATTAGCCAATTAAACTTAGTTATCATTACTATACTCGCTTCCCTACTCCCTGCAGGCAGTGTAGCTATTTTTAATTTTGCTAACAATTTACAAGCCGTACCTATTGGAGTTATTGGTATCCCCTTCGCGCTCGCAGTATTTCCAGTACTATCGATGGCTGCATCGCAAAATAATATTGAAGAATTTATAAAAAATTTATCATCCACCATTCGCCAAATTTTATTTCTAATCATTCCTCTTTCCATTATACTCGTACTA
This sequence comes from Parcubacteria group bacterium Gr01-1014_13, assembly GCA_007376295.1. Lineage (GTDB taxonomy): Bacteria > Patescibacteriota > Patescibacteriia > Magasanikbacterales > GWA2-37-8 > XYD2-FULL-39-9. The sequence continues at coordinate 150,459 of VMGB01000001.1, read as the reverse complement.
CTGCGAGCTCAGGTTGTGCGTGTAGTGCTTGGCACAGGAAAATTTGACTGGACCGCTACAATAAATACGGCTGACGCTCTAGCTCTATTTGCCCTTAGTTTGTTCGCCCAAGCATTGATCCCGGTAGTTGCCCGCGCTTTCTACGCTATGGCCAACACTAAAACTCCGTTTGTTGTTGGAGTTATTTCCGAATTGGTTAGTATTATCGCCGCTTTAATAATGATGAAGCCGCTGGGCGTGGCTGGTTTGGCTTTGGCATTTTCTATCGGATCTATTTTAAATTTTGTTATTTTAGCTTTTGTATTACGAACTACTCTAGGAAAAATTGATGGCGAAAAAATATTTTCTTCTTTCCTTCGCATTATCTTGGCCGCTATCCCCATGGCTTTGGCTATACAATTTGTTAAATATCCGCTGGCTGAAATCTTCGACCAAACCCGCTTTTTTGGCATCCTTGGACAAGGCTTGGTAGCTAGCGTGATTGGTCTGGCAATTTATCTACTAATATGTTACCTTTTGAAGGTACCAGAACTGGTGCAGATCAAAAATAGTTTGACGCGCCGCTGGTTGCAGACCAAAAATTTGCCGGTTACTGAAGCTATTAGTAATAACGAATAAAAAACCCTCTCCTAATGAAAGGGAGGGCGGAAAATGAGGTCTTAGAAATCGAGGATCGCGGCAGGCATATTGTTATTCCAGAAAGAATTTAACCCTCTGGACCATGATTGCCATTCATCAAGTTCCCAATCCCAAGTAACGTAACGAACTTGGAAGCGGGGCGGGGTGTTACAATCTTTATACGTTGTCCCCCAAAAATAAACTTCGTAGTTTTTCCACTCTGGTGGAATGAGCTCTTGATGAGTGAGTAAATAGTCCAAAACATTAGCGTTTAGGACATGCCGATATACAAGATCTCTGTCCCACAAATGGTGACCATAAATGGGGTTAGAATCAGTTTGCTTTATGGCACGGTATAGCCACAGCTTACTTGGATCCCAAGCCAGCCTACCAATTCGTCGATGCCGGGCGACTGAGATCTGCCGTGATGGATGATCCTTTGGGCAAGCATCTGACCAAATAAAATCAGGAACACACGCATCGGCATCAAGATCGATGATGTGTGAAGAACGAACCATTTGGCGCCTCCCTCTTTTAACTAAGGCGCTCACGGACACTCCGACGGAAACTTCTTGAGTTGTGCCTCTACCTGTTCTCGAACCGATGGATCTAGCTTATCCTTTACATCGGCACAAGGAACAGGCCAAAATTGCATTCCGTCACGGTGTCTATATCCAATCACACAAATACCCATACCTGGATCAAAGAGATAAACTGGAGCCATACGCTGGCTTTCCATCCGTTCGACTGCCATGGTCTTGCCTTTGCTAGCACGACTGGGAAAAACCCAACTCAGGCTAGGGCCATATCCTCCAGCACCTTTCCAAGCGTGCGCAAGCATACCAGAAGATTCATCAAACAAATAAACCGAATTTTCTCCGGCCACAAGTTTCTTTTGAAGATCCTCTTGCCGCCAACTCCATCGAGTGGTACAAAAGGCAACACCAAAAGCAATGGCTAAAGCGATAAGAAAAGAAAAAGGAAGCAGAAAAATTTTCGATACCTTCATGACAAACCTCCTTTTAGGTCTAAACAAAATACTACTGTAATTTTTTCCCAATGTCAACCAACAATATCCGAAATTTTTGTATCATTGCTCACATCGATCATGGCAAAAGTACCATGGCCGATCGTCTTTTAGAATTTACTGGCACGGTAGAAAAACGAAACATGCAGGATCAGCTTTTAGATTCTATGGATTTGGAACGCGAGCGTGGTATTACCATTAAGCTGACTCCGGTACGCATGAACTACAAAGAATATATTTTAAACCTTATTGATACTCCTGGTCATGTAGATTTTAATTATGAAGTTTCCCGGTCTCTGGCTGCGGTAGAAGGCGCAATACTTTTGGTGGATGCTAGCCAAGGAGTGCAGGCGCAAACTATTGGTAACTTGTATCTGGCGATTGAACAAAATCTGACTATCATTCCGGTGATAAATAAAATAGACATGCCGGCGGCTAATATAGAAAAAACAAAGGCGGAAATTATACATTTACTGGGCTGCAAACCGGAAGATATTATTTTAGCCTCGGGTAAAACCGGGCAGGGCGTAGAAGAAATTTTAAAAGCAATTATTGACCGGCTAACTCCCCCACCCGACACCAGCGCCCAACCCACCCGCGCCTTGATTTTTGACTCCATGTATAATGACTACAAAGGTGTTATCGCATCGGTAAGAATTGTAGATGGGGAATTAAAAAAGGGAGATAAAATATTTTTACTCGGCACGCGCACGCCGGCAGAAATTCTAGAGGTCGGCTACTACAAACCAAAATTTCAATCCACTCCAAAATTGTATAATGGCGAAATTGGTTATGTGGTTACAGGATTAAAAGACTTAAAAGACTGTCGCGTTGGTGACACCATTACCACCTTTACCAAAGATGAAGAAGAAAAAGATATCCACACCCCAGCTCTGCCGGGATATAAAGAAGTAAAACCGATGGTTTATGCTGGTATATTTCCAAAAGAAGGTGACGACTACCAGGTACTGCGTGATGCCATTGATAAACTAAAATTAAATGATGCTTCTCTTTTCTACGAACCAGAACATTCTCTGGCTCTAGGTTTTGGTTTTCGCTGCGGATTTTTAGGATTATTGCATCTAGATATTTTTCAAGAAAGATTACAACGCGAATACAATTTGGAAATTATTATCACTGTGCCGAGCGTTGCCTACAGGGTTATGGATACATCCCATAAAGAAAAAACTATCCACAGCCCGCAAGAAATGCCCGACCAAAACCACTTGGAACAAATTTTGGAACCATGGATGAAATTGGATGTCATCGCTCCGAAAAGTTTTGTGGGCAATGTTATGGGGCTAGTATCCGAACGCAAAGGAAAATATATTAATACGGAATATTTAAGCACAGATACCGACCAACGCGCCATGCTGCATTACGAAATTCCGCTTGCCTCGCTTGTTACTGACTTTTATGATAAACTAAAAACCGTTACCTCGGGCTATGCTTCCATGAATTACGAATTTATGGATTATCAGCCTACCCAAGTGGTAAGATTAGATATAATGGTGGCTGAAGAAAAAGTAGAAGCCCTATCTACCTTGGTTTGGGAGGATCATGCCTATAAAACCGGGAAAAAGATAGTTGAATCTCTAAAAGAATCTTTGCCAAGACAACAGTTTGTGTTAAAAATTCAGGCGGCAATAGGAGGAAAAATAATCGCCTCGGACCGATTGTCTCCTCTGCGTAAAGATGTGATTGAAACTATGAGCGGTGGTGACTATACCCGTAAACAAAAATTATTGCAGAAACAGAAAAAAGGTAAAAAACGCATGTTATCGCACGGAAAAATAGATATTCCACCAGAAACTTATTTGGCAGTTTTAAAAAGATAAATTAAATAGTGTGAAACAAAGAACTATAAAAAAACTTTGGGTTGTGGTTTCTATAATCGGTATTTTTGCAATGGTAGCTTTTAGTTTCCTGCCGGCTTTACAATAAATATGCTTGTCCTCCGTAAATACCAATTAGATATCGTCTTTCTTTTCTTTGCTCTACTTATTATTACCAGCCTGGTTTTTCACGGCCTGTCTTATTTTGGCGAAGACCCGCATAATTTTGAGTGGTACACAGCGGGGCCTTTAGTGGTTTTATATTTTGCCTACATTTGGGAAATGAGAAGCAAAATAAATATTTCTGAAAGAAGAAAATTAACGGGCAAAACTCTAATTTATTGGATTGTGCTAGGTATTATTCTATTTACCAATTTCAGCTCACCTATTTCTGTAAGGGAGTATTTAACAATTAATATTTTATTTATTGTTTTCACCCTGTTTCTGGCGGATTCATATTGGGATTTTAAAAAAATTACGCTAAGAAGCTTCCAGGATAAGAAAGAATATAGGTAATATGACTACACCAAAAAAATGGAACGTCCTATCCCCGCCGCCGTTAGAATTTATTAATTCCCATCCTGAGTTGCCAAGCGCTGTAGCCCAATTGCTTTGGAACAGAAATTTGCGCACTCAAAAACAAATTGATGAATTTTTAAACCCGGACTATTCGCAGGATATCCATGATCCGTATTTATTTCAGGACATGGAAAAAGCTACGGATATTATTTTTAAAGCCATAGCTAAAGACGAAAATATTGTGGTGCATGGAGACTACGATGCTGACGGTGTTTGCTCCTCAGCTATTATCATCACCGCGCTACGAAAATTGGGAGCAAAAAATGTCGGCGTGTTTATCCCCCACCGCGAAACCGACGGTTATGGATTAAATTCGCGCACCGTGGAACTCTTGCATAGCCAAAAAACAAATCTAATAATTACTTGCGACTGCGGCGTCAGTAACGCGCCGGAAATCGCTCTGGCAAAAAAATATAAAATAAAAGTAATTGTCACTGATCACCATAGCGTTCCGGCCAAACTTCCCAAGGCTGATGCTATTATCCACCCACTAGTAAAGGGAGAACCCTACCCGGATAAAGGCCTCTGTGGTGGCGGGGTAGCTTTTAAACTCGTGCAAGGATTACTAAAAAAATATTCTCGCTCGCATAACTCTCTGCCGGACGGACAAACCTTTGAAGGATTTGAAAAATGGATGCTTGACCTGGCAGCCATCGCTTCTATTGGTGATATGGTTCCTTTGGTAGGCGAATCACGCACTATTACCAAATACGGATTAACCGTAATTAACAAAACCAGAAATATTGGTCTAAAAAAACTTCTGATAGTTTCCGGTCTGGCGGACGAAAATGGCCAACCAAAACGCGGAGCGTACGATTCATACTCAATGAGTTTTCAAGTCATACCAAGACTAAATGCAGCCGGACGCATGGATCATGCTAATACCGCCTTTGCTCTCCTGATGGCCCAGAACGAAAAAGAAGCCGAAAATTTGGCCGCGCAATTGGATAAAAATAATGTTGACAGGCGAAAACTTACCGAACAATATGTGAGTGAAGCGCGCAAACAAATAAAAGAAACCAAACAACAAGATAACCCCGTTTTATTTGTCATTGGCAAAGATTGGCCTACAGGTATTTTGGGTTTAATTTCTGGAAAAATAAAAGATGATTACTACAAACCAGCCATTGTCATGGGTGAAACTGAAAAAGAAATTAACGGCTCAGGCAGAAGCATCAAAGAGTTTAGTTTAATCGCGGCCATGCAAGGCATGCCGGAAATGTTTTATAAATTCGGCGGCCATCCCCAAGCTTGTGGTTTTACTTTGGCAGACAAAGGTAAACTAGAAGAATTTAAAACCAGACTTATAGCCAAAGCGGCCGAACAGACCGCTACCGTGGACTTAACTCCGCAAATCACTGTAGACGCTGAAGTGGAACTAGACGAAGTGAACTGGAAACTTTATGATTTATTACAAAAATTCGAACCATTCGGACAAGCAAACGAAGAACCAAAATATGTTTCGCGGGCGCTAACCGTTACAGCCATAGAGCCAGTGGGCCAAGACGGCAAACATTTGCGTTTGATGGTTAAACATAATTCACATTTAATCAAAAAAACTATTGGTTTTGGCTTGGGTGATGCAAATCGCTGCGCTGAAAATTGGAAAGAGTGTCTAAAACCGGGAGATAAGATAGATATGGTATATTCAATCGGTGTAAATGAATGGAATGGCAACAGAGAATTACAGTTAACTATAGAAGATATTAAAAGGGTTTAAAAAAAATACCTCCCCTTTTTACAGAGAGGGCCGCATGGAGCGTTAAGGCTCATCTTGAATTAAACGAAGCGATGGTACTATAACCAAATATACATCGGCTATTGCGATAGTTGACCACAGCATCACCTCGCTAACTGTCGAAACAGTCCCAGCTAATCCGGTTTCATGTAGATTACTATTAAGAACAGAATTGCAAACGAGAATACCCGAAATAATAGCAACAGCAAGACCAAAGAGACAACAGATGATTCCCAAAAGAACTCTCTTCACGCTACTCTCCTTACCAAACTCAGTTGGCAAAATAATTGTACCATAAAAATAAATTTGGTCAAGCATAAATACTAAAAATCACCCTTACGGGTGATTTTCGTTTACCTGGTTATTTTTTAATTTCTTTCTCCAGATCTTTCCATCTCTTCTTTAATTCCCGCACTAACTGATTTTTCATATCCATAGCCATTTCTACTTTGGCGGCATATTCTTCTACCGCTCTTTCTACCAACGCGTCATACATTTCTTTGGTAGGACCCTCTAACTGTTTGATACTTTCTTTAAGTTGCGCATACAAATCATTGGCCTGGCCCATCAATTTGGCTCGCATTTCTTTACCCTTTGGGGTAGCGTTGAGCCACATTGCCGCCGCTCCTATTAAACCGCCTAAAAAAAGTCCTTTTTTAAACATTCCCATATAATGATTATCTTTAAAATTGCTTAGATTAGGTCTTTTGTGACCAAAAGCTATTATACACCAAGATGGTATCGGCCGCAATAGACTCTAAAGACCGATCATCCGCTTTAAACTGGTCAACTGCATCAGCCAACTTAAAAAATTTGGGTAAATAATATCCGTTATAAAGCTTGATAAAAAAGCTCATCAGATCGACTATCCGAACATCGCGATAATACGTAAGTACCAAAGGGGTGTCGGGATGAAGTTTTTTCCAACGCAGAATCTTGCCGGCTGCGCCAAAAAATGGACAATGTAAATGAACGATATCAAAATCAGAAAAATTCTCTATAGCGCTGTTAATATCAAAACTACCAATAAAATTATGGATAGATGGTGAAGCCTGTTTGATACTGGATTTCTCTGCTTTATTGGGCGTTCCGTATTGCAAGGTAAACGCCTCTGTCTCTACACCTAATTTATGTAGCCCGTCCAATAACTTAAAAGCGCGCGATCTGATATCGTCAAAATATTCAAAAGCAGATGGGATAACGTGGATGACGCGCATATTACTTTTTAATCACCGTCAGATGCACATTTGGCGATGGAACTCTGGAAAAAGTAATTGATTCTATAGCAACCAGACTATTTACAATATTTTTTAATATTTTTAATACTCCCCCGCCTTTTTGATCTAAATTATAAAAATACTGCTCATTATTTACTTGATGCAAATTACTCTTTTTGGCAAAATGATCCATAGAAAAAAAGGCGGCCAAGCCGAGAAGCTGACCCAGAACTTGCTCGCTGTATCGAATACGTTTTGTAACAAAACCATGCGATTGAACTAGGTTTATCAAACTCGGGCGAGAAAATTTATTTATATGACCGGCATACATTTTGGTAAGCTCTCGTTTCAAGCCAAGCTTATGCAATAAATTCCAAAAAGATAACGAATCGCCTTCACATGGTACAAAAGAATAAAATACTCCCCCACTTTTTAGAACTCGATGTATTTCAGACAAAATTAAATCTGGGTTTTCTACATGCTCGAGTACATCGAAAATAAGTACCGCGTCAAAAAAATTATCCCCGTACACAGATCTATTTTCGGTACTCAAATCATAATTCACCCCATCGTTTGCTTGTTTAGCTATGGCGATAGCGTGCTGGCTAATATCACAGCCGTAACAATCCAATTCTGGCCGGATTTTCTTGATTTCACGAATAAATTGGCCGGCTCCGCAACCTAACTCCAAAACTTTGGCTCCGGATTTTAACTCAGAAAGAGATTGTAGGCTTTGGCGCAAACGAAAACTAGTCGGAGAGCTTAAACTCAAACTGGCATTACCGTGTCCCCAAATTGATTTCTCGTAATCAAACGCCATATAAATTAATTAATTTTTCCATATGCTTTTTCCAAGAATATTTATTTTCTACTCCCACTCTCCCCTGCTGACCAATAACTTTTCTTTCTTCTGCGCTCATAGACATAATTTTTCTAAACGCAGCCGTTAAACTTTCCACCGAACCTTTCTCAAACAAAAATCCATTTACTCCATTATTAATTCTTTCAGCCATAGCTGGGATATTACTGGCAACTACTGGAATACCACACGCACCCGCTTCTATTGCTACTAAAGAAAACGATTCATAATCAGATGGTACAACCACGCACGCCGCTGCGTTATAATAATCAGATAATTTTTTCTGATCATCACACTGACCCACAAAATATACATTATTTAAATCCTTGGCTAGCTCTTTGTATTTATCTAACTCGTACCCCCCTCCGACCACCACCAAAGCCAAATTATCATCGCCTAATAGTTTAATTGAATCTAAGACCATATCCAGACGCTTCACCGGCATCAAATTACCTACAAAAAGAATAATTTTCTTGTCTTTTAAATGAACTAAACCAAGAGCCTCCAAATTAACCTCGTGGGGATTAAAAATTTCCATATCCACTCCATTTTGAATTTCAATAGTTTTATCGGCAAAACCCTTGCCAAATTTTGTATTCTTAAAATGTTCCGCATTAACCGCCACAATCTTTTTGGCTTGGGAAAACAAAATTCTTGGCCAAAGCAAATCATATATTTTCGAAATTAGGCCTTTTATTCCCTCGGCCTGCGCATCCATATGATAAGTAATGACTGTTGGCACACTAGAAAAGCAGAGCCATTCCGCGCCGCCATAAAATGGATAATGCAAATGAACTAGATCAAAACCTGTGAGTTGATTTAATATCTGTGGCACCAGCCCAGCATCTCCTAGCTTTATCAGGGGTTTTAAACGCACTACTTTAAAAGGAAATTTTGTATCCTCGTATGTTGTGTCTGGATACTTTAAGGTGAAAACTGTTACGTCATGTCCATTTTCTGCCAACCGTTTTACTTCGTTATAGCAAACAGTCCCCATCCCGCCCACATGAGGAAAAAAAGTGGAAACAACATGAGCTATCTTCATACGCTATCTTTATCGTCCTGCAAAGCAACTTTTCTGGTAAGTTTGGTAATATCTTTATTTAGTGATTCTATCCTGATCATCAATCGAAATATTATAAAAAATATCGCGGCCAAAGACAGATACACCACCAAATCCGCGCCACGGCCAATACCTACTAATTTTGCAAAGTAAGCGGTGGAATTTGGTAGTAGCACCACCACGGCTGCCGCAACCCAAAATAGTGACCACCAAATTAGGCCCATTTTAGTCAAATCACCGGCACGCCAACGGCCAATAACCTTTACCAAGGCAAACAAGAAAAAAACTATTAATAAAGTTTGGATTACCATCATAAGACTATTTAATTAAACGTCCTTGTAAAACTTCCCAAATTATCTTTAAGCCTCCCCCTACTCCCTGGCCATATTCATTATATGTAACCTCTACCGGATATTCAAGATAGGATAGGTTTTTTTGCCTAATTTGACTAATAATTTCGGAATTATGGGCCATGCGGTCTTGGGAGATATTTATTGCCTCCAAAGCCCTGCGGGACAAAATACGGAAACCATTGTGCGCATCAGTAAGTTTTAAGCCGGTCAAAAAATGATTTATCAGTCTGGCAGTTGGCAAAATTAAATATTTTTTTGTCCAAGGCATCTGGGAACGATTGTCTAAAAAACGTGAACCAAGTAGCACATCTACGTTTTTCTCTTTCATTACTACTAACGCTTTAGCAATATCAGCCGGATTAAACTGGCCATCGGCATCAAAATGAATTACGGTGTCCGCATCATGGGCCAATGCATAATCATTGCCAGTTTGGAGCGATGCTCCCTGCCCTCTATTTACTTCATGACGTAAAACTTTAGTTCCGGCTGCTTCAGCTATTTGAGCTGTTTCGTCCGTAGAACCATCATCGACCACAATAATATTTTGCAGTCCCTGACTAAAAAGGCCGCTAATGACGCGACCGATGTTTTTAGCTTCGTTGTAGGCGGGAACAATTACAAACAACATACCTTTAATATCCATGATCAAAACATCAATGCCTCTTTGTTGGCAATAGTATAGTCGATTGTTTTTTCAAGGCCATCTTGCAATCTTACTAAAGGCATCCAACCCAAGACATCTCTAACATAAGACAAATCTGGAGCTCCTTTTTTGGTCAAAAACAATAATGGCTTCTCAAATACAACCTGAGAAGAAGAATTCGTTAATTTGATTATTGTGTTTGCTACATCAACTATTTTTACTATTTTATCATCACCCAGGTTAACAATTTCTACTTCCGGTGAGCTGGCCATAAGCCGCACCAAACCATCTATCAAGTCGGTAACATAACAAAGCGAAGTAGAAAATGTTTCATCGCCATTTATAGTAATATTTTTTCCTTCCAAAGCATTGATAATAAAATCCGGAATCATCTGACCTTCAAATAATTTCATGTGTGGACCATAGGTGGTAAATACACGGGCAACTTTGGCATCTATGCCATATACTTGACGGTAAGTAGCCACGCAGGTTTCTGCAAAACGTTTGCCTTCGTCATAGCAGGCACGCGGAGAAAGATGGTCGACAATGCCATGATCGCTTTCTTTAAAAACAGATTTTTCTTCGGTGGAATTACCATAAACAACCGAACTGGAGGTAAATATATATTTGGCTTTGTATTTTACAGCCAAATCCAAAGTATTTATCATCGAAGAGGAATTAGCCCACAATGATTTCATTTTTAATTTTTCAAAATCATGCGGACTGGTAGGACAAGCCAAATGATAAATCTCTTGAATACCTTGGAATTTAACTTTGAATTTATCTAATTCTTCAAATTTATCCAAATCAATTGGCTGATTAACGTCGTATTTTATAAATTCAAAATCTGGATACTGCAATAAATGCTGGATGTTGGCCGGAGAAGAATTGGAGAAATCATCCAGACAAATTACTTTGGCTTCTTTTAGCAAACGCTCACAAAGATGCGAACCGATAAAACCGGCGCCGCCGGTGACCAACACGTTTTTTTTCTCAAAAATAGGGGTATCCATAAAATTTGATAATCACTAATTACTAACTATTAATGTCTAAATTGTACCATTAACCACTACTGTTGACAATATAATTCTAAACACCTTCTGTCTTCCAGCTCTGGCTGGGTAAATCTATAATTACTCGCCGACTATCCCCTGCTTGCTTCACAAATAAAATAGCATTGGGACTATCCCCCCATACTTTATCAATTTTTAAATCAGACAATTTTGTCATTCCTGGCAAAACAAAATTTGTTAATTTTTTATTACCGTCCCAATCCCAAGCATTTACTGTTATTTTTCCTTTACTCGAATTAGCAGAGACCAACAAATTTTCTACTACTGCCCATTTGGTATTTTTATCTATGTATCCAGGCAAAGACAAATCATGCAAAACTTTGCCGTCCGAGGTAATACGAACAAAATACTGCTTGTTTTTCTTGATTAATTTTGATTCAAAAACTAATGCTACCGACTTGAATTCTATCGCCCTAGCCACAGCCCGGCCAACATTTAAACGGCCATAACCGCTCTGTCCGGCAAAACCAGGATTTAAACCGTCTATATCATCGGCAGTAGCCAGTAAATCCAAAATTATTTCTTGCGCTCCCCAATCCGGACGAACTGATTTTACCAACGCCGCACTGCCTGCCACTAACGGAACCGCAAAGGAAGACCCGAACCAAGGGCCGCCAAAATTTTGGTTATAACTACTTCCATACTGCGGAGCATATTTTTGCGTGCTGTAAATATTTTCACCAGGAGCGGAAATATCTACGCATGCCCCAAAATTGGCAAAATCGCTCAACTTATCATTTTTATCTACCGAAGTTACGCCCAAAATCCAATTTTCCGAATTTTCAAAATCCACGCAAATAGGATATTGTTTGTTTTTAGACAAATTATAATATCCGGTTCCGTCGTTTCTGTTATTTCCCGCTGCCGCTACTACTATTATTCCATATTTCCGGGCATTAAATAAGCTTTCTTGTAAGGCAAAACTGTTCCTGTCGCCAACAAAACTTGTGCTTATTATATCGGCTCCATTACTTACCGCGTAATTAATCGCTTTGGCTACTTCTTTTAAAGATCCGTCTCCATTGCTATTTATGGCGCGCAGAGGCATAATTTTTATCTGCCAATTTAATCCTGTACCAGACAAGTTATTGTCGCCTCTGGCACCGATAAGCCCCGCCAAAATAGTACCGTGGCTCACAGCGCCGGAATCATCAGAGTCTTGTATTACCGAAATTGCCATATCATTATTGTTCTCTACAAAATTCCACCCATGTATATCATCTATAAAGCCATTGCGATCATCGTCAATGCCATTATCCGGCAATTCTTTTGAGTTTTGCCAAATATTTTCTTTTAAATCTGTATTATTAATGTCTACACCCACATCTATCACCGCTACCACCACACTGTTGGTACCGGTAGTATAATCCCAGGCCGCCGGTGCCCCAATTTGCTTATAAACGGCCTCCTGAAGCGTATATTTTGGATCATTGGGTACTTTTGCTAAAACCAAGGCATTTGGATAGACCAAAACCATAGCAGCCAAAAAAACCGCTGCAATGCTTGCTTTTTGCTTAATTTTAAGGTAGGATTGAGGCATATTATTTGCTTGCTATTGTAGCATATGCTTCGTTTAAAACAACTCACCCTTCTGACTGGAGACATAATGACCTTATATATAGGCCTATATTTTGCTCTCTATTTTCGCTATCTAAAAATTCCCGGCCAAAACTTACAAGATCTGTTGTCACCCATGACCCAGCTATTCTTCCTAGCCGCGGTTATTTTATTTATCGCCGGTCTTTACGACATCAGCAAAACCAAAAATTCTTGGGCTTTTTATCAAAAAATTATTCTTAGCGCTTTGGCTTGGACAGTTCTTGGGATAATCTATTTTTATATAAATCCAAAAACCGCCATCACCCCAAAAACAATTTTATTACTTACAGCCATAATCGGTTTTGGACTCGTCTCTTTGTGGAGATTTTTTTATAACAAATTTATTTCTACAACTTTAAAATATAATATAATTTTTGCCGGAGTTACAGCTGAAGTTAAAGAGCTGATAAATAATATTCAAAACAATCCGCGTTTGGGTTACTTAGTTCTTGGTGTAATCGGTGAACAAGAATCTTCTTTACCGAATATAGCGTATGGCAAAACTATTGCCGAGATAAATAATCAAACAAAAAATTACGCGAATATTATCGTTCTCTCACCACAGATGACTGCCGATTCAAATCTGCTCAAAGAATTATACCAAAGTTTATTTCAGCAGGTGAGCATCGTAAATCTTTCTGATTTTTATGAAACAGTAATGCACCGTATTCCCCCGTTTACTTTTTCTGAAAACTGGTTCGTGGCCAACCTGCACGAACAACAGAAAAAAATCTATGATCGTTTCCGTATTTTAACGGATTATATTTTAGCCGTAATAATTGGTATATTTTTTATTGTCACTTTCCCGATTATCGCCTTGATTATAAAATTAAACTCCAAAGGCAAAATATTTTTCTCCCAAAATCGCGTTGGCAGACAAGGATTAATTTTTAAAGTTTACAAATATCGGACCATGAAGACTTTAGCTGCTGACGGAAGCGCCGAAACCGGCGGGCCGCAGTATGCGGCTGACAAAGATGTCCGCATTACAACGGTTGGAAAAATTTTACGCCGCACCAGACTGGACGAAATACCGCAATTTATAAATATTCTAAAAGGCCAGATGTCTGTAATTGGTCCTCGACCCGAACGTCCAGAATTTGTCCAACAACTTACAGAAAAAATGCCCTACTATTCTTTACGACACCTAATAAAACCAGGACTTACTGGCTGGGCGCAAATCAATAACGCTTATTACGGTACAATTGAGGAAAACCTGCAAAAACTGGAATACGATTTATACTATATTAAAAACCGCAACTTCACTTTAGATATTTCCATCATCCTTAGAACCATCAATACTATTCTTCGATTGGCAGGAAGATAAAAAAAGCGCGCCTCACACCAGCGCGCCTAAACCAATCTCTCTATTTATAAACTTTGTTTGCTCCGTGCACTTTTGACCAAGCCAGGATCAAATCGTGTTCTCTGGCACCTTCTCTTAATTTTGCATTAACCTCGGCCTCCCACTTTTTCATCTCAGCTTCTTCCTCGGGAGTAAAATCGCCATTCTCGAACCGGGCTATAGCCCGAAGCAATTCCGAATCTTCAGTATTCATATCCTCATCTCCAGGGTCGCGATCAGTAATAACCATGGTTTCCTCCTTGGGCATGATTAGTCTTTCTTAAGACCAAGCGCCTTTAGTTCGCCAAGCACCTGATCTCCCGCTTTGGTGGGCGGATACATCTGCAAAATCTTGGCAAGATGCTTGGCAGATTCACCCGCCGGCAGATCCAAAACTTCAGAGGCATGATCTATGCTACCAAGATCATTTTCCAAAACTTTTTTTTCTACCCGCAAAGTCAGATCGCTCGCCACGTGAGCAAAAACAGTTGAAGAAACTCTGATTGGCGGACGTCCGGTACGCGCAGCTTCTTGCGCAGCCTTCACAGTGTCGGGCAAATTCACTACTTCATGGAACCCAGCGCGGAAATATCCGCCAGTTTGCCATTCCAACTGTTTGGCTACTTGGAAAAGCAAAGCCCCTTTTGGAACACGCACCGTAAACGGTGCCCCATCACGCGGCCAGACCCTAAGACCAGGAAAACGAGAACGGCCATGAATGGTGCCCCAATTCAGATCATAGTGAAAACCATTGAAAACAGTCCCTTCGGGATAGTCCAGCAAATTCACTCCGTTGGGAGCAATTAGATGTGGAGCATGAGCGAACTTTTTGGTAAAAGTACTCTTTGGCAGTCCGAACGCTTCCGCCATCATCTCAGCAATCGTGAAAACGCTTGCCAACATCTTCTCGCCCCAAGTGTCCATGGTCTTTGCCCATTCACCTTCAAACCCCTTCGGAATTACAGGTGTGCGCTGAGCGTTAAGCTTGGGAAATTTGGTCTTCGATGGCGGCTTGCCTAAATTTCGGAAGAATCGCCAACGCGGATCACCTTTGTAATTAGGCGGCGTAATATGCGGCCAGTGCTCAGGCCGCATAGTTGAAATATACGCGCGATGATCACGAGGCTTTTCCTGACCCTTGGAAACGCCAACTTGATAATGCAATTTGGGGCGCTCGTCTTTCCGTAGCTGTTTTTCCGACTGGGAAAAGTATCGCTCCATCATGTCTAGATACCGGTCATTATCAACATTAGAAACGCGCGGATCATACACAATGACAAATGACTGTTTGTGCAAAATGTTTACCAAACGACGACAAGCATGTCTGGTTCCTTCAACACTACCGTCTAGATAAGGCTCCAGATCGACGATCAATTCTTTTTGGTCCTTCATACTTCCTCCTAAACAAAAGACTACCATCTATATAGATGGTAGTCAATTATACCCGGGACCTTATTATTTATTTTTAATCGCGGCTTTTACCAACCCGACAAACAATGGATGTGGTTCTAAAAATCTGGATTTAAATTCTGGATGAAATTGTACACCGACAAAATACGGATGTTTTTTTAATTCTATAATTTCCACCAAATCGGATTGAGGATTTATACCAGAAAATACCATGTCTTTCTTTTCCATCTCGGCTTTATATTTATTATCAAATTCATAACGATGGCGGTGGCGTTCACTAATTTTATCTGCACCATAAAGTTGGTGGGCTATGCTACCCGGAGTAAGGTCGCAATCATACGCCCCCAGACGCATAGTACCGCCATAGCGTTCGTTTTTTATATTATCTGCCTGAGTATTGTTAATATTGATTATTAAATTTTTACTTTTTGGATCGCACTCCACGGTATGTGCGTCTTTGAGTTTTAAAACATGACGCGCGAATTCTATGGTGGCTAGTTGCATTCCATAGCATAATCCCAGATACGGCAAATCATTCTCGCGTACATATTTAATGGCTGCGATTATACCCTCAATTCCTCTGGTACCAAAACCGCCTGGAACAATCAGGGCATCATAGCCACCAAGCTCTTTCACTTTTTCTGGATTTTTTTCATAATCTTCAGAATCCAGCCAAGTCATTTCTGCATTTACACCATTATGCCAGGCTGCATGTTTGACGGCGTTAATTACAGATATATATGAATCAGACAAAGTATACTCACCAGTAGCAAAATATTTACCGACCACAGCAATCTTTACGGATTTCTTAACCTTTTTCATCTTGGCCACAAAATTATCCCAACGCTTGTCTATCAACTGTCGTGGTCGAATCTTTAATCGCTTCATCAACAAACCGGCAAATTTTTGTTTTTCCAAAACAAGAGGAATCTCATAAATACTAGGCACGTCTGGCGCGGCGATTACATCGTCTTGTGATCGTAACCAGCAAAAAAAGGCTAATTTTTCTCGTCTAGGCTTGTCTAGTTCATCTTTGCCTCTGGCGACAATAAAATCAGCTTGAATACCGCTATTGTTTAATGTACGGGCAGCATGCTGGGTTGGCTTAGTCTTCATTTCTCCCAAATGGCTTGGCACAGGCATATAACTTACCAAAACGAAAGCTACATCGTCTGGAGCATCCAATTTCATCATGCGCGCCGCTTCCAAAAATAAAATGTTTTCGTACTCACCCACTGTACCGCCAATTTCTATTATCATTATTTCTGCTTTAGTTTTTTGCGCGGCAGTTTTTATGCGTGAAATAACTTCCATAGGGATATGTGGCACCACCTGCACACAACGTCCCTTATAGAACATGCTGCGTTCTTTTTCAATAACATTCATATACACCCGGCCGGTAGTCATGTAATTGTAAGAATAAATATTTGTTTCCAAAAATCTTTCATAGTTTCCCAAATCCTGATCCGTTTCGTCGCCATCTTCGGTTACAAAAACTTCGCCATGTTCGAGCGGATTCATGGTACCAGCATCGATATTTATATATGGATCTATTTTAATAACCGAGACATTAAAGCCTCGGTTTTTTAAAATCCTGCCGATGGAAGCCGCGGTGACGCCTTTACCCACTCCACTAAGCACGCCGCCAATGACGAAAATATATTTGGTTTTAGACATAATTAAATTTTTGAAACAGTTATTGATATTTCCGTTTCCAACCCATGTTGGAATTTAATTTTTGCTTTGTACTCCCCTATTTCTTTTATTGGTTTAAATATAACCTGGTCTTTATTTATTTTAAAACCCTTATTCGCCAACGCTTCGGATACTTTTTGCGGACCAACAGCTGCATAAAGCGCTCCGCCGCCACTGACTTTTTCTTTTAAAACTAACTCATACCCATACAACTTGTCGGCCAGACTCTGCTCATAGCGCAATTGGGCATCTCTGTCTTTGACTTGTTTATTTTTACGCGCTTTTAAGTCTTCCAGCACCTGTTTGGTGGCTGGCTGGGCCAAATTTTTGGCAAATAAAAAGTTGCGGGCATAGCCTTCGCTAACTTCTTTTATATCATCAATTTTACCAATTCCAGCTACATTTTGGATTAAAATCACTTTCATACGCTCAGTCTTGCTTTTATTGGTAAAAGCATGTATATTATACTATCAATTTAACGCCTAAGGCAAATTGTATGGTTAAGCCTAAAGAGGAATTAAAAGGTGAATTTAAAAGCGGTTTTGTGACTTTGATCGGACGTTCCAACGTAGGAAAGTCTGCGCTGCTCAACACCCTTATCGGCACCAAAATTGCGGCCGTCACTGATAAACCTCAAACTACCAGAAACATTATACATGGAGTACTAAACACCGCGCAAGGGCAGGTGGTATTTATAGATACCCCGGGAATTTTTAAAGATAAGGGCAATCCACTTTCAGGTAAATTAACTCAGCGCGCGCAAGACGCCCTACAAGGGATTGATATAATTCTTTATGTTGCTGACCCAACCAAATCTTTGGGTGCTGAAGAACGCGCCACTCTGGCCATGGTCAGAAATTTGGAAATACCAAAATTGTTGGTAATAAATAAATCAGATCTGCCGATGAAAGAAAAAGTTTTTTTGGATGACTACCTGGCACTGGCCGATCAGTTTACTGCTGTTTTTGAATTATCCGCGGAACAAAATAGAGATGTGCAGCCACTACGAGATAAAGTGTTTGAACTTCTGCCTGAAGGCGAGCCAAACTACCCGCCCACCCAACTGACAAACATGGATGAAAAATTCTGGATATCAGAACTTATCAGAGAAAAAATTTTTAAAGCTTTGCGCCAAGAAGTACCATACACTACTCATGTTGAGGTAGAAAATATTGAAGAAAAACCAGATCTTTTTGTAATCAACGCTATTGTTTATACATACGACAGCCGCTACAAAAAAATGATTATCGGTAAAGGCGGACGATCCATAAAGGAAATCGGCATTGCCGCACGTAAAGAACTGGAAGCGGCGCTGAATAAAAAAATATTCCTACAACTTGAAGTAGAAACCGACCGCCGCTGGGAAGAGCGAATTTAACCGACAGTAGGATTGACGCTTCTCGTTATCTATGATAGAACTTAAGGGTAAGTGGTTGTTTCTAAACACGTTCTTCGGGGGGAGAATACGTGCACGAAGTCAGTAAACCGACAGCAGAGCTCCTTGAAAATGCAGACACTTTAGAAATATGCAAGATGGTGCAAAGATACCGTAAAACACTTCACCATGACGCTTTTTTATCGCTTCTCTTTCAGCTTCCGCTGGAAGTATGGTCTGTAAAGGACCTGGCAGCAGATGAAATTCTTCGCTATATACATCCAGAGGAACAAGATAAGCTTCTAAAAATGTATTGGGATTCTGAAGACCACAAGCAACACCCACTCATAACGCTTATTTTGTTAAAACAAAGCTATAGCGCCAAAATATAAACTTATGCCTCAGATAAACCTGGGGCTAAATCAAAAAAACACCATCTCTGGTGTTTTTTTGATTTAGGAAGTTATTTTTTGGTAGATGAAGCGATAAATTCCAGAGCTTTACTTAAAACTATGTCTTCGCCTATTTTTTCATTCTGCCAATCTTGTTTTATTTCTATATCTGGTTTAACTCCTTCTTTATTTATATTTCTGCCACTAGGGGTAAACCATTCGGCCACAGTAATTTTAAGAGCGGAACCATCCGGGAAAGTCTCAAAATCCTGCACTGAACCTTTACCAAAAGTTTGTTCACCGATTAAAGTCGCATTTTTAGTATCCTGCAAAGCGCCGGCCACAATTTCCGAAGCTGAAGCCGAACCTTTGTTTATCAGTACTACCGTCTTAATTCCAGCCAAACGATGCTGACCTTCAGTATTGTGATCATTGCCTTCTCCGTCTTTACCTTTTTCACTTACTACCACCCCATCGGTAACCCACTCACTGGCCATATAAATTGCGGAGGTCAAATAACCTCCAGGATTGTTTCTTAGATCCAAAATTATTCCTTTGCTGCCGCGCGACTTAATCTGTTTTATAGCTTTATCCAGCTGCGCGTTGGTATCGGCGTTAAATTGCATTACCCGAAGATAGGCAATATTGCCGGGCTTGACCGAGAATAATATTGAAGGAACATTTATCTTTGCTCGAGTAATCGTAATTTCATTGGCTTTATCCAGACCATTTCTAGTAATAGTAAGAACTACTTTCGTATTGGCTTTACCACGTATTTTACCGACAGCTGTGTTTACATCCATACCGAACGTACTCTCCTTATCTATATCCAAAATTTTATCACCTGGCCGTAACCCGGCTTTTTCAGCAGGTGAATCCGGCAACGGCGATACTACCACTAACTGATTATTTTTTACACCAATTTCAGCGCCAATACCCTCTAGTTCTCCGGATAAATCTTTAGCAAATTCTTCGGCTGCCTTGGGAGCAAAATATAAAGAATACGGATCTCCTAAAGATGCTACCATCCCCTGAATCGCTCCGTAGAACATATCTTCCTCAGCAATTTCATTTTTTACATATTTGGCCTTTACTTTATCCCAAACATCCCAAAACTGACTAAAATCTAAACTTGAACGATTTAATGAACGGTTTAGATTCAGCACTTTGTCTAGCTGGATACTGCCATCATCACCGGTAATCTGCTTTTTTACATACCAAGTTTTGCCAACAATAATACCCATACCAAAGGATATGATAAATAGTATTACCGACAAATAAACTCCTGCGTATTTTTTGGCTCTAAGTTTTATAGGCGATGTTTGCATCATCATACTATTCTTTTACTATTTTAATATCGGCGCCGGCACTATTCAATATATCATACAAGTTTTCGTAGCCGCGATCAATCACATAGGTATTACGCAAAATTGATTTGCCTTTGGCGGCCAACATACAGATAAGCACATTTACAGCCGGTCGCAGGGCTGGCGGACAAACTACTTCATTGGCTTTAAACTGAGTAGGTCCTTCTACCCAAGCTCTATGCAGATCAAGTAAATTAATTTTTGCTCCTAGTTTTTGTAATTCCATAGAGTATACAGATCTATTTTCATAAGCCCAGTCATGAACTAACGTTCTGCCTTTAGCTTTGGCCAAAACAGGAATAAATAACGGCAAATTGTCGATATTTAAACCGGGAAATGGCCGGCCGTAAATTTTATCCGGCAAAGCCTTTAAAGCAGAAGGCCAAACTTCTATATCGGCCATGCGAAATTTTCCGTCTCGTTCATTTTTTACTTGTAATTTCTGCCCCATTTTTTCTAACTTACATAGTTCCAAATCCAAAAAATCCATCGGGCAATTTTTTATAGTAAGATGAGATCCAGTAACTATGGCGGCGGACAAAAATGTCATGGCTGCGATTGGATCCGGCATTATGGAGTAACTTACGGAAGTTTTTAGTTCTTTAACACCTTCTATGGTGAGAGTAGTTGTACCGATACCTTCTATTTTAGCTCCGGCTTGGCGCAAAAAATAACAAAGGTCCTGCACCATATAATTTGCCGATGCCATACGAATAATACTTTTACCCGGCGCCAGCACTGCTGCCATAATAGCATTTTCGGTAGGAGTGTCACCGGATTCATACATTACTATCTGCGCCGCACGAAGCGGACTGTTTTTAACTTCATAAAATTTTTGCTTGGAAATTACACTAACCCCAAAACTTTGGAGCGCGTATAAATGGGGGCGAACAGTCCTTTCTCCCAATCGGCATCCACCTGATTTATAAATCTTGTAACTAACCGGACGAGATGAAAGCGCACCCAATAAAAGAAGGGATGATCTAGTAACTTCCGAAGCGTGTTTGTCGATATTACCCAAATTTAAATTTTTGCCAGATTCCAAACTTAATTTGCCTGGTCCCAGTTTTTCTACTTTTACACCCAGACTGGTCAGCAATTCCAAAATCCGATTTACTTCTTCAATTTGCGGCACGTCCGACAAAATAGTCTTACCCGGTATCATTATTGAGGCACATAAAATTGACACGGCCGAATTTTTGGCCGGTTGGTTCATTATTTCTCCATGTAATTTTTTGCCTCCATTGACCACTAAATAGGTCATATCTTTGACTATTAACTGCTTTTTGGTTAGTATTAAGTATATTATAAAATAATCATTTAGTCAAAGCTGTCATGGAATATCCAAATACAAAATTTTCACGCGGCGTACGCCTATCAATGCTAATCATATTTATCATTGCTTTTTTTGTAATTTCACCGGTTATTATAATGTATACTGCCGGCTACCACTATGATTGGGAAAATGGCTTGCTCAAAGAAACCGGCGCCATTAGCGTGGATGTTGAACCAAGAAATGCCACTGTCTATTTAAACGGCATTAAACTACAGGACAGGATGCCGATTCGGCTAAACAATATTGCTCCGGCCAAGTATAATTTACGCATTACCGCGCCGGAATACTTTGATTGGCAAAAAGAAATTGAAGTAAAAAACAAACAAACCAACTATACAAAAGAGATTAGTCTGATCAAAAAAAATAAACCGGAAATTTTGGTAAATGGAAAAATTGACAATGTGGCTATCTCATATGATGGCAGATTTATAATTTATAGCATCAAAAAAAATAACGCCACTGAAGTTTTCCTCTGGGATAATACCGCTAAACAATCTACACTTTTATCCAGCCTAGACACGGAACCAGCAACTATACTTTGGGCGGAAAAAAATAATTACGCCTTAATCGCTGATGCTAACGTCCCCTACTCGCGCTTACTGGTAATAAACGCCGAAAATCCGCTTAAACAAATAGACGTGGCTAAAACCAATTCACCAATAAGAAAGTTTCAGTGGGGAAACTCAACTGAACCGCAATTGTACTACAGCACTAAAGACAGTATATTTTTATATTCTCCAATCACTGCAAAATTCCAGGTTATAACTAAAAATAACTACCTTGATTGGTATATGGAAGATGGGCAGTTGTGGACAATGCAGATAAACACCACCACCAAACAATACGATATTACTCGAGATACTCTTGGGTTTAATTCTGTCTTCAACCGTCTGGATTCCACTGATATAAATTTGGCTACCGGCCAAACCGAAAAAGAAAATTTGCAAATTCTGGCAGCCCGACAAAATACAGTATTACTGCAAAATAAAAAAAGTTTACAGATGATTTTGCTAACAAATTCCAATACCTATAAAATATCAGCAGACAAATTTCTAATTTCAAAATATAATAATTGGTGGCTACTTTGGTCACAGTGGGAGCTATGGACATACAGCGAAGGCCAAGAGCCATATCTTTTAAACCGATCGGGAGAATACTTACAAAAAGTAATGCCTCTTGACCAATATAATACCTTGGGACTGGTTTGGGCCAATAAAACTACGGTGCTTTTCCCCTACTATCTGGCCACTCACGATTTGCTTGAAGAAAAAAATATAAATGCCATTGCAGATACCGATAATAAAATTCTGTATTATATTAATCAAACCAAAAACAAAGAAGGAATTTGGAAATTAAATTATTAAATTTAATCACATGAAACTCATTACTTACACTGATGGTGGCGCACGCGGCAACCCGGGCCCAGCAGCTGCCGGTATTGTTATAAAGGACGTAACTGGCAAAACAATTGCCGGATATGGAGAATATTTGGGCCGGCAAACCAACAACTATGCCGAATATGCCGCATTAATTTCGGCTTTAAAAAAAGCCCAAGAATTAGGGGCTACTGAAGTAGAATGTATTTTGGATAGCGAACTAGTGACAAAACAAATGAAGCGAGAATACAAAGTAAAAGAACCTAGTCTGCAAAAATTATTTATTCAAGTATTTAATCTCGCAAGTGGTTTTAAAAAGGTTTCTTACCGGCACGTACTACGTGAAAAAAATAAAGAAGCAGATGCCTGGGTAAACAAAACTCTAGATAATCAGCGTTAAAAATAAACAAACAAAAAACCACTCATTTAAAGTAAGTGGTTTTTTGTTTTTTAAATTTATTTGATAATTACAGAAGCGGCATTAACGATACCGATATTAGTATTTACGATTCCTGTTACCATTACTTTGCCGCCAACTTTTAGATCGGCAAAAGAAGTTGTGGTATTGCCTCTGGCATGGAACTTTGTGCTGGAATTAGTATTCACAGTCAAGTTTCTATTTTCCTGCTTTAGAACAAAGGACTTTAGGCTGGCGTTAATACTTTCTACAACACCTTTTTTATGACGCAAGACGTGCAAGGAATTATCTTTAACAACCCGAACATCCAATGAGCCGTCCCGATTAAACTTAGCCGTAATTCGAAGATTGTCGCCAACACTCATTTCCGAAACTTTCATTTTACCGCCAAAGGCTCTAATCAATAAAGTTTTGTCGGTAATTTTAAGTTTTATATTTGTTCCTACTTCCGGATAGGATACTGTGGAAGTTGATAATCTTTTTGGTTTGTTTGGTGAAACTCTGGTCACATTAACAGTGATTTCAGTAGAAGATGTGCTAGTGCTATTTACGCTTACTAATTTACCTGCGAAATTTAAGGCTCGTGGAGCAAAACGTAGTGACTCTGTCAACTCTTTTATACGATCCTTAATTTCTTTTCTTTCTTCCCTTAGTTCTAATTTAAGCTCTTTCTTAGCTTCAACACTTAGTCTGATTTCATTCTTTTTACCTTTGCCATGGTTACCTTCATTATCCCCATTACCTCTATTTTCATGAGCTAAAGCCGGCGCAAAAGAAGCCAATGACATAACCGCGACTAAAGATAGTATAAGATATTTTTTCATACGATTAATTATTTAACTTAATTAATTCTTCAACTCTTATTCGTGACTTTTCTTCGGTTTGATTTTCACTTCTATTTTCGTCATTACTTTGACCACTGTTTCCATTTTCTATTTTTCCCTGTAAATTCACCTTTATTTCTTGGCGATTTTCAATTTTAATTTCCAATTGTTTTTTTCTTTTCTCTAGCCTCCGTTCCATTCTCTTTCTTAACTCCTCACGCAATTTAATATCTTGGAAGCCATCCTTCTCGATAAGTTGTCGGGTTTTCTCCAATTCTTCTTCGGCTTTCTCTATAGACTGCTGCGTTCTTTTTATTTTGCGCAGAACAACCTCATCTTTTTCTTCGTCTTTATTTTTTTCTTTCACTTCTTTTTTATCCTCTTCCACGTTTTCATCAGCGTCTTCGCCTTCTACTTCTAATTTTAACTCTACTATTAGAGGATTATTTTTCTCCAATACTTTTCGTTCGGCCTCGCGGCGTTCTATCTTTTTAAGATAGAATTTAGCTTTTGCTTCCGGAGTTATTTGGACAACTTCCTCAACTGTCTCAATAACTTGTTTGATGGGATAAAACGTTGTGCCCTCTGTGACTTCGGGGCTGTTATAAGCATAGACTGCGCCTCCGCCTGACAAAAGCAAAGTTATTACGGAAAAACTTGCAGCTGCGTGGCGCATGCCTAACTGATACCACGGTGCCTTACCATGCTTGGCGTCCCAAGATATGGCCAAATTTTTACGCAAATTCGCTTTGAAATCCCTGCTCGGACTCATGCTTTTCTTCAATTTCCACAAATTAATTCTAGTTCTTAAATTCATACAATTTCGGATAATTTTTTAAGAGCCCTGTGCGCGGCTACTTTTATAGCAGTTTCAGACATATCCTTCATATCTGCTATCTCTGCATAACTATACCCCAAAAGATAGTGAAAAGTTACAATTTCTCGGCTATTCTCATCGAGTTTTTCGAGCAACTCCCTAATTTGATGCTTTGCCATATCTTTTTTACCCGAATTAATGGCTGATTTTAGCCAAAAATCCTCATTTGAGTTGTTTTCGTCTTCGGGCAAGGGGCTGGTAGGTTTTTTATCCCGCCAATGGTTTGCCAAGTGGTTCCTGGCAATAGTGAAGATCCAAGCCGAATGACTTTTTTTCTCATCATAATCCACAAAATGTTCCAGTGCTTTAATAAAGATTTCCGATACTAAATCCTGAGCTAACATTTTGTCTGCGCCGATACGAAAATAGACAAAGCGATAAACCTTGTCTACATGTGTACTATAAAATTTTTCAAATTCTGCTTTCTTATTCATACGGCAGAAACATTATTTACAATTCTGTTTTCAATTCTTCTAATTTCTTTCTTGCTTCTTTGCTTAATTTTTTAGGGACTTTAATTTTAACTTTCACATAGTGATCGCCTCGGTTGTTTCTTTGCAGGTGTTGAATCCCCTTTCCTTTGATTCGTATCAGCTGACCAGACTCTGTGCCTTCGGGCACAGCTATTTTTATTATACCATCTAAAGTTTCTACTTCAATATGGTCACCCAAAACTGCCTGCGGATAACTGATCTCGGCCTGCGTATAAACATCATAGCCTTCACGCTGGAAAACTTTTGATGGTTTGACGTGTACGCGCACATAAAGATCGCCGCTTCCGCCGCCGTGCGGAGCAGTTTCGCCATAACCCTCCAAACGAATAGACTGGCCATTGTCTATGCCACCAGGAATTTTAATTTTAACATTAGAAGTTTTTGCCAAAATACCATCGCCGCCACAATGTTTACATTTTTTAGCCGCTCTTTCGCCTCGCCCATGGCAATCCGGACAAGTTGCCACTGTTTGCATAGCCCCCAAAATAGTTCTTTGAGTTTGCACTACTTGGCCTTGGCCTTTGCAAGTAGAACATTTTTCCATCTTGCTATCTGGCTCGCCACCCGTACCGTTACAAACATCACATTTATCTTGCTTGCGTAAAGACATTTCTCTTTCTACTCCAAAAGCAGCTTCTTTAAAATCAATCTCTACATCTACTTGAATATCCCTGCCTCTGGCCGGTCCTCTGCTTTGACTTCGGCCCCCACCAAAAAAACTACCAAAGATATCCCCAAGATCACCAAAATCTCCACCAAAACTAGATGCGCCACCACTTCTGGCTTGGCTCATAAAATCTTCCCAATTCATTCCCCCGCCAAATCCACCCTGTTGTTCAAAATCAGAGCCAAACTGATCATAGCGTTTGCGTTTTTCCGCATCGCTTAAGACCTGGTAGGCTTCATTTACCTCTTTGAACTTGGCTTCGTCTCCGCCTGGCCTATCCGGATGATGCTGCATAGCAGACTTCTTAAAAGCCTTTTTGATATCATCGGCCGAAGCGTTCTTGTCTACGCCAAGAATTTTGTAATAGTCTTTGGACATTAAATTTTATTTATTCTCATCAACAACTTCGCCTTCTATTGGGCCTTCGTTACCTTTTTCATCTTTCTTTTCTGCAGAAGGCTGAGCAGCTTGCTGGGCCTGGTACATTTTTGTACCCACAGCCTGGGCAACTTTAGATAATTCTTCCGAAGCTTTTTTAATTGCTTCTACATTATCTTTGTCCTTTACTTCTTTCAAGGCCTTTACGGCTTCATTTACTTTACTTTTCTCATCCTCGCTAACATCAACTTTCTTTTCTTCCACTTCTTTCATCATTTTTTCGGTAGTATATACCATCGTATCGGCAATATTTTTTGTTTCAATCAATTCTTGTTTTTTCTTGTCTTCTTCAGCATGAGTCTCAGCATCTTTTTTCATTTTCTCTACCTCTTCTTTAGATAAACCGGTAGAGGCTTCAATGCGAATTGATTGCTCTTTGTTAGTGGCTTTATCTTTGGCTTTAACATTCAAGATACCATTGGCATCGATATCAAAAGTAACTTCAACTTGAGGAACTCCGCGCGGAGCTGGTGGAATACCGTCTAAAATAAATCTGCCTAGATTTTTGTTGTCTGCAGCCATAGGGCGTTCACCTTGCAAAACATTAATTTCTACAGCTGGCTGATTATCGGCCGCAGTAGAAAATACCTGGGTTTTGGAAGTAGGTATAGTAGTGTTGCGTTCAATAAGTTTGGTCATTACTCCACCCATGGTCTCTAAACCAAATGACAAAGGAATAACATCAAGAAGCAAAACATCATGCACTTCACCTTTTAATACACCGGCTTGTACAGCTGCGCCTACAGCTACCACTTCATCCGGATTCACACTGATATTTGGTTTTTTGTTGAAGAATTTTTCTACAGTTTGCAGTACTAAAGGCATGCGGGTCATACCACCAACCATTACCACTTCATTTAAATCACCAGCCGAAAGCTTGGCATCTTCCAAAGCTTTGCGTACTGGAGCCATAGTTTTATCTACCAAATCCCCTACCAATTCTTCCAATTTAGCTCTAGTTAATTTCATTACCAAATGTTTTGGTCCGGTAGAGTCGGAAGTTATAAACGGCTGGTTAATTTCGGTTTCTTGGGCTGTGGACAACTCTATCTTAGCTTTTTCAGCCGCTTCTTTTATGCGTTGTTTTGATAAAAGATCTTTACTTAAATCAATACCGCTATCTTTCTTAAATTCATCATTAATCCAATTGATAATAATATTATCAAAGTCATCTCCGCCCAAGTGAGTATCACCATTAGTAGACAAAACCTGCACGGTGTCGGCGCTTACTTCTAAAATAGAGATATCAAAAGTTCCGCCGCCCAAATCGTAGACAGCAATTTTTTGATCTTTCTTTTTATCGAAACCATAAGCCAGGGCGGCAGCAGTTGGTTCGTTGATAATACGAAGTACATTTAATCCCGCAATAGCGCCAGCATCTTTGGTAGCCTGACGTTGCGCGTCATCAAAATAAGCCGGTACGGTAATAACTGCTTCGGTAATAGTTTCACCCAATTTTTCTTCGGCATCAGCTTTCATTTTCCCTAAAATCATGGCCGAAATTTCTTGGGGTGTATATTCCTTGCCTTGCATTTCTATTTTTACTCCGTCGCCGCTCTTTACTATTTTATATGGCAAAAGCGCCAAGTCGCGCTGGACTTCTTGGTCTTCAAAACGTCGGCCGATTAAACGTTTGATGGAATATAAAGTATTTTGCGGGTTAGTTATAGATTGACGCTTAGCCAACTGACCAACCAAACGTTCGCCAGTTTTGGAAATAGCGACAATGGAGGGGGTAGTGCGAGCGCCTTCTTTATTTTCTATTACTCTTGGCTGTCCGCTTTCGATAACGGCCATGCAGGAGTTGGTTGTACCTAGATCGATTCCTAGAACTTTTGCCATATGAATATTTATTTATTAATTACTTAGAAATTCCAGTCTTTTTTATAAGTTTGATAAGACCATACGATAAATATAGGTAATTTTTGTTCCTTTCCATTAATAACAGACGTTTTCATCCCCATTTTTCCACCCATTTCTGCAATCCATTTATTATTAAAATTGTCAGTCAGATAAAGTTTAAAATCAAACTCCTCGCCATCCTTTAAACCTGTGGGCAAAGGAACCCAATTATATGCGCTATTACCTGTCCCGGCTGGCAACAGCCTCGGTCTTTCAAAATTATGCACCTTACCCGGTAACTCAAATTTGTGTAAATATAAATTAACCTTACCGACATTGTGAATTTGGATTGCCCCATCATCTGGTACAGCAAAAATAGCTACAACATCTTGCAAATTTTTTAATCGGTTATTTATACTAATTTGAAAAGCACCAATTACTATAGCGCTAATCCAAACTACTAGCTGTAAACTTAAATTATATTTTTGATATTTTTCCATATTTAATTTTTAATTAGACTATTTACTAATAACCACCCGTGCCGGTTTAATAACCTTGTCCCCCATTTTATATCCACCCTCTACTTCTTTTATAATAACCCCCGCGTCAGCGCCATCCTCTTCACTAATCGCTTCATGTAGACGTGGGTCAAATTTTTCTCCCACTGTTTTTATCTCCTGTACATTATAACCTTTCAGCACATCACGAAATTGCTTCATTATATATTCTATTCCCTGTTTCCAGCTTTGCCACTGCTTTTCGTTATCGCCTGTTGGCAGATTAGCGCTAAACGCTTTTTTAAAATTTTCGTAAACCGGAATAAAATTCTGTAAAATCTGCTCTTCACTCATCTGCGCCCACTGGGATCGCATGGCTGCTGTTTCTTTTTGTAAATTTCGGTAATCAGCCAAAGCCCGTTGCCAATTAGCTTTGTATTCCTCAGCTTGTGCCTTGGCGATATCAAGTTCGCCTGGCAACTCTTCGTTAATTTTTTCTTGTTCGTCAGACATAATTTTAAATTAATTCCAATAATTTTTTCATCAAACCAAAATTGTATCTGTAATCCATTCTCTTAGGTCCCAAAATCGCTACCAAACCATCCTTACCAAACCGCATAGATAAAACACTAAGCATTTCTCCAAACGGATGTTCATCACCGATAAAATACTGTGGATTACTATCTACTTTTTCAAAAAAACCTTCCAAAGAATCTTCAAAGTTGTCGAAAACTTCGGAAATGTCCGCTATCAGACTTAACCGATCAAATTCTGGTTTGTTAAAAAGATTAGACAAGCCAGTATAGTATATATTTTCCGGAGAAAAAGCAATGACTACTGTTTCATTAGACAACTCTACCATTGTCCTAGCCATATTTTTAAAAGCCAATTCTTGATCAGTAGCTTTGTCCAAAGAATTTTCTAAAACTTTGCTATCATTTTTGGAAATCTGGCTTTTAGCCAAATTGAGGTTTTTAATATAATATCTATAGCCCTTTTCTGTCGGGATACGGCCAGCTGAAGTATGCGGATGAGTAAGATAGCCTTCTTCTTCTAAAGCGCGCAGTTCATTGCGCACAGTAGCTTCGCTAAGATCTAAATCTCCGATTGATACCAAAAATTTGGAGCCAACCGGCTCAGCATTGGCGATATAATTTTCTATAACTAAATTTAAAATTTTTTCTTTACGGCTATCCATACAAATTATCACTCAAACCTTACGAGTGATAATATATCATAACCCAAAAGACGCGTCAAGAAGTGTATTAGACAAAAAAATAGGCTCCTGGTTAAGGAGCCTTGGGTCGTGGCCAACTTGTTATATTGGCTACTTACCCGGACAACCGCGGGGATTCCAGCAGCTTAGCTGCGGGCCATCGCCTGGGGAGCGTGCCTTATGAAAGATGTACGAGAACTTGGATGTAGTCGCTGCTTTGCGTGTCGGGAACGCCAAGTCCTTGACGATACCTCGAACGCAGGCGCTGATCTTGCGCGCGACGAACTTGTTGCGCAGATCTGGTGTAGAAACATCAGTAGTGTACACCGAGCCGTAGCGGCTGATTTCGAGCGTGAGATCCAGACGACCGCCGCGCTCACCTGCATTGGCGAGGTAGCAACGGTTGATGCTGGACCGGAGAGGCTCGAGAACCTTGTTTAGTTCGGCCCGCCCGAGCCCATACCCGTCGGCGTAAGCCGGTTGGAACGAGATCGTGACGGTCAAGATGAGTAGAGAAATGAGCAAATTCTTCACAGTTATCCTCCGAAACGGGGTTATCTCAAGCCTTTGGGTAAATCCCTAGCTTGAGGTCGCAGTTTATCACATTTTGATTGTTTTGTCAAGGGCTTTGGGCAAATAATGTGATAGGTTAGCCAAAATATACCCAATACAAAAACCGACCGAGTTATCCACAGGGTCGGTTTTTTAATATATTTCGTATTTTTAGCCTAGATCTTGGCTATTTCGCTAAGCAACACATTTTCTACATATATTCCGCGAGCATAGAAGATTCGTTCCAATTCATTTTTCAACTCCATCTCTACCGAATCTCGCTTAGCCCCAACTATATCTTGGTAATCAAATTTGCTAAATACCATGCGTATGCGGCTACGGATAGTAGGACGGACAATCTTGGCCACAAAGTCCTCGCCGATAGTTTGCCAGATAGATGGTACCTGATGAACATCGAGGCGTAATAAGATTGTACCTTCTACCCCAACTCGTTGGCCATCTTTGGTGCCGGCAGCGATCGGGATGTCGCCCAATGACTTTTCATGTTCAGGATTAAACTGTCGGGAAATACTATATTCCAAAGTTTGAGTATTAAACAGCTTGGCCTTTTGCCAAAAAGGAATTTTCAAATGTAAACCGGGTGTGAGAACTTTTTTTAATACTCCCCTGCCCAAATCGTAAACACAGGCTACGTATCCTGGTGGGACGCTGATAAAAACGCCTTTTAAGACATCGTCCATCACGAAGGAATACATTAATTTATCCAATGAATCGTCGGACATATTAACTTGTGAATTACGAATTAAAAATTAAGAGATTATTTTTTTGTAGCTGTCTTTGGTTTTCCTTCTTCTTTCTTTTCTGTCTTTTCAGGCATGAGAGTCTTTCTGATCATGGTAATGATATCAGAGAAAATCATGGTTGTCAAAATGAAAAGTGCTTTTACCATCGGCAAAAACCAAAGAGCGGCAAAAGTAAATAGTGGGAAGAGAAACAAAAAAGTGGTTTTGGAACGTTTTTTTCTGCCGCCTGATCTTTCGCTCAAAAATATCGAAATAAAAAGATATAACGCGGTTAAACCAGCCCAAAAAGTGCTGTGAGGTTGACCGATATCAAACCCATAAAAAATTGTATTAATCTTGCCAGGGAAATCAATCCAAGGATAAAGAAGTTTTATAACCCGCTCGCCGGTAATACCGCGTAAAAAAACCTGATACAAAAGTATCAATACCAACAACTGGAATCCCAGGGTCATCACTTTGGCCCAAGGAGAAACCCTGTTTTTCCTCATAATTTTTCTGATTTCTTCTTTTTGGGCTACGGCATCATTTTTGAAAGCTTTAGCCGCATGCCTGGCTTCTTCTTCAACATTTTTTTGTTTAGCTGCATCGCGTTCGGAAATGATGGTAAGGGGTAAAAGAATAATACGCAAAAAAATAGTGAGCCAAATTACGGCCCAGCCCAAATTTCTGTCAGCAATATTTAGATATATCCAGATTAGAGCGTTGAAAAGGGGCTGGTAGAGAAATGTATACCAAAAATAACTTAACATACGAGATCTATTATACCATAAGAACGAGCCCGTCGGTAGCGGCGATAGTGTTTGGGAAAATGGCTTTGGCCACGTTTTCAGCATTCTTTCTAATTTCCAAATTATGGTACCTGGCCGCGCCAAAATGAGTGAGTGCTAGTTTTTTTACATTTACCTGTTTAGCCATAGTCGCCACTTGTTCCGGATTGGAATGACCCCAATCGGAAACTTCACCGGGCACAAAAGCACACTCGTGGATAAGTAAATCAGCATCCTGGGCTAAAAGCGCATCATTTTCACAAATAGCCGTATCGGAACAATACACCACAACTTTGTTGTTTACCTGGATGCGGTAACCCATGGCACCATTGGTGTGTTTTAATTGTTTACAGACAAAACTAAAAGGTTTGTTGTAACTCCCCTCTTTTAGAGGCACCAGATTTACTTTATAATTCAAAAAAGATACAGGGGCTCCGTAGGGATAATTAATTACTGTTTTAAAAAGTTTTTTTAAGTCTTTGCGTCCAAAAATAGTGAGAGGCTGTTTAAAATTAAGTTTTGGCAAAGCGTGCAGCCCGCAAATATGATCGATATGAAAATGGCTGATAAATAAAAAGGTGGGTTTGTCCGGATTTAGACAGGTATCAGCTTTGGCCAAACCAAATCCAGCATCGAAAATAATATTGTAATTCTCTGTTTCTAACACGGCCGAAGGCGTATTGCCGGTGGCAGAATCAAACCAACCGTTTGTACCTAAAAATGTCAACTTCATACTATATAAAATTAAACGTAATCACGCAATTTATTCATCCACCAATCTTTGAATTTTCTATACCAACCAACTTTGTTGCCAAACCCAAAATCAGCCAAAGGTATGGCTTCTGTTTTCCAGTCATCTAAAATTTGATTTAGGTCAGCTACCATTTGCTGATCGGAAAAAGTTACCCCCGCTTCGTGGTTGATGTAGAAACTGCGGGGAGTTAGGTTGGCGCTGCCGACCATACCCAATTTATTATCCACACTCACGGCTTTGCCGTGGTTCATTTTTTTCAAGAAATGAAAGGCTGCCCCAGCTTTGGAAGAAATTCCGTACAACATCCGGGCAAAATATTGCATGACACGCTCATCTGTCCGCCAAGGTAAAATAATATTAATATCTACTCCCCGATTTTTGGCCCGAGATACCAGCTCCAAAAAATGTTTGTCGGGCACATAATATGGAGTCAGCAAATTAAATTTGTCTTTGGCATTACCTAAAGCCTGTTTATAAAAATTTTTAAACGGTGACCGAACAGTACCGCGCAACGGCGAATGAAAAATAAAATTTATTTTTTCTTTAATTTCATTAATATCTGGAAGTAATTTCGGCCGCAATAAATCAACGACATCTTTTTTGTCTCCACCAGCCATAACATATGATTTGGCAAAATTAAACAAAATTGGTAATACTATTTTACCAGTGAGCCGCAAATGCAGATCCTGCCAATTAGCGGCATGCTCAGCCACGTTTACACCACCAATAAATGCCGCTTCTCTGTCTATAACCAAAACCTTGCGATGGGTGCGGTGCCAAGCCCGGCGCCACCAATTCTGCAAAACGAACTCGGGTCGCAGATGATTGAACATTAAAAACTTAACACCGGAATTTTTCAAACGGGAAATAGCCTCTTTGGATAAATAAAAGCTACCGATAGCATCGGCGATTAATTTAACGTCTAGGCCGCCTCGGGATTTTTCACACAATAGATCTATAAATGGCTTACCGACCGAATCATCTCTTAGCGTAAAAATTTCCCAATAAATGGAGGTTTTTGCAGCCAAAATTGCCTGGCGCATCCCCTCCCAGGCTAAAGCAGTAGTATTGTAGAATTTATATGTGAATTCCATGCTTTAATAATAGCCTTTCTAGGCTAAAAAATCAATTTAAGGTCCGTAAAAAATCAGCCACTATTCTTTCTACATCCGCTGCCGTTTCCGCTCCTTCCATCAGCTTGATTCGAAGTTCTTTGGCACCATCAAAGCCATTAACATAGGCTTTGTAATGTTTTTTCATAATAGCAAAATTTTTGTGTTCACCCAGAACTTTCTCAAACAAGTATGTATGCTCCACCATTACCCGTAATTTTTCCGCGACCGGCATTTTGGCATAATCAATTTTTTTATCAAATAACCACGGATTACCAAAAATTCCGCGTCCAATCATTACTCCGTCGGCACCAGTCGCTTTTATTTTTTGCTCAGCATCAGCAAGATCTTTTACATCTCCATTACCCAAAATTAAAGTTTTACTACCATACTGATCGCGGATACGCACGGCCTCGGCAATTGTATCCCAACGCGCTGGCACCAAAGACATTTCTTTGCGCGTACGGGCATGAATAGTAATGGCAGCTGGTTCGGCTTCAAGCAAGGCTGGCAGCCACTGGCTAAGTTCATTTTTGTTGTAGCCAATACGAGTTTTTACTGACACCGGTAATTTGCCAGCGCCGCGTTTAGTTTCGCGAATAATTTCTTGGGCTAATTTTGGATTTTTCATCAAGCAAGCTCCGGCGCCTTGTTTTTCTATATTTCTATCCGGACAACCCATATTTATATCAATACCATCAAATCCCAGTTCTTGAATAAGCAGGGCGGTTTTATAAAAATTTTCCGGCTTGGAACCAAAAATCTGCGCCACAATCGGACGTTCGGATTCGGTGTACATAAAATCTACCAATAACTTTTTCTGCCCGGCAGACACCAGTCCGTCGCAAGAAACAAATTCAGTAAACATCACGTCTGGCTTGCCATATTTGGCAATAACCTGCCGAAAAGCAGCGTCGGTGACATTAGCCATCGGCGCCAGAACCATTATTGGTTTTTTTAATTTTTTCCAAAATCCGGTAATCATAGTAAATCATTATATATGAAAAAGCCTCTCCAGTCAATTGGAGAGGCGAATTTTACAGATTATTTCTCTTTTGGTTGCTAATGACAATTTAGCTTGGCCCACGTAGCCGCGGACTTCTTGACGTCTTCGAGCGGTTCGGAGCCGCCTTTGCAAAGACTGCACTCTTCACGCTTCCGGACATCCCATTCCTTGAACTTGATGTTAAGGAGCGAGACGACCTTCCTTCCATGGAACAAATCCCTTCCAGTCCTGTTTACTGCCATACCAACAATCGGCACATAAGAAATCGTGTAATCTGGATGGGCGTTATTAACGCCTTCATACACGCGCCCAATCGTCAGGTTGGTGGAACAAAGTTCTTCAACCTGCAAAACGAATTCTTCCTTCTTAATGACATGACGAGACCATTTTTGGATCTCCTCGCCATTTACCATGGCTTTTTCAGTGAAATCTTGTTTGATTCCGCGCCAAAGAAAATTACACTTTCTTAGCTCGTCTGCGACAGCGTAGGAAAACGTGCCGGCAGCATGATCTGATCCAATCACCCAATCAATCCGCTGATTATGATATGAGCTTCGGTGAATTTTCTTTGCCAATGTTGCGGCAAACAAATTGTTAATCGCAACATATTTTAGCGCTTCAGGCAAAGACACAAAACCATCGGTATGTTTGCCTGACCGCATCACTGCATGCGGGGCTTTTGGATCACCGTTGTGATGCCAAAATCCCCCAGCAAGACCAATGATATGCTTAACTTCTTTTTCACTCAGAATGAGCAAACTATTGTGCGGCTCTTGATTTTGCGCATAAACAAAATCAAAAACTCCCTGAAGGCTGCACTGCGTCAAATCTTGCTTCATTGCTCTCTCCTGTTGTTTACGAACCTATTTCGCTCCGCCATTTAAACATTAAATCGCGGTTTTGTCAATGTAATGACCTTGAAAATAACAAACCCGCGCCTCAAGACTTGAGAAGACGCGGGAGAATATAAACTTTTACTTTTTCCAAAGCAAAACCAAACACGAACCAAACAACGCAGAAATACGGATTTATATACCGCCAGATGCGGTATTCTGAATCTTCATAGTTCCATACCTGAATACCAAGCAGACTTTCAAGCGCCAATGCCCACACAAACTCAAAGCTGTAAATTACGACCATATAGATAAGGCCGCGAATCCACCATGGCCAAGAAAAAAGTCTTGGTAAATATGCATCGATAATTGCGAAGGCAATTGTAGCTGACAAACCATAGACCGGGATGATCCACAAGCTAACCCGGCAAGGAAGGATGGGATCGAAAGAATTTCCAGCCAACTCATTCCGAATTATGTCGCCAATCCCGGTAAAAATTGCTTCGACAGAAATTCCCAAAGCGGTATAAAGCAAAAAAAGAACACCCATTTCAATCGCTATTTTCCTCTTCGTACTCCAAGAATACATTACATTCCCCCATTGTTAAGAATGTGTTCTACTAAACATCTAATCATTAAATTACGGTTGTGTCAAAATCATAAAACCGTGATAATAAAAATATAAAAGCACTCCATTTGGAGTGCTGGCGGAAATAATTTTGGTTAAAACTCCCAGCGCTGTTGCTCTACCAGAGCGCGGATTTGGCTATCCAGTTCAAAGGTCTTGGCCAAAGCTGCTTCGGCAAAATCTTCGCCCTGTGACGCATACAGAATAGCGCTCGATGAATTGACGAAAAATCGACTGCTCGCCGCCCTCACCGACTTTTCGAGATCGCCACCCTGCTTGCCGATACCTGGGATAAGAAGAGGTAAATCGGGCGCAACATGACGAACATTGTAGATGTCTTCTGCGTAGGTAGCGCCAGTTACCAAACCGCAATTGTTGTTTTTCTTGTTCCAAGAATGGCTGACCCGAGCGGCCACGTACTGGTAAAGTGGCATATGATAAGTAAGCTTTTTCTCCTTATGGTACCTCTGAGATTCTTCCCAGGTCATCTCTTGGGAAGGTAGTGCGGAAGGCAGACGAAACATCTCGGCTTCTTCTGCAGAAACCTGAACCTGTAGATTTTGGAGCTCTCCAGATCCGGAGTTAGAAGTACGACACAAAATGAACACACCTTTATCCTCACGATTGAGGAACGGCTCCAGAGCTTCTGGCCCGAGATAACCATTGACCGTAACCGCATCAGCATTGCACCGCTCGAAAAAGAAGTCTGCCGAACCGACGTTCGTATCACCGATATCCCCGCGCTTGGAATCACAGATAAGGACAACATCCTTATGAAATGCCTTGATATATTGACAAATCATCACGTAGACTTTAACACCCAGATCACCATACTTCTCGAAAAAAGCATAGTTTGGTTTGAAAGCCGCGGCGACTTTTACCGTCGAATCAACAATCGCTTTCAAAAAATCAAAGATCCATTTCTCTGGACTACGGAGGTCTTTTAGATGGGTGGGAAGCCTGTTGAA
This sequence comes from Parcubacteria group bacterium Gr01-1014_13, assembly GCA_007376295.1. GTDB lineage: Bacteria > Patescibacteriota > Patescibacteriia > Magasanikbacterales > GWA2-37-8 > XYD2-FULL-39-9. The sequence goes on along the minus strand of VMGB01000001.1, from coordinate 112,902 downwards.
GTCCGGGTCGAGCCCGACACAGACATACTTACCCATTGCCCACGGCTTCTCACACTGCTGTTTGAAAGATCTGGTCATCGTTTCCTTTCTTTAGAACCAAAAGGCTCTACTCCAATTTTTGTCTTGGCATGAAGATAGTACTATAGAAGAAGCTGCTTGTCAATTAGCCCAAAACCAGAAATCCAGTTACGTACATAAGAAATAAGCCTGCTAAAAACCCAAAGACATTGGTGGTGGTAAACAAAGAATTCCAACGTCCTTTGGCCATATGATGAAGAATATCAAAAGTAACATCAAAGATAGCTCCGGCGCCAATAGCCAAAAAGAGGACGCCATAAACAGGAGAGTAAGCGAACCCACCAATTAAACTTCCTAGAATAGTCGGCGCGCCAGCTAGTAGTCCCATTAACAAAAGATGTTTAAAAAATCTTTTTATTTTAACTTCACCATGAGTCAGCGGAGAAATAATCGCCACCCCTTCGGTAACATTATGCACCATAAAACCAATAACCAGAGTAGATCCTAAAGCAATCTCACCTAAAGTATAAGCGCTACCTATAGCCAGACCCTCGCCCAGATTATGCAATCCAATACCCAAAGCTATTAAGTATGACCATATTAAAGCTTTGGAATGATCACTCTTATTAGCCAAACTAAATTCTGTTTTATAAGTCACTGCGCCAAGAATTAAAATTGCTGAAACAAATCCAATAACAAGCAGTCCGACGCCATTAAAGGCGCTTGGCAACTCGCCAATTAGTTCTATAGATTCAGCCAAAGTAGAAAATCCTAAAAATAACAGAAGACCGATGGTCAAAGATAGCAAAAACAGATATCCTTTGCCTTTAAGCCTGCGTAAAAACGGAAACCAAAGCAGACCGAGTAGCACCGGAACAACACCGACATACAAACCAAGCAGAATAAAGGTTCGTAAGTATGTTGCATCAATGGTTGGGGTCAAAAAAGCTACATCAACTTCTTTTCCAAAAGTAACACCATCGCTGGATATTAATGTAAAAGCAATCGGATCGCCTTCAGTCCAAGGATAAGCCAATGATACTACTCCGCCTTCCAAAGGCTTCAAGGTATTATTATCAGGCTGCATTTTGAATTGCCAGATAACTTCATTGACTACCAACTGGGCAACAGTCACAGATTCCGGCCCATCATTAAAAACTTCAAGATCAATACGTTCGGGCATGAAATTCACTCTCTGGATAACAAGTTTTTCGACAGGAGGAAATTCTGCTTTAAATACTCCCAGAGGACCGTATTTTATAAAACCCCAGAGAAGCCCCGCTAACAAAATGAGCGGCAACAAAAAACTAATCCATGTTTTTAACCCCCTATTTGTTTCTGATATTTGAGACATAATAATAGTTTTAAAATATTTATTCCACCATAAACATACCGGTCCAACCCAACTCAGCAAATTCCTGCACATGAGCGTGGAACATAAACATGCCCGGTTCTCTAAATCTGACATCTAAAACCGATCTTTCCGCCGGCCCCAAAGTAATTGTGTCCGTAAAATTATCGGGTTTTAAACTTGTACCGGTCTTATATTCGTTAAAAAAATTGGCGTGCAAATGAAATGAGTTAACCAGATCAAACTGAAGCATATTACTCAAATGAATACGCACTAACTCGCCTTTCTTAACCATTATTGGTTTATAGTTATAAGCAAAGGCCATAGTATTGACAGCATAAATATCGTTAGCGCCATCAAAATCAGTATCAAAACCATTCATCACCATTACTAATTCCTTGTCCGCTTTTGGTCTAGTATCATTTTTTGGATCCACAATATAAGCACCATATAACCCCTTCGTTATATGTTGGGAAACTGGATAACTGTGACAATGATAAACATGAGTGCCAAATGGACCCGCTTTGAATTCATAGGTAAAATTTTCTCCCGGTAAAACCATGTCCTCGGGAGCCGAACCATCCATTTCTGCGGAATGAAAACCGTGAAAATGAGCCGAATGAGGTTTTGAACCGCCATTTATAAGGGTTATTTTAACCGTATCACCTTCGGTGGCGCGGATAGTTGGGCCAGGTACCTGGCCATTATATGCCCAGGCCGGAAAAAAGACTCCGGGAGCAACTTCAATTTCTTTGTCTTCTATAAAAAAATTATACTCACGCAATAAAGTCCCGTCGGCAAGAGCTGTTTCTTTATAAAATTTGGCGCGCTCTTTTTCAGGAAGATTGTTGAAATTCCAGGTTGTCAAAAATTCCGTAGGATCAAAATCATCGGTCTGATACTGTCCGGTAGGACCTATATTTTTTTGGGCCTCCTGATGTAATTTAACATAGTCGTGACCGCTATTTTTCTTGTTAAATTTATAGCCGCCAAAAACTACTGCTGCCACGGCAACCAATATTACAGTAATAAGTGTGATAAATTTTTTCTGAGACATATTTTTTAAAAAATTTAAACTTTAGTAATTTTTTCTCCGTGCGGATCTTTTTTAGGGTTGCCTAGAAACTTGGCCAAACGAGCAATCACTTCATCGGAAAACGCATGTTCTAGTTTATGCGCTTCCGCATGGACTTTTTTGGCATCCATATGCAAAACTTTGTGGAGAAAAACTTCAATCAAACGGTGTTTGTAGGTGAGTTGCCGGGCCAATAGCAATCCTTTTTTGCTCAGGACAATCCCCTCTTCATTTTGGCCGGATTTTATAAAATTTGCATTCTTTAAATCTTGAACTCTTTCGGAAACTGTGGAACGAGCCAAATTCAAATTACGCGCGATGTCAATAATACGAACGCGGGTATCTTTTTGGGAAAAACGGTATATGGCCCGGAGATAATCTTCTCGAGTAGGAGTAATTCGTGACATACTAATTTGTTCGTATATACGAACATAACTATAGCACGTATTTTTAAATACTGTCAAACTAAAATAAAAACCGCCCACGCAATTGCGGGACGGTGCACTTTTTCACGGCAACGGAATTGTGACATATTTTTCCATTACCTCTAGCAAAGCCATCCGCATTTCTTCGGCAGTTTGATAACGATCCTTGGGGTCAACTGCCAGCGCCTTCCAAACAACGGCTTGGACTTTGTCTGGAACGTCTACAGCAGGCGATACTTCCCAAAACGGACGCAATCGTCCTTGCCAATATTTAAATATCTGCCCGTCCTTTTTAAAGTTATAAAAAGGAAGAGCTCCAGTTAACAGTTCATATAATATAACGCCGCAAGCATACAGATCGGACCGAGCGTCCAAATCTTCGGATCCCTGAGCTTGCTCAGGCGAAAGATATGGGGGTGTGCCACTTACCATTCCAGGACTATCTAATGGATCCATCTTTTGCTCTGCTGCGGGCGTAGATACAGCCAAACCGAGATCGATAATTTTGACTCCGATACGAGTAGTAATCAAATTCTCTGGTTTGAGATCGCGGTGAACGATCCCCTCTTTATGTATAGCTTCTAAACCTTCAAGCAGGTCTATGCCTACCGAAATGGCAGCATCCAGAAACAAACGACCGTGTCTGTGAATATAATTAGCGAGATTTGTGCCGTGTATATATTCCAACACTATAAAATGTGACGGTCCAATATTTCCAGAATCGAATACACGTACAACGCGTGGATGATCAATCCTGCTAAGCGCCCCGGCTTCACGCTTTAGACACTCTACCAAATTGGAGTATTGGACAGTATCTGTAGAAATCTTGACAACCACGAAGCGATCTTCTTTATAATCCCAAGCTTTGAGCACGCTACTCATGTTGCTTGTATAAATATGTTCCTTGAGTTCATAACGACCACTGATCAGGCTTCCCACCCTGCCGACAGTGAACCGCATTGGCAACTCCTTGTTTTTGTAAATTTGCCAAACTTAACGTAACAATTTTTTCATTAGTTGTCAAAATTTAAAACAAACAAAAAATCAGCCGAAGCTGATTTAAAGTTTAAACCCCGGAAGTGGTAGTGGCCGCAGTCAGACCATTCATCACAAAGTTTACGATGCTATAAGCAGAGAGGATAATTATTACGCCAATAATGGCATTGATTAAAGTTCTTTTAGCGCTGGCAGTTTTTTCTTCATCTCCGCCTGAAACCATAAATGAAAAACCGCTGGATAGAATCATGAGCAACAAGACAATACCGACAAAACCTAGCGCCATATGAATGAGTCTGGCGAGTATAAGTCTCGGATCAGTATCTGGCATGCCTATGTAGGTGCCAAAAAACTTTAAATTTTCTAACATTTTTTCCATATCAGCAGTCTTAGTAGCCCCAACGGGAATCGCACCCGTCTCTCAACCTTGAGAAGGTCGTGTCCTAACTGATAGACGATGGGGCCGCCAATTACATTCCTCTCGCTTTTCTTTTGGCTTCATTTTCGTCCAAGATCACCTTTCTAATTCTAACATTTTTTGGAGTTATTTCAACTAGTTCATCATCACCGATATATTCCAACGCGTCCTCTAGCCCCATAGTTTTTGGAGCATTAAAGTGTTCAGAAACACCATCACCTTTGGAACGCATATTGGAAAGTTGTTTTTCTTTACAAACATTTACGCGAATATCTTCACTGCGCGCGTTTTGACCAACAACTTGGCCTTTGTATACCGCTGAGCCCGGACCAATAAATAACTGTCCCCTATCTTGAATGTTAAGCAAACCGTACAAATTACTTGTACCGGTTTCATGCGCCACTAGCGAACCTTGTTCGCGTTCGCGCCAACTGCCCGGATCTGGCATGTACTGATAGAAAATAGTGTTAATAAGTCCCAAACCGCGTGTGTCAGTAAGAAATTCAGTACGATAACCAAACAATCCACGGGTAGGGATAATAAATTCCAAGAAAACAATTCCATTTTCCGTTCGCATTTCCCGCATCTCGCCATGTCGGCTGCCCAATTTTTGAATTACAGATCCAGAACTTGCTTCTGGTACTTCAATAAATACCTGTTCATAAGGAGTCATTTTCTTGCCATCAATTTCTTTCACAATTACTTGCGGACGAGAAACCTGTAATTCATAACCTTCGCGGCGCAGACGTTCAATAAGAATGGCCAAATGCAATTCACCGCGGCCAGAAACTATCCAGCCACCATCAAGACCATCTTCTACTTTCAGCGCCATGTCTGTTTCCAATTCCTTATATAATCTTTCTCTAATTTGTCTGGAAGTTGTGAACTGACCTTCCTTGCCGGCAAACGGAGAATCATTCACGGAAAAAGTCATTTTTACAGTCGGTTCTTCCACATTTAACAATGGCAAAGCAATCGGGTTATTTAAATCCGCAATTGTTTCACCAATATTTATTTCCGGAATTCCGGCAATCGCCACCACATCTCCGGCTACCGCTTCTTTAACTTCTATTCTTTCCAAGCCAAAAAAAGTCATGAGCGCCATCACGCGGCATTTTGTCATTTTGCCTTCGCGATTGATATGCATTATATCTTGGCCGGTTTTTATTACACCGTTATATATTCTGCCAGTAGCAATTCTGCCTTTAAAATCATCACCGGTAATAGTGGTAATCAAAATTTGTAGCGGCGCATTTGGATCTACTTTTGGTTCCGGAATAAATTTCAAAACAGTATCAAAAATCGGAGTGATGTCGGTCATCGCTTCTAAATCCGGAGTAAGCCCAGCTTTGCCTTGTTTGGCTGAAGCATAGATAACTGGAAAATCAGCCACCTCATCACTAGCGCCCAAATCGACGAATAAATCAAAGGTTTTATCCAAAACCCAAGCTGGTCTAGCACCTGGTTTATCTATCTTATTTATCACCACAATAATTTTGTGCCCCATCTGCAAAGCTTTTTTAAGCACAAATCTAGTCTGCGGCATCGGGCCTTCTTTGGCATCAACCAAAAGCAAACAACCATCGGCTAACTTGAGAACTCTTTCTACTTCACCGCCAAAATCGGCGTGGCCAGGAGTATCAATAATATTTATCTTGGTATCCTGCCATTCTATAGAAGCGTTTTTAGAAAAAATAGTGATACCGCGTTCACGTTCTAAATCATTGCTATCCATGATAGTCTCTTGATCAACCAGTTCTTTACCCAATTTAGTTTTGGATTGACGCAACAAAGCATCCACGAGCGTGGTTTTGCCGTGGTCTACGTGGGCGATAATTGCGACGTTTCTGATTTGCATAAATATAATTTAAAAATCTGCCTAACTGGGGCAGAAAGTGTTGAAACTATACTATAAATTAGCTAAATTGTCAAGTTTCATAGCCAACCAGCCAAACCAAAACCCCCCGCCAAATTGGCGAGGGGTTGTTTGGTCGTACTAACAATTGCTCATTAGCACTCTTTCTTCTCTAACAAACTCATTAGAAGGACCGGCTCATTGTTGAACCTTGTACATCGTAAGAATCTGAGTGAGTGAAAGGAACTGTGTTCTCAGTACCACCTACTGCAGTGTAGTAGTAGAACAAGTTACCTGTGTTCCAAGCTGTGCCGCTCCAACCGGTTGAACCGGAGATCTTCGCAGACACGGTCACAGAAGTTCCCGCTGTCTTTGTAGTACCCATATTGGAGGTGTCGGCAGTAACGATCAATGTTCTGCTAGAACCTGGAGAGATAACAAAGTTATCCAACAGGCTGTTTACATCATTGGTCGGGTCAAAGGTTACGTTTGAAGGGCTGGCAGTGCTTGAAGCGATTACCACATCAGCGGAATCGTTAGCAGTACCACCGGCGAGACGTGTTCCCAATGTACCAGGGGCGCCCTCTTCATACAATCTGAAGCCTCTGATCGTACCACTAGATGCGGTAGGACCTGAATTGCCTTGCAAGCCAGATACGCTGACTGCGATTGTACTTGAACCAAATCTTAAGTCACGAGTACCGGAATTGGTAATGGTGAATTTAAGGATTTGAGCTGTAGTATCCAAACCTAGCGAGCTTCCAAGTGATGTGGCTACCATAGTTGGGTAAGCATCATGGAAGAAGTACTGGGTGGATGTGGCAAATCTGGTTTCAGCAAGACTGTTGCTTGTAGAGGAAGTTGCAGAAATATCTGCAGTTCCCAACAATGAACCAGCGGAAGACATGGCTTCCATATCTGTATTGCTGTCGCTCTTCACAACGAAGACCGTAGTGGTGTTACTGGAGATTACACCAGAAGCAGTTGTACCGCCTTTTAGTGTAAAGACTTTATAACTATCCATTGGGATGGAAGCGCTAAAGCCAGTAAATACTACGTCACCGGTGACATAACTAGCATCAGCTAATTTGGTTGAACCATCGTATAAGGATAGTGTGCCAAATGTACCCAACGCAGTCTGGTCTCCGCCGGTAACGTGCGCATTGCGAGAGGTTAAGGTCAACTTTTTCAAAGTAATGTCATCGTTAGTAGCGGTGAATTTCCACTTGCCTAACTGTACACTTGCTTGAGAAGGACCGTAAATCTTTCCAATGGTTGTAGCATCGGATACAGCAGTAATATATAAGTTACCGGATCCAACAGTGACTTGCTGACCGGCTACTGGGTTACCAGTTCCGGCAGTTCCACTATCTTTACCGTTAAAGTTATAACTTCCAAAGGAAGTGGTTACTACTGCGGTTGCTCCGGAAACAATCAACGCCTTTACCTGTAACATTACAGTTCCGTTCTTTGGAACAGTAAGATCAAAACTATAAGAGTTAGAAGAGGAAGCAACGGTGCTTATAGTTGTACCCAATTGAGTAGATCCGTTCCAAAGCGACATGTTTTGGAATGTGCTAGCAGCAGTTCCGCCTGAAACTGGACCAAAGTTAATATTGGTATTGCTCAAGCGAACATCTTCGGAGGTACCGGCTGTACAAATGTACTGAGCGATAACTGAAGTAGTACCAGCAGCGCGGGTAACGCTACCCATAGCTGTGTCTCTGTTGCAGGTTAGCGAAGTTGCGCTAACTGTTAATTGGTTGGCAGCTGTGCTGGTGTTAGTGCTGTTTGGCAGGTTATCAGCAAAGTCTAATGTCGAAGCTCTCTTCGCATAGAAATTACCAACTCCTACTATATAGCTGTTTCCAGAAGTTGCGGTTGTGTTAACACTACCAATTACTTCCAATGTCTTTGTCTGATTAGCAGTAAGGTTAATGTAGCTTGATAAGTTACGCTGAGCTGCGGCTGGAGTGTATAGATCCGCAGTTGACGCAGCAACTGTCAAATATACAGTTCCGTCTGAAGCGTCACGAACAGTAACATTACCTGTTAAGGCTAACACAGATCCATTACCTCTGTTGATACCAAGACCCATCTTGCGTAATTCCATGTTTTCGCCAGTGGCTTTAACATCGAATCTAGCCAAAACAACATTTGATGCGCCAGAGGAAATGTTTCCAGCTGGAGAACTTGGGGTCTTGTTTACAGTCAAGGTACCAGAACCCATATTAAACCAAGCGCTAGTGCTGGTTGTATCGGTAAAGCTGGTAGGTAAGATGAAGAATCCGGTAGTATTGCCTTTTACTAGCATGTCGTAGTCGCTCTGTAAGTGGATATTGAAATTGCGGGTTGAACCGTTTATAACGTCAACTTTTACAGAGAGATCTCGGTTGGTGCTCTTTGGCACAACGTATGAAGTAGCGAATTTAACCGTTACATAACGGTTACTCAAACTACCGCCATTGCCAAGCAAAGCGCCATCCGGTCCGTATACGCTGATGTTAGCTAAGTCGCTGTCTTGGATAGTACCAGCTGCATAGAAAGTCAACCGGGAAACTGTCAGATCTTCATTGCCGCTAGTTTCGGTAAATCTAAATTTAGCAACTTCTTTTTGTAAGTCACCAATATTTAAGTTTCCAGCAGCAGTGCTAGCTGGTTGGTTGGCAGAACCACCAACGGACTGACCAGTAACGGTGAAAGCGCCCAAAGAGGCATTGCCGTCAATGATAGACATCTGGTTACCAACGATTGGGAATGATCCGCCAGCAGTGCCATTACTCATAATATCGGTAGCAGCATTCACATTGAAGCCAACTAAACCGGAGTTAGCAGTGGTGGCGATATTTACTGCAACTAGTAATGATTCAGAACCACCTGCGGCTACCATGATTGGGTAAGAGCCGAAACTTACAGTTACCTTGTTGTCAGAAGTTAAAGAACTCATAACATCGCCATGGCGATTGCCTTGAGCATCCCAAACACTAACGCCGGTTATATTGGTATTAGCAATTAAACCAGTCTTAGTCAAAGTAATTCCTGTAACATTAGTGGCTGCTGAACCAGCTCTTAAGTTTAATTTTAAGACACTGTTGTAAGCAGAACCATCTGCTAAATTGGCAGCAGCTGGATTATCAGCGGCCAAAGAAACAGTTAGGTTTCCGCCAACTGGGGCTGGACCTGGAGTCACAGCTCCGTCCTGAGTTCTGTTAGTTAAAGTAGATTCCATTGAATCAAGCATAGCACCAACTGAAGTGCCTGCTAAGTAAGAAGCTGGAACAGCGTGAACCCAACCAGCTTTGAATCTGTTTGCGGTCATGCCTGCAGCTGTTACTTCTCGTAATTTCATACCAGCATCTACATACCAAGTTTTGCCGTCATTACTTACCAACATACCTTCATGAACTGTACCAGCAACATCGGCTCCTCTATTTACATAGTGAGGCCAGAAAGCATCGGCAACAGTCATTACTTTGTAGTTAGTTCCGTATAAAGCTTTAGCATCAGTTGAGCTAATTTTAGCTAGACTGTTGCCTGGCAATACAACATACAATTGATCAGAAGAAGGTCTCTTGACAACGTATGAACCTGGGCGGAAGTTTACGCCACCTGGGTATGTGCTAGGAACTGATAAAGAATCGAAACAATCTTGAGTGATTGTTAGATAACCTTGGGAAGCATACTGATTAGGGGCAGTTGCTGAAAGGCTAGTCCAACTCTTGAATTCATCACCTGAAGGGAAATATAGAATCTTCATTGAGTTGTTCACAGAATAGATAGCTGGTTTTCCAGATACCTTTACCATGTCTCCTGAACTCATTGCTGGGCAAACTGCAGCGTTAGCAACAGCTGGCAACAATGCAGAAACGCCGACAGACCACAACATAGTGGCGCCGACGACACTGGACGTGAAGACTTTCTTCCCGAATTTTAATACATCGCTCATAATTTAAATTATTTATTCCTTGATCTTATGCGCATCACTTAATATGACGTCACTAAGACCAAAGTTTTTCCCCGTGTGGGGATACAATGGTTTTGCGAGCTCTTTATGAGCCCTCGACCTGATGCAAAAACCGTGATTAACTTTTTTCCTTTCTCTCTCGTGTGCAATCCCGACTGAGTCCGGATTCCATACCAAAGAAAAAGAAAATTATTTTTTATTTTTTTGTAGTGGTTAAACCGGTGCTACTAGAAATCACCATCGCCGGAGTGGATGTAGTGATTTTTATAGTTGTAGATACGCTTAATATGATATTCAAACTGCTGCTTGTCGTGGTAGCAAGAACAACGGTGGTGGAAACAATCGGCGCATCTGTAGCCACAGCTACAACTGGCAGAACATTTTGCACTGCTTTCAAAGTATCATCGGTAATTTTTTCGGATTGAGTAGTGGCAGTGTTTGCTTCTTTAATTTTATCCACAGCCGAAGTTAAATTATCTTGAGACAACAACATCTGTCCTTCATCAACTGTTTTACCGGCTACAACATTAAATTGTTTGGTACTACTAACTGCGGCCTGAGTCTGTTTGGAAGTAGCGTCAATTTTATCGGACAATGCTTGGGTAGTGCTTACTAAATCCGTTCCCTTAGCATCATGGGCTAAACCATCTACTTCTGTTTTTACTACACCCAATACTTTATTTACTTCATCAACGCTTTGTTTGGAGTCATTCGCATCTTTAATAGCAGATTGCAATTGAACGTTTATAGCTTGTTTAACATCGTCTTTAGAAACAGTTGTATCTCCTTGTAAATGTTTTTCAACCATAATTTCTACAGCTCTTACCGCAGTATCTTTGGCTAAATTTTTTACTTCAGAAACTTGAGCAGACAAATCATCACTGCTGCTAGTAGTGTCAGAGTTAGTCAAAAGATTTACTTTTACTTCTTTTAAAACATCCTTTATTTCTTGAGCATTTTGATTTATGTTTTGAGCCATTTCCGCTTTTGAATCCTGAGTTGTCTTTATTTCTTCCAATTTAGTACTGACAGTTCGCATCTCTTCTTTTAGATCACTAACTGTTTGAGCGGCTATTTCAATTTTAGACGGGTCATTTTGAGAAACAATGTCTCTGGTTTCTTCCGCTCTTCGTTTAGCAAATTCAACATGCAACATTGTGGAGCCATTTGTATCCCCTACCACATCGGCCATTATGACCTGAGTTTTTTCTGCTACTCTCTTGGCGGAATAAAGCCATTCGCCAGGCAAAGATTCGGAAGAGGCGCTAGCTGCTACTACCCAGCTGCTGATACCCATACCAACTACAAGCAAAAGCACAACTATTGGGCGTACAACTTTGTGTACAAATGAATATGGCAAAAATATGGACATTGCTTGCCAGACAGTTTCAAAATTAAATTTAGTTTTTTCTTTTGGAGTAACCGTGTTTTTAATTTGGGACAACAAAAGCTCGCGGTTGTTTTTCAACCACTTCTCGCTTGGTCTTACCTCTGCCTGTTTCAGAGATTTAAGTTGTTTAATTAAGTCACGGGACATAATTTTTATTCAACCGCTGGCTGTTCTTTTAATAGTTCTTTAAGTTTTTTTAAACCCCGGTGCAAAGTTACTCTGACTGCTATATGTCCTTTGCCGGTAATTTCGGCAATCTCGCTTACTTCCAATTCATCTACATATCTCAGGGTTACCACTTCTCTGTATTCTTGTTTCATTTTTTGTAAGGCTCCCACTATTTTTTGCATCTCCAGCTTATTCACTATCTCTTCTCCCAAATCTTCTTTCCATTTTCCAGCATCGCCAATTTCTATCGTTATTTCCGTATCAATCGACAAGGTTTCTTTTTGTTTTGATCTTGATCGGTATAGATCGATCACGCAATTGCGCGCTAATCTATAAAGCAGACCGCTAAAACTTTCTATTTTCTTTTTCTCATTTATATACCGCCAAGCTTTTAGAAAAACTTCCGATGTTATATCCTCTGCTTCCTCACGATTTGAAACTTTAAAAAAAACAAAGCTATAGATACGTTTTGCATAGATATCATATAACTTAGCGAAAGCTTCAGGATCTTCTGTCGTACGAAGCTTTAAAAGTAGGAGTTTTTCGTTGAAGTTGCTTCTGGACATTATAGTAGACGTAAAGTGAGCAATAATGTTACACCTACCTATATATACCCTAATTACACATAATTCGCCCTTTTCTAGCGATAAGTCAGTACATAGCGGGGTGATAAGCAGTTTATCAGAAACCCATATTTAGGTCAAATTTATTACATTATATATGTACCTAAATATACCTATCAAAAGTGAGGGTGTTTGAACTTCCGATTAAGCTACAATGATCCCCGATACTTAAGCAGGGTTTAACCTGTTAACTTGTCGAACATTTTTAAACTAAAATACGACTTAATTTGTATACACTAGTGTATACAAATGATTGAGTGTAGATCAATTTTGCCTAACCCTAGTGTTTATCAGCTTTTTTCTGTATATTTGTATACACTAGTGTATACAAATAACTATAATTTATCAGGTAAATAACCTTCACTCTTGACATAAAAACTAGCGCTTGTTAATATTTGTATACACTAATGTATACAAACAACGTTATGATCGATCAAGCTGACACAAATGAAAAGCCAAAAGAAGTAATACGTGTATCTATATCAGAAGCGGCTAAGCTTTTTGGTGTTAATGCTCAAACCATAAGACGCGCCATTACCGCTCAAGAAGTTACATATATAATTGTTGCAGGTAGATACAAATTAAACTTTGAGAGTTTGGTGAAGTGGTCGCAAAGACATACAACTTTAAAAAACAAATTAGAAAACAAAGGTATTGGCCAATTTGTAGGAAACTGGAAAATAAAAAATCCTCTCTACTCCCCTAACCCAAAAATTGTTGTTACTAAAGAAACTGAAAAGGAACCAGAGGATGAAGAAAACCCTGAAAAATAATTTTTTAAACCCTCCTCCTCAACGGAGGGTTTTGGTTTGTAAAAAACAAACAAAAGTTATATAATACGGTCTAGAATTATGCTCAAATTTTTAAAAGGTCACTACCGCAAACGGTACCATAATAACTACCAACACGCCAAAAAACTATTCATTTTTGATTTGGCTCTGTTTGCTTTTTCCCTAATCCTGCTTGGCAGCACAATGTTTTTGTGGCTTTGGAAACCAAGCCTCACAACCTCGATTGATGTATCAATGTCTCTGGGCAATGAACGGATAAAAAGCGGACAAGAAGTTTATCTGACAATAAAATATAAAAATAAAAGTAAATTTAAATTAAACAACGTATCTTTGGCCCTACATTTGCCAGAGGGCTTCATAATCGACCGAAGCAAAACTTCAAAAGACACTTTCTCTGATGACTTTATCTTCCCGGCTATCAAAGAAATAAAGGCTGGTGCTACTGGCCAAGCGGAAATTTACGGCTGGTTTTGGAGCGAACCAAATAAAGAAGAGTTGTTAATTGCCAACTTATCGTATGAACCGGAAAACAATCCCGGCCGGGAACAAAAGTTGTCTTCTTTTGTTTCGCGCATGCCTGACAGTGTTTTGGCCGGCAAATTAACCATGACTACATCCACTTTGCCTAATGCCAATATTAAATTTACTTACACTCTTACCAATTCCAGCAACCGTGAAGTAAATAATATATCCGTTATCAATAATTGGAATGCGGATGTAATGAGTGAGAAAGAAACCAAAAATATCTTGCTTTCGGCTGGCAGCAGCAAGGTTATTGAAGGACAATTTGTAACGCCAAATAAATCCGGAAGTTTTACCTTTAGCGTCACCCCACAAGTTATAATCAATAATCATGTTGTGCCGCAGGCCCCGGCCACCAAAGAATTGCGCGTCTTTGCTCCGCAAGTAATTTCTAACGCCAGATCGTTAGAGAATTCTGGATATGCCGAACCGGGCCAAGCTTTACCTATAGAAATAAAATGGCAGAACAAAAGCGATTTTAAATTACAAAACATCACCCTTCACTTGTCTTCAAATTTACAAAGCGTAGTCGATTGGAAAAAGACAGCCAGAGAAAATGGCGCAAAGGTAGAAACAACTGGGATATTTTTTGATAGCAGTTCCAGAACCCAGCTTAGCAACGGCAACCCAGGAAGCGCCGATACATTTACTGTAAAAATTTATTTATTACCAAGTTTTAATTTATCCGAGGCAGAAAAAATCAATTTAGAAATATATCCTGCAGTAAAAGGCCATGTCAGCGAAGCTCCGGGTCAACAGTTTAGCCAGGACGGCTCACGTGCCCGTATACCACTGGCTACCGAAGTTGATTTTGATATTGAAACCCGCTATTACACTGCCGAAGGCGACCAGCTGGGCCGCGGGCCATTGCCTCCGCGAGTTGGAAAGACGACTAAATACTGGATTCTTGTAAAAATTACCAACACTACCAATGCGATTAACGAAGCTACTTTTAGCACCTCCTTGCCAGTGGGTGTAGAATTCACCGGCAAACAAAGCACCTCTATAGGTCCGCAATTAGATTACAACAATGCCGACCGAACCATTTCTTGGAGATACAATACTTTGCCAGCCAATAGCCAGACGGGTTTATACTTTGAAGTTTCTGTTACTCCTTCAGTTGCGCAAATAGGACAAAACATTCTACTGACAAATTCGTTGCAATTTTCGGCAACCGATGAATTTATCGGTAAAAAATTCAATCTCTCTCACGCGCCTTTAAACAACGCACTTCGGTCCGATGATTCCGGACAAAAATTTGGATCAAAGGTTAAATAATTGTATAAAAAAACAATCCCGAATTTTTCGAGATTGCTTTCCCCTCTTTGATAAATTAATTATACCACATTTTTTTATTTTCAGCTGTGGATAAATACGGCAACTCTCATTTCACTTAAAAATAAAGCCTCGCATTTGCGAGGCATAAATACTTCTCCTACTTTATTTTTTCTTTCCGGTCGCCTTTGCGATTGCTGCGCCGCCAACGCCGCCGGCGCTTAATACTGCCACGAGCGGAACAATTGGTATGAAAAAACTTGCGATAGCAGCAACGCCTACACCGACAAGCGCAAAATTTGTTCCGCGCTTTACTCTGGTGAAAAATCCGTTCGGCCCCCAAGGCCCTGCTTGTCCTACTGGTCCAACCATGTTTGTTTCCTCCTGTGGGCTTAGGTTACCATAAAATCATAGACAAATACAAGCATACTGGTTGACCGCGGCCTTTTTTTCTGTTAGTATATGCCCACTATGTCTAGTCACGGTAACGTAATTATCTCTTTCGACGAAGTATCATTTGCTTACGACGAGAATAAACCCATTTTGGATGAGGCCAGTTTTTCTGTGCGTGAAAATTCCAAATTCACCATCATGGGCCAAAACGGCGCTGGCAAAAGCACCATTTTTAAATTAATCACCAAAGATTTAAAACCAGAAAACGGCCAAGCCAACACCAGTCTTGGAGCTAGTATTGCCATTGCTACCCAAGTCATGAAGCCAGAAAACCTAGAAAAAACTGTGGAAGAATTTTTTGGCCAAACCTTTGATAAAAAAATATTTGATTTACCAAAACGCATAAACGAAGTTTTAAATATCGTGCACCTCAAAGCACCACTGGATAAAAAAATTAAACAGTTTTCCGGTGGACAGCAGGCCAGACTTCTTTTGGCTTATGCGTTAATTCAAAAACCGGATATTTTACTTCTTGATGAACCAACCAACAATTTGGACACTCAAGGAATAGAGCACCTTACTGCTTTTCTAATGTCCTACCCTAAAACTTGTCTGGTTATTTCCCACGACGCCAATTTTTTAAATTCTTTTACCGACGGCGTGCTGTATTTGGATTCCTTTACACATAAAATCGAACAATACGTTGGCGACTACTATAGCGTACTGGGAGAAATCGAAGCCCGCATTGAACGCGAACGCGCCAAAAACGCCCAATTACGCAAAAGTATTCAGGATAGAAAAGATAAAATAAACTTTTTCGCCAACAAAGGCGGTAAGATGCGCGCCTTGGCCAGCAAACTACGCGACCAAGTAGAAGAAGCCGAAGAAGATATGGTAGATGAACGCCGAGAAGATAAAACTATAAATGAATTTACTATTCCTTCACAACCAGAAATTATCGGACCGATGGTGGAAATAAATTCCGTGGGTGTAATGATAGATCATGAACCGGTGCAAAAAAATATTTCTCCAGCCATTACTGTGCGCAAAAGACAACGTCTGCTTATCAAAGGCCCAAACGGCATCGGCAAAAGCACACTTCTCCAAGCTCTCGCCGATGGTACCAATGAAGGTGCGGTAATTACTCCCGATGTGCGTGTTGGCTACTACCGCCAAGATTTTTCTGGATTAGATTTTGATAAAACCGCTTATCAAGCGCTGGAAGAAATGATGCCAAATCCATTTAATCAAGAAATTTACGCTACTGCTGCCATGTTTTTGCTGTCTTCGGAAATTTTAAAAAACAAAGTCGGTTCGCTTTCTGAAGGACAAAAAGGTTTGCTTTGCTATGCCAGATTTGTTTTACAAAAACCTGGGCTTCTTATCATGGACGAACCGACTAATCATATAAACTTCCGCCACTTACCTATCATCGCCAAAGCCCTAGATGAATTTGAAGGCGCAATAATCCTCGTTAGCCACGTACCAGAATTCGTGGATCAAATTGGTATTACCCAGACTCTTGATTTGGAAACACTTTAAGCTGTATATTAACATCAGCTATTTATCAACAGGAGGCCTCGTGGGTCAACAAGAAAAACAAAAAAAGTTTTTGAAGAATTTAAAGTTGGAAGCGAAGCCACACATTGCTATGTGGAAATCAGGTCCGCCGCCAGATCGCAACAAACCAGACTGCACCTGGTATATGGCTCTGAACTGGCAAGAAAAAAATAACGGCCAAACAATAGACTGCTGTCTTAGTTTGACAAATCACTTTGTATACGATAAAGCAAAACCGGTTGCGATCGCTCTTGGCATTTCATATAACCTGCCGGTGATAGAGCACGATGTTGTGGGATTCACTGTGTTGTGGGTACCGACAAAAAAATCCAGCGCGAAAAAGAAAAAATCTGTCGCAGAGTTACAGACTAGCAAAAAAGCTATCAGGTTCACTTCTGCGTTTTAGAAAAAACTACACAAGGAGTTAGCGATGAAGCAGTACAAGTTGCTAAACAAACAGGGTGAGCAAATAATCACTCTTATCCCTGGTGTCTACGCCGGTAATACCACACACAAAATATTTGGCCGGCTGGATTGTAAGTCTGGTAAACGTATGCTCAAAGAAAACCGTGTTTTCTTTGCCAGCTGGAAAGACGCTATCAAATGCGGCTACCGGCCTTGCGAAAAATGCAAACCGACGCAAATGGATAAATATCCGGAACACGAAGCTATCCGAGATGCTTTGCTGGTAATGCCACATCTTGCTCTTTGGGAGTCTGGTCCGTCTTCGAGACATCATCCTCACCGCAGTCGTAACTGGCACATAGACCTAAACTGGCAAGACAAAAATGCCAAACAAGGCAGATACCGCCAGATTAGGTTGTCGGAAGATCTTTTGTATAAATGGGCCAAAGATTTGGCCATAGAGACGGCCAAAAAATGCAATATCCCCGTGCTCAAACACGGCCGCGAAGATTTTAAAGTTATTGGTATTCCGGTGGAACGCACCAATGATTTGGACAAAGCCAGAGACAAAAAAGCTCTGGAAGAGTTGATGAAAATCAACAAAGTTACCACCTCCTCAAAAGGAAATAGCTAATGAACAAGAAGGTCCCGACAGACAAAACCGCCTTCAACATTCCTAAAGACATCCACGAGCTTGCTCAAAGATTATACAAGAAAAGATTGAAAAAAGAAAAATCGGAGAAGCTGATCAAACAAAAAAGAGAAGCAAAACAAAAAAATCTTCGTATCGCCAGACTAAAAAATGGCTTGGAGTACGCAACCAAGATTTTTCTCTGGGCCACAGAGCTAAGAGAAAGCGACGATGGTAAGGAATTGATGAAGGCGTCGCATGGATCAGACCTATGCTTCTTTAACGGACAGGTAATGGGAACGGAGAAAGTTTCACTCGGAATTTCTGTAAGCGGCCTATTTTGGAGGTATAGTGGCCTGCGCTGCTCCAACCAACGCGTGTATTCTGCCGAAAACCTGGCAGAATCTGTCGAAACCATAATTCTTCAAGAGGTATGCAAGTGGATTGACAATGGTGACGTTTGGTATTACATCAAACATCGTTTCTAGAAAAAGAATAAATTTGTCCTTTCAGCGTGGCTAACACATTGGCCACGCTATTTTTTTAAATATCTTTATATGTATTTTCGCTCCTTTTCTCTATGGCCAACAAATAAACTTGGCTATACTCTACTCTATAAATTATTCTACAAACGAGATAGAATCTCTTCTACCTTTATCCCTCCTTTTTTTATTTTTGTAAAATCAACCACTTCGTCCCATACGTCAATATCTTCTTCCTGATTTTGCATAATATTAAAGTTAATCTTTAGATTATTTTTAGTTTAACTTGATATTAATAATTTGTCGAGAGCCATTGACTAAATACGATTTTCTGATAGAATATCGGAACAATATGGAGAGGTGGCCGAGATGGTTGAAGGCACCACACTGCTAACGTGGCAGGGAGTAAAATCCCTCGAGAGTTCGAATCTCTCCCTCTCCGCCAGATAACCCTATACAATAGGGTTATTTTTAATATATAATAATTTCATGGATATCATTAAAACACTCGACGAATTTTACATTGAAGCAGAAAAATCAATGCGCTCTTTTAACGATTTTGCAAACAAATACGACCTTCAAGGAAAAACTAGAGCAGATCATATTTGTTATAAATGCGAATCAAAAGAATCATTTGATTTTATACGAACTCTGCTAGAATCTACAAGTGAATATATCTACCAAAGCATTATTTCTGGGCGCCGAATTGCTTACATAAAATTAAAGCGTGGCATCAACACAGCGTTGGGAGAAATCAATTTCCTCGAACTTTCCGATCAAAAACCGGATAATTCTCAAAAAAATGGATTTGATCATGTCGAAGTTTTCCCTACCTCTTTAACGTATCATGCAATGATCGCAATTCTAGAATGGTCGGAGAGTGTGATAAAAGTAGAACGGCCGCATCACACGACTCATGATATTAAACTTGACGACGGTTTCATTTTCCGCTGCACCCACGGCCCACTGATTGAAAAAATCAAAACCGAAATGCTATAAAATAGCAACCACTCTATGTATTAGAGTGGTTTTAAATATCTTTTACTTTAAAAATACTTCATACTTATTTCATAGATAATATGGGATAATTTACCCTGAGTGGTTATTTTTATTCATTTAATAATAAATATGCCAAAATATGGACCAAAGACAAAGAAAAAAATGAAAAAAGTAATGCATGAATACAAAACCGGAACTTTAAAATCCGGAAAAAGTAGAAAAAAAGTTACTAGCAGGAAACAGGCTATTGCTATCGGCTTGTCCGAAGCTAGAAAAAGCGGCGCCAAAGTTCCTCCTAAGAAATGAAAAAGGCCGCTAGTAAGCGACCTATAAATTTGTGCGTTGCTTTTTAAAAAATCAACGCTTTGGAATAACCGCTATGGCGGTTATCTCTACCAAAGTATCTTCGGCCGGAAATTCCAATGGCACTTCCGACACCCAAACCATGGTTCTGGCAGGAAGATTTTTTCTTTCTCTGGAATGACCATACTGAAAAAAGAACTCCTCATAGGCTTCATTAAGAGTTTTTCTCGCAGCAGCTCTTGCCAGCGGCCTCTCTTCCTTGGACGCCTCGCTATCCTTGAGAAAAATCTTTAATTCCACAATATGCTGAATCTTACCACCAACAGTTTCAACGATAGCCAAAATATTCTTTAATGCCTGAGTGGTTTGAGGACCAAGGCCACCGGCAATAACTGGTTCACCTTTGATTCCCGGAATATTTCCAGTTTGACCTGACAAAAAAATCATTTTGCCAGCATCTTCGACACAAATTGCCTGACTGTAGGGGCCAGGCGTTGGCGCTCTCTTCGTAAACAGATATGTTCTCATGGCACCCCCCCTCTCTGTTTTATAGTCTATATTCAAAGATCTCCAATTATTACAGCACAATTTAATGGCATAGTCAATACCCTATTGCCCATATAATATAAAAGTTATATAGTAACATTAAGAATTATAATAAAATACAAAAATTTATGAAAAAAGTATTTCTAGGCCTAGTGGCTTTGTTAATTTTAACCGGCGGTGGATGTGTTGTTGCTAAAAATGATAGGAGTGAAGAAAACACCTCGCCCACCGAACCAGTAATGTGTACTATGGACGCTAAGCAATGCCCAGACGGTTCTTATGTCGGCCGCAGTGGCCCAAAATGCGAATTTGCAAAATGTCCTTAAATCAACTTATTCTCTCATCCATTGTGATATTAAAAATATGAAAAAATTTTTACAAATATTTTTTACTACTCTCGGGGTAATATTTTTTATACTTTTAGTTGTTGGCGCGTACCTATACATAACTGATCCGTACGGAATAAAACCTATTATCAAAAGTTTAACCGGCCAACCCGCATCCACAACCAAAGAAAGTGGTAATACTACTGATAAAAATCCTCTTTTATCACCTACTCAAGAAAAAGCGCTAGAAAAAATTGGTATTGACCCTGCAACCTTGCCAACTACCATTACTCCAGCTATGAAACAGTGTTTTTATGCTAAATTAGGAGACAAACGCGCCAACGAAATTAAAGCTGGCGCCCAACCAACAGCAGCGGACTATTTTGCGGCGCGTTCTTGCTTCTAACTTGGTTGTAATTCCGACAACATCAATCACACACCGCTATCCTATGACCCCATTCCAAGAAAAAGTTTACGCCGTGGTGAAAAAAATTCCCAAAGGCCAAACCCTCACCTACAAACAAGTGGCGCAAAAAATGGGACGTCCACACGCTTATCGGGCCGTAGGCTCTGCTCTAAAGAAAAATTATGCGCCAGACATCCCCTGCCACCGCGTAATCCGTTCCGATGGAAAATTGGGTGAATACAACCGAGGTGCTGAGATGAAAAGAAGGATATTAAAAATAGAAAAAGCTGTGGTATAATTAATCATACTTAACCCTATTAAATAGTTTTAAATTATATGCGTAAATTATTATTCCCTCTTTTGGCCGTCATACTAGTTATCGGAGCCGGTTTGTTTATGTCAAAATCAAAACAAGCCGCTACTCCCGCAGATAAAAATATAAAAAATTCAGAAATGCTATCTGGCGAAGGAAGCTACGCTGTAGTTACAAGCGATGTAAATTACTTTGAACAAGCCAAAGGATTTTTGGCCAGACCGGAAAAAGCTGGAGAATATCCGGGTATTGTTATGATCCATGAGAATCGCGGACTTAACGACAATATTCGCAATATGGCCAAACAACTTGCTCGAGAAGGATACATGGTTTTGGCTGTAGACCTTTTGGGTAAATCCGTAGAAACTCAAGAAGAAGCCCGCGCGCTTACAGCAAATTTTAGCCAAGAAGTGGGCACTAAAAATATGAAGGCGGCAGTAAAATATCTAAAAGATCAGGGGGTTACTAAAATCGCTTCTATTGGTTGGTGTTTCGGCGGCGGACAATCTTTGTTGCTAGCGCTTTCCGGTGAAAAGATGGATGCCACCATTATTTACTATGGACGCTTGGCCACTACCACCGAAAAACTTAAAGCCATCAAATGGCCGGTGCTTGGCATATTTGGAGATAAAGACACGTCTATAAGCATGGAAAGTGTAAACCAATTTGATGCCGCCCTGGACAAACTTGGCACGCCAAATGAAATTCATATCTACCCAGGCGTAGGACACGCTTTTGCCAATCCTTCAGGAATGAACTACGCGGCAGATGAAACAAAAGATGCTTGGAAAAAAACCGTTGATTTCTTAAATAAAAATTTAAAGGGCGATAGCCAAACTTCCAAAAAAAATTCCCCAAACGAATCGGTAAAAGAATTTACCATGACCGCTTACTATGATCCGACGCTCAAAAAACCAGCTTTTTCCCTGCCGGAAATGGTTGTAAAAAAAGGAGATAGGGTTAGAATTAAGATCACCAACACCCTGGGTATACACGATTTTTTAATTAATGAATTTAGGGTTACTGAAGAGCTGCCTCTGAATCAGGAAGTGATAGTTGAATTTACCGCAGACAAAACGGGAGATTTTGTCTATTACTGTTCCAAACCAGGCCACAAAATAAATGGCCAGTGGGGCACGCTCAAGGTTACTGAATAAAATTATACGTTATGATAAGTCGTAATTTAGAAAAAGCCCGCAGCGCCTTTCGTCGCAACGACCCAGAGGCAAGCCGAAGAGCGCACGACAATGGCGGCGCGCCCGAAGAACACCAAACCGGCCACGGCCAATACCTAAAAAGTTTTGTCTATGGCGGGCTGGATGGTATTGTCACCACCTTTGCTGTGGTCGCCGGTGTGGCTGGCGCTAATTTATCGGCCAGCATAGTTTTAATTTTGGGTGTTGCCAATCTTATCGCCGACGGCATTTCTATGGCCTTTGGAGATTATTTAAGTACCAAAGCAGAAAATGAATATGCTGCCGCCGAAAGAGTGCGCGAAACCTGGGAAGTACAAAACTATCCCGAAGGAGAAAAAAAAGAGATGATAGAACTTTATATAGAAAAAGGCATCGCCCCGGAAGATGCAAAAATTGCTGTTGATGCCTTGTCGAAGATAGAAAAACCGTGGGTAGATATTATGATGGTCGAAGAATTAGGATTGGTAGAAAATCCTGAATCACCATTAAAAAATGCCTTGGTTACTTTTGGTTCGTTTGTTTTCTTTGGCGCTATTCCGGTTTTAATTTATGTGATTGCCAAATTTATTCCATTTTTTGCCGCCCACACATTTGTTCTCGCCTGCTCACTTACCGGCATTACCCTATTTATCCTAGGTACTCTAAAAATATATTTTACTCGCCAGCCATGGTATCGCGCTGGCATGGAAATGCTCCTGCTTGGAGGTTTTGCCGCCGCGGCCGCCTATGTTGTTGGCGTAATGTTTGGGAGGTTAGCGTAGAAGTATTGAAATTTTTTGATTTAAGTGGTAGACTTTGTGCAGAAGAAAAATATATGCACGAAATACTTTTATATTACAAATATACCCACATCGCTGACCCCAGCGAATTTTGTCGTACTCAAAGATTGCTTTGTGAAAAATTAGGCTTGAAAGGCCGTATTATTATCGCTCCCGAAGGCATAAACGGAACTGTAGAGGGCTTAGTGGGAAATACCCAAAAATATATAGACGAAACTGCCAGCGACCCGCGTTTTAACGATATGAACTTCAAACGTAGCGTTGGTACAGGCGATGCTTTCCCTAAATTATCCGTAAAAGCGCGATCAGAAATTGTGAGCGCGCATTTGGGGGACGCGGATGTAAATCCGGCCGTTACCACGGGAAAATATTTATCTCCGGAAAATCTCCATGATTGGATTCATAGCGGCAAAGAATTTTATATTGTCGACATGCGCAATGACTACGAACACTCGGTCGGATTTTTTAAAAATTCAATTTTACCGCCGCTAAAAAACTTCCGTGATCTGCCAAAAATTTTACCTAAACTTGAACATCTAAAAAACAAAACTGTAGTTACCGTTTGCACCGGCGGTGTGCGCTGTGAAAAAGCGTCTGGATTTTTGGTCACAAATGGTTTCAATGATGTCTACCAATTACATAATGGCATTGTTTCGTATATGGAAAAATATCCGGATGAAGATTTTGCCGGTAAGCTATATGTATTTGACGGCCGCGTTACTATGGCCTTTAGCAGCCCAGAAAGAGAACATGAAATTGTTGGCCGCTGCCGTAAATGCCACACTGCAAATGAAAATTTTGTAAATTGTTTGCTCCCTACCTGCCATGATCATTTTATCTGTTGCGAAAATTGTCTAAACAAAAAAGGAGAACCATTCTGCTCTTGGAAATGCGCGCTCAAACACAAACTACGATTACTGGTTACAGCCAGATAATTTATATGCAACTTAATCCCCTAACCCCCGAAGAAGAAAAAGTAATTGTTCACAAAGGTACTGAACGACCTTTTACCGGTGAATACGATGATTTTTTTGTACCCGGAACTTATGTTTGCCGCCGTTGTAATACTCCGCTCTATAC
The DNA here is from genome assembly GCA_007376295.1 of Parcubacteria group bacterium Gr01-1014_13. Lineage (GTDB taxonomy): Bacteria > Patescibacteriota > Patescibacteriia > Magasanikbacterales > GWA2-37-8 > XYD2-FULL-39-9. The sequence goes on along the minus strand of VMGB01000001.1, from coordinate 88,612 downwards.
TTCTACGAGTAAATTTCATTCTGGTTGCGGCTGGCCCAGCTTTGATCAAGAAATTCCCGGCGCTGTAAAAAAGACGCCCGATGCTGATGGCTCGCGCACCGAAATTACTTGTAATACTTGTGACGCTCATCTGGGGCATGTCTTTACTGGCGAGGGCTATACTCCAAAAAATACCCGCCACTGTGTAAATTCTGTCTCTCTCAAATTCATCCCCGAAAAAAAGGCTTAAGTACCTATCTACCCAAAAACGTGGTATAATACCTTTTTATTCTTAACCATCATTTATGATGATGAAAAAAATGTGTCACGGACACAAAGTGTCCTGGCTATTGGTGCTCGTTGGAGCATTAAACTGGGGTTTAGTAGGCGCTTTTAACTGGAATCTGGTAAATGCTCTATTGGGCAACTGGCCAATGGTAGAGAGAGTAGTCTACATTTTGGTAGGCTTATCAGCCCTTATGATGCTATGCATGGGCAAATGCAAGATGTGCTCCAAAGATGGCAGCGGCAGCGGTTGCAATTGCGGTCCTGGCGGATGCAATTGTGGAACAGAGCACAAAATGTAATTTTTAGTGTAAAAATACAAAGAAGAGCGGTCTTGTCCGTTCTTTTTTGTTTTAACTCATACCATTGACGTCTGAGTTATTTTCGTATATAGTGAGAGAAAAGATTGCTTGAAAATTACCACTTTTATGCTTAAAACTTTAAAGATAAAAAACTTACATGCCGCTATTGGCAGCACCAAGATTTTAAACGGTGTTTCTTTGGATATTTCGCAGGGAGAAGTCCATATTATTATGGGTCAAAATGGCTCTGGAAAAAGCACCCTGCTCTCTGTCTTAATGGGCAACCCAAAATATACCGTAACTGCTGGATCCGTAATACTAGACAAGAAAGGCATACTTGAGCTTTCCCCTACCCAACGGGCCCAAAACGGCCTATTTTTGGGCTTCCAGCACCCTCAGGTAGTAGCTGGCGTGGCTTTGGGTAACTTCTTACGCTTAGCCAAAAATACCATAGCCACTGCCCAAAAATCCAAAACCCCGGCAATTGGACCAGCTCCTTTTGCTGCCATTTTGCGTACTGAGATGGAAAAATTAAAGATAGACCCGGCTTTTATGTCCCGATCGATAAACGAAGGGTTTTCCGGCGGGGAAAAGAAAAAGTCGGAAGTTTTGCAGATGGCTGTGCTTGAACCATCGTTTGCTTTTTTGGACGAAATAGATTCTGGTTTAGACATTGATGCTCTAAAAATTGTCGCCAAACAACTTGGCGCTGTGCAAAAAAAACAAGGCATGGGATTAATAATTGTCAGCCACAATCCCAGAATTTTAGATTTTATCAAACCAGACAAAATTCATATCATGTCCAAAGGTAAAATTGTTGCCCAAGGCGGTAAAGAGATTGTAAAGAAAATAGAGAAGGACGGTTTTGATTCTTTTATCAAAAAGTAATTTATGCCGGTTCCACTCAAAACAAAAAAGATGCTGACTCAAACCGGCGATAATTCCGCTTTTAGTTTTCGTACCAAAACTAAAAGTTTTTTTGCTTCCAAAAAGGGATTGAATGCTGATATTATCCGTGAAATTTCCCGTCAAAAAGGCGAACCGCAATGGATGCTTGATTTTCGTTTGCATGCCTACGAAGTATTTTTAGGAAAAGAAATGCCAAAATGGGGAGCCGATCTTACTGGTATTGATTTTGAAAATATTCATTACTACGTTCGCCCTCAAGATAAATCTAAACGAAACTGGGATGATGTGCCCAAAGAAATTAAAGACACTTTTGATAAATTAGGAATTCCCGAAGCGGAAAAAAAGTTTTTGGCTGGAACGGGCGCTCAATTTGAATCCGAAATGGTTTATCATTCACTAGCCGAAAATCTGGCCAAACAAGGTGTTATTTTTGAATCCACTGACGACGCTCTAAAAAACCATCCCGAACTTTTTAAAAAACATTTTGGCACTGTTGTGCCGCCTGGAGATAACAAATTCTCCGCCTTAAACTCTGCAGTTTGGTCTGGCGGATCGTTTATTTATGTGCCCAAAGGTGTGCACATAGAGTTACCGCTCCAAGCATATTTCCGTATAAATATAGAAAACATGGGTCAATTTGAACGCACCCTAATTATTGCCGATGAAGGCAGCTCTGTGCACTATGTAGAAGGTTGTACCGCCCCTACCTATTCCAGCGATTCTCTGCACTCAGCTGTAGTAGAAATTATTGTCAAAAAAGGCGCGCGTGTTCAATACACTACTATTCAAAACTGGTCTGGGAATGTTTACAATCTCGTGACCAAACGAGCTATGGCCTACGAAAACGCTGAAATGTTTTGGCTAGACTGCAATTTGGGATCAAAGGTTACCATGAAATATCCTAGCATTATTCTGCGTGAACGCGGTGCCAAAGGAGAAATTCAATCCCTGGCTTTTGCTTCTAAAGGCCAGCACCAAGATGCGGGCGGAAAAGTAATGCACCTAGCTCCAGATACCAGCTCTACTATTATCTCCAAATCAATCAGTAAAAATGGTGGACGCTCCACCTATCGCGGATTAGTAAAGGTAATAAAAGGCGCAAAAAACGTAAAGACGCGTGTAGTTTGTGATGCCCTAATGCTTGATCCAGCTTCTCGCTCCGATACCTATCCAACTATGGATATAAAGGAAGAAGATGTCGCTATTGCCCATGAAGCGACTGTAGCCAGTATTGGTGAAGATGAACTTTTCTACTTAATGAGCCGCGGACTTAGCGAAGAACAAGCCGCCACCTTAATTGTAAATGGTTTTGCCAACCCAATTATCCGAAAATTGCCGATGGAATATGCGGTGGAACTCAATCGCCTACTTGCTTTAGAGATGACGGGATCAGTAGGATAAATTTATGCCAAATAAGATTTTGTTTATTGATACTATTCCAGACAAAACAATTACCTTAAAAAGTGATGAGGAGATTGTTATTGTCGGCCTAATAACCACAGGCTGGCCTGGTGTACGACATTTAACTATCAACGCTCAAGGGCGTGGAGCCAGCTGTATGTGTATATTTTTTATTCTCGGAACAGACAACTCTTCCTTTGATGCCAAAATACAGGCTATCCACGCAGCCCCAAAAACTCAAATCAAAGCTCGTATTCGTAGCGCTTTGACTGATAAATCAACTTGCAGCATTGAAGGCGCTTGGAGTATTGAAAAAGAAGGTCATGGAGCAGATACATATTTTGCTCACCACACCTTACTTTTATCTGCGAACGCCTCGGCCAAAACTGCACCATTTTTAGAAATTAAAACTGACGATGTCAAAGCTGGCCACGCAGCTAGTGTGGGTAAAGTAGACGCAGACGCGCTATTTTACCTACTCTCCCGAGGTCTTTCTGAGCAGCAGGCTCGCGCTTTGTTAGTACAGGGATTTTTTGAAACTGAATTGGGAGCGATTGATGATGAAGAGATAAAAAATAAAATTCGCGAAGCTGTTACTACATTTCTATCACAAACAAAAAGCTAAGTACATGAAAAATATCCAAAAACAATTTCCCATATTAAAACGTAAAATCAATGGCAAACCGTTGGTTTATTTAGACAGCGCTTCCACCAGCCAAAAGCCTACAGCTGTACTTTTGGCATTACAAAAATATTACACAACCAGCAACGCCAATATCCACCGCGGCATCCACACTCTTTCCGAAGAAGCTACCGCTCAATACGAGGATGTAAGAAAAAAAGTAGCCAAATTTATTGGTGCAAAAAATGAAGAAGAGGTAATTTTTACCAAAAATTGCACAGAAGCTATAAACTGCGTTTCTTTTTCTTGGGCAAAAACACATATTACCAAAGGTGATGAAATAATTGTCAGCGCTCTAGAACACCACGCCAATCTGGTCCCCTGGCAAGAACTAGCCAAAGAAAAAGGTGCTATTTTAAAAATTATCCCGATAACTTCTGATTATTTATTAGATCTAGAAGCCTATGAAAAACTATTATCAGAAAAAACAAAACTGGTATGTGTTACCGCTCAGTCAAATGTTACCGGAACAATTGTACCGGTTAAAAAAATAACGGCCATGGCCCATGCTGTTGGCGCTAAAGTACTAGTGGATGGCGCGCAGATGGTCGGACATGCCAAAATAAATGTACGCGATATTGATTGTGATTTCTTTGCTTTCTCCGCCCATAAAATGCTAGGCCCAACCGGAGTTGGTGTTTTATATGTCAAACAAAATATAATGGCTGAAATGACTCCATATATGTATGGAGGCGATATGGTGGAGAGCGTACAACAACAAACAGCCACCTATCGCACTGGCCCCTGGAAATTCGAAGCTGGCACACCCAATATTGCCGATGTAATTGCCTTTGGCGCTGCCATCGACTATTTAGAAAATATCGGTCTGGCTGCTATTGCCGCCCACGACCGAAAACTTTTGGCCTATGCCAAAAAAAGATTTTCTCGCTACCCTGCAGTAAAACTATTCTCCCCTTCTCACATTACTGATTGCGGCGGCGTTCTTTCTTTTACCGTTACCGGTGTGCATCCGCATGATATTGCCACAATTTTCAACCAAGAAGGTGTGACTATTCGTTCAGGTCTGCACTGCGCCGAACCACTGGTTGGCCGCTTAGGAGTAAACTCTACTGCCCGAATGAGTTTTTATTTATACAACACAACCAAAGACATAGATATGGCTGAAAAAGCACTGCAAAAAGTCTTAAAAATTTTTAAAATTAAATAAATGGATATTTATTCCGAAACAATTCTGGACCATTACCAACATCCGCATCATGCCGGAAGTATTTCCAATCCCACAATAAAAGTTACCGAAGATAATCCTCTTTGTGGTGATAAAATTTCACTTGAACTAACAATCAAAAATGGAGTTGTGGAAGATCTTGGATTTGTGGGCACTGGTTGTGCTATTAGCCAAGCAGCTATGTCTTTGCTGGCTGACGAAATTGGTGGTAAAAAAATTTCTAGCCTAAAAAAATTAAAAGCGGCCAAAGTATATGATCTTTTGCATGTGCCTATCAGCCCAGGACGGGTAAAATGCGCATTACTTGGATTATCTACCTTAAAAAAAGCATTAAATTTGTATGACAAAAAAAGCTAAACAATTTCCTGTTCCTCCCGAACAACGCACCCAACCATATTGGGCGCTGCTTAACAATGTAATTGACCCGGAATTAGGGGTTGGTATTGTGGATTTAGGATTAATTTATGATGTAGATATTAAAGACGGCTGCGTCGAAATTACTATGACGTTTACTAGCATGGGCTGCCCAGTCGGGCCTAGCATAATCGCTCAGGTAGAAGAAGTTGCCGAAGAAATTCCTGATGTAGAAAAAGTATCCATAAACCTCGTTTGGGAACCGGCCTGGACTGCAGACAGAATGAACCCGGATGTACGGGCTATGTTGGCTATCTAACCCTTTGCTAACACCAAACCCCAAACAACTTTCACCCCGTTATTTTTTAAAACTCTGGCACATTCCTGCATAGTGGCGCCAGTCGTATATACATCGTCTACTAATAAAACTTTTTCTGGTACTGCACCGCCTTTAAAAACAAAGGCGTCTTTTAAATTTTGTCGCCTCTCTTCTCCAGATAACTTTGCCTGCTGAACGGTATAAACTACGCGGTTTAAATTTTTATTTATACTTAAACCAAATTTTTTGGCGAACATCATGGCTAAAACTTCGGCTTGGTTCAATCCCCTTTCACGCTCTCGTCGGGCGTGAAGCGGTACGGGAATAATGACAAAATCAGTCCAGGTATTATTAAATTTAGTTTCAGTAATAATTTTTTCAAAAATATCGGCAATCTCCAATAAATAATTATATTTAAACATCTGAATTAATTTTGATATTGTATTATCTCCGTAATTAAATAAAGCCGTTATGCCATCTAAATTGGCCACGGCTCTATCTTCTTGAGCTAAATTTTCTAAGGAAAGACACGCCTCACACAACCAGACTCCTTCTTTTTCACAATTTACGCAAAATTTTGGAAATAATAAATCTTTTACTTTATTTATCAACCGATGAATCATACTAATTCCATACCAATTTGTCTGCCAACCAAACGCCATTTTCTTTTACCATTTCCACGGTAGCATTTTGGTAGCGCGTAGAAACTACGCCATTTTTTTCTTCGGTTCTGGTTGTTTTTAACTCTACTGTGGCCGCGGTATCAGACCAATCCGTTAATTCCATGCTAATCACTTTTGTAGTCATGCCCACAAAGCCATTTGTTGTCGTTTTAGAATTCATTGGCGCGCTAATCTTTGACCATAGAGCTGCGGTAACAAAAACTTCAACTTCTTTTATATTCTGAAAATCATTGTCCGATGAATAGGTGCCGTAACGTTCCAGAAAAAACTTGGCCAGTTGAGATACGCTATTTTTTTCAGCCTCCAAAGGAGTGGCTGTCTTGGCTGGGAGACCGGCCGGAGCCTGAGCGCCAACTGTTGTTCCGTCATTAGGCTGGCCATTACTGTTGACTGTGGTATTTGGCTCGCCAGTCTGGGGTTGGGCATTTTTATTTTTGTTTCTAACAATCAAAAATATGCTTATTCCTAAAATTAGAAATACCACTATACTTATGATGATAAAAATGCGAGCGCGCAGGGACATAAAATTAAATTTCAATTTTAAATTTTAAAATTAAGCAGGTCCACTAGTCTGTTTCTCAAAATCTTTTTTTGACCTTTCGATTTCCAAAAGTTGTTCTGGATTAGTGGTTACCAATTGATCCTCGGTATAGGAAGCAACCACTTTTATAGCCGCGTGCTTATTTCCCGCAAAGAAAATACCTTCTCCTACCCCACTGCCAAGCAACAAGTATTTTTCACCTTCTGTTAAAATAAAGACCTTTTGCACCAAATCTATCGCTGCTGGAGATTGTCGAAGCAATAATTGCAAAGCCGAGTTGGTCACAATAGCTTGGCCATATTGTGAATGCAAGAAGTCATTTACGTCTTGGGTAATGGTGGTAACTCCTAAATAATATTTACGAGCACGTTTTACTAAAGCAAAGATAAATCTGGCACTGTCTTCGTGTTGCATCAGCCACCAAGCTTCATCGATTACCAGAATACGTCTTTTGCGTTCGGATCGCACCACATTCCAAATATAGTTGATAATGGCATAAATAGCCATTGGACGCAGCTCATCTTCCAAATCGCGGACACTAAACACTACTAACTGATTTTTCATGTCTACATTGGTTGGTGAATTGAACAAACCGCTAAATGTACCATTGGTATATTTCTGCAATCTCAAAACTAAATCCCCAGAACCTTCCATGCCTTCCAAAATTTCTTGCAAGTCCTGAATTATAGGCGGTTGTACTACATTTAGATCAGCTTCTGGTGTAATATCTTTTTTAGCATAAGTTTCTATTAAAGCTCTGTCTATGATCGAGTCCTGTTCAGTGGTCATAGTACCCAACATGATTCGCAGCAATCCTTTTACGGTTATCACCGCGCCACGAATAATATCCTCGGTAGAAAACTCCTCGCCGCCGGTAGGGCGTGGCAAATCAAATGGATTCACCTTGCTTTCAGAAGAAAGCGAGATATTTATATACGTTCCGCCCACAGCATCAGCCAAATGTTTATATTCCATTTCTGGGTCAATAACAATCACATCTACGCCCATCATCATGGTGCGTAAAATCTCTAATTTGATTGCATAACTCTTACCAGCACCGGAGGTAGCAAACACTGCCATGTTGGCGTTCTGTAAAGAAAATCGATCAAAAAGAATCAAGCTGTTGTTGTGGCGATTAACACCATACAAAATGCCATCATCCGATGTGAGTTCAGCGGAAATAAAGGGAAACGATGCGGCAATCGGAGACGAATTAAGATTGAAAGCTATCATTAGCTCGTCATTGGCCAAAGGCAAAGTGGAATTAAAGCCTTGTTCAGATTGATACAAAACTTTACGGCTGTTGATGAGTTTGGAGCCAAATATATTTTCTACATCCTCTGATGTTTGATCTAACTCTTCTTTGGTTTTAGCGTAAAGTGTGACATAAAAAGAAAATTGAAAAAAATGCTCTGTACCTTGGGTAAGATCATCACGCAACTGTTCAATATCACGCAAAGCAGTTTCCCGAAGCGGATCTCTAGGAGCGCCTTTTTCAGAATCGGCATTAAGCTGGGCTTCTAACGCACCTACTTTATTTCTAAGTTGTTTCAAAATTATTCCCGACTTTACCGGATAAAAAAACATCGCAATATCCATGGTAATGGATAAATTTAAAATAGGAGAACTCCAACCAACAGAAATATACCGCGGATAGGTCACCACAAAAATTGTCCGGCAAAATATATCACCTAGTTTTATGAAATTGGATTCGACATTAAATGCCGACGGGGCCAGCAAATCTTTGATGGAAACGGTACCCTCGCGATAAACCCTTTCTTCTTCAAGGGTTATCAGTTCTTCGGCGGATTTTTTGTTAATCTCGGTTTCTTTGGACGCCAAACCACCCTTTTCTTTAAATGATGTTGTAGGAAATTTTGGTTTAAAAGCCATATTATTCTACTTGTAACTGATTAACCGGCGCTAAATGCTCGCTAAAAGCTATATCCGGATTATATGTGGAATAAAACAATTCGATTAACGACTGGGTATCAAGCCGTACAACTTCCAGGTTCATGCTGGCAAGACCAGTTTCTATTTGCCGCACACGCATATCCAAGTCATGTTTTCGTTGTTGGAATCTTTCGTCTTTAAGTTTCACGGTAATAGCGGGGTTAATTACCTCTTTCATTCTGGCCCAAAAACCTCGTTTTTTATTTGAAAGTGGATCATAGGGCACAACTACAAAAAATTGCTTACTCATTATTTTACCTAGACTGACAAGTTCACCCACAAAAGATCGGTAATCGGCTATCTGCACTCGCAATAATTCATTGGTTTGTTCACGTTCCAGTTTTAATAATTTTTCCAAATAGGGTTTGATATATAACTGCCGGGACTGAATTACAATCTGCAAAGGAAAATCCAAACCATTTAAAAAAGAAACATAAGAAGAAACAATTGCATTTTGTTCATCTTCATTTTTGAGCGCGAAATTTATACTCGAAACCATCAAAATTGCGCGCAATGTTCCGTCTTTCATTACTGCCGTATCAAATTTTATTTCCGCAAAAGGCAGGTGCTGTTGAGCGCTAGGAACTGATATTTTCTTTTTCTTGGGTTTTTCTGACATAAATTATTCTGGTTTGTAATAACCTCCAGTATTAACGGTTAATGATAAATCACGTATTCTGCTGTATGACATGCGCGGGATTTCTTTTACGGCTTCCACTATTTCTACTTTTCCGGATTGAATTGATTCGGTAAGTTCGTTTTTGGTAAAACTTTTATACCACAGACGTCGGCTGGGCCTACGCACGGTTTGTATTATATTCAATAAAAAATAATGAAATGGCTGGCCATTTATTTTTATAAACCCCAGCACCAAAGCAGATCCGCCAATAAGTACTGCCAAAAAAATAAACAAGCCGATATCAGCTAATTTAAAGGCAATAAACATAAGCAATCCGGCTGAAAGCAGAATTAGAAACTGCCGGGTGGTTATCGGACCAAAAATCTTGTCTTCTACATCTATAAATTGTGGCACTACGAATTGATCCATATTATAATCCTTTCTCCATTTCAATGAGCGCCATTGCCTCATTTAATTTTATACTATTTTTCATACTAAGTACATTAGCCAGTGATTTTCGTTCAGCCAAAGACTGACAAACTGCTTGCATATACTCTGTATATAACGGTGAAACGTGATAAGCTTCCAGCGCCTCCAAATACCAAACAAATGATTCTTCTTGCAGATTAAACATTTTTTGCTGGAGTCTTTTAGCTGCTTCCTCAGGATTGCTAGACAATCTGCGAAAATCAGTCAGGGTCATAGATTTGATTTCCTCTACCGGCCCCATTTCCACAGTACTAGCGCTAACATCCTGCATAGACTGCTTCATGCTTGGTTTGGTATCAAGTTTAAAAACTGGTTCACTAGCCATGCTGCTACTGACTAATTTTGAAATAACTTCTTGTTTTTGAGCCGCAGAAACTGCCGGGGTTGGTTTGAACGAATTTATTTTATTATACGGCAAAGGCGCTACCGAGCTTGGAACAGCTGGAAGTTCCGGAGGCTCTACCATCAGCGACATATTTGATTTACCTTTTAAAACAGGCACTTCTGCCGCCTTTTCACTTTCTCCACCATCAACTTCTCGGCAGGATTTGATAATTTTTTCTATTTGCTGTTCGGTTAATCCTAATCCCCCATTTTTTATGGAACGAGCCAAAAGCTCCCGGGTTTCATCCTCGCTTTTTATATCTTTTAATCTTGCCAATACCAAACTTTTTAATCTGCCCAAAACTTCTGGAATTACACTGAAACCTAACTCCGCCATTACTTCTTCTACTTGTTTTTCGCGTTTAGGACTAAATAAAGGAGCCGAACTTTTCATTTTTAATTTTTCTTCCAAAGGAGAACCGGCATCAACACGAGCCATTGGTTTGGCATGATGAGTCGAATGATGTTCTTTTTTTTCTTCTTTTATATGAACTGGGTGATGTTTGGTGGCGTGGTGCGCAGCCTGATGGTGGGCCGGTTTGTGATGTGTAGCAGTATGGTGGGCTGGTTGATGGTGCTTGACCGCCGAATGCGCTGGTGCTGCGGGTTGTGGAGCAGGAGTAGTGACAGATGGTTTTTGCTGATCAGCCTGCATTTTTTTAAATTCGCTAAGAGGAACTTTAGCAAAAGTTCCATCCGCTTTTTTGATTGTAATCATTGGCTCAGCCATATTTTTTATATATTCCACTTAAATTTACTTTCTTTTTCATCAAAATATATCATGTCGGCAATTTTGGGGTCATTATTTTTCTCTGCCAGCTCGCCAAGTTTTGTCATCACACCTTCTATGTCAACAAGATTTCCTTCAGCGTCTTTTTTAAATTGGGATTCGATTTGGGATTTAATTTGTTGGGGAGTTGGTTTTGGCCGAATTGTGGGTGGCACAACTAGTTTAGGTTCTTCTTGTTTTGGTATTGGCTGAGGAGAAACTGCCGGCTTCGACGGTTCTGGTTTTGTGAGTGCCGAAGAAGCGGCTTGGCTAGATGTAGCATTTTGGTATTTTTCAGGATTTAAAAAAGCATCAACTATATACCAAATATTTTCTATGGTGAAAGTTTGGAAAGAACTAACTAGATCTAAAAAGTTTTCTTTTACATCTTCGGGATCAGCAGTTGAGTATTTTTTTGATATTTCATCGGGGAACATTATCTGCAATAGCTTGTTCTCAAAATCTGCCTGGGCCAAAGAGTCGCCTTTTTCGTAAACAGAGTTAATTTCTTGTATTATTTGAGCTATGCTAACATTTTTTCCTTGCCATGCACCAATTATAGCTTTTGATTCCAAAAATGATTTTTGCATTTTGAGATACAATCCTTCTGCGTCTGTTTTATCTACAGTGTGCGATCCAATATAACGAAGGATTTCTTCAAAAACATTAAAACCAAGTTGTATAGCCATCGGTATCTGTCTTGCTACAGCAACATTAATTACAAAATCACGGCTTTGTGAATCAAGCAACTTCCACGTAAGTTCAGTATAAATCCTAAAATAAGTCCATCTAAATTTTTCATCCTCAAAAATCGATGCTTTATTAAAGTAGGCATCCAAAGATTTCCATGTTTCTACCAAAGAGGAAATACCAACATGCGACGCCCTGATTTGTTTTTCAAGGGTCGCAAACTCTGTTGTTGTTATTTCTTTAACCGATAAATTCATAGACCAATTTTATTTTTTATTTCTTTTTTCCAAATTCTTCAATCCATTTTTCTATAAATACCTCGTTAGCTACTTTTGCGACTGCTCTTCCCGCCTTTGCTGCGGCTTCCGCTTCCTGCTTTTGCGCCTTAGTTAATGATTCTCTTAGTAGTGATGCTATCGCTGCTTTATCCCTGGCAGCTCCTTCAACCATCAACTTATCCTTCAAACCTTTAAGACCGACGTCTGCGGAGTTTGTTAATATAGAGGCCAAACCTTGTTTAACATATTCATCTACATTATTTAAAATGTTAGTAGTGAGAGAGCCTAATAAGGCAGCTAAACTTTCTTGAGCTTCATTACTACGGACCTCGGGTCTCCCTTCAGAACTTGTATCCACTACCCCTTCCAATCCGGCGCTTATTGTAGTTATTTTTGCCGCAGACCTAGCGGCTGTTCTTCTGCTTTTTATATATCTCACCCCTTCTTCACTTTCTGCGTTAGTAACCCCGGTTCTTATATTTCCTCTACTGTCCAATTTAGCTTGAAGTATACCGCCAACCGAAAACACACCTTGACCAGCTCCTTTATCAAGAGCTAATCTTAATTGTTCTAACAAAGCTTCGGCTTTTTCACCGTGCACTTCGTTGAATTTCTCTACAGCTTTGGCAATTTTACCTCCATCTGCTTCTACTTTTTCTCCAAGTAATGTTGAAAAGATAGCAGCTTGTACCTTTCTTATTGACCCGGCATCATCGGGATCAATACTTATATTTTTAAGTAATTCTGGATCTATTTTCCCAACAAGCTCAGCCATATTACCTCCGCCAATCGCACCATGTTGTTCCCAAGTAGCAATCTGCATCTCCGATAGACTTCTTATACTCTGTTTTAATTTCTCTTCAGCGATTTCTATTGCTTTGGCATCTTTACTTGCCAGAGCCGCCGCTAATTCTTCCTCATCACGTCTTTTTTGTTCCAAGGAAGTAGCGGATCTAATTAATGACCTAGGATAATCATTCCCAACTGATTGCTTTTCGGTTCTGTCTTTTGCTTGTTTGGCCAACACACCTTGCAAGTTGTTCGCTTCACTAAACCTATGTTGCTCCATAAGAACTTCATCCCGAGCAGAAGCAAGTTTGCGTTCTTTCTCCTGTGTAATATCAAAATTTACTTGTTCTTTCATAGCATCAATTGAAAGAGCTGATTTACCACGCAGTTCCCCTTGTTGAGTTGATAACAACTCTCGAATAGCTTCTAACTTTTTTAATTCCCTTTCTGAAGATAGCTTCTTTTCTATTTGATCAGCCTGAGCGGCTGATTTAATGGAATTATCCGCACGTTTAGCATGGGAAATATCCATTTCACTATAGCCCATTTTTTTAATATCATCCCAACTTTTACCATTTTCTTTTTCTTTCATCACCGCTTTTTCTGTATCAGTTAATTTTTCCAAAACATCCTGAATTTTTCTTGCTTTAATATCTTGACCGGTTGATTTTAATCTTAATAATTCGGCTTCTGCTCTAGTTTTTTCTTTACCCATAGGGGTTTTGCTGGTACTCACTATATGCTCTAATTGTTCCTCGGTATATTTTGCCCTAGCTTCCTGATCTGCAGTATACTCTTCTTTAAATGCTTGGGGGGCATAAAATAAACCGAGGCGGGCCCACGCTCTCTTTCTTAAACTAGTTTCTTTTTGTTTTAATTCAGTCTCCCCTTCTTCATTTTCTCCAACACCATATCCTTTTTCTTCGAGTTGTTTCCGTAAATCATCGCTGGCTTCCAATGCTTTTGTCCGTTCACCCTCTTCTAATTTTTCATTTCTTGCGGTAGCTAACGCAGCATCTCTTTGGGCAATTAAATTAAGAGTTTCTTCATCCTTTAATTTACTTAGATCTACCTTGTTAGGAGTTCCATACAAAGTATCTATTCTTTTACCGGCAGCAGCGAGCTTGGCTTTTCTTGATGGTAAACCAAGCCAACCTTTCTCGTTGGTTGTATAAGATGCCCAAGCTTTTATTGCCCTTCCCCGCCTCTTCCAGTCCGCAGTGCCTACTCCAGCAACTTTTGACAATCCCATATCAACGCCTTTTAACCCTAATTTACCCGCTCCCTTTGCTCCTCGCCAAGCCTGTTTCCCAGCCCATCGAGCAGCGGTAATACCAGATGCAGTCATGGCTACTTTCTTGCCAAATTCTCCGGCCTTGCTCATCATTGCTCCACCAGCCGCACCCAACTGTTGCGCTATTTTCGCTCCAGTAAGCAACATGCCAATAGCAATTGCAAAGTTCGCCATATTTGCCCAACTCATTATAGAGGTAAGGCCAGTACTTGTTTCTTGTTCAGTAGTGGGTCCGCTGCTAAGCCTAAGTTTATCCGGACTACCTGCTTCAATTTCACTATTCGCATTGCCCGAACCCACAGTAACAAAAGATAACCAAAGAAAAAAAGCAATAATCGGTCCGGCCACGACGTTCCCACCAAATTCAGACCACCACTGACCGGCATATTTTTGAGTTTGTGGTAAAACATTTAACACAAAAGCAAAAGGAGAAAGCACGATTAAAATCCAAAGAGTCATCATGCGGGCCATTAACAAAAACAAAAATGTTAACATCGTCATCATCATGATAGCAGCAAAAGTTACCGCTGCCACCGCTGCCAAAAATTGCTCGCCGGTAGTACCAACTTTCGAGCTACTGCCATTACCAAGTTTAAAAATTTCTCCTACCCCAAACATGTTTACCATGTTTCCCGAAGCAGTGGCGGCAATACCATTTACAAAAGTAATCATTACCACCTGCGCCACATCAATAATTATACCGCAAATAATGCGGCTAAAATTTACGATGATGGCGGCCATGATTAATTTGACCAATAATTTTTTGTACTCGTATTGCTCTAAACCAAGAATCGTACCAAAAGATATGAGCAGCAACACCACCACAAAAAACATGTTGGTCACATCGCGCACCATCACCCAACCCACAATTACTGCCGAAGAGTCTATAAAAGCATTGTATGACGCAACCTCAATAACAAATTTTAAAACGAAAAATGTTAGCTTTATAAACAAACCGGCAACGGCAAATATTATACTGATCAACCCCTCTACTATGTCATTCCAAAAACTGCCGGCATGAGCCACATTTACTCCACTAAACCAAGCTGCTAATACCAGTGAGGATAAAATAACAAAACTAACCAGGCCGAGTTTACGGCGTGGCTTTAAAAAAATCCAGAACTTGTACAAATAAAAATTTAATTTATCAAGGATGACAAGCATGAAAAGATAAATTAACTTTCCCCTTCCTCTTTATTGCGAGGTGAAAAATTACTGAGTTAATTGTACCATATTTTACTGTCAACAACAATAAAAGTGGGGATAAAAAGAAGTGAACTTCAAAATTTACAAAGGATTGACAAAAACCCTAAAATATGCTATACTTTTGTTTGTCCATTTTCAAAGTCAGTTAAGCCGTTTTAGGCTTAAATTGGCTAAAACAGAAAACAAACAGGAGGGCTACAGTGTCGAAAAAAGATGAATATTTCTGGATTGGTTTCACGTTCTTCTACCGGGCGTTCCTGGCTACAGTGTTCCTATTGATCGGCCTGGGATGTCTGGGCGGCTGTAGTACCGGCGGAGGAGACGACGACAACTGCGGCACCATCAACTGCAGTCCGGATGCCGGCCCTGCCGACGATGCTGACACGACACCCAAGGATGCATGCACGGATTACAGGTGGATGGCAGAAAAACCGTGGGATTGTGTTGGGAATTGGGACAATGGTAACTTCATGTGCGAAAAGATGAAGCTCCAATTAGTCTCAGATGGCGGTCAAAGCGGCTGTCTCATCCAGTGTGGAGAATACTTGGCAGTCAAAGATTGGCAGACTGGCCTAACCATTTCTAAAACACCGCCTCCACCGACTCTGGACTACGCCAATGGCAACTGGCAACTCCGTTGTACGCAACGGCAATAGCGCATGATACTGGTTCTTTCCACCTCTCGAATATTCGGGAGGTTTTTTGTTTTTATACTTACTGCGGAGCTATTATCACATTACCACCAAAAGTTTCATAAGGGCCTGTGGGATTAGCGCATTCATTGATACCCCCTGCTACCCAGCTCCTATCATAACATCCTGTTCCGCCCGGACTGTTTGCATCACCACAACTACCATTACACCAACCCCAATTGTCCTTCACCTGAACTCTGGGCTGGAATACACAACAACCGCCATACAAAGATTGGGTTTGAGTATCTGGACAAGGACTTTGCCAGCCAGCACCACTACGCAAACATTGATATACATGATCGAATTGGAAATATGCGTTATCACAGGTTTTGTCTGCTATATGTCCAAAGTTGGGGGCTGTACTTTCATTAAAACAATTATCCAGATAACGACAATCACTATTGCTTGTACACGATTGCGATGTGTTTAAATTAACTCCTCCATTAGGGTTAGGCACCGTACAAACATTTCCCGATCCGCAAGTCCCATTTACAGCTCCGCGTTGATTACGGAAGTAGCCATCTAAAGAAACAACGTTACCATCTCCCCAATCTACCTGCATTTTTCTAATTGGCATTTGATTTTTGTCAGCAAAAGCATAAAATTTAATATTTACTGGCGTGACACTATTGCGAGACACTACACTTCCGGCTGATTTCCCGTTTACAGTAAACCCGGGGTTGGCTTCTAAACATTTTCTTACAGTTTTACAAGTTGATAACTGGCGAATCTTTGGCGCCTGACTAGCAGTGGTAAAAGCAGGATCACCAGTACGATTGTACGGTTTCTGATCTACTGTGTTATTGGTTATATTTTCTTCAAGATTTTTGCTTTGTGAATAACCTCCGCCTCCGGCTGGTTTCCAATCCCAAACACTATCAAGTTTAGCAAAAATAGTTGATAAGTTTTGTTTTCCATGCACTATGAATTTTCCGCTCGCTGTACCTGGTGGAGCATCTTCGGCAGGGACTGGAGTATTAGTATCTACACAATTCTTACTACTACAGCTATACGGAGAGCCGGCAATGGCTGGTACTGGAGTAAAGGTGTTTTCATTATAATGAGTGTAAATGTTAACTAACTTACCAGCAACCATAGGCACAGAATTCAATGGTCCCAAACCACCAAAAGGTTGGTTCACTAACAAAAATGGATAATTAAGGAAGTCTACGATAAAATTTGATTTTTCCCACAAACGATCGGTCCAGCCTACCGCGGTAAATGCAGAACCTTCTGTTTGGCCAATAGTAATGCATGGTTCGCGCAAACCAACTCGCACCTCAAAGCCAACAGTTTCATCATCAGAACTTTCACCGGTATGACATACAAAATTTATTCTATTAAGAATATTGTTAACAAAAGAAACTTTAATAGCGCAACCATCATCTCTGTCGTCATGATCTTCGGTACAACCTTGGAAACTATCCGAACCGTTGCTGTCTATATTTCCACAAGCAGGCTTTCCTTGTGCGCCAGACACATTTGATAACAATAAATCTTTAAAACCTATTTCTGAAAGCTGTTCACTACCGGAAGGATCACCAAACTGAGTGTTCGGACCATCACTTCCTTCTTCACCGTCATCGTATCTCATAACCCAATAATCTCTTCTTGTGCCGTCAGACATAAGATACCGGTTGACAGGAAGATTGATGGTTTCCATTCCGGTAGCCACAGTTCCAAGCTGCTGCGGAGCTGAAGGATTGGCTGCGCCCTCCACAGTCCACATTGGACCATTATATTTTGTAATTAAGCCATTACGAATAAAGAAGTTTCCCACCGCACCAGGGAACCAATCCCAATCATCTGGGGTGACATTTGTTATTTTTATATAATCAATCTCATCTTGAAAAATACCCAAATTTGATAATGATACCATTCGTTTTTCACGATCTGTAGAATCCGTATTATGTATTACATTTTGACTTGTCACCAATTTTTCATAGCTATAACTTCCAGCTGTTCCCTGCTGATTGCCTTTTCCTGCCAAACAATAATACTTACCACCGGCGCTGGAAGCTTGGAAACCAGATTCTACATGTTGACTATTGATATCCGGCGCGCCTGTTATCGTGTCTGTAGGCAACCAAGTTAAACAAGCAAAATTGTTTGGTTCTGCATTTAACGGCCTGGAGATATCTGGCTCAATACAATAGCCATGCCAGCCTACTAAACGGGTTTCCTTTCCTAACTTCTTGCAACTTCCATCGCCGCATTCACTATCTGTATCACAAACACGACCGTTGTTCGCGCCGCCTGAACAAATTCCACCCACAATTCCCGTAGCAACCGTTGAATTTGTTTTTAGTATGCCGCCGCTGTTGGGGTTATTGAAATTCCAATATTTAGTAATGTCATCTCCATAAGCAACTTTGGTATAATCGCAATCACAGCCCATCGCTTTTTTCTGATCAGTAGTAAAACCGGAAACTTCACTGCATAAATTTACCGATCCATAAGAGGATGCTTTTCCAATTGCTTCGGTGTTAGGGAAAGGAGAGGTTTCTTCCGGATAAGCGCGGCATGACTGACCTACGGATTGCTTGGCCACATTGGCGGTCGAGCCATCTGGGTTTGATAAACAAGTTTTATTTATACAAATTCCGGAATCACCACGGCCGCAAGCTTGACCGGAATTATTACAACCAAACTCTCCGGTATTAGCGGACAAACAATTTGGACCGCCGCCACAAGGGATTTTCTTAGCTAGCCGCCACTCCGGTTCAGCGCTGGTGCCAAAATTAATTTCAGATAACTCTTCAGGAGGATAATAATTTAAGAGACTATAACCACTAAATTCTTGACCGCTCCAATCTGTGTTTCGACTGCGATACAAATCTTCAGTTAAAACTTGATTGCTTAATTCTTGTGACACTACCCAATTAGCGCAGTTGGTGATATCGCCCTTTTCCGCGGATTCTGGACTCCTGTTACAGCGGCCAAGGTCATCACAAATTTCTTTGTAATTACCGGTCTGGGAATCGAAGACACGGTGAGAAGATCGGCACTGCAACCATTCACCACATTCGCGATCCCGGTCTACTTTCAAAATTAAATTGGCATCACTAGGCGCAGCCGAAGTACCAACTACCGGCGCTACCAAACTATTATTAAGTTTGGCGCTGGCATCGTATGACAAAGCTGTATTCCATAATTTATTCGGCGAATCTGTTTTGTCGAATAAAATACATCCTAATTTTTCGCTAATCTGGCCATTACATTTACTTTGTAAGGCCTTAACACGCTCATCATTAATTAAGTTATAAACTTTATTGTTTTCATTGTGGTCTACAAATTCAGTACAGCCGTTTTGCGCAGCCGGACATTCACCTACAAAATTATTGTATGAACTGCTAACGCCATAAGACCAGAGACCATAACTGTTTCCTGATTGCAGATAGGTTGGATAACACGGCTGTTCATCAATCGCGTTACACTGACCTCCAGCGCCTCCGCAATCTCCAGTATTAGAGCAGAATGAACCGCTTACCGAACATTTACCTACACCTTTCCAGAACCAACCGCTATACCCTACTCCGCCAATAGAAATATTATCCTTGAACGAACAAATTTTTTGGCCGGTGATTGCCGGATCTTTGAAGTACAAAGCTCCATTTGCAGATGTGTAGCTATTGCAACCAACAGCTTCGCTTTGACAAAGAGTTGCGCTGTATAAGGCAGGATCATTTTTTATTAGAACATTTTCATAAGTAGTTCCGGCTGGAGTCTGTATTTGTTTGCCTGCCGACACACATCCTAAATCCACTGAGTTACAGGTTGCTTGTTGGTTAGCAACTAAATAAATAGGCAGAGTAGAAGAAGTATCTGGCTGAACAAAAATAGTAGAAGTTACGATAGTTCCGCCGCTGGCCACAATTTCGCCTAAGGTTGAACCAACAACATTTACATAACAACCATACTGACCTACTGGAACCTGACAAGTATAATCCTGATCTCCAATAGTTTTGGTAATGCTGTTGCCAGCTACTCCTGCCAACCAAACATTGTAAGCGCGTGGACCAGGTTCATCCGGAGTCTTGCGCGTATCATAAAGCGCAGTACAGCCAATCGCTTTTTCACGGCAAAGAGAATTGAACTTGGTAAGATAGATAGGCTTGTTATCGGAAGTCTTGTATTCGGAACAACCCAAAGCTTCGCCTGGTAAATTATCGGTTAAATTACTATCGCAAACCGGATCAACTTTTAAAGTGTTTTTAACCAGATAAATATAATCTGCCACCTCTTTTAGACTGACATTATCCAAGAATAATTGACCATTGATAGTAAATTTAAGTTGTGCGGTACTGGTATTTCCACCAAATTCTACTGGCCCTAAGTGATAAAACTGCCAAACATCACCCACACTCACTGTTCCCAAAGTCGAAGCCGTGCCGTTGTCTAAAGTGACTGTAACACTGGCTCCAGCGCTGCCTTTAGCCCAAAAACTCAAATCATAACTTTGGCCGGGATTTAAAGATAAATTTTTGGAGAGAGCGGAAGCTCCGGAACTATTGTATGACAAAGAATGTTCGCCAGCATGAGTAGATTCCAAAGACTGAGAAATATTTGCAACTGGTTCCCAGGCTTCTAAGGCAGAGGCGGAAGCTCCTTCAAAATTATTACTAAAAATATTTCTAACATTATTGCCTGCATTGCCTTTGTAAGCGCGACAAGTATTTACTTCCGGTGCGCAGCCATTACTACTTCCTGCTGTATTTGCTACACCACTAGGCAGACCATTATAGAAACATTGTCCGTCTCGATACTCACCGTTTTGGAAACAAACACTACATTTGTTTTGTGTAGTATCCCAGAATCCTTTTTGAGCAGTACATTGCGCTTGCGTTAAACTTACCGGACGCAACTCAGTATCATTTAATCTATACGGCGTACAGGAACCAGAAACGGCAATAGTTTTTGACAATAATTTGTAGTATACAGTTCCTTTGTCATCATTAAACTGACGACAATCCGGACTAGATAAACCTTGCTTATACAAAGCTTCACTGCAAGTGGCGTTATAGTTAAGCAAATCTTCGTTAGTGCGATAGAAATATTTAGGACTGCCATCGGTGTCTTTTTCCAAAATAAATCCTTTTAATTGGTAACCACCCACTACTGATCCTTCGTAAGTATAGAAATTTTTCTGTCTGGTTTCGTCTGGCAAAATACAAGGACGCAAGTAAGAATAATGTTCTACTTTTTCTAATCCGCCCACAGTAGCGCTTAGGTTGGTAAAACTGGCACAACCTTCGTCGACAGCGCTACATTTTGAACCTGAGGATGGGATGATATAAGCTAAAGCTCGGCCATCAGAATAGTTGCTTGGCATTTCTCGGTAACCAGCGTAACCAACACATCTTTTGTCACATTGATCATTCCAAACTATCTGACTCTCCACAATCTTAGCTGGCTCAAACTTACCCGGAATACTATCTCCGGCATAACTGACCGGCTCATACCAATTACAATTTACTTCACTAGGAATACAGACAGACGAATAACTATCACATTTTGGATTTTCAGTTAATCTGCTAAGATCAGAAGTACTTTGAGGCCAATCTATTGCTAGTGTAGCGGTGTTTGTATCGTAGCATCCTAAATAATACGGGGCTTGGCGTAAGTATAGCTGATCTGATGTACTGGCTGTTTGGAAAGACGAACAACCATCAGAACCAACGGAACAATTTGTTGAAATTTTGTTATTTAAATAGATAGCTGAATTCTCACCAATATTTATATCGTTCTTGGAATAGCCTGTCCAATTTCCAGAATTATCCTGTTTTAAACTATACGCAGCGCAACCAACATTGTCTTGAGTACAATAACCAGTATCAAGAGTGCGATAAAGATAACTTACAGTCTTGCCATTAATATCCTGGAACGACCGGCAAGTACGAAATTGGGAATCGCATTTGGCCGCATCTATTTTCCAGACATTGCGTTCTCTGGTGCAGTAACCTTGGTTTGAACAATTGCCATTTTTATCATAAGCCACACAAGTGCTTAAGTCAGTGCATTCTTGAGCGCGGTTTGGCGCCGCATTAAAGAACGGCGAAGAACCAAAGGCCAAAAAATTACATTTTGATGGCGGCGCTTTTAATACCCAGTTCGGATCAATTAAATGACAAAAAGGTTTGTTTATAGGATCATTATCTACCCCTACCACTTTTCCATTTATATCTTTTATAAAATTACAATCATTAAAACCTTCCACGACTTGTTTTAATGTCCAAGGAGTATCCGGATTGCTGTTTAAAGCCGCAATTTCAAAACCTAGTGGTAAAACTCTGGCTTTACGCAACTTGGCAATATTGGCATAGCAGTAAGCTCTTTGATAGCAATTCATGTCCGTTTGATCAGCAGCACGTTCGGGAGGAATTAATTTCCAATCCCCATGCAGCCAATTTTTGGCCAAAGCTTCCGCAACCGTAACTGGCTTGCCAATATTTGTTTCCTGAGCCGCTTGAGACAAACCGCCATCAGCGACACAATTTTCCGGTCCTCGTGATGTAGGTGGACAACTAGAAAAATTTCCCAAAACATTATACTCATCAACCTGTATATTTGGCGGGGTAAGAAAATCAGCAAACAAAGCTTCAGCCACCTGACGTCCACCCACACTTACTTGGCCTTCTAAGTTAGTAAGAGTATCTTGAAGCGACTTACAGCTTGTATCTCCATGATCACCGATACATACTCCAAAAGGAAACATGCCTTTTGTGCGGTAATTTTCAACCATTTTGGAGAGCAGGGTATTTGCAAAAAGTGAAAGCGCTGGCACTATAGCTCCAGTCAATCCAGTGCCAAGAGTATCCCCAAAACTTCTTTCGGCCTTCTTTTGCTGCTCGCTTGGACTTATTGCCTCTGCCTCTTTAGCAATATCCTTAGCTGGAGTAACAATGTTGCCGGAGATTGGAGTTGTTTTTGGTTTATAGCCCTGGCCTTCCTGTCTTTGCAACTTAGAGGCTTCTGTTTGTTTGAGTACTAAATTATTAATTTTTTCGGTGGCGCTCATCACAATACCGACATCACTCTGCTCTACAGAAAAGGCCACGTTAAATTTTTTGGCTATATCGTCTGTGCTACCGAATTGGCTCTTCCAATTATCGGTGCTTAAAACATCTTTTTGAAAACTCGACCAGGTACAATTTGGTTTCAGCACACCCTGTGTCTGATTTATATCCATAAATTTATTGGTCAAACCAATACGCATGGCCAAATCAATTTTTGGATCAGGGATTTTACACAAATTTAAACCATACGGCGCGCCCAAAGCATCTATGGCCACTCCGGCTGTGTTGTCAGCGACGTCTTTTAGGTAACTGCCAAAATCTTTTTGGTGAGCAAATGGCGTTTCTCCTTTACCTCCCGAGGCTAACCAAACCGCTGAATCATATGCTACCCGGCGCATAATATATGAAGCAGATTGAACGACTATGCTTACAGTGGCAGTTTTTAAAAATTCTTTAATTACATCAAGTATTCTAAAACCTATCGTCGGCGCATCAGCAACAACTGCCACCGGAAGAAGTGCTTGGGCTGGCTGAGCAGAAGAAAGGGAGCCGACTACAGTTACAAAAATAAAAATTACTGCTAAAATTTTAATTGCAAATTTTTGAAACTTAGGCATAAACTTTATAGCTCAGTGCTACTAGCACTTAGAATATCTTTTACCATTTTCATCAAATCAGCATCGGAAGTTGCGTCTATTATTTTTTTATCCAAACCTGAATCCAATAATATCTTGCGGACCTGCGCCGGATCGCTTAAAATTTTATTAATATCCTCTGGCGAAGGCTCTGGACCCAAAGTAGAAGTGACGGAAGGAATAATAGGAGCGCCGAGCAAAACATCTTCACTCACACCCACTTCGCCACAACTCTGACCTTCTGCACACAGCGGATCTGAACCTTTATCAACTTCAGCTTTGTCTTCCAGACCATCAGAATCAGTATCAGCCAAATAAGGACTGGTAGCATAAACATACAATTCATCAAAATCGTTTAACCCGTCTTTATCAGTATCGCGATACATCAAAGCTTCGGTACTGTTTATATCATCCCTAATCAAAGGAGGAATTTTTTTACTAAGAGAAAAAGGCGCGTACATCGTATTTCTGATTTGCAAAATACCTAAACCGATAGCAAAAACAGAAAAAACAGATAGTAAAATCACTCCTATCTTTTGTTCTTTTGATAGTCCTGCACTTGCCTGTTCCTCTACCATATTTACTTCACTATGTTGTATATATTGTATCACAACCGGAAATAAACTTCATGGGGATAACTACCGCATACTTTCCATTTGGCGCACCAAACCTTGCCACTGCTCTATGGATAGCTCCTGAGCCCGGACTTTTTCATTAATTCCCAACCCGTTAAAGATAATTTTTAACTTGGCTTTGTTATCTTTGCCAACTATAGATTCCAAATTTTTAATCAACATTTTTCGACGGTTGGCAAAACCGGCTTTGACAATTTTAAAGAATTCTTCGCTGATTTTGTCTGATTTTATATTTTTTATTTTTATAACCGCCGAATCAACTGCTGGCACTGGCCAAAAATATGATTTTGGCACATTCATAACTATTTTTGGCTCCGCATAACACTGAACTGAAACGGCTAATACCGACATATCACCCGGACTGGCGCAGATTCTTTGCGCCACTTCTTTTTGGACCATTAAAATCATAAATTCAGGCTTATTTTCGGCTTCCAAAAATTTCCGAATAATATTTGAGGTGATTTGATACGGCACATTAGCAATAACTTTGTATTTTTCCAGATTTACATTCTGATACAAAATATTACCCCAAACAATTTCTATATTCTGATGTCTGGATATTTGTTCCGTCCAATATGATTCTAATTTTTTTTCAATTTCAAAGGCCATTACTTTTTTTGCTTGCTCTGAGAGAGCTAAGGTAAGCACCCCAAACCCAGGACCAACTTCTACTACTACATCATCTTTTTTTATCTCGCCTGCTTCCAACATGGCCGCTATCGGCTCTTCGTTAACTAAAAAATTTTGGCCATATTTCTTGGAAGGAATAAGGCCGTATTTCTGACAAAGATGTTGTAAATAATTGATATTATATAAAGAAGTCATAATTATTTGTTTAATCCGCTAGCTGTATACCTGTTTGCTGCGTTCCATGCCAACCAACCGGCATTTTCCGGATATTTTTCTATTTCATCTATCTGCGCCCTCATTTTGCCGGCATCATATATAGCACCCACATTAAACGCTTGTATCCACGGACGAACTTTGGCGCGTTTGCCCACGAACTTTGGCGTGCCCAGCTTCATTCCATGTTTAAATACTGCTGCGGGATGATCAGCCGGATTGGTTAGACCCAAATGGCCGCTGGGATAATGCGACGGATACATCATTGGCGAGATATAATCGACTTCACCCACGGCATCAGCCAATCTTTGTCCGATACGCATATCGTCTTCGCCGTGCTTTTCCATCACCAAGCCAAACATATCTAAAGATATCCAGGCCGGCTGATCTTCTAGCTTTATATTAAGAAAATGATAAAACTTACCCATTACCTCATATTTTTTTTCATTACCAATAGCATAAACTGCCTGCGACATATCGCCATCGGAAGGAAAACGAACATAATCAAAATTTATTTCATCAAAACCAAAGCCAATCGCCTCTTTGGCGATGGCGACATTGTACGACCAAACTTCTTTTTTGCTCGGATCAACCCAAGCCAAACCTTTATGGTCTCTCCACAAATTTCCCGATTTATTTTTTATCGCCCATTCGGGCTTTTTTTCTGCCAAAATCGGATCCTGGAATACAGTTTGACGCGCTATTACATAAATATTTTTGGCATGAAATTTTTTTATCAAATTCTGCACATTTCCCAAACGATTTTCATCTATTTTCAAATCATTTACTAGTTTTACCCGGCTATCGTATAAAACTTTGCCGCTATAATCCTTAATATCTATAACCACAGCGTTTAACTCGGTCTTATCGATTAAACTTATAATTTCATCCACTTTTTTCGGATTGCCGGCCGAATAGGCTGTGAGATACAGTCCTTTAACTTTTATCAGCGCCGATTTTTCTCTGGCCAATAATTCTGTTTTGTTGTCCGACACATCGCCTGATAAAACGATAGAGGTTTTTATAGTATGCACTGTTTCAGTCCAGGCCCACCAAATGATAATGCAGGCAAAAATAAAAGCTCCTACTACTAAAATCAAAAACAGTCGAGGGTGTTTATCCCCGAATTTAATTCTATTTATGCCCGGATTTAATTGATTTTGATCTGGCCCTGTCGTAAAATTTTTAAATTATTATCAATCACGCTCACGATGGTAGTGGGCGGATTTTGGGGTAATTCTCCCCCATCTATAAGTATATCAGGTTTAACAGATTTATCCGAAAACATAGCCAAAATCTGCTTGGAATCATAGACATCGCCGGCATCGGCCAGATTGGCCGAAGTGGCTACTAGAGGTTTGTTTAATTTTTCAGATAAAAATTTGGTAAGCGGAAAATTAGTGACACGTACCGCAATGGTATTATCCGCAGCAACCACACCTGTAGCCAAATTTTCTTTTTTATTCCATTCCCCTACTATCGTAAGCGGACCGGGCCAATATTTTTTTGATAAATCTTCCAACAAATCATTCCACACTAAATATTTTTTTGCCATTTCGATATTAGGAACAACAACTAAAAGTGGTTTATCACTTTTTCTTTGTTTTATTTTAAAAATTTCATCTACCGCATCTTGATTGGTCGCATCACAACCCAGTCCATATGAAGTTTCGGTGGGAAAAACAACAGTCTGACCATTTTGCAAAGCCTCGACTGCTTCAGATAAATTTTCTTGATCAACAATTTTCACAAAACTATTTCTTTATCCAACGCAAATACGCTTCAGATAGCGGCAACAGCTCACCTTCTAACACAGACTCGGGATCAGCAGACTCATATTCGGTGCGATGATCTTTTACCAAATGATATGGATGCAAAACATATGAACGGATCTGATTTCCCCATTCAGCTGATTTATATTCGCCGCGTAACTCTTTGCGTTCTTTGGCTTTTTGTTCTTCTTCTAAGCGATGGAGTTTAGCTTTCAAAACCTTCATGGCCATGTCTTTGTTTTGCTGTTGAGATCTTTCGTTTTGACAAGAAACGGTAATACCAGTTGGCACGTGCACAATGCGTACCGCCGAATAAGTGGTGTTAACGCTTTGTCCGCCGTGGCCACCGGCCATAAAAGTGTCTATACGAATATCTTTAGGATCGATATCGATTTTAATAGCATCATCCAGCTCGGGCAAAACTTCAATCAGCGCAAAAGAAGTATGGCGCATTTTTTCCGCATCAAAAGGAGAGATACGCACTAGACGATGCACGCCATGTTCGGATTTTAAATAACCAAAAGCAAAACGTCCTTTGACTTCAAACATAATAGATTTGTACCCAGCCTCAGCGCCGCGTGATTCATCTACCACTTTTGTTTTCCAACCCATCTTGTCACAAAATCGCATTACCATCCGCAACAACATTTCGGCCCAGTCTTGAGCTTCAGTGCCGCCGCTGCCGGCATGGATAGCGATAATGGCGCTATTTTTATCATATGGACCGTTTAATAAGACGTACAATTCATACTCGGAAAATTCTTTGGCCAATTTCTTTGTCTGCTGGACTATTTCATCGGACAAAGACTCATCTCCTGAACTTGCCAACTCCAACAAATCATTTGTCCTTTTTTCCAGATCAACAAATTTTTCTACTTCTTTTTTTATATCCTGATAATCTTGGCTTATCGCCTGCGCGTTTTCTTGGTTATTCCAAAAATCTGGCGCATTCATTTCATTTGCCAGTTGCTCTAATTTTTTTTGCAAATCTTCGATATTGAGAAGTTTTTTTGTGTCTGTTATTTTCACCTGCAGCTCCTTCAGGTCTTCTAAGGACATATTCTAAAATACTTTATCAATGCCTATTGAGATAAACATCGTTACAAATGATGAGCCGATTACCGCTGCCCAGATATATGGCAGAGAATGTTTGAAAGGCACACCCATTAAAAACGCGATCATCGTGCCGGTAAAAATTCCGCTCCCCGGAATTGGCAGGGCAATAAACAAGGCTAGCCCAAGTAATCCATATTTTTCATAACGGGCGAACTTTTGCTGAGCGTGGTGTAAACTCTTTAGCCAAGATTTACCAAAAAATGTGCCGGAATTTTTGTTCACCCATTCATGAAAATTATCGGCAAAATACAGCAATGCGGTTATAGGCAAAAGATTGCCGGCCAAAGTAATGAGCAGGGCCTCCCAAACAGGCATGTTAAAAGCAATAATGGCCATTGGCAAAGCTACTCTTTGTTCCAAAACAGGAGTCATAGCTACCAAAAATACGGCTAGCTCAGGAGGAAAACCGGAAAATGCTGAAATTACAGATTGAAACATACGTTGTAATTTTACATCATAATTTTATGCTTGGCAATCGGGTCTTTTGACACAATTACGGCTCTGTGGTAATTTCTAAAGCACAAGGAGGCGATATGTTGGTCGGACTTGGAATCCTGGCTGTCGGCATGCTATCGGCAATACTGGCTTCACTCTTCTGGCAGATCATCGCAAAGATCTTCCAAACGCCAGTTCGCCACGAAAGCGTAACGGATTAAAAAGGAGAAAAACAAAAGGGCACCGACTTAACGTCGATGCCCTTAATATTTTTAATTTAATTTTTACATCATTCCCATACCGCCGCCCATTCCACCCATTCCTCCACCCATCGGTGGCATCGCTTCTTCTTTTTTCGGAATTTCGGTAATAACGGCTTCGGTAGTAAGGAACATACCGGCAATAGAAATTGCATTCTGAAGCGCAGTGCGGGTTACTTTAGTCGGATCAACAATACCTGCTTTTACCAAATCTTCGTACTCTCCGGTAGCAGCATTATATCCGTGGTTGCCAACATTCTTTTTTATTTCTTCAGCAATCACTGCACCATCAACTCCGGCATTAAAGGCAATTTGGCGTAGCGGCTCTTCCAAAGCGCGGCGCAAAATATTTACAGCCACAGCTTCTTCGTTTTCCAAATTAACATTTTCTAAAGATTTAATAGCTCGCACTAATGCTACTCCACCGCCCGGTACAATACCTTCTTCTACAGCCGCTTTGGTAGCGCCGACAGCGTCTTCGATTCTATGTTTTACTTCTTTCATTTCAGTTTCAGTGGCGGCGCCAACTTTGATTACCGCTACTCCGCCAGCCATTTTGGCCAAGCGTTCTTGTAATTTATCACGGTCAAAATCACTGTCAGTATTTTCTATAGCTTTTTTAATTTGCGCTACGCGGTTTTGCACTTCGCTCGCATCACCTTTACCATCAACTATAGTTGTGTTGTCTTTAGTAGCTACAACTTTTCGCGCTGAACCCAAATCTTCCAAACCAGCGTTTTCCAATTTCAATCCCACTTCTTCGGTGATAACTTTCCCGCCAGTTAGGACGGCCAAATCTTGCAACATTTCTTTGCGTCTGTCGCCAAAGCCTGGGGCTTTTACAGCCAAAACATTGAATGTGCCGCGTAATTTATTTAATACAAATGTAGTTAGAGCTTCACCATCAACATCTTCGGCAATAATCACCAATTCTTTTTTACCGCTTTCGGCAATTTTTTGCAGTAAGGGAAGAACATCTTGGATAGAAGATATTTTTTTATCAGTCAACAAAATATACGGTTCACTAAACTCAGCTTCCATGCGTTCGGAATTAGTCACCATATATCCAGAAACATATCCTTTGTCAAAACGCATACCTTTTACGGTTTCGATACTCATGCCAAAAGATTGTGATTCTTCTACGGTAATCACACCGTCTTTACCAACTTCTTTCATCGCTTCGGCAATTTTGCTGCCGATTTCTTTGTCGTTGGCGGAAATAGAGGCAACATTGGCAATTTCACTTTCTTCTACAGGTCGGGAAATTTTTTCTTGAAGTTCTTTGACAACAATAGCTAAGCATTTATCCAAACCGCGTTTAAGCGCTACTGGGTTAGCTCCGGCAGTAACATTTTTCATGCCCTCTTTTATAATCGCTTGGGCTAAAACTGTGGCAGTAGTAGTGCCGTCGCCAACATCTTCGTTGGTTTTACTAGCCACTTCTTTTACGAGTTCTACGCCAGCGTTTTCAAACTTATCTTCTAAATCAACTTCTTTGGCTACAGTCACCCCATCTTTGGTAATTATCGGTGCACCAAAACCGCGATCTAAAACTACATTGCGGCCTTTTGGACCCAAAGTAACTTTTACTACATTGGCCAAAGCATTTACACCGCGCACTAATGCTTGTCTGGCCTCTTCGCTAAATAAAATTTGTTTTGCCATATTAAGTTTATTAATTATTCAATAACTGCCAAAATGTCATCCTGCGACATTATTTTGTATTCTTCTTTATCTAGCTCTACTTTTTCTCCTCCCCAATTTTTTAAAATAACTCTGTCGCCCACCTTCACTTGCATCAAAGAAAGCTGTCCGTTTTCCATCATTTTACCCGGCCCAACAGCCACCACTTCTCCTTCAGGCTTTTTTTCGTCTTTGCCAGGCAAAACTAAACCAAACGAGGTTACCTCGTCAACTTTGGCTTGTTTTACTAAAACATTGTCAGATAATGGTCGTATTTGCATATTTATTAAAGATTAAAAAATAACTGAATGTGAGGCCATTTTACTATAAACACAGCCAAATTGTCAAGGGTAAATAAAAAGACCCTGGAACGGCTATACACCTAAGTGAACGCCGAACTAGGGTCGGACTTTATTGGTAGATTTAACAGGTTTAATACGAAGGAGCCTGCCGTTTCTTGTCCAGCTATCGCCAGCTGGGCGAAACCCGAGAAACCAACGACTGTGGTGCCAATAGAGAAATGCCACTACCAAACCATTTTCAGGCACCCTCAGGTGCGCACCTAGAAATACAAAGTAGTGCTTCCTAAACTCGTTGGGTATACCAGCTTGATGGCCCAGAATGTACTGCGCGTCGGCCAAGCCCAGATTGGCTTTGAGTTTAATTGCGCGCTGGCGTAAGACCTCAGTGGTAATTTCTTCTTCTGCATTAGTATCTTTGTCTTGTCCAAAAAAAGGAACTGCCTCGAGACGCCAAATTTCAAACTTTGATGGTTCGACTTCCTGAATAACTTCCAAATCACCGGGAACCAAATTTGCAGCATTGATTGGAACAGGGACATCGCTTTTCAGATACAAATCTGGATTACGCAGAAAAGCCTGGAGATTCTCCTGATTAATCCGTTTTGCCTTAATTTGTTCGAAAAGCTCGCTTATCTGGCCCAATGTCGGATCCACTTGTCTTTGCTCCCTAGCATCCATCGGCCCTTTAATACATTGGGCCTAATGCCAACGTAGCAAAGGTCCAAAATGGACACGTTTTGACCTCAAATTTTATATCATTAATCAGCCTGTTTTGTCAAGACTAGGGCCCCTATAATTACCCAGAAAAATATGAGGCCTGTATACATACTCCAAAGCCAATGGTCGAACAGCCCGGCCAAGGCCAGAGCTATAACCACCGAGGTATAAAGAAGATTGTTTTTTAAAATCAACGAAAATAGCTGTTTAAGTAAAAAAAATAACAATAAAGCACCCGCCGAACCAATTTCTACCAAGGCTAACAAATAAATGTTATGAATCAGCTGATACTCCCAAGACTGCAAAGTTGGATATTTTTTATATAAAGCATCAGTGTAAGCGCCGGGCCCAACTCCCAAAATCGGATTTGATTTGATAAAAGATATTGCCTCGGCATACTGCCCCTTTCTTTCGGAAATTGACTTTACTTCCAAACGATTACCAAAATTAAATCTGGCATTAAAAACCGGATAAAAAATTACCAGCCAAAAAACAATCACGGCCAAAGCAAAACCAATTTGTTTGCCAAAACTTTGTAGCCACTGCCTCTGCTTAAAAAATATTAAGACTAGCAGACATAATGCCCCTGCCACGGCCGCCAGCCAAGCGCCGCGAGAAAAAGAAACCAGCAATCCAGATAAAATTAAAAGCTGTCCGGCGCTAATAATAATTTTTTTCTTGGCCGAATCTGCTTTTAGATACAAAACTAGGCCCAACACAAACAAAATCGCTAAATAAATACCCAATGAATTTGGCGAACCAAAACTGCCATAGGCGCGCAACCATCTTTGGTCGGCAAACTCAATCACGCTCGGACCTAAATTTTGAGCTTCCTGGCTAGCCATGCCAAGCCATTTACTGGCCCAAACATGTTGGGTCAAGAATTGCCAAATAGCTAGCGCACCCTGCACTACCGCTCCAGCCCAAAGAGCAATTTGAAGTTTTATTTTTTCATTTTGCCGGACCAGCACTGTCATCAGGGCCATCGCCTCTAAAATATGAAATATATAATTATATGAAATCCAAAAATTACTGCTTAGAGCTACCGAAAGCGCTAAAGATAATAATAGTACCATTAAAAAACCCCGCGGCGGCTTTTGTTTTAAACTTATCCAAAATTCTTTTTTTACAAAATGCTGGATAAAAAACAGAATCAAAATACCCCATAACAGAATTTCCGTGGCGTAAATACTAAAAGTTCCATATTCCCAATAGCCAGAATTTATTTGGCCATATTGCCAAATATATCTGGTTTGCCAGGGCAACAGAAACAAAAATAACAGGATTAATAGATTCTCAATTTTGCGCAGCATAAATTTTTTGTTTCCACTGTTCCCTATATGCAATACGCGTATCTTTCTCGTGAAATTTTAAAACGTCGTCTGATATCACCACGCCTTTATCTTCGCCCCTATTAATATCTTTGCCAGAAAATTTCATCTTGGATAACTGTATCTGTTTGGCTTGATTATTTATCATATCTCCATAGTTCCCTTCCCACATTTTTTCCCAAGCTTTTTTCCAGATTTTGCCAAATCTAGATTCAAAAATTTTTGACAAATACGAAGAGGTTTGCGCTGGATTTAAATTTGGCAAATATGTCTTTGTCCATGAATTTGCTTCCAAAAACTTGGTGTAATAATTATCCGGGTCAAAAACTGGTAGCATCTGATTTATCCAATAGGCAAAATGCACATCGTCGTCCGCCACTCGCCACTTGGCCAAATCCAAACCGGAGGTGGTCGCATAAAAACTTAGGCAAATTTTGTCTTTGACTCGCTTGCCAGTACGTCGCAAACCAAATAATGATAATAAAAAAGTGACAAATAATCTGGTGATCCAAATTCTGTTTTTTTCCGTGACGATAAAAAAATCTATATCGCTAGCTTCATCCGCTTGTTGGGCGCCCACCGTATTACAAACAAAAACAGCCCGCAGATACGGAACTGACCGGATAATTTTTATTGCCCGACGGGCGATTTTCAATTTTCGTTCCGAAATCAAAAGTTTACGCCGACGAATTTCGGCAATCTGTTCTCGTCCGGACAAAAAATAATAGCCAAATTTAGATTCTAAATTTAAACTGGCTAGAGTGTTTAAAAAATCTGCATAGCTGATTGCGGGTGGTTGCCAAAGAAAATAAAAAAGTTCCTCTTTGGTAAGAGGATAATCGGCCAAATCAAAATACGCCAGAGTTTTTACCACCGATTGATGAAGAGAAGAAGATTCCATAGACTTATTCTTCTAAAGCCAGCTCTCCCCCGGCCTCTGCCTTGAGAACGCTATCGTATACAACTACACGGTCGTGTTTAATTTCTTTAACTTGTGCGCTGGCAACCAAAAGATAACTGGCGCTTAAAAAATTCTGCCGAACCAGATAACGCATTACAGTTTGCGTATTAACATCTAGTTCCAAATCAAAAATTCGCCCTAATTTTACTTCCGATTCTGTATAAACCGGCAGATGTAACAATTCATGAAGATTGATAACCATGTTAAGCTATTACTTAATGATTTTACCCTCGATTATTTTATCATCAGTTTTAGATTTTTTGAACATCCATACTTGCTGCAGAGCCATCAGTAATGTACTGAAGAACCAATACAGAGTAAGTCCGGCAGGAAGAGTAAAACCAATAACAACGGTCATGATCGGCATAAAATAAAGCATTTGTTTATTCATCATCGACATCATCGCTTCATCTTTAGATCCTTCACCAGCTTCCTTAGGTGGATTTTGCCTATTCAAGGTTTTGGCTTGCCAGTATTGAGCCAAACCGGCCAAAACGGCCAGAGCGTAATTTGGCTTGGCCATATTAAAAAATCCTAAGGAAATCTGATTGATAGTGCCTGGATTGCTGACGAAGGAGTATAAAGACTTTGCTAAATCCTTCGAAGCTAGCCCGTCTTGCAAAACCATATACAAAGCGATTAAAATCGGCAATTGGACTAACATAGGCAAACAAGAAGTAATCGGATTTACTTTGTTGGTTTTGTACAACTCCATGATTGCCTGAGTCTGTTTTTGCTTATCATCAGCGTATTGTTTTTTTATCGCGGCCATTTTTGGCTGCAATTCTTGCATAGCCCGTTGAGCTTTGATAGAAGAACCGGTAAGCGGATACAACGCCAGACGTACCAATATTGTAATAGCCAAAATTACAAGTCCCACATCATGACCCGGAATAATATTATACAAAAAGACAAAGATATTAAATATTGGCTGATATAAGATTGTGTGAAACATATATTTATTTTATTCTGATTTTTCTTCTGCGGCTGCTTCTTCGGCTTTTACTTCTTCACTGGAAACTTCTTGCTTGCCACCCTCGTCTACCACATTTATTTTCCATCCAGTAAGCTGGGCAGCCAAACGTACATTCTGTCCATTGCGTCCAATAGCCAAAGAAAATTGTTCTGAGGCCACGCTGACTTCGGCCACCTTGTTTGATTCATCCAATTTAACATCTAAAACTTTAGCTGGAGACAAAGCGTGAGAAATGTAAGTCTTTGCGTCCTCGCTGTATTGGATAACATCTATTTTCTCTCCACCCAACTCTTCAATAATAGTATTTATTCTACTACCTCTTTGGCCAATACAAGAACCAATCGGGTCAATTGATTCATCGCTGGTAGAAACCGCAACCTTGGAGCGGAATCCTGGTTCGCGGGCAATACCTTTTATTTCTATCAAGCCATCATTAATTTCGGGAATTTCCTGCTTGAAAATTTCTCGTACCATACCAACATCACTGCGTGACAAAAGTATTTCTGGACCGCGCGGAGTCATCTGTACAGCTAACAATAAAAATTTCATGCGAGCGCCAGGGCGATAATGATCTCGACTATTTTGCTGGTCAGCCAAAAGTACGCCGGTAACTTTACCGAAATCTACTAATACTTTGCGGGCTTCGGCTCGTTGAATAGTGCCCATTATTAATTGTCCTTCTTGTCCTTTGAAGTCATTAAAGACAATACCTCTTTCAGCTTCACGAATTTTTTGGATAATAACCTGCTTGGCAGTTTGAGCAGCCATGCGGCCAAATTCGCTAGGGATTTCTAAAGGAATTTCCATTACTTCTCCTACTTTAACTTTCTTATTTATTTCTTTAGCAGCACTTAACATCAACTCCATTTTTGGATTAAAGTGCGGCAAATCAGCCGTTTCCTCTTCGGTTAATTCACGGCCTTCTTCTTTGGCTTTTTCGCGTCTCTTGGCCAGTTCGTCTTGAGCGGCTTCAAGTACATCCTCGGCAATATCTTCTACCACAGTCTTTATATCCCAAGCTTTCATATCACCAGATTCTGGATCAAATTTTACTTTGATATTTTGCTGTTTGTTACCGAAATCTTTGCGGTAAGCGGCAGCTAAAGCAAACTCAATAGCTTCCATTACGGAGTCGTAAGGAAGGTTTTTTTCGTCGCAGAGAAATTGGATCGCTTTTGTAATTTCGGACATATTTATTTAATTTTAGGTTTAAAAAAAGCAGCTTCTTATTGAAGCGCTTTACATCAATAGAATATCATGGATACTACTTATTGTCAACAGGTATCATTATATCACCTTTCTGGTCTGTTCTCAAAATCTCGGCTCCAACTCTTTGCAACTTTTTTAATACACGTAATGACGGGTGGCCGTAATGGTTATCTTTACCGGACGAGATAATAGCGGTTTGCGGACGAACTAAATTTAAAAGCTCTTCACCCGAAGAACTATCACTACCATGATGACCGACCTTAAGCACATCAGCTTGAAGAGCCGGACAAGTAGTTGAAGAGGGTGAACAATATTTGTGTACGAGTGCTTTTTCTAAAGGTTCTTCCATATCACCACTGAACAAAAAACTTATTCGGTCATTTTTTAATCTAAAAACTATAGAATAATTGTTACTGTCATCGGCCGCCACATCTAAAACTAAAGAACTGTCGGGAGACAAAAATTCCAAAGTAGAGCTGGCAATTATCCAAACTTGTGGCTGATCCATTATTTTTACGATTGCACCCGGTTCATCTTTTACCGCTTTGTCCCAAGTACGCCAATAGGGATCATTTTCTTTTTTTCGGCCATTTATAATAATTTCTTTTACCTGATAATTTTTTAATACATCCACACAGCCGCCATAGTGATCCAGATCTGGATGTGTGGCCAATAAATAATCTATGGTGCGGTCATAAAAAGGCAATGCCCGACCCAGCTTGGCCAAGATTTTTTTGTCTGCACCACAATCCACCAACATTTTTTGACCACTATTAAATTGGATTAAAGAAGCATCGCCTTGGCCGATATCAAAAAAAGTTACTTGAAAACGATGTGGACGGTGTTGGTTGTAGTAAAAATAAAAAACAGACCCTAGCAGCAGGGTAAAAAATATTATAACAACCCAGATAATTTTTCGATCTCTAAACATTGACTTGGGCTTAAAAGTATGTTAATTTTTCTGCAAAAGAAAGGTAGCCAATGGCCAAAATTAAACCAGCAAAAATTTGGTGGTGCGCAGCCTGTAACTGCGTTTTTATTAAAAATAAAACTGCCGATACTGGCTGTCCAAAATGTAAATCAGACGATGTCTTTATGGACGAAGAGCTGTGGTGTCAAAGCTGTCAAACCGCCTACTACGGACCAAATCAGAAAGATGCTGGCGACGATTGGTATAAACTGGGAGATGAGTGTCCACAATGCCTAAATGGATATTCGAATCCAAAGCCCAAACTCGTGCTCAAACCTCCTCGCAAACTTTCATCATCGCCTAAACCAAAACGTAAATAAACCATTGGCGAGAACATAATTCACCTCCTTCGCCTTCCTGTATCTACAAAACTTTTGTGGACACAGGAAGAAGGAGGTGTTTTTGTTTACAAAAATTTATTTCCTCGCCAAGACAATTTGATCCACCCACAGATCTTTTTCCTTCACAAATACTTCTTCTTCGATATTAAAGGCTAATGACTCTAAAATTTCTTTTATTTTTTCCGGACGGTGATAAAAAGACTCTATAATAATTTGTCCTTCTTTTGTTTTTACTAGTGGCGGATCTTTTTGATTTATATTTGTAACTACAAATATACCGCCGTCTTTCAAAACCCGATAAACTTCATCAAAAAATCTAGTCGGGTCTTTTAAATGCACAATTAAAAATGCAGCCGACACAATTTCAAATGTTTCGTTTTTAAACGGCAAGCTTTCCGCATCACCCACTACTGTTTGTATCTTAGCATTTTTTCTTTTAATTTTTTCTAACATTTTTGGCGAGACATCCAAAGCTGTCACCTGGGCATCACGATTAGCCAGAGCTACGGAAAGACGGCCAGTTCCGGCCCCCACATCTAAAACTTTTTTACCAGCTATGCCAGCTAATAACGGTATAAGCTCTCCTTGCTCAAAACTATTCAAATATTTTTCATTCTCATCATAAAGATCGGCCGCCAAATTATAGCCATCTTCAGATGAGAGCACTTTGATCTTTTTTGGCATAATTTTTGATTACGAAAAGTATTAATAATAAATACACGACCGCCATCAGCCAGACAGGGATATGAATATCTACCGCACTCCAAGACTTCCTCCCAAACCAATCCACGATAATTATAACATAATTTAATCCTAGTCCAACCACCCAAGCCACAACTTGTCCTAAAGGAAAAAATACCCAACTGATGATCAACGCTATAAAACCAAACAGCATGAGCCAGGGTACAAGCCATAATACCAGAACATTTACCAGCGGCGCTACTATAGACAATCTGCCAAACTGAAAAAGAATTAACGGCAAAGTGGCAATAATTGCCGAAATGGTGGTAGTTAAAACTTCCACCAGCGGCATTAGCCCTGGAAAATTTTTAATTTTATTAAAAATAGCCTTCTCAAATATTGGTGATAGATACACCAACCCAAAAGTAGATAAAAATGAAAGTTGGAAACCAGCGTCCCAAATTAAAACGTAGGGATTAAATAACAACATGATTACAGCCGCGTAAACCAGAGTTCTGCCCGCCGCAGATAACCGGCCAATATACTGGGCAACAAGAACTATTGCCGCCATTACTCCCGCCCGCACCACCGAAGCGCTAGCGCCGCTAAAAAATACAAAAGCTAAAATAAACAAAGATAAAAACCAAAATGATTGTCGACGTGACAAACCAATATAAATCAAAAGGCCATTTAAAACCAAAACAATTATACTTACATTATACCCAGAAACAGCCACAATATGGCTGACACCTGTGCGGGTAAAATTATCTACCATCTCTTTGGGCAAACCGCTTCTATTACCATACAAAATTCCAGCTAGTAAACTATTGGCTGGCTCGGGCCAAAGACGAACCATCTGGTTTTGTATGTACGACTTCACCAAAAACATTGTTTTAAATAAAGAATTTCCCTCATTTACACCCAAAGAATTTATTTTCGGATTAGCACATACAGACCATACGCCTTGCTTGGCTAAATAATTCTTATAATTAAAATTGCTGTCAATAAAATTTTCTGGTTCTTGCAACGAACAACTTATATCCAACTCCTCTCCATATTGATATTGCGGATATAATCTGGTTTTAATAATCACTTTACCGCCTACTTTTTCACACGGCTCGCCCTTGCAAGTAACATTTATAATATATCTAGCATCACTTACACCAATGCTCGGCTCCTGTGAAACCCAACCTTGCAAACTTATCTTATTCCCATTGTAATATTCTATTCTGGAAGAATCATGATTCGGGATACTGATTAAAAACCTTATTCCTCCTAAAATAAAAAATAACAGACCTAAAACTAAAAACCGCTTAATTCTATGATTCCAAAATATGATTAAAAAAAATAAAATTAAAAATAGGCTAATATATGTATAAAATAATAATCCCTGATCCTGCAAAAAAGAAAACAAACCGGTCCCGAGAATAAAACAAAAACAAAACGTGAGAAACGTTTTGCTTTTTGAGTTAACGGTCTTTTGCAGCCATTCCGGCATAATCTATATAACAATACTTACCAGTTTTCCTTTTACATAAATTACTTTTTTTGGTTCTTTGCCTTCCAGCCATTTTTGCACTTTCTCGCTGGCAAGTGCAAGTTTTTTTACTTCATCTTCGGCAGTATCGGCGTCAATCATTATTTCGTCACGCACCTTACCGTTGATTTGTATCGCAATAGTTAAGGTTGATTCCTTAGTCAGTTCCGGATTATATTCTGGCCATGACTGGTAAACCAATGTTTTTTTGTTTCCCAAATTTCCCCACAGTTCTTCGGTCATATGCGGAGCAAAAGGTGATAAAATTTTAAGAAGTGCTGAATAATAGTCTGCTGAAAGTTTTTCCTCCTTTGACATCTCATTTACCAATTCCATCATCTTGGAAATGGCGGTATTAAATCTCATTCCTTCAATATCCTCCCCCACCTTTTGAATTGTTTGATGTAGTGAGGTTTGTAATTTCAAATTTAGCTCTGTTTTTGGAACAACTTTTTCTTGCAAATTCCAAACCTTATCCAAAAATCTTTTTACTCCAACTAGTCCATTGTCATCCCATTCTACCGCCTGATCAAACGGACCCATAAACATGATGTAGGTACGTAAAGTATCGGCGCCATACTGAGCGACAACTTCATCTGGGTTTACCACATTTCCTTTAGATTTAGACATCTTTTCTCCACCCTTGGCTAGAATTAACCCGTGAGCTGTACGTTTGGCATATGGCTCGGATACTGGCACCAGACCAATATCATGCAAAAATATATTCCAAAAACGAGAATACAATAAGTGCAAAACAACATGTTCCATTCCCCCATTGTACCAATCCACCGGCATCCAATATTTTAATTTTTCTTGGCTAGCAAATTCTTTATCGTTGTGCGCATCGGCATAGCGTAAAAAATACCAGCTTGATCCAGCCCAATTCGGCATGGTATCAGTTTCTCGTTTAGCCGGACCGCCACACTGTGGACATTTGGTGTTGACCCATTTTTCCATGGCCGCGAGCGGCGACTCACCAGTATCTGTTGGTTGATATTTTTTTACTTTTGGTAATTCCAAGGGTAATTCACTTTCCGGCAATGGCACCCAACCACCACAAGGTACACAATTTACTAGCGGGATTGGTTCACCCCAATAACGCTGACGAGAAAATACCCAGTCGCGAAGTTTGTAACGTATGACTCTTTTACCATGATCTTCAAATCCTGCTTTGGTATAATTTTCAATAATCGGCAAATTGTATTTCTCGGCAAATTCTTTATCTCGGTCATCATCAGCCGGCACGCCCATTATTGCTCCAGTTCCCACTTCCCCAAGAACATAATTGGTAATCCAAACCGGAATTTCTTTTTGATTCGCGGGATTAATAGCTACAATTCCAGCCTCAACACCGGTTTTTTCCGGTTCTTCTTCGCGAGAAGATTTGCGATGCGCCAAAATATCTTCTATATATTTTTTTATATCTTCATTTGCCTGCCATCCAACATCAACCCATTTCTTGGCGAGCTCGGCAGAAACAGCCACAAAAGTTGCACCGAAAATCGTGTCCGGGCGAGTGGTAAATACAGTCACGCTATGTTTATCGTCAGACTGTCCGGGAATCATCCGCAATGGAAAAACAATTTCTGCACCCTCACTCTTGCCAATCCAATTTTCCTGTTGCACCCGCGCGCGTTCTATATAATCTACATTTTGGAGTCCAGCCAAAAGTTTGTCGGCATACTTTGTAATAGCCAGCATCCACTGCTCTTTGTTTCTTTTTTCTACTGGCGTGCCACAACGTTCACAACAACCGTTAACCACTTCTTCATTGGCCAAACCAATTTTATCCTTTGGACACCAATTTATTGGCTGATTTTTTTTGTAAGCCAAATCGTGTTTAAAAAATTGTAAAAATAGCCACTGTGTCCATTTGTAATATTTCGGATTGGAAGTATCTACCTGCCGAGACCAATCAAAGCTATATCCCAACATTTTTAGCTGGCGAGTAAAATTGGCAATATTTTTTTTCGTAACTTCGGCCGGAGCTTTGCCGGTTTTAATAGCATAATTTTCAGTAGGCAAACCAAAAGAATCAAAACCAATAGGAAACAAGACATTTTTGCCTTCCATGCGTTTTTTACGAGAAATTACATCCATGGCCGTAAATGGACGCGGATGGCCTACATGTAAACCCTCACCGCTTGGATAAGGAAATTCAATCAGACTATAAAACTTTTCTTTTTTGACATCTTCTTTAACTTGAAAAGTTTTATGGCTTTCCCAATACTTTTGCCACTTCTTTTCTATTTTCTTTGGGTTGTATTTTTTCATAAATATTGCCTAACTATCTTACCTAAAATGAGATAAATAATCAAGATAAAATAAATAACGGGCACCGATAAATCAATGCCCGCCTAATATAATGAACTGAGATTCTTAAAGAGTTTGCTGATTTAACGTCTTAGGTACAACTGGCCCAACGTTTTTTAAAAAATCAACAAAGTCTTGCTCCGTTTGCTCGCCATACTTGAGAGGAGACCCGGCCACGAACAAATATACTTTTGTAGTCGTGGAATCGGAAATCAACTGCAGATAGGCGCCGTGAAACCGAAGTTTGCTGGCACCAACATCCCAAGAAAAGTAGACAAAGGACGCTCCGGGCGTAACAGTAAGCCAAGAAACGTTTGAAACACGTGTCAGATCTTTGGCGTGGTTGACCAATAGCTCGTCTCTAAGTTTATTACTCTCAACGACAAGACCCCGCGAATCGAGCCAACTGATTTTTGCCAAATAGATCCTGGCACCATTTTCCGGCTTTGTCAGATCCCAACAGAACTGTCTATTGCAACTAGGATCATACTGAATGATCCAGCTATGGTTAGGTACCTGCAGATGAAGGCCATTTGATACGTCATCATACTCGAAAGCAGCTTTGCGCTCACTGCTACACGTAATCGCAATAAAGCACACGCAAACAAGAAATACTTTCCTCATTTTCGGCTCCTTGATTTCGAAGTGGTCTGTATTTCCCTACACGCCCGGCTTACGAAGACAATAGCTTTGACTACCCCATCTATAAATGACCAGGTCTTTACCTGACACAACATATCCTTCCCATGGTGGCGCGGCGTCGATTAATAGACGCAGCTTATCAGCAAAAGCTTCGTGCAATTTCCCAACTTGTTCTGGAGTCATCGAAATGCTATTACACGGTGCTTCCTGCCATGTCATCTCTGGGTTAGCGCCAAAACGGATTGGAACAACCGGCTCGAGTGTATGATTCAGCTCTACTCCGAACGGATGGTCACTCTGTTTCTGGGCAATATGCAAGGTGCTTAACCACGCACTCAACACGTTCGCAATGGCCGTGTCCACCTCTTCCTCTAGGTGAGCAGCATCTTCCTCTGGCGTTGGCTCAGGCAGTTCGCTCAACTTCTTGCCACGCAAATCACGGAATAACTGCTTCATCTTCTCGTTCTCGGCTAGCTCATCGGGGCTCGCAGCCGCCAAATCTTCCGGGTCTTCCTTCATCTCCGCTTCAAGCTCTTCGGGGCTTGTGTCTGGCAAAAAAACAGCGTCGTCGGGCGGAGGAAGGGCGTCCGTGTACGCCTTTACCATCTCACGCACAAAATCGCGCGGATAAAGCGCCTCTAGCTTGGCATATCGCGCCTGCGCCTTTCTGACTGTTGCTGGAACACGAATTGGTTTGGAATCCATTTTGTTCTCCTTCTGGACTATAGTATATACCAAAAAAGACTTTTCGTCAACACAAAAACAGACCAGAACGGTCTGTTTTTAAAAATTTATTTTTAAATTTAAACCAAGTGCTTATCTATCATCGCCTGCAACTTTTCTTTCTGTACTCCGCCCACAATCTGATCTACAACTTCGCCGTTTTTAAACACCACAAAAGAAGGAATGCTCAAAATATTATATCTTGAAGATATTTCAGAATTTTCATCAACATTGCATTTACCGATTTTTATATTTTTACCTTCATATTTTTTTGCCAAATCTTCCACAATCGGACCCATTATCTGGCAAGGGCCGCACCAAACTGCCCAAAAATCCACAAACACCGGGATGTTTGATTTCAAAACCTCTTCATCAAAATTTGCTTCGGTAAAAACATGCTCCATATATATAATAAAGCTTAAAAAATTATTAAATTATTCCAAAATTAACTTCTTTTCTTTTTCTTCTTCAGTATAAGCTTCCAAAACATCCCCTACTTCCAATTTTAATTTACCATCAAATTGAAGACCGCCTTCGTTGCCTTCTGGCAATTCATTTACAGTTTGTTTTCCAGATTGCAATTGGCCTAATTTACCCTGGCCAATAACTTCTCCGCCACGGCGTACGCGGACGCGAGCATCTTTTTTAATTTTTCCGCCCTCCACCCGGCCTCCAACAATCATGCTGTTTTTGGCGGTGCGGAAAATTGCGGCTACACGAAGTTTACCTAACTCGATAACAATTTTTTCTGGATTCAAAAGCTTCTTTAATTCGGCTTTTACAAAATCCAGCAAGTCATATATTACACTAAATTGTAGAAATTGTATATTTTTATCTTGAATCATGTGTTGAGCTGTCGACGCTGGCGAAACATTAAACCCACAGATAATAGCCTGAGCAGTTTCGGCTTTGGCTACATCATCGGACATCACATTTCCTAAGCCCTTGCCGATAATACGGACACCAACTTCGTCATTTTTAATTTTTTCCAGTGACCCGATAATTGCCTCTAGCGAACCAAGCGTGTCAGCTTTAATAACCAAGTTTAACACTTTCTTTTTCTCTTCTTCCTCAACGTCAGCCGAAGCGGAAACTACTTTTTTCTCCGCGCCGGATTGCTTGTTTCTTTTTTCTTTCAAATTTATATCGCTAGCCGTGGCAGCGCTGCCCACATCCAAAATATCTCCAACCTGCGGAGCAACTTTGAATCCCAAAATTCGCACTGGACAACTTGGCGGAGCTTCTTTCATGTTCTCTCCTTTATAATTTTTCATGGCGCGCACTTTGCCATAAATTTCACCGTTCACAACTAACGGATCATTTAACTTTAAAGTCCCGGTTTGGACTAAAATTGTGGCCACTGGGCCTTCACCTTTATCTACATGCGCCTCAATTACAGTACCGGCGGCAGCTCTGTCTGGATTGGCTTTTACATCTTCAGCATGCATGTCAGATACCAAAAGTAAAACATCTAAAAGTTTATCTATATTTAAATTTTGTTTAGCGGAAATTTCTACCATTGGCGTTTCTCCGCCCCATTCTTCTGCCACTATATTATACTGCGCCAAATCAGCGCGCACTTTTTTTACATCAGCGCCTTCTTTATCAATTTTGTTTATCGCCACTACTACCGGCAACTTTACCGCTTTAATAATATTTATCGCCTCTACAGTTTGTGGCTTCACGCTGTCATCGGCTGCTACAACAAGCACAGCGATATCGGCAACTTTAGCACCACGTCCGCGCATGACAGTAAAAGCTTCGTGACCAGGGGTATCAATAAAAGTAAGCGGAGATTTTTCCTTTGTTTTTGGATTTGTCCAAACAACTTGGTAAGCGCCGATGTGCTGGGTAATACCGCCAGCTTCTTGACCCATCACGTTTGTACTGCGAATAGCATCAAGTAATTTTGTTTTACCATGGTCAACGTGTCCCATTACCACGATTATAGGTGGACGAGCGGAAGTTGCATCACCATTTAAAATATTTTCCAAATTTACCATGTGTTCTGCCGGCTCTTCCTTTGCTTCTGCGGTCG
Source organism: Parcubacteria group bacterium Gr01-1014_13 (assembly GCA_007376295.1). Classification (GTDB taxonomy): domain Bacteria; phylum Patescibacteriota; class Patescibacteriia; order Magasanikbacterales; family GWA2-37-8; genus XYD2-FULL-39-9. The sequence continues at coordinate 43,672 of VMGB01000001.1, read as the reverse complement.
CTTCGGTAACACCAAATCCCAAATCTTGAGCCACGAGCGCAGCAGTATCATGATCGATGTTTTCGTTTTGAGTAGCCAAAATACCATTTTTCATGAATTCCATGATAAGTCTGGTAACTGGTACTTGCAGTAAATCAGCTAATTCACGGACGCTAATTTTGTGCGGGATAGCCACGCTAAGGCCGCTGCTTTGGCGGGCTTCTTTTTCTAATTCTTTTTGTTTTTCTTTTTCTTTCTGTTCTCTTTCGTCTAAAATAAACTTAATGCGCTTCCATTGGCGGATTATCTGTTGGGCTATGCGGTCGTCTACTTTTATCGCCTTCGCGCCAATATCAAAACCAAACTCAGGCAAAGTCTGCAAAAGTTTTTGCGGGTGAACTTTTAGTTGTCTGGCTAGCTCTGATACATTCATAAGTATCCAATACTATACTGCTTTAAGAGAGAAAAGTCAATTTAGAAGCCAAAAACAGCCCTATAGGGCTGTTTTTGCTGACCTGGATTATTATTTATTCCAAATATACTTTACTAGCCTCCAGCCGTATTTCGCGCCAACCAAAAGCAACAAACCATAGACAACGAACGGAACTGCCATAAAGAGAATAGCGAGAAGATTGATTGAGGCGTTCTGCAGAGCTTCATTAACTGTAGAGACGAAATTTTTAATAGCCGCGCGCCAAGAATCTTTTAGATTTTTGACATCGAGGTATTTATTTTCGTAAACATTAACATTAAAATAGGTATATTTAAGCCTGTCCATCTGGTCGGCTTTTGCTCTAGCTAAATAATCAAGCTGCTGATTTATATTTATTATCTCGTGAGTAAGCCGCTCAATTATTTGCACTTTGCTATCAATAATTTTTGCCAAGCTGGAGGCGTCTTGAGTTTTAATAGCCAAAGCGGTTATCTGATCATATGCGGCCAGAGCTTTTTGCAAAGTTTCGTCTATAGAAGCTCTTTTCTTTGTTAAGATTTCTATTTGATTTGTGAAGTCGTCCAACTGACTTTTAATTGTATAAATATTCTCGGAAAGATTTTTTGGTTCCAAATCTTTGATTACTGCCAATATTTCGGCTGCACGAGCATGTTCAACTTTAAATGTATAATTGCAATTTTTGTCTGATTCTTGAGAGTTTTCAAAAATTACATGCTTCAATGATTTAAGACCGATAATAGCCGCACAGGTCTTTTGTATATCTCTTGTTTCTATTAAAGCAGAATAATCAGTAACCTCAAAATCTTCCGCGTTATTTCCAACCGTTCCGGGCGTTGGCGGAACAGGCATTATATTTCTTACTGAAAGATCGGCTGGCATACCACCTTTGTATCCCATAGCCACCTCGCCCTGAAAACTTGATCCAGAATCATAATAAGTTGGGGCTACAGACACAGCTCCTCCCATACGATTGTTTAAAAGCGGACGCAAAGAAGAGTTGATTAGGCTAAAAATAAAGACTAGAGCAGAAATACCAAACAAAGCTAAAACAGCTATTTTAAATATGTTAAGTGGCTTAAGGTTGAGGTTTTTAAAAAATTCCATACAAAATTAATTAAATAAATTAAGTTCTTGGAGGTTATTATGGAATATACCACATAATACAGGAAAATGCCAAAGATCGTATTTATAAAAAAATCTTGATAAAACACCCAAAATAGACTACAATCACCCCATGCAAGTCCCCTACAGAAAACCAGGGAAATACAGCCAGATGAAATCCGACCCCCTTCTCACTGAAGGGAAAATTTTGGAATTAAAAAATAAGCTGAATAGACTAAAAAATATTAGCCGACCGAGAGGAGTGGAGGAAGTAAAAAGATTGGCTGAACTGGGAGATTTTTCGGAAAACGTGGAGTATCAAATTGCCAAAGGCAGATTACGGGGAATAAACGACAGTATTACAAAAATAGAAAACCAATTAAAAAATGCGGTAGTTATCACTCATCAAAAACAAAGTAACAAAGTTGAACTGGGACACACCGTAACAGTTGAAACTGGCAGCAAAGAAAAAACCTACCAAATCCTCGGCTCTGTAGAAACCAATCCACAAAAAGGAATTATTTCCTACAACTCCCCTATCGGTGCCGCGCTGATGGGGCGCAAAATTGGCGAAGTTGTTAAAATCAAAACAAACACCAGAGAAGTCGAATATAAAATTGTTAAAATAGAATAGCTTCCATTGACCAAAAGCCTAAACTATGATAGGTTACTTTTAACTACAAGTGAGGCCATAATGGCAAAAATCAGATTCGTAAAAAATAATGAGCACTGCAAACTTCTGGATGCCGTAGGCGTACCATACGGATTGATTCTAGGTGCCGAATCCAAAAAAGTGTGGCTTATCCGTAGCCTTGAGGCTGGGAATATAGCGCTTGAGGACCTCCTTGAAAAAAAATTGGTCGCGGAAGATCAAGTGCAAAGAATGTTGAAAGATATGCTTATGGCCGAACTAGAAAGCATACCTGGCATACACAACAAGATCATTCGATTTTCAATGCCACCCAACTTTTCGTCGTCTTTCAACTTTGGAGTCTGCACCAACCCCACCTGCCCAAGACCGTTGGCTCACGGCCACATCTATGACAACAATGGCGGCAAAATAACCAAAGAAGCCACTTCCCTACTAACAGATGGCTTTGAAATATGTGAGGGCTTGGCACAACTTGGAGGAGCCAATACGCTAGATGGTATAAAACTCTTTCAGCAGATGTTGGCCGCAGACTTGTCTGCCAATAAAACAGAGTGGTACCAACGGTACAAAGAACTTTCCAAACAAACACGCTATAAATTTGAAGAAGACAGAGGAAAGGCTATCGTCAAAGAACTCTTTGACGGTCTCCGCCACTCAGAAAAAATTTTCGCTGACAACTAAATTTGAAAACAAAAAACCCGCTCGACGCTTTGCGCCGGCGGGTTCTTTATTTAATTTTAAATTTTACACCTTTACTTTCTTTGCCTTTTTAATAACTTTTTTCTTCATTTTTTCCAACTCAACTTCTTCTTCATCCATCTCTCCTTCATCTTCTTCTGCGCGTTCTGTTTCTGGAGTCAGCATTCGTAATATTCTATCAAGCTTGATATTTAACATCTCGATTTGAGATTTGAGCTGTTCAATATTTTTGTTGCTGGAATTATCAGGCTTTACAATATGATTTACAACCTTATCGTCCTTGGCAAAACATTTCTTGCAGAAAACAGGTTTGCCAGGGAATGGACGAAATGGAACCAAGCAGTTATCACCGCAGTTACCACAGACAGCCTCAAATACTTTTTTGTCCTCAAATCTTGGTTTGCCAAAACTTTTTCTTTCGGCTCTGTCCGGATTCTCATTTTTTTGATCTTCAAAACAGGTGCTGCAAAAAACAGCTCTGTTGCCGTTTGGTCTGAAAGGAAGCTGGCATTCTTTACTGCAGTTGCTACAAGTAGCCTTGTGCATCATTGCTGGTCTGCCACTGTCTCGGTCGCCAAATCCTCTTTTACCACCGTGCTTATTGCCTTTAAAAAAATTCTTCATACCTATTGATAAATCCCCTCCTTGGCGGGGTAAATAATACCGAATAGGCAAGCTTACTCCTCTTTAAGCAAAAAGTCAATGGGCGCCTCTAAATTTGACAAAATACGCAGCTGGACTACGCTATACTTAACAAGTAAAGAAGTGGGAGTAAAATGAGTACAAAAGACGCTATTTCACAATTTACTGTGGCTATTCTACCTCTTGGCGACATTTCTGACTGGCAGATCAAATTAACAAAATTAGTTCTAGAACGTGACTTTAGACTAAATACAGTAATTCTACCCGCAACAAAGGTTCCGTCTCAATACTTTAACGCTGAAAGAAATTACTACCAGAGCCATGAGATATTGGGCTTTATATTTTCCCAATTACCGGAAAATGCCCAACGAATCATGGGGATTACAGAAAAGAATCTAGAAAATTCTGATAATCAACCCTGCCATGGTTTCGCCGACGCATGCAATAAGTCAGCGGTTTATAGCGTACCGCCATTCGAAAAAAAACATCATCGAGACGCTCTCTCCTGCCACTTAATCATACATGAATTTGGCCACACTCTTTGCCTCAAACACTGCGTTAATACTGACTGTGCAATGAACGAAAGACAATCTAGCGACATTCTGTGTACACATTGCCAAAAATGGGCAGACCATGAATTAAAAGTTCGGCCAGGAAGCGCGAAAGAGCGTTTCGCTCTCGCAGAAGGTTTGTTTTTCTATCGCTACTTTCACCAGGCAATCGCTATGTATCGCGAAGCAATTGCTCTGGCTCCAAACGAAGCGCTCTACTACCGTCGCTTAAGCATGGCCTTGAAAAATATTGGACAAAAAAAAGAGGCTGCAGAAAACTTGATGCGGGCTGTAGAGAAATCAAATGACAAACCAAATCTTTATTTTAATTTTGGACTACTTTACCTTCATAACCAACCACAAGATGCTGAAGACCGTTTTGCCAAAGCAATTGCTGTTGCCAAAGACCCAAAGTTCACACACAGACTTATTGGCCAGGCTTATCAAGAAATAACTCACGATGTAGAGCGAGCCAGCCGGCATTACAAAGAGTACTTACGACTCGGCGGAAACGACCCAGATATCGTGGAATGGCTAGTCAGCCGGAGCCAGATGGATCCGCCATAGCCACCGAAAAATAGTTCTTTAAAACAAGCGGCCCCGAATTAATCGGGACCGCTCTTTTTTATTATTTATTGTAATTATCAAATTTTCTTAGGGAAAATTACAGACAAAACCATAGACAATCCCAGCGCCAACATAATGATGCCAAATGAGACAAGGGAAGAAATATGCAGATCAAATATGCCAAGCAGCATCTTTAAACCAATAAACAGAAGTATAAAGGCCAAACCTTTCTGCAAATGATGAAACCTGTGCAAAACACTCTCAATGAGAAAAAACAGCGCACGAAGACCCATAATAGCAAAAATGTTTGAAGTAAAAACAATGAAAATATTTTGAGAAATAGCAAACACCGCCGGTATAGAATCAACAGCAAAAACTATATCCGTAGCTTCTACGAGCAACATGATTAAAAATAACGAAGTAAAAAGAAACTTCCCGGTTTCTCTGCAAAAAAACTTGCCATTGTGATGATTGACGGAAAAGGGAAGATATTTTTTGGCAAGCTTAATAATTTTATTATTTTCAAAATTAATATGCTCTTCTTTTTTATCACGCAACAATTTTATGCCGGTGTATATAAGCAGGGCGCCAAAAATATACAGCACCCAGTGAAACTGGCTAATTATAATCGAACCTGCCCCGATAAATACCGCGCGGAAAACTACTGCGCCCATAATTCCCCAAAACAATACCCGGTGATGATATTTTTCTTCCAGCTTGAAATAACTAAAAATAAGCATGATAACAAATAAATTATCCACGGACAGCATCTTTTCAGTAACGTAAGCGCTGAGAAACTCAGCGGCCAGCTCTTTACTTAGAAATATAAAAATCAAAAATCCGAAACCGAGAGAAATTGCTATCCAAAATAAAGATTGGTTAAGCGCCGGTTTCAATTCAATCTTATGGCTTTTTCTGTTGGCATAACCAAGATCAAAAATTAAAAAACCCACGATTATAACCGCGAATAAAATCCACAGGGATGTTTGAGCGTCCATAATAAAGCTATTAGCTACTAAAATTTAAGACAGGTTATAGTATAGCAAGGATGACAAAATTAACAAGTAATTACCTGTTAGCCAAAAATTCCACCAAAACAAATGTCAGCCAAAAAATCAAAAGTGCGTAACTTTCCCGTTTGGAAAGAACCCGTCCAGAACGCATACAGATAAACAAAATAACCGAGGCCAACACCATAAATAAGCCGGTAATGTAGATAATTCTTTGCGGGAAAGAAAATGGATTAATTACTGCCAAAATACCTACCACTACGGTGGAGTCAGCCAACACTGTACCTAAAATATCTCCTACCGCCAAATCGTCATCGCGCTCCCTCACAGACTTTAAGGCAAAAAATAATTCCGGCATAGTAGTGCCCAAACCTACCACCAACATACCGATAAGAATCGGATTTATTTTCAACATATTAGCAAATACCACGGCCGAATTCACGGTAAAATGAGCCCCGACTAGTAATATAGCCATACCGAGGAAAAGCATGAAAAAATTTTTATAGCGGTTATTTTTATTGCTTAAAGAAACCGACCTGTCCATACCGTTTCTAAAGGCCGTATAATAAAATGCTCCGCCAAAAATTATCAGGGCTATTCCTTCCGGTCTAGAAAAATATCCATCCATGCCCAATACCAATGGCAAAAGGAGCAAAAACGGATAAGCTTTATTTTTCCCCAAAATACTGCTTCGTATTTTTATGCCCCGACCGGCAAACAAAATGATTATTGTAAAAACTAAAGTCATGTCAGCAACATTGGACCCAAACAGAGTACCCAAACCAAACGAAGGCATTCCGGCTAAAGAGGAATTGATAGCAATAAAAGTCTCGGGCAAGATTGAAATGATGGCTATGACAATAAAACCAATTGTATATTTTGACAACGGAAAACTTTCCGCCAACCGAGCGGCATATTTGGCGGCAACGGTAGCCCCTTTTATTACCAAAAAAAGCGCTGCAATGAAAATAAATAAACTATTCACCATAAATTGAACTATATTTTAAAATGAAATAATCCTAATTGATCTAAAAGAACAACGGCGCTGAAAAAACCAAAAAACAGAAATATTACTAATATAGCTATTTTCCTAAATAAACCGGGACGAAAAATAACCGGCAAACTTTTATGGTTTAACCAGTACACCAAACCAGTATGCACAAACATAGCAAAAGCATTAATAACCGCGCCCAGTACAATCAAAGTTTTGGGCTCATGAATATTCAGTAAAAATAAAACAATACCAAAAGCAATTTGAGCCCAAAGAAATAAATAATAAATTTTGGATAAATTAATTTTACCATCAGGAATTTTTTTTAATCTGGCGATAGCCACATTTTCGGCCATAATGCGGCTGGTAGAGTCCATCACCCCAAGCTGGGTTTGAAACAGCATTACGGATACAACTAACAAAAACAGGGTGCCGGCTATTGGTATTAAATTTTGTCCGATTACCCTGCCTTCATTTATCACGAAGTTAATTCCTTCGGCGTTACCGCTTAAACCATACGTGGTAGTAAAAGACAGGAGCATTAACAACATCATGGATAAAGCCCCAATAAACAAAAATACGATAAAGTGCTCCTGATTTATAACTTTCCACCATGCTTTAAAACTGGAGATATTTTCTTCGTTTGCCTCAAAATCCTCGCCGGACAACTTTACCTGCCTTGCTTCTTTGGAATTGCCACGAAAAAGACCCGCTATTTTTTGGGAGTACTTACCCATACCATAACCCTTTTCTTTTATATATATGGATTGAGTAAGATTTAAATTGCCTCCTGCCCCCGAATAGGCAAAAGCGGCAAAAAATGTAGCCAAGCTTATCCCTGCGGGCAAAAACCAAAAACCGTCGCCATTACCAATTAGGCCGCTGGCCAAAGAAGACCAATCATTTTTGGAACTTAAAAATACGGTGAGTATAAATATAAAAGGTACGCCTATTAAAATAATACCTTTAGTGATTTTTTCCATTGTTCCATATACAGTTTTGCCAACGCTTAGTAACAGGCCAATAACTAAAAGCATCACTATGGCCAACCATTTAAAATTGACTATACCCAACACGGCCGCCAAAACTTTGGCCGAAGCGGCCACAATCCCCGGCAAACCAAAACCGATAAAAGTAGAAATTATAAACCAATAAACAGAATGTGGAAAAATTTTGGCTATGCCGACAAACACACTCTCTCCTTTTACCAATGCATAGCGCTCTATTTCCATGTTTATAAAAAACTGAAAAGTGATGCCCAAAATTGCACCCCAAGCGATCCCCAAACCATAATTGGCAACCAAATATGGCCAGAGGATTACCTCGCCAGAGCCTAAACCAAGAGCCAAAATTACAAAGCTAGGGCCTAAAATTTTTGTTATACTTAACGACGGAGGGAAAGGTTTTAAATCTTTAGACATATAATAAATTTTATCATATAACTGCCGGTGCATCCAGAACAAAACCAACTTTCAACTTGACAAACTGGTCGCTTGTGATAAAACTACTCTAGCTCCTTTGGAAATTTCAACAAAAGAAAAATGGAGAAATGGCCATGCCACCTGCGAAACAATCGAAAACATCTCCGCCTTCTCAAACTATACTTCCACCAATGGACGGAAAATTTTCAATAGGCGGATGCACCTGTGAAATCTATCGTATTCATGGACCCGGAGAAGGTCCAATTAATACCCAAACCATGCTCGCTCGGGCCACAATAATCGGCGCAAGCATGAGACTATGAAGGATGGCGAGATCTTGTTGCGCCATAGAGACCAAATTCCAGATAAGTACTCGAAAAACATCCTCCTCTTTCCCATGTGGAAAACAGGCCAAGATGGAAAAGAAGACGGTCGTATTCGAGGGATGAATAAACAAAATGTCACTTGGTGGTGTGTAACCGCTTACCCAGATGTTCGTGACTGGGACAACACCTACCGCCTTGTGCGATTTTCCAACTTACAACTTACATAAATACACCGCTTTCAATCCATCCAGAACCTAATCTGGATGGATTTTTAATTCACTAAAAACACGCTGATTTAGGGGTTGACAAAACCCCTAAAATATGATATAGTTTACGGTTAAATATAAAAATATGCGTATAGCAATGATAGGACAAAAAGGCATACCAGCCGTCTACGGAGGCATAGAACGCCATGTAGAAGAATTGTCGCTAGAATTGGCCAAACAAGGCCATAATGTTGTGGTATACGCCCGAGCCTGGTATACGCCAAAAAACATCACTAATTACCACGGTGTACAAATCGTACATACGCCTACTTTGCATGCCAAAAATTTCGACGCTATTTTCCATACTTTTACTTCTACAATTCATGCGCTTTTCCAAAAGCTAGATGTTATTCACTACCACGGTGTGGGACCAGCATTGCTTTGCTGGATACCGAGAATTCTAACTCCCAAAACCAAGGTAGTAGTAACTCTACATTGTCTGGATCGCTACCATCAAAAATGGGGAATTTTTGCCCGCTTAATGCTTCGTATCGGTGAATTGGCTGGATGCACTTTTGCTCACCAAACTATTTCGGTATCCAAAACAATTAGAAATTATTGTTTGAATGAGTATCAAAAAGCAACTACTTACATTCCCAACGGGGTAACCCCGGCCGAACCTCAAAACTCCTCACTGCTTGATCAGTGGGATATTGTGCCGGGAAAATATTTGTTAATGGTTTCTCGTTTGGTAAAACATAAAGGCGTGCACTATTTATTGGAAGCATGGCAGTTTGTGCGTCAGCAAAATCCTGAATTATTGAAGGACTACAAATTAGTTATTGTTGGCGATTCCACTTTTACCGACGATTACGTAATGCAACTACAAAAAATCGCCCGCGGTGATAACAGTATTATATTTACCGGCTGGCAAAAAGGCCGCACCTTAGAAGAGCTGTACGCCAATTCCGCCTTGCTGGTACATCCATCAGAAAATGAAGGTTTGCCAATTACTGTCTTGCAGGCCATGAGTCATGCGCGACCAGTGCTAGTTTCAGATATCTCCGAACATAGAGAAGTAATCAGCGACGAACATTTTTGGTTCTGCAATACCAACATCCTTTCGTTGGCGCAAAAAATTACTGAACTGATGCAAAACCCAGAACTGTTGAAAGAAAGAGGAATAAAAAATAAAGCGCTGGTAGAAAAAAAATATAACTGGAAAGATATTACTAGCCAAACCATAGCGCTTTACTCTTCTGCAAAGCCAGGCGTTCTCAAAAAACTCCAAGCTATCAAGGCCTAAAAAATCACTCATCATGAGTGATTTTTTAATTTAGTTTACACTACCTCTGCATAAATTGCCTCCAATTTCTTAAAGTAATCTTCCGGATTATGGTTTTGATTTAAAGTCTTAATGGCACTCCCAGAAATAACCGCTGCTTCTTCGTCAGTTGTATCCATAGCGCGACGAATAACTCTGGCTAAATCAGTTGGATCTTCAGGTTTGCACAAAAACCCGTTAATACCGTCTTTTATAAGCTCGGGATTGCCGCCTCTATCCACCGCTACTACAATCCGGCCATAACTAAGGGCTTCCAAAATACCCATCGAACAATTTTCATAAAATAAAGATGGCACCACGATTACTTTTGCTTCTCGCATCACCTGTTGCCACGACTCTCCGCCGACCCAACTGATTCTCTCTATATTGGAAAGAATATTTTTGCGCGCAAACTCCTGCACCCACGCGTCTTCGGGACCACTACCTACCACCATCATTTTATAATCGCGCAATTCTTTGGCCGCTTCCATCAGAGTTTTTATACCCTTTTCATAATGAATACGTCCCAGATAAACAATTTTGTTTCCTAGTGGCGGCACAACCTCTTGCGATTTAAGTGGATTTGGCACAACTCGCATTTTTTCTGCCGGAAAACCATATTCTACAAATTTATCAGCCATAAATTGGCTGGGGCAAACATACAGATCTATTCTTTGCCAAATCTTTTTTAAACGATAATAGTAGGCTTCCAAAGTACCGGCCACACTGGGTATCAATTTATTATTGATACACCGGTAACGGATACAGTTGTAAAATTTATTTTTATAAATACTTTCATCCAAAGTTTCACCATGTAAGAAATTTCGACTGGGAGAAAGTGGAAAAAAATCATGCAGGGTCAGAACCATCGGTATTTTCATATTATATAGCTCGGTAAAAGTACTGGCTGATAAATGGTGATAAACACCATGCAGATGGGCTACGTGGGGTTCATTTGCCAAAATAAGAGCTTTTAACTTTTTTTCAATTTCAGCAGAATAAAAAAGACGTTTAAAAATTTTCCACTGGGCTGCTAGATTATTTTTTCCAACCAGTTCTGGAATCGCGGAAGCGAAGTAAGCCGAATAATCCGACGCTAAATTGCCCGGAGAAATCATGGAAAACTCACTCACTTCATGACCGCGCTCACGCAAACCTTTGATAGTGTCAAAAAAAACTACCTCTACTCCACCCCGGCGATAAAAAAATTTATTTATTTGCAAAATACGCATACTCTATTTGCTAGCAATAACTACCAAATTTCTCCCACCCTTTTTATCTGTCCAATTTGTTTTTTCAGCATAATCCATTTTTTTTATCCTGAATCCCGTTTCTTTTAAAAGTCCGGCTAATTCATCCTTCGGAAAATGATGGTAATATCTATTGGCTAATACTTCACCCTGCGGATTACTCCATGGAACCAAAAAATCATTTTCTCCAATCTGTTGCCATTTTGTATCTATTTTATCTTTCGCCCAATCACTCTCCAAATTCCAAACCGTAATAATTAATTTTCCGCCTGGTTTTAATTGTTTATAAACATCCTCTAATATTTTCGATCGACTCTGTTTATCTGGCAAATGGTGAAACGAAGCAATCATGAAAACTAGATCGAAAAAACCTTTGGGGAAGATTTTCTTTCGGCTGGCTGTAGAAAAAAACTTTGCCCAACCTTCTGTTACTGCTTTTTTATGATTTTTACGAGCAATCTTTAACAATCCTTCACTCTGATCTGTCCCAAAATAATTTACTTTTTTATTCTGTAACAAAAAAATCAATCTTCCATTACCACAGCCCCAATCCAAAATATTTTGCCCATTTTTAATAAATTTCTTAAAAATTTCCAGTTCACCGGCGTTATTTCTGGTGCTATCAAAATACTTAGCTATACGGTTGTAATCTTTCCGGGTTTTATGTATAATCGTAGCTGTATCTTTTCCTGCCATATTATGTCTATTACCGAAATAATGATTAAGTCTCTGGCTTCTAATCCGCCCACAAAGGCGGCTGATTTTGGCGAAGTTCTGCGAACAATTTTACGTCAGACTAAAAATGCGCAAATTAACATTCCTACCAAGCCAGAACTACTTAAATCATATCATAAATTACTCAAGCAACACAAGATTAAAAAAAGCCCAGCTTTAGAGAAAATGCTCATGCGCCGAGCTGTGCGCAGTTTGTCTGGTGTTAGCATTATTACCGTACTCACCAAGCCATTCCCCTGCCCCGGAAAATGCATTTATTGCCCTACCGAAGCCCGCATGCCAAAAAGCTACCTAGCCGACGAGCCAGCCGCAGCCCGCGCCTTAGGCTTGGCTTTTGACCCCTACCAACAAGTATCCCAACGTATCCAGGCTTTGACTACCAATGGCCACCCCACAGACAAGGTAGAATTGATTATAAAAGGCGGCACCTGGAACTCCTACCCTATCAAATACCAGTACTGGTTTATTGCCAGATGTTTTGAGGCTTGCAATGATGCCAAATTTGAAAATAGCCAAGTAGATGAAATGTTCTCTTTGGATGATTTACGTAAACTTAGTTTTAAAATTCAAAAAATAAATGAGAAAAGTAAACATCGCATCATCGGTCTAACTATAGAAACACGGCCTGATTTTATAAACAAAGGCACTGTCGCGGCTATGCGCGAAATGGGCACAACGCGAATAGAGCTTGGTGTGCAAAATACTAATGAAAAAATCCTTGATATAACCAAACGCGGTCATGGCATAGCGGCCGTAAAACACGCCACCAAAATGCTAAAGGATTATGGCTTCAAAGTAGATTACCACCTCATGCCACAACTGCCCGGAGCCACTCCAGCTACGGACTTAAAAATGATGTTAGAAGTTTTTGATAATTCTGACTACCGACCGGACATGATCAAAGTTTATCCTTGCACAGTTATCAAAACTTCCGAGCTTTTTGATTGGCTAAAACGAGGTGAATACAAAACTTATTCAGACCGAGAACTGATAAACATGCTGAAAAAATTTAAAGCAAAGGTGCCCGGATACGTACGTATCTCACGCTTGATCCGTGATATTCCCGGACATCATATTCAAGCTGGTAATACCATGACAAACTTGAGACAAGTTATCCAAGCAGAAATGGCAAAGGAAGGATTAAAATGCAAATGCTTGCGTTGCCGAGAAGTAGGACACCAACATTTTGAAAATGGGGTTACTCACAAACCAAAGTTATTTATTGATGAATATGAAGCCAGCGGAGGCAAGGAATACTTTTTGAGCTTTGAAGACGCTAATCGCGATGTGGTTTATGCTTTTTGCCGTTTGCGCGTTTTATCAAAAGACAAAGTGGTTAAGGATAAAATTATAAAAGGCCTACCTAGTGAAGGAATTAGCGCGGCCGCTTTAGATGCGATGGGCTATCCAGCTTTTATTCGCGAACTGCATACCTACGGCCAATTAATTAACATTGGTAAAAAATCCAAAGGTGCCAGCCAGCATATTGGCTTGGGTAAAAAATTAATCGCCGAAGCGGAAAAAATTTGTAAAAAAAATAAAGCCTACCAGTTGGCGGTAATTTCTGGTGTTGGCGTGCGTGAATACTATAAAAAATTCGGCTTTACTCTAGAAAATACTTATATGGTAAAAAATCTAAAAAGATAGTACCATAATTAGATATGATCTAACTACCTTCTTCCAAATATCGACCTTAATAAATAACTGACTTATTTTATATTTTTTATGCACACTCAACCTTTAAAAGAATTTGATAACGATATTTACCAAAGCATTAAACGCGAACAACAGCGCCAAGAAGAAGGTTTAGAAATGATCCCTTCAGAAAACTTTGTCTCCCCTGCTGTACTTGATGCGCTAGGATCTGTTTTAACCAATAAATATTCCGAGGGCTACCCAGGAAAAAGATATTACGGCGGCTGTGAATTTATTGATGAAGTAGAGCAGTTGGCCATAGACCGCGCCAAACAAATTTTTGGCGCTGAGCACGTAAACGTACAACCACTTTCAGGTGCTCCAGCCAACATTGCTGTATATTTTGCCCTGCTTAAACCCGGTGATACGGTGTTAGGTATGGACCTATCCCACGGCGGCCACCTGACTCACGGACATCCAGTAACCTACATGGCCAAAATATATAACTTTGTACGCTATAAAACTAATGCCGAAGGTTTGATTGATTTGGATAATTTAAGACAAATGGCATTGGAACACAAACCAAAAATAATTTTGGTTGGTTATAGCGCCTATTCCCGAGAAATTGAATATACAAAAATAAAAGAGATTGCTGACGAAGTTGGTGCCGTTACTATGGCCGATATTGCTCACATCGCTGGACTGATTGCTGGCGGCGAGATGAATAATCCGGTACCAATTTTTGATATCGTAACCACGACTACCCACAAAACACTACGCGGCCCTCGCGGCGGCATGATAATGTGCAAAGAAAAATTTGCCAAAGATATAGATAAGGCAGTGTTTCCTGGATTTCAAGGTGGCCCACATGAAAACAATATAGCCGCAAAAGCCATAGCTTTTAAAGAAGCCATGGAACCGGAATTCAAAGAATACGCCAAACAAATAAAAAAGAATATCAAAATTTTGGAAGCAGAATTCAACCAAATGGGATATAAATTATGTTTTGGCGGCTCGGATAATCACTTGCTTCTAATCGACGTAACTCCAAAAGGTGTGTCTGGCAAACAGGCGCAAATAGCCTTAGACAAAGCTGGTATCACCGTAAACAAAAATATGATTCCTGATGATCCTCGTTCACCAATGGATCCGTCTGGTATACGTTTGGGCACACCAGCCATTACCACTCGGGGTATGAAAGAAAATGAGATGAAAACTATTGCCGGTTGGATTGATGAAGCGATAATGAATTGGCAGGATGATGCTAAATTGGCTGATATCAAACAACGGGTTGTTGAACTTACAAAAAACTTTCCTCTTTATCCGACATTGAAATAAAATAAAAACTCTACCCCACCACCAGTACCCACCTATCACCGTTTAACAAATTTTTTGGAAAAGAAAAAGACCCTCGACCAAACATTCACATTTTACAGTGAACGCTGACCGAGGGTCCGAGAAACCGAGGACCGAACAGACAACAGTTTAGTACCAAGTGTCCGAGTCACCAAGTTTCCTACTCGCTACAGGCGAACCGATCGCTGACGTCCCAGTCGTTGCCGAGCCAGACGAAGTCCATGCGCCAACGACCGCCGTAGAAGAAGAGGTAAGGGACGCTGAGGTCGCCGCCCGGATCGCGCAAAACCGTGCCGGGAAATGGGATATAAAAATCCCGAAACTCGACAGGGATCTTATCCTGCTCGGCAAGCATGCGCTTAGCATCGGAGAGCCCGAGGTTGCAGTGGAACTCCGCGGCGCGCTTACGCATCTGTTCGCTGCTGATTGACGTCTCACGCTCTTTGAGGAACGAACGGGGCTTCAAACCGCTCACGTCGAATGACGACAGAACGACATCCTCCACGACCGTCCATCCCTCGGGGATGAGCTCTGCGGCATGGACGAGAGAGGGAAACTTGCTTCCATCTCGACCCACCATGATAGACTCGGCAATCTTGCGACGCAAAGCGGTCTGTGTGATGACCTTACGAAGATCATCATCACTACCGCCCAATTTTCGGACCTCATCTGAGATCGCCTTGACGAACTCGAACCCTGTGCCGAGACCACTAACGAACTCGCTCTTCTGTTGCTTCGTGCGTGCCATTTGGCACCTCCTTGATTTATGACTCACCTCTCACTCTACACCATGCAGAGCATAAGGCTTGTCTTCTAGCTGGTTTTCCCAGCCTTCTTTTGAACCTGTAAACAGAGCCAAAAGAAAGCTGAGAAATAAAAGAGCGGCGTATTGTACCACAAATACGCCTTTTGTCAAGCGCCAATGTAACCACCATGCCAAGCATTGGGACTTGTTGCGACTGTCAAGATAAGAGATGATTTAAATTATTAAAATTTAGCTGAAATTATTCTATCTTTCGCACTTCCACCAAATTCACATTCCCAGCCTGTCCAACCGGTTCACCTGCCACCACCACCATATTGTCACCATTTTTGGCAATTTTATGTTTCTTTATATAAGCAATAGATCTCTCTACCAATTCTTCTATAGAAGCACAGGTCTCCAAAATAAACGGTATCACTCCCCAAGATAAATTTAATTGTCTTTGCACTCTTTGACTGCTGGTGCCCACAAGTATGGGCAGTGGCGGACGTACATGACTAATAATGCGGCCAGTTTCTCCAGAAATTGAGGCGGCTAAAACTATTTTGGCTTTTACTTCTTCGGCCAAAATACGCGACAATTCGGTAATGGCCACATCAATAGTAGTACCGGCTTTATGAATGGATGGTAAAGCAGTATCATCATACTGCGATTTTTCTGTGCTAGCTATAATATCGGCCATAGTTTCTACCACTAAAACTGGATGCTTCCCAGCGGCAGTTTCATTGGACAACATCAAAGTATCGGCGTGATCTATTACTGCATTAGCCACATCACTTACTTCGGCACGAGTAGGACGACGGTTCTCTCTCATGGAATCAAGCATTTGTGTAGCTACAATTACCGGTTTGGCGTGCGCATTGGCCGAATCTATCATTTTTTTCTGGACTAGCGGAACTTCAGCAGCCAACATTTCCAAACCTAGGTCTCCGCGCGCTACCATGATGCCGTCGGTGACATCTAAAATTTCTTCTAAATTTTCTACCGCCACATGTCGCTCTATTTTGGCGATTAAATGAATTGGCTGTTGATTTCTTATGCCCAATTCATTTTCAAATTGTTTGACCAAAAATCGCAGGTCAATAATATCTTTTGCGCTGCGTACAAATGAAAGCGCTACTAAATCTACACCCTGCTCAACGCCAAATTTTAAATCTTTTTTATCTTTTTCGCTTATGGCTGTAATATTTAAATCACTATCCGGTAAATTTAAACCTTTGTGAGATAAAATTGTAGCACCCTCCACTACTTCTCCTGTTATTTTTGTACCTTCAACACTTTTTACTTTTATTTCAATATGCCCATCATCTACCAAAATCCTTTGGCCTGGTTCAAGAAATTTATGCAGATCGTGATAATCTAAAGGGATTTCTTTTCCTTTATATTCAGTTAAGGAGGTATCAAAAACCACTTCCTCACCAACCTTTATAGACACGCCGACTTCGGGCAAACCTCCCACTCTAATTTTTGGCCCTTGCAAATCCTGCATTATAGCAATTGGCTCGCCGGTGATTTCCTCAGCTTTTCTAATATTTTTTATAAGAGCGCTATGACTTGCATAATCGCCATGAGAAAAATTTAATCGGGCAATATTCATGCCTGCTTTTACCATATCTGTAAGAGTAGCAACATCCGCACAAGCCGGACCAATAGTGGCGCAAATCTTTGTTTTCTTAAACATATTACTTAAATAATGCTTTTAACTGTTCCTGTTGGGCGGGGTCTAAATTAGACCACTTCAGAAGAAGGTTGCTCATAGAATTTTCTTGGCTTTCGGAAGTTGCTTGACCACTATTACCTAGCAACTCACTATATTGAGAAATCACGTCTTTGAGTAAAGGCCCAAGGTACCAAATCGCGAGTACAAGTGGAACTAATATCAACAACACCTTGAGCCAGCTAGCAATAGCCGTCCACAAAAGTTTATTGTTTATTTTTCGGTTCTGCTCATAAATAATTTGAGACCATTTTAAATTTTTTTCTATCAGTTCTTTTAGACCCGGCTCTGCTTTTGCGGCCTCAGGCGCAGAAACTTTGTTGGTAAAAGTAGACAAATCAGAATTAGCAACAGTTGGCTCTGTCTTTTTTGTCGCTTCATCAGTTGTTGTTTCTTTATGATGCCTAAACATACTATTATCTAATTATTTAGCTCCTAACTTCTTTAGCTCCTTTTCAAAAGTACGCACGTCTCTAAAATCACGGTAGACACTGGCAAATCTAATATAGGCGACTTTATCGAAACTGCGTAGATGCTTGATAACTACTTCACCCAATTCCTTACTAGATATTTCTTTCGATTTCTTTCTTTGGATATCACGTTCAATAGAGTGTATCAAACGATGAAAATTATCTCTGGTATATGATCGTTTGGTCAAAGCCATTTTAATGCCACTTTCTAATTTATCACGCATATAAATTTCCCGATGCCCATCGCTTTTTACCACGATGACGTCCAATAATTCCATTTCTTCAACGGTAGAAAAACGGGATTGGCATTTATCACATTCCCGACGACGACGAATAGACAAATCGTCCTCAGATGGGCGCGTATCAACCACGCTAATTTCTCTATTATTACAAACAGGACAACGCATAATTTAACATTTCGCTTTCTATTATACACTGCGCTTTTTATTAAAACAACACCCCTGAATGGGTGTTGTTTTAGTTTAGCGGATAATTAAATCCCCATCTTTTTTCTAATAAATGCGGGTATCTCCAATTCATCTTCACCATTATTCTTGTCTTTGGGTTGCTGGGGTGGCGGAGACTTGGGCATTGGTGGCTGGGAAGAAATATTATTGTTATGGATAATTTGTTTAAACTTTTTTTCTTCTTCCTCTTCGTCTTTTTGCACTTTTCTCATGAAATTACTGGACATAAATTTGTTGCCACCAGAAAAAAATGAAGGGGTTGGCTGCTCCTCTTCAATCGCTGGCAAACTAGGCCGGCGGTCATCAAAGCCGGTAGCAATAACTGCAATACGTATACAATCTTTCATGGATTCATCAATCGTAGCGCCAAAAATCACTTTTGCATTTTCGGCTGCCGAGCTGGTAACTATTTTTGCCGCTTCGCTTACTTCAGTCATAGTCATATCCGGACCGCCAGTAATAGTAAATAGTATGCCTCTGGCTCCATCTATGGACAGTTCGAGCAATGGACTGGATATAGCAGACTTGGCTGCGTCAGCTGCTTTGTTTTCACCCTCACCCACTCCAATACCCATCAAGGCAGAACCCGCATCGCGCATAATTGTTTTTACGTCTGCGAAATCTACGTTAATAAGTCCCGGAATAGTAATGAGTTCCGCGATTCCCTGGACGCCTTGACGCAAAACATCATCAACAATTTTAAATGATTCCAGCAGAGTTGTTTTTTTATCTATGATCTGCAAAATACGATCATTAGGAATAGTAATAATTGCATCCACATTCCGAGCCAACTGCTCCCATGCTTTATCGGCAATATCTCTGCGTTGAGGACCTTCAAAACCAAAAGGTTTTGTAACCACGGCTATTGTCAGCGCTCCAGCTTCTTTAGCTACCGAAGCCACGACAGGCGCAGCTCCCGAACCAGTACCTCCACCCAAACCACAAGTAACAAAAACCATATCTGCATCTTTTACCAAATCTCTGATTTCATTCTGAGTTTCTTCGGCAGCTTTTCGGCCAACATCAGGATCCATACCCGCGCCCAGTCCGCGAGTAACGCTTTTTCCAATATGTAATTTTTGCGGAGCCGAACTATGATGCAAAGCCTGGACATCTGTGTTCATGGCAACAAAATCTACTCCGCGAATGCGGCCTCCAACCATTCGATTTACTGCCGATCCTCCTGATCCACCGACGCCAATAACTTTTATCTTGGCGAATGTTTCTATATCTGGTTTTACTTGAGGCATATTCAATAATTAAGAATGAAAGAGGTGCTTGAACAAATTTTGTATCCAATACGTTTATAAATAAAATAACGGAGTGACCTCCGTTGTATAGTTTATAGTTAATAGTTTTTACTGTCAAGAAAAATCCCTTCCAATATGCACAACTAAGGAATAAGGTCGCTCAATCCTTTTTTAAGCCGTCCAAAAAAATCACCGATTTTTTTGCTACCCGGCTTTTGGCCATGGGCTTTGCCTTGCATTTCACTCCCCCATTTGACCAGCCCTACAGCTGTTGCAAAACCGAGATCGTTAACTTTGTCAGTTACACTTACCACATTAAGGGGATAGCCCAAATTCGCTGGCAATCGCAAAACTTTCTTTGCCAACCCTACCAATCCCGGAAGCTTGGCTCCGGCGCCAGTAAATACTACACCCGCCGGCAACATGCCGGAACGTTGTATTTTTCGAAGTTCATCATCAACTTTTTGTAAAATTTCTTCCACGCGAGCAGAAACTATTTCGCTTAAAAATTTCTTTTTTACTATCTGGTGATCCGCTGCCCCTATATCAAACAAATCAACTTCATCTCTTTTATTAGTTGAATCTGGATTACAGTCTCCGTATTCTATTTTTACTCGTTCAGCAATATCTTCAGGCGGTATCTGTAGTCCCATAGCGATATCATTAGTAATATTTTGCGAACCAAGAGGAATAATAGCGGTATGAATCAACTCTCCTTCTTCAAATACTGCCATGGCAGTAGTGGTTCCTCCCACATTAACGACCATCACGCCCAATTCTTTCTGGCGTTTGGTAACCACGATTTCCGAGGTAGCGATAATAGATAAAACTAAATCCTCTATATCCAAGCCGGCTCGATAAACGGCCTTAGTCAAATTTTTTATTTGCGAAGATGAACCCAAAATAATTTGAGTATCGACTTCCAGACGTACTCCGGTCATTGATGTTGGATCTTTAATGCTGGTTTGCCCATCTACCGTGTAATGTCGTGGCAAAACATGAAGAACTTCATAATTTAAAGGTGTAGCTATTGATCTAGCGGCCTCAAGAGCACGATTTACATCCTCTTCGGTTATTTCACTGTTGGCTTTGGATACGGCCACAACACCCTTACTGCTTTGAGATAAAATGTGTAATCCGGATATACCTACCCAAACACTGTCTATAGGCACTCCCACCATTCTCTCGACTCGTTCCAGACAGGCGGAAATAGAAGAAACCACATCTTCAATGCTGTTTACCACTCCTTTTTGCACCCCTTCGGAAGAAAACTCAGCCGCGCCTAAAATTTGTAACTCAAGATTGCCGTTTTCTTTTCCCAGCAATTGCCCTACGGCCATGCGTACCGAATTTGATCCGATATCCAAACCGCCAATTAAATTTCCTTGGCTACTTTTCATACAACACCATTATATCATTACTTAAGCAAGTTTTCCAAGTATGGATAAAAGATTATTATTCCTACAACTGTTGCCACCAGCGATGTAAGCAAAACTGCTCCAGCCATAACATCTTTTATAACGCCCACATAGTGATGCAAACGCGGCTTAAGCAAATCGCTAAAATATTCAAAAACTGTATTCAAGATCTCGACTAATAAAACTAATAATACCAATAAAACAATGAGTATTACTTCCCAACTACGAAGAGGGAAATAAACTGCCGCTGCCAAAACCAAAAAACCGACCAGCACTTGGATTCTAAAATTTTGTTCTGATTTAAAAACGTGCTTTAACCCCCGTATTGCATCCACAAAACTTTTTAGCAATCTACGCAAAGACATACTGGGTTAGTTAAGATATTCATCTACTATTTCTTCCTGAATTTTAAACATTATTTCCGCTTCTTTCTTTTTTTCATGATCGTGCCCCATAATATGTAAAAATCCGTGGGCCAACATTCGGACAAATTCTTCCTTGATTTTCACCTTGAATTCTTTTGCCTGACGAACAATCTGGGGGTAGCAAATATAAATCTGTCCTAAACTGTTTGTTTTTATCACTCCGTCTTCCTGCCAGGCAAATGCGAGCACGTCCGTTACTTTATTTTTTCCTCTGTATCTAAAATTCAAATCCTTTATTTCTTTGTCGCCAACTATATTTATCTCCAAGTCTCCGCTGGCTTTTATTTTCTTTTCGATTACTCTAAATATTTTTTCGATCTCACTCTGTGTCCACGGACATTTTACCCGTTTATTAAAATCTAAAGATAACATACTTATTATTGGGATTCTGGAGCGTTTATGGCGGTAGGCATTTCAGTAGGGAAAGTATTTGTTTCCGCATTTGGTGGTGGGACTGCTTCCGAAGCAGTGAACCCAGGAGTTCTAAAACTCCTTGCCATCATCGCCATTACGGACCGATAATTAACCACATTGGAATCTGTGGTATGGTAAACTACCACATATACATGGTTATCGTCCATAAAATAATATACCAAGCTATCTGCCCTGCTTTTACCTGACTGTCCGAATTTAGTTTGAAAATCTTTCAAATTTTGATATTGCTCGGTTGGCGCCCACTGCGCAAACCAGTCTGCAAATGTCTGGTTTGACAATCGATCAAACACCCGAAGTTCTATGTTCTCACCGGTAATCGTACTAAACAAAACATCTCGATAACCTTCATCCACATTGCCCACAGCCCAAGTTGACGGATAAAAAACTTTATAACCAAACACTGGATTATTATAATCCTTTACAAAACCAGAGTCGATTAATTTCAAGGGCTCTTTGCCAGCCGGATTATACAGATAAAAAACTTCATGGCCATCGTTATAACTATCTTCATCAGTATCTGGCTTGCTTGGGTCGGTACCAAACAACTCTTCAGCAGTGTCTGTCAGGCTGTCTTTATCCAAATCCGGACTATCTCCTAAAAGACTGGACGGAAATTCTATCGGCGCTTCTGCTAAAGATTGAGGCGCAGTACTAGTAACAGCGGGCTCTTCGGTCGGACTTTCTACCGCTACTGGTGTCAGCTCGCTGGTAGTAGGAATGCTAATTTCCGGTTGTGGCGGCAGAGAAATCTTTGGCTGTCGAAGTTGTAGATAATAATAGACGCTCACCCCGGCCACAATAAGCACGAAAAGAGAAGATCCAAAAATTATCGCATATTTTTTATTGGTCAAAATATTGACCGGATGCAAAAGCGAATCCTTGCCTGCAGCCGTGCTTTTATCAAGAACTTTCTTTTCTGACGGAGTCAGCTTTGATTTTGATTCCAGCAACACTTCTTTTTCTACTTTTTTAAATTTCACGACTGGATTTACACCGCCATAAAAATCTGCAGGAATTGTCTGCACACTTATAGTTTGCCCATCACTCGGAACCTTACTCATCGGATCATTTTTTGTACTTATTTCCTCTTTTTTTCCAAACATATATAGTTTAAGTGCCTGTAGCTGTGGAAGACGGTGCGCTAAATAGTTTTCCAGGCCCAACAGGACTATAGCCATTTCTCACTTCTTCACCATCTTTATAACTATCACCATCGGTATCCATATTCAAAGGGTTAGAGCGCCAAATAAGAATCTCATCGCCATCGCTTAGACCGTCTGTGTCTGTATCTGCAAATAAAGGATTAGTCTTGTATATAATAACTTCATCACCATCATTTAAACCATCAATATCAGAATCTAATTTTTGCGGATCAGTGCCAATCTCTTTTTCACGTACATCATCTAACCCATCTTTATCGCTATCAACTGCTTGTCCAAATAAAATCTGATCATTATTTATCTGCGCAGGAATATTGGTGGTATTAGTTACGCCAGAAGTTTGATTTTGAACAGTCTGCTCGGTGGTCGTTGCGGGTAATTTAGCGGATTTATTTTTACTACCATACATAAACCACCAACCGCCGTAGGCCAAACCGCCTAATAACAAAACTACCGCTAAAAATAATAATATTTTCCCCAAAATAGGCGTACTCATTTTTAGTTCATGACCGACATTTGATAAATGAGGTGAGATAGGCGCTTCTTCTTTTTTTATCGCAGGAGCCCCCTTAGGACTCAACCGGCCAGCAGACAAAGCATCCGGGCTAGATGGCGGCATTTGCCCTAACTTCCCTTCATCTTTTTCTACTCCAGCAAACATATCTACTGGTTCGGCTGGTAAATTTTTGGGCGCGCCTGAATTTTGGTTTTGCTCATCAAACATATAATCGAGTAATAAATGATAAAAATTAAATCTTTTTAGGATCTGAGCCGCGACGCACTTCGTACCCATCTGCAGAACCATCATCATCGGTGTCTGCTTTTAGCGGATCAGTTTTAAAATTAAAAATTTCTTGATGATCTGGTAAGCCGTCTTCGTCTGTATCAGAAGATGTAACACTGGTTTTGTATTTTGCTTCTTCATTATCTGGAATTCCATCCATATCTTGATCCGAGGCAGAAGTTTTCTTTATGGCATCGTCAAATTCCTGCTGTCTTGCTTCATCTAGAGAAGAACTAGATGATGGTGCTAAATTTTTATCCACTTGTTTGGATGAAATAAATTTTTTGTAAGCCAAAACCCCCGCTCCCCCCAGCGCCAAAACAACTAATAAGATTATAATTTTTTTATTTGTTCCCATCATATGCGCTATTTATAATATTATTTAAACTCCCATGCAGCAAAGCTCGCTATGGGCTCTGTTGATTGGTGGTAGGTTGGGAAATAATGGGTTGGGAAACATTTTTAGTGCCGATAGCCGGTTGGCTTGTTTGAGTTGTTTGGGTCTGTTGGGTAGTGGGAGATTGTTGCGGATCGCCACAAGAGACAACCTCTGTGGGCGGATGCTGTACCCCACCAACACAATTTGTTAATTTTGTCCAAGTTAGTGTTTTTGTTGACCCTATCGCACAAAATACTAGAGGTGTAGTCGCACGCCAATCCGCCTCTGTGCATGCGGGGTTAGCAACCAGAGGGTTTGTATATTTAAAGTATGTAGGCCCTGTAACTATCGTATTTATACCTATTATATCTGATACGGATAAACTTGACGATGAAAATTTCATATTAAACACTTGCCAATAGCGGGCGTTTTGGTTATCCGAAGGAGCCGAAGAGATAAAGTAATATGTCCGGGCCGGAGTGCCAAAATGATACTGGCTGTTGTCTAGTTCGGGCAAATAAACATCCACTTTTAACTTAGCAGTATTTTTATATATTCTGATCGGATAACTTGGAGAGCGCACATAAAATGCATAGGTGTTGCCACTCATATTTGCCGTATCAATTGTAAAGGCCTCGGCGCTTGTTTGGCCGGGAGTAACATTAAAACCATGATACCAGATACCGTATTTTTTGAAATCAGCTGGTGAATTGTAATAATTTATGCCGGTAGCATACTGATAGGATGGCCCCGGAGCAACATAATTCGCTCCTTCTATTTGAGGGTTGGAAATAAACGGATTAACTACTCCGCTATAAAAATCTCCGGATCCAACCCAACTTACGACCACCCTTATATCTCTGGCACGCTTAGTGCTGGAAACTACCGGCGAAAACACTAAGTCATATTGCCAAGATTGCGGTTCGGCTACCACCGGGAAATTTAACGGGCGGGACCAGTCATAATTAACATACATTTGATACTTATCAATAAAGCTATCACTCACGGAACAAATGGGATCGCTATTGACTAGAGCGGATGGAAAACCGCTAACGTAAGGATTAAATAAGGCATAAGAAACAAGGTTTGAGGAATTTCCATTTTTCCTATCCACAGCTACTATCGGAGATGAAGCAGTGAGCCTGTCTTTGCATACAGACGGTTGAAGCTGAGGCACAACTATACTACAGATAGGCGGAAGGCTTGGAAATCGGTTGCTAACCGATAAACTAAGCGAGCTGCTTGTAATTTTAGCAAAAAGCGGATCTCGGGAACTGTTTGTTATAGGGTTTTCCAAAACATTAATTAGACCGCCCTCCACGCCCACCCCATTTACATCCGCACCGCACTGCACGCAATTTCTTATTATTCCCAAAGAACAATCCGGGCAACTCTTTGTACCTTTTTTTATAGTATGCGTAACGACCGGAGTCTCATCCGCGCACGCCAGCTCTTGATAACCATTGTAACTAGTATTTTTTACAGAAGCTGTTCTGCCAACAGTGTTAGTGGCTGCGAAAATATTCGCGCCAGCCACTTCGCATTTTTCTGAACTTTCAATAATGCCGTTGCCGCAATATTCAATGGGTTGGACTTCAATAGTATTCTGACAATCTGTCGAGCAATAAGAACATGGTACGCCATAAGCTGGGGCGCAGGCGCGGCCATTATCGGCTGTTCCCCGATCACAGGCTTCATTAGGATCTACAATATTATCGCCACAGCTACCAGATGGGGCTGTGACTGGCGTAGAAGTAGCTGTACAATACCAGCCGCTTTGATAATTATTTTTCACCTCATCATCCGATAAAGTGTGATTATAAATTTTAACTTCATCCAAACTGCCAAAGAAAAAATTGGTGAGAGCTGCACCGGCAGATTTACCAATTGCTAAACTGCCAGTATCTTTCGCCATTATCGGAGTAGGCCTAATAATACTATTTGTATTTTCCAAAACTCCATTAATATAAATTTTAGCAATATTGCTGGTTCCATTTAGGACATATGTACCAACTACATGCGTCCAGGTACCTGTAGAAATAGAACTTTTTGAATCAACTGAGGTTTGTGTGCCATTCCATAAATTAAACCTTACTACAGATGTAGTGGCCGAAATGTTAAATTCCAAATCATAACCCTTACCAGTGCTGGGGCCTCCTTTTTCCACAATTCTCTGATAAAGACTGCTAGTGGTAGTTGGAAAAATCCATGCTTCTACAGTTAATGAGCTGGTAGCTTCCAAACTGGCGCTACTTGCGACAGTTAAATACTTACCACCTGTTCCACCAGAAGGAATATTAAACTCACGGCCATTACCATATTTTCCTGTACTCGTGGCCGGGCAATTAGCCACTGGACATATTGCCAAATTGCCATTTACCGTAGCATCATCAGTTTTGTTAGTTAATCCTGGTTTATAACCCACCATCTTTTCCAAATGCCACCAAGCTGCGGCTTTACTGTCTTGTTGCAAGCAATTATTTGTACAAACTCGAACACCGGGATTTCCATCTACCGAACAAGCTTGCGAGCCATCACATTCTTCACCATATTGAGTCTGGGCAATAGTATCCCCACAATAAGGTCCGAATTTTTGGCAATCCCAACTGCAAGATCCGGCTTTATTAAGAGCATACTTTTCTTTTCCAGACGTACTAGGATCACAAATTTCATAAGTGGACTGTAAAGTTCCATCTCCACACTTGCCCAAAGCACTCACACCATTGCAAGTAACATTACAATGATTATATTTTCCATTTAAAGTACCATCATCACAGGTTTCACCAAACTCTATGGAACCATTACCACATTTACTTAAATTGCTGCATAAAGTGGTAGAAGCGGTCCATCTGCAATTTTTGCCGCAGACATTTAAATTTTTAATAGCTCCAACACAACCAGTAGCGTATTCAACTATGCCGGGCGGATCGCACTGTTCACCTTTATTCAAATTAAGTTTACCATCTCCGCAAGTACCGGATTGCATGGAAGAAATTTCCTGATCAAAATTACATACACCGCTACTATCATTTATTTTAAAAACGCTAGTGCTGACAAAACTAGAAACAAAACTGTTAAAATTTGCCGGTGCAATCCCCGGATCTTCAAAATGAGCGCGCACTGTATAAGCACCGGGTGTTGTAGAAGCTATATACCGATAAGCGTAAGAATCTTTATTGCACGCAAAAGTAAAGCGCCTGTTGGCAACGCTCCAGCCAGTTTCCGGGTCATGTAAAACACAAGTTTCGCCAGCCGGACATTGGGCATCATTGATACAGAATCTATTGGTACTGGTAACACAGGTGCCGGCAGTAGCCAATTGATTTATAGGGTCGGAAGGTAAATTAACGCCTAAAGAATTTCCTAGCAGTGACCAGGAAGGCCAGATGCTTAAGGTTTGGCCGGTTAAGTATGTCCCCTCTTTGAGAGCTGGCGCGTTAGCAGCTTTTACTTTTGCGTGAGATAAAAAAGCCGAAGTTAAAATAATGGCGAATAAATAAAACAAAAATATTTTTTTCTTTGTCATACGATTTTGAGAATCTGCACTAATATTTTACCATACTTTACTTAAATACCCAATAAATTTTGTATCTCATTTAGATCTCGGAGTCTCTGGTAATTTCTCTTTAATTTGTCGGTCTGTACCGAACAAATTTCTGTGCCAGAACAATCCAAATCAGTTTGGCAAGTGGTGGAAGCCCCTGGGTTGGCCATTGTTGGGCCGCAGTAACCATAATTAGTTAGATTGACATTAAAGCGCAAATTTTCAATCATCTGTTCAAATACTTTTTTTGTCTCTGGCTGAGCATCAGCATTAATACTAAATAAGTAAATATTAGAGTAAAGATTGTGAGGAACAGTGTCGGAATAATTAAGCGCATCTACATAGATATTATTCCCATCCGTAAGCGCATCATAGCCATCTATTTTTGTAGTCTGCATATTACCAGTGAATCCTTGTCCGCCTAAAGCCCGGTCAGTTGCAAACCATTGGGCTACAGTTAAGTGTTTTGGATTAGAAAAGACTGCCATTCCGATAGCATCGTTGTTTCTGGTATTAGTCAAAATAAATCGTTTTAAACTAGACGTAGGACTATCAGTAACTATTGCGCTCGACACCTGAACTGCCGGACGCAAATACGGCAAATCATCGTCTGTACCAAAACTACCACTATCCGCGCAGTAATAAGATCTGAAATTAAAGTAACCGCCGCTAGGAGAAGGTGGCAAAGGAGTGTTGTTGAATGTGCTGGCAGCCAAACTATAGCCGTCGTTATTTCCTAACTTATCTTCATAAGGGAAAATAATAAACGGACCGGCATTGCCCAAGAATAAATCTTTTGGCGGCCAAGGATTTTCGCACAAAAAGACGATGGCGTGGGACTTGCCGGTGGCCACAGCGCCAAATTGGTTAGAATAAATATTGTCAGTAATTACCGCTGAAGCGCGCAAGTCAATTTCACCGTTACGATTTTGCGCCGAAATTATATTTCGGGAAGAGGTTGTCTCTTGTAGATTTACAAGAAGATTTCCGACTGGTTGCCATAAATATTGCCAGGCATAAAATCTCGGTATAGCCTGAATCTTTGCCGCACTAGCATTGTAAGCATCGGCAAATAGAGTGGTGGTGACGCCCGCTTTGTTTAAATAAACTTGTGACGGATCTACAGCCACACTATCAATCTCACAAATTTTTGATCCGGTAATAAACTTCCAACTTAATGGTTTATTTGTAGTATTATTTTTCCCAATGCTTATCCCCCGCTTGCTACGTAAACCTTCTTTTAACGCAATAAAATAATCCGTATCAAAAGCTAGCGGCTGATCTAATTTGAAAATAATTTTACTTTCTGTCCCGGTGGTTACAACCACATCGCCTTGACCAAGATCTTCTCCGGCGCACCACTTGGTTGATTGGATAGTGGTATGGGTCGCAGATACATCTTGACCCGCTAAATTTCTGAAGAAATTAACTACGACTACAAAAATCTTTTTGTACCAAGGCAAATTACTTCCATCAACTGGTTGATTATTTAATACTAAATTAGAAACATCTTCGGTGCCGCTACAAGTAGCTGTGGCGCCGGCACCGCGGGCCAATACTATATTATTTTTTAAACTCGAAACATCTATCTCATCATCAAAAGTAGCTTCGATAGCTGTATTTGGGCAAACATTTGCTTGGACTGTGGTAGTACTTCCCGGATAAACACTTGATAATTTCGGACGCACATAACAACAGCCGTCCGAAGCCACGCCCCAACCCTTACCCAGACGCACTTCACATTCAGCATCAGTTTTGTATCCGCATGGAATAATAAATTTACCTTTGTTGCCTACTGGGCCGCCACCTGCAGTTTGCTCGCTGGTACTACCATTTATATCCGTTTGCTGAGTTGCTGGAACTCCAATAGCCACACCTAAGCCTATACCAGTAGCTAAAGTCCAAGGGTTAAATCCGGTATGGATCGTAATAATATTAGTTTCACAAAAAGCATCCTCACCAATTTCTGCCAGTCCATTCCCACACAACGATGGTGTGCTATAAAGCAAGGAAGAACCTATATGTTGACCATTTTGATCACAGCCTTCGGTGTTGGCAACGCATTCAAGAGGAGAAGTGCTGCTAGTATTAATCAAACAAAAATCATTACACTTTGCAGCTTTCTTACCATTACCTAAATCACATCCAGTGTCTTCATCTGGATTATTTACCCCATCACCGCAACGGCTTAAAGCCAGCCGGCATGCAGATAGAAATTCTGTTTGGGCAAATCCGCCAAAACCAACACTATTAGTAAAACACCAGTTATTAGATAATCTTGTACCTAAATGTAAACAGTTGTCTGAACAACGCATAGCTGAAATAGCCACTGTTGAAGATGCTGTAATTCCTAAATCACAATCTTCACCACTACCAATAGAACCATTGCCGCAAATAGAGGCACCCGTAACTGTTGCGCCCGTAGCCGCTGAAGAACCAAGACGTAGACAGTTGCTGCCACAACCAATGGAAGTAGTAGCTGATCCGGTGTCACATGTTTCGCCGCGATTTGGCTCAACAATTCCATTTCCACAAGTAGATGTACTAATATTTCCCAATCTTCGACAATCTAAACCACAACCAGCTCCTTTGCCCGGCGGATCACAATCCTCCCCGGCTTCTAGTTGTCCATTGCCGCAAACTGGAATTCCTGTCACTCCGACCGGAATACTACTACCTTTACGCACACAACCCAAAGTGCAGTAAGGATTGCTTCCTTTGGTGCTAAAAGTAGTTACCTTTGCCACTGCAGGCGCGGAAGATGTCCAGTTCCAACCTACCATCCAAGGATTTAATTTTTGTCCGGCTGCACTACAAGTGTCCGGAGACGAAAATGGTTGGGCGCTGTATAGTTCTCTATCAATTACAAATTCAGCAAAGAAATTTTTCGGTGCTACCTCCACGCGGTGAATTTTACATTTTTCTTTTTTAGTTTTAAAACGCCAGGTAAACTCTTTTTTGTATGGCTTCGAAAATGTAGTCGGATCACCTAATCTGGCCGCAGACCATAATAACTCCGGCGAATTTACATTGCTGGTGGATGAAGAAATTACAACTTTATAAATAGTATCTGGCTCCAGCTCTAATGAACCAAGACCGGAATTGGCAAGTTTTAAAATTCTGTATCCGGTAGCGCTGTCTAAAAACACATCTGTATCTGCTAAAACCGGAGTAGTCTTGAAACAATTTTCATCAGCACATTTTAATAATTTTATCGGACCGCTCGGCAAATTTTTATTCGACATGGTGGTGCTAAAACGCACACCCACTTCAGCGTTGGTACAAGACTGCAAACAAGTTGGCCAGAAATCTACCACTTCGGGATTACTTAAATCTATGGTGAGCGGACTGCGTCCACCAAAACTAGCCGAAGCCAATGTGGCGGTGGCGTTTACATTCACAGCATTTTCCGGATTAGTTAAACCTACACCTACAGTGTTGGCCAAGGCCGAAACTTTGGCCGAAGAATTATTTGCAGAAAAAATATCGGCATAATAGGCGTTTTTACTGCCCCAAGTCCAGGTAAACATGCTGGTGTCCATAATTATACAATGCTGGGTGCTTAATCCGTGTCCAGAATAAACAACGTCTTCACCATCATCTGCCGGATTAGTCCTGTGTTTCATTGGCGCTTCTAAAACAGTAGTAAAATAACTGTATGGAGTAATTACCACTTGTTTCATTTTACAATCTTGGGAATCAGACCTAAAAACAAAACAGTAAGATGAGTCTCCGCCGCACGGTTTATCCTTGGCCAAAGGAGCGCTGCTTGTACCGACACCAGCAGTAATACCGCTTCGGAGCACAACTTGATACCAGGTATTGTCTTTCCATTTTCCGTTGTTGTAACTAGCGTCTGGATTTAATTGTAAATAATCAGTCCTTTCCGTGCTCAGCTGGGGCACAAAATCACCTGTACCCTTAAGATTTACTTGACCCACCGCAGTACAAGTGCGGTTAATTTCGTTTACAGTGCTAGGATTACATTCATTGACTACTAAATTAGTACGAGAAATATTATTCATCGTTGGCAAACTAAACTCCACCATGACTGAAGCGGTACGACAAACACTGTGGTGAACACCGCTGGTGGAAGTGTCCCACAAAGTACTAGGTGAAGGTGAAGGAATATTCAAACCCAAATCAGTATTATTATCACATCTTTCTACTACTTGGGGAATTTTTGGAATATCCTTTGTGCTGAAACGCCAAATGAATCCGGTCGACAAAGTTTCGCCTTCGCATAACTCTGTATCCGGCTTACACATGCCCGATTCTGTTCCTGCCATACAACAATGTGTATTTACAGCTGTGCAAGTATTATTATTTTTAACACAATCTACTACGGAAAAATTTTGCGGATTACTTAATTTATTATCCGGTTTTCTCTGTACTACTACCGGACCGCTGATTGTGCCGGCTAATGGACGGGTAGAGATAGTTTGGCCCACAAGCATATTTGTCACAGTGCTTGAACTGCCGAGAATTCTACCAGTGATGGAAGTAGAAGACGCCGCTGGTCCCCAGAAATAAACTAATGGCGCTGCACCAAAATTTTCTCCGATAATTTTCATATCCGGAGCTGCGCTGGCAAAAGGTACGGGGCTAGAAACCGGATTGATATTACAAATACCCGGCGAAGGCAGACCAGCTTCTAGATTAAAAATTGGACCTAGCGGACTGGTGCCCAAACTAGAATCAGCTGGACGAACCTGTACAAAATAAGATTTACCCACACTGCCGTTATTGGCTGGAAACTTTACAATAATCTGTTTATCGGTCCAAGTGTTTTGGCATCCGGCTGGGAAAGTAAAACTACCATCTATCGCATCACCAGGCTGGCCATTAATATTTTCTTTAAACCAAATTCTTCCTGTTTGATCACCAAAATTATTTCCCGTAATAGTTATATATTCCCCTTTCCCGCCACGATCTGGAGTGATGCTGGAAATAAATGGGGCTGTACCGCTTAATCCCTGCTCAACAAAAAATTTAACACTATTGCTATCTAAATTATTTTTGGAAACTTTTACTGCTACTGGGCCGACATCAAGCAAAGGAACTCTGGCTTTAATCAAAGTGTCTGTCCAGTTGCTCAAACTTATCAAAACACTTTGTTGGCCAAAAAATACTTGCCCTGGAGCATTACTAAAACGCTGACCTAATAGAGACACTTCTGCGCCAGGCAAATCACCCACTGGATTTATTCCGCACAAACCAGGACGCACTAAATTATTTACTGTAAAATCACTAATTCTTGGCCCAAAGCTATCATTGGTAGCGTCGGTGAAATTTTTTCCTCCTGAGTCCGGAGCTGTTTCCACTGATATTGGTCCGCTAACTGCGCCGGGCGGTACCTGAATTATTATTTGCCAAGGTTTCCAGGCGCCAATAGCACAAGCTGCCAGCGGAGCTGGAGTTGCACCAATAAAAACTTTACCAGGTGTATTGCCAAAATAATCACCACTAATAGAAACAAAAGTTCCCGGACCGCCGGATAATGGAGAGACACCATTGATACGCATCTTGTCCACACATACACCAGCCACCTGATCACAAAAACCACTGGCACACTGCGTATTAGTAGTACATGGAGAACCAGCG
Source organism: Parcubacteria group bacterium Gr01-1014_13 (assembly GCA_007376295.1). Lineage (GTDB taxonomy): Bacteria > Patescibacteriota > Patescibacteriia > Magasanikbacterales > GWA2-37-8 > XYD2-FULL-39-9. The sequence continues at coordinate 10,357 of VMGB01000001.1, read as the reverse complement.
CAAGCACCACATTCGCCACCACAAGCTGGAGGACCAACTTTGACTTCTCCTAAATCCGCCTGCAAAGTATTATCAAAACAATGTTGAGGTAACAGATTTACATTTGTACTGGTACTATCGCTAAGCGCAGACCAATCAAAGCCAGTTGCTCCCAAAGCATGTACCCCGCCTGAAATTCCAACTGTAGGCCAATTGAGAGTGACCGAACCTGACTTTTGACAACCTGGAACAGACTGACTACTAACAAAGAAGTTATCAGCAGTTAAATCTATTTTTTGTACGCCATTATCATCGGTATAACTAACTTCTACTGGCACAACATTTCCAACCCGCAACAGATCACTGGCAATCGGTTCTATTTTCACTTGCGGCGGATTGCGATCCACACCATCACCAGTTGTAAACTGAACATCACCACAACCGGCTTTAATTGCACAGTTTAAACCTAATTGACCATTAGCAGATTTTACTGCACTGCCATTTTTGAAATGCAAAGTGTAAGCTGTGTTGGCAGCATAACAATCCGGCGTGCCACTTCCGCAATCTCCGTTGGGCACAAAAGCAACTGTTGTATTACTTAACGATTCCCATTGTCCAGGCTGAACTGTGCCGTCGGCTTTTTGTACCACCACATTATCGTTTAAGGTGGAAATATCTGCTTTCAAATTAAAAGTGAGCGCTAAGTGAACATTTCTAATACACAACTGTCCTCCGGACGGCAAACTATCAACATAAAAAATTCCGCCTGGGAAATATGGGTTGTCTCCCCCGCCGCCAGGACCGCCAATTCCGCCATTGTCGGTGGTAGCGTCAGTTAATTTACTAATTACAAAACTGGCAATAGCGTATGATGATAAAATTATTGCCAAGCCAATAGCGGCATTGACCATAATTTTCTTGGCTTGAGAAATTTTTTCTTCTTCACCACCGGCAGTCATCCAAACAAAGCCAGCATAAATTATTAAAACTAAAGCGACTATACCCAGCAGTCCCAAAGCAACACGAATAATATTGGCTACTACCAAACGGATATCAGTAGATGGCAGACCGATAGAACTGCCTACTGGCGCCAAACCCAAATCTGGAGCGTTAGTTGTTTGAGCATGAACTGCGGGCGCAAACCACAAACAAGCAGCAGTAGCCAAAACCGCGAATAAAAGTGTGATTAAAATTTTTCCTCTCCTTTGGGTCATGTTGGTTGGGGTTAAAGACTATTTTGCCGCAGATAATCTAAACAGGCTGAAGCAACTGTACCTACCGCGCCGTTGCAACAAAGAGATTTGTTCAGCGCGCTTATCACTTGGCAACAATTCTGCGGATTAACATCATCACAATCCGGAGAGACTACCGTACCTGCGCCAACTGGACGACTCGGACCTTTGCCAGGATAGAAACAATTGAAATGTAAATCTTCAACACTAGAACTTACTACTGGGAAATAATACTGGCGGATTGCATCCAAAAACGGACCATGATTTATCCGGGTATAGCTCGTATTATTAGGATTAAATAATGTGAAAGGTACTTTCCAAATGGGAACTTGATGAGCTGGTTTTTCTTCTATACCTATATTATACATCGAATCAGCGCGCATTCGTTTGCTCCAGACCATGCTTAATTCCTGATTACGAGTTATATTTTCACCGTCCTTGCCTGGCAATATTGTCTGTATAAAAGGAGTGGAAGAATCGATTTTGTCGGAAATTTTAAAGCCCCAGAAAAAATTATCCGGTTGTTTTTGATTAGGAAATACTGGCAAACTGATCGGGGCAGAGTTAGGAGTATTATTTTTATTTCCATCCAAAGCATTGCCAGCCAAATCGGCAATGCCTGAAAGCGGCAGAGATTCAAATGAGCTGGCATTAATTGTTCTGGCCGCGCGAAGCAGGACTTCATAATTATCCTGACTGCAGTTGGCGCCCGGTTTATCACAGACTGACAAACAATAAATTTTGTTGCCACAGGCATTTTTGCCGCATTCCTGAGAAGGTGTAAATTCCAAAGTTCTGTAACCATTGGTCAGACTAAAATTACCTTGAGGCAAAGTACTGTTGTCGGATTTTAAGAAAATATTTCCACCATCAAGCACAAAATGTCCGGCGGCAGCATTAAATTTACCTTGAATACCAATTGGGTCTAAAGGTTCGCTAAAATGAATCTGCAAAACACTATTTTTATCTTCGGTAGTATCAGCGTCTGGAAAAATACTTTCCACAGAAGGCGGGGCAGTATCTAAAGCGGTACTATTAGTGAATTTCCATTCATAATAATTATTTCCTAAAATACTAGCCTGAAATACTGAAGGATTGCTGTTAGCTGGGTCATCCAAAAGCATGCCTGAACCCAAACGAACAATATACGCCAGTGGTTCGGTGGCGCTGCCTAAATATCCCCCGTTAGCACTACCAGCATCAGTAATTGGTTTAATTAAAATTGTATAAATACCAGCCACACCATTTTCAGTGCTAAGTGATGTTAAGGCGACTGCGCCAAAAATTTTCTCGTTATTATCTGCGCGTTTTATATTAATTAAATTATCACTAATATTTTTTACATGATCGCAGTCATTCCACCAATTTTCTACAGTAGTTTTGCAATTTCCAAAAATTCCATCACCAGTAGTGTCGTCAATAAAACTATCGGCTTTAATTGGTTTACGGAAAGTTACAACAATTTTAGTGTTGCGCGGTACTGCTACTTGATCACGCGCTGGATAATGATCTTTTATAATCTTACCCAAAGCGCCACTGCCTTGAAAATTTTCCGAAATCGGCGCTTCTAAACTTCCGCCGCCGAACTGTCCCCCATCTCCAGTGGCATCAGTTAATTTACTAATAACAAAACTAACGATTGCATAAGCGCTGAGAATAATAGCCAGACCAATGGCAGTGTTAATTAAAAATTTCTTGGCATCAGCAATCTGTTCCTCATTACCTCCAGCTGTCATCCAAAGATAGCCAGCATAAATCAATAAAGCCACGGCGATAATTCCCAAAAGCCCCAAAGCTATTCGTATTATATTGGCCACAATCAGCCTGATATCGGTAGCAGGCAAACCTAACGGCTGGGAAATAACGGCGACTCCAGTTTGCAAAGTACTGCTTGGATCGACAATACTCTGCGCCCGAACTAGATCAGGCAAACAAAAAACCGCTAACAAAACAACAGTCGTTATTGTAGCGGCTTTAAGAATTAAGAAAAATTTTCGTTGCATCCATTGAAGCATGGGACAATGGAATTAAGTAAAAAATTATCTTCCGAATCGTTTTGTTTCTTCCGGCATTAACCCAACTTTCTTCATGTACTCGATCTTTTGGGATACTGCCAAACGATGCAGAGCGCTCTTTTTGCGCATGTTTTTGTTTTTGGGACGTTCGTAGAACTGAATCTTCTTAACTTGCAATATCTTTCCTGATTGCTGCCAGCGTTTCTTCACGCGTCGCAAAAAAGCCTCAAATGATTCATTCTTTTTTCGTTTTACTTCTGACATAAGTCCACCTCGCTTTCTAAATTAGATATTAACTGATTTATACGTTTAATAATACCACTTTTTACTTATCATCGTCAAACCGAGATAATTTTTTCTTTAATACATTTTCGACTTTCTTTTGATCAACAATTTCTTGCACACCGGATTCCATATCTCTGATTATAACAGTGCCATCTTGAACTTCCTTTTGGCCCAAAATTAGAGCATACGGCACCTGCAAACTGTTGGCCGCTTCCAATTGGCTCTTCAAAGAATTTTTGGAAAAATTATAATCAATCTTCAAGCCAGAATTGCGCAAATCATTAATTGCTTTCAAAGCTCGGCGACGAGCTTGATCACCAAGTTGAGCCAAGTAGGCATCAAATTTCTGTACTGGGGGTTTAATTTGATTTGCATCCATGTATTGTTTTAAGGCTGATACTGACCTCTCGATTCCCAAAGAAAATCCGGCTGCCGGAGATGGTCTGCCGCCCATTTCCTGGACAAGCAAATCATATCGTCCGCCTCCACCCAACGCACTTTGGGCGCCGAGCGCATTAACATCACTAACAACAGGATAAACTTCAAAAACTGTGCGGGTATAATAATCCAATCCGCGCACTAAAGTTGAGCGTAGTACATATGGAACAGCCAATTCGTCCAAATATTCCAAAACTTTCATGAAATGATTTTTGGATTCTTCTTCCAGCCAATCAATAATCTGTGGCGCATCTTCTTTTACCGGCTGGCATCTTTCTTGTTTACAATCCAAAAGACGAAGCGGATTTTTGTTTAATCTTTGTTTGCAATCATCACACAAATAACTGCGCTTGCTGCGGTAGTACTCAACCAAAGCTGTTTTGTATTTTTGTCTTTCTTCCGGAAGACCGATACTGTTTACGTGAATTTCTACCGGCAAACCCAGATCTTTATAAAAATTATGCGCCAATAAAATTAATTCAGCATCTACTACCGGGTCAGCATCACCCAAAGTTTCAAATCCAACCTGAAAAAACTGTCTGTATCTGCCGGCTTGCGGACGGTCATAGCGAAACATCTGTCCCCAATACCACATTTTCACCGGCTGGGTCATATTCCACATGCCGTGCATAATATAGGCGCGAACAGCTGAAGCCGTAACTTCTGGACGAAGAGCTACTTTGTTTCCATCACGATCTTCAAAGACATACATTTCTTTATCCACCACATCGGTTCCTTTGCCAATAGAACGGATAAATAAATTCGCTTCTTCTAGAAGCGGAGTTTCAATACGGCTAAACTGAAAATGCTCAGCTAAATGTTCGGCTGTGTGATAAAAGTTTTTCCAATACTTTTCTTCTCTAGGCAAAACATCGTGCATACCACGAAGCAGGGCGTAAGTTTTCTTGTTACCTGTATTTGCCGCCGCAGCATCAGTACGCGGCTTTTCTTTTCCTGGTTTTGCTTTTACAATTTTTTTCTTTTCTTTGATTTTCTGTTTAGACATACAATTAAATATTTAATTTGGGTTCTGGAATAAGTTCAGCACGATTGAGTGGCCAGCCGCGGAAAAACACTCGGCCAACAACTAAACTTTTATCTACAGCGCCGAAACGACGTGAATCAAAACTGTTTGGGCGATTGTCCCCCATCACATAATAATTATTTTCATCGAGCTGCACCGGCAAACCGTTTCCAACTGTTAATAAATTCTGCGGTAAATATGGTTCATTTAAAATTACTCCTTCCGGATGCTCTTTGTTATAAATAGTTACCTGTCCTTCGGAAACTTTTACTCTCTCGCCCGGCAAAGCAATTATTCTTTTTAAGAAATATTCTTTTGGATTTTCTGGATATTTAAATACAACTACCTCTCCCCTCTCCGGCGGACGCAAACGATAACTCAACTCATCAATAATCAAATACTCTTTGTCAAAAAAGTTCGGCTCCATGGACGCACCTTTTACATAGAAAGGTTTGAACAAAAAATACCGCACGAAGGCAATGGTAATACCTGCCAAAACCGCCACTTTTATCAGTTCAAGCAAAAATATGCCGGCGCTGGCCAAATACGCTAATACTATTTTTTTATATGATTTTTTCTCTTTTTCCGGCATTTGTTCTGTCATAATTGTAAGACAATTTATCCCGACCTAGTCGGGATTTAACTAAAAATATTATATACTAAATTTTTGTATTTTGCAAGTTATTAGCCTTAAAAAAATTAGGCCGCCTCGCATAATTGCGAAACGGCCGACGTAACTGGTTGAAACTTGTCTTATTTGCTAACCACTGACGGGGCAGTTTTTTTCTGACCCTTGGAGAACTCGAACAGATGTCTCGGACAGATGCAAGCTGCCTCCAAAGCCTCCGTACCGTACCGCTTCGTCACCTCCCAAGCCTTTTCCCCCGCCGCGATACGCGCGTCGACGTAGCCGCCGTTGAGAAGGCACCTACCCCCGTAGGGACAAAGGTCGATGATCGCTTTAGCGATCATCTTCCGTGCCAACACCTCATCATATGGCTTCATGGCGCTGACTTCGAAGCCGATAGTCGCGATCACGAGGTTGACATTGTCGACGTAGATTTGGTCACCCTTGTTCTCCTGCGTCTTGGAGAGGCCCAGAGCGAACAGTACATCCTGAACGCTGGGCGTCTCGAGAACAGAAGGAGTGCCGGAGTAAAAGAGATAAGCGCGGACAGTTTTGAAGGTATCGATGGTCATTTTCCCCCCTGTAACATTGTTTTGTCTTCGAAATCCAGCCCCTCGCTGGAAACCAAAGAACACAAAAGTTTACCATAAAAAGATCTATTTGTCAATGGCTTTTTGCTATAATAAAAAACCGACATTACTTCCCTGTTTGGGTTTCTTGCCGGCTAACGATATGACCGTCTAGTCAGTAGAAAGAGCACGGAGTCGTCTTGACTCCTTGTGATACGGACAGACGCAGGCATCGATGATTTCAGCCCCATCTTTGAATGGCATCGAAAGAGTACCTTCGGCATCCCTCTTAGCATTGACGAAGGCCTCGCGAGAGAGACATTTCGCCTCTTCTGGACAAAGGCTGACGATCGTGCGCGCCACAATTCGGCGCGCCTCTACGGAATCAGATGGCCACAAAGCCTTAACCTGATTACCGACAGCTTCGACGACCATGCGAATGTTCAAGAGATATACAACATCCATATTTTCCTTACAGATGCTGTAATACTCCTGTCGCTTGGAAATTTCCAGGACATACAGAACGTCCTGGAGGCGAGGAATCTGGGGAACATCATCATGAAGGTTGAAACTGAAGAGCGTCTTGGTGTTCTGGGGTGTGGTATCCACGGATTTGTCCTTTTGGTTTGTTGTTTTCAAAATCGACTGCAGTTTACTACAAAAAGACTCATTTGTCAATGGGTTTATATAAAAGAAAAAATTTATCGTGGGCGATTGAGGAATCGAACCTCAGACCTCGTCATTATCAGTGACGCGCTCTAAACCATCTGAGCTAATCGCCCCCTAACTTCAACAAACTACACAATATCAACTTTTGATTAAAAAATCAAGAGTTCTGGTGGGCGGCACAGGACTCGAACCTGTGACCCTCTGCATGTCATGCAGATGCTCCAACCAACTGAGCTAGCCGCCCCCTTTAGTTTTAAAAGTGTAACAAATATAAACCAAAAAATCAATGGCCTGCTTGCCACTAACCAAATAGTATGCTAGTCTAATGCGCAGGAGGTCGCATGCGCAATTTAAACAAGATTCTGACTGTGCTAGTTTTTGTCAGCGTACTTGGCGCTTGTCCGGGAAGGAAAGGTGGCGGAAGTATTTGTCCAAATAATCCGGGGCAAAATAATATTGCTAATGGCGGAGGAGGAGGCGGTGGCGGGCAAGACTCCCAAAAATGCACCCAACGTTAACCGGCACTGTTCATTCTAACTAAAATTAGATCTCAAATTCATAATCACCGCCCACCTGGGGTGGTTTTTTTTAAAATTTTAATTTGCTGATATTTAAACGGCATGTTACGATAAATTTAAAGGAGTAACTATCATGCAGTACCGTAAATCAATTACTCTGTTCTTTTTTATTTCGTTCTTTAGTGGGTGCGGCGACAAACACGCCAAAGTAGAAAAACCACGCCCCCTCCTACACAACCGCCCAGCCGGATTTTGGGAAAACAAACAGGCCATTGTCCAAGTTATGCATTTCTATAGCAGAGTGAATGCGGATAATACTGGCAAACCAATACTTGACACTAATGGTAAATTTACCACGACTGCAGGGATGAGCTTTGGTACGGGATTTGTGGTGGACACCAATGGTTTGGTGGGCACAAACAATCACAACGTCAATGAAACTTGCCCTATCGTGATGGCGCCAGCAAAAATCACCACCCCTCTACCAGATGAATGCCCGTTAAAAACGGCTATCACACCTGATCAGTTGGCCGCGCCTTTGCCGGCAGAGGCGTACGCGGTTTGTGTGGTAAAAGCATCGGGACGTGATTGCTACGCAGCCGAAATTTTTGCCGCAGATGAAGATAATGATTTAGCGCTAGTCCAGACCAAGCAACGTTTACCTCATGCAGTAGAATTCGTTGATGATAGCGACCTAGTGCCCGGTGATGATGTTTACTTCTGGGGAAACGTGGGTCTTTTTCTACCCCCATCTCCGTTCTTTGGCCGCTACATAGGCCGAGTTGGTCCGCCATATTTTAATGGTGATAAAAATGGCAAATACTACGGAAATCTTCTGCCAATTTTATTCATGGACATCTATCTTGCTCCCGGCAATAGCGGATCACCGATGTTTAATGGCTCAGGAAAAGTTGTTTGTATAAACTACAGCCTCTTACCCTCTTCCGTTATGGGTGTTTTTGGCGGCAGAGCCCTTGGTATGTGCATTCCTTCGAAAAAATTTATTCAGCTTCGCAAAAAAAATCCTTGGCCAAAGCCGACCTCACAGCCGGCTCAAACGCCAAAAAAATAATTTAAAAAAATAAATCCGGCTTCTCTAAACGAGAGGGGCCGGATATTTTTTTTACCATATTTTTAGAAACGCATGCTGACCGAAGCGCCAATCGTTTTGGAATCACTTATGGGTGTAATGACCAAATTTGATTCTTTGGCATGACCACGGAATGCTCTGTTGTAGCCATTCCAAAGTCTCCAAAGTCCGACGGCCGAAACACTCGCACCTGCAACCATCACCGACCAACGCGGAATTTCGAAATTTCTGGCAACATGATCTGCGTCGGATCCCTTGATCGCCCAGACAGCATTGTAGGAAAAATCCCACCACGGCACAACCATGCCCGCAAAGTACAAAACTCTGCCGGGAATACTGGTTGGTTTCACTGTATTGGTAGCAAGCAATAAATCTGAAGTTGTGAAAAGCACAGTGTCTGTAATATACGGCGCCAAGAAAATTACACCTGATCCGATTTTGTCGTCGCATGCCTTGCCGACACAGGTGATATCCACACTGCCGATAAAAAACCGGCTTCCGTCTGCATTGTAGTGCGGCCATGGCTTGAAATTGCTCACCTGATAATTCGGGCTGAGCCATCCCGCAAATGCATGTCCACTTTCGTGAAGCGGAATATGCACGCCCAGGTAGTAAGCTGGCAGAGCAGCAAAGTACCAGACCTTGCCATCTTTTGCCTTTTTTTCTACCTTTGCCTCGGGGATTTCCTTGGAATTTTTGTCGGCTATTGCCGACTGAACAAAGAACGTTTGAAAAAAAACAACAATTATCACAACCAAAGTTTTCTTCATGATTTGAAACTCCTCTAGTCCTAAAATTTTTTAGGATTTTTCATATTAACATAAAAAACGTTAATTGTCAATGTTAGGTATGAAGAAACAAAAAACAGCCTTGATTAAGACTGTCTTGTATTAATGAACTATCTTTTAAGTTTAAAAAGCGGAGGTGGCGGTGGCAAGTCTGTAATTTGCTTGAACGAATTTTTTAAACCTACCAAGGCTCCAAACGATATTCCGGCTACAATTAAAACTTTTCCAACAAGAAGAAATATTGTGGGCGCTCCAAAAAGGCACACCACCATACTCATAACACCCAAAACAACAAGCACCAGACCAAAAATTACGAATACTTTTTCGGCAGGTGAAAGAGAAAAAGATTTTTTCCGTTCATTTTCCCACTCTACCCATTTTAAATGTTGCTGTATGTTTTCCTCGGAGTTATCACCGCTGAGTTGCGCCAAATCTTCGGCGATTTGTCGAAAGGAAATTTTGTCTCCTTCTTTTAGCACCGGTGTCTTTCTTAAAATTTCCTTAGCCTCTTGAACTTCTTGCGGTTCTTTTTTGTCGTTGTCCATTTTGTCTCCGTATAGTAAAGGTGGGTTACTTGCAAATACCCCAGGCATGATTTCTATTTCCTTACCATCCTTAATTTCCATTTTGCTCAAACATTCCAGTACCTGTGCACGGGTATGCATATAAGCATCCGGGCCTTCCCGAGGAATTGGACAGTTGGAATTGGAGCAATCCTTAAAACAAGACTTGATTTGTGCGGCTTCCCATTTTTTATCGTCTTCGGCAGCTGCCTTTGCCCAACCCTCAAGAACTTCACGGTCAAAATGAATAGCGTCGGTCTTTTTGTCATCGGCCATTGTTTTCTCCTTTGCAGCTATGTATATCAAATTTTAAATGAACGGTCAATGTTTGAATAACAAAAAAACTGCCATAAGCAGTTTCTTGCATTGACTTCATAAATGTGACAAAGACCGGTCTATCCTTCCATCCCTGACCGAAGTCAGGGCGCGAATCTGATTTGCATCAGACCGCTCGACAGAGTTCACAGTCTTTCGACTGAGTATCTCCAGAAAGGAGGTGATCCATCCACAGCTTCCGCTACGGATGCCTTGTTACGACTTCACCCTAGTCATTGACCCT
>VMGB01000004.1 GCA_007376295.1 Parcubacteria group bacterium Gr01-1014_13 | reverse complement strand
CCCCTTGTAGACTACAAGGTTGATAGGCGTTAAGTGGAAGCATCGCAAGGTGTTAAGCTGAGACGTACTAATCGGTCGAGCGCACGAAAGAAGCACTAAACAGTGCTTTGAATTTAGAAATCCTTCGTCTGATTTCTAAAAGACACTCTATTATTGTTTTATAAATTGTTTAAAAATTTAAACCTAAGAAAAAAGACCATTTTCTTGGTGACATGAGCGAGAGGGTCATACCTGTTCCCATCCCGAACACAGCAGTCAAGCCTCTCAGCGCCGATGATAGCCGCAAGGCAAAAGTAGGCCGTCGCCAGGACAATGGTCTTTTTTTGTACCCAAAATATTGACAACAGCCATGTTTTGTGGTATACTGTTTTGTTGTTCTTTTTATAGCAGTTTCTGCTGCCTTGATTATTATATATTTGCATAGTAATTATGGTGGCAGAAATTGTAAAACTAAAAAGATGGCATCCGAAAGGGTGGCCATCAGAAAGGAACGGTCATGAAGACAAGCTTTCAGAGTCGTCTGTTTCAGCTTCTCATGCGGTTTGACGATCGATGCGTCCAGATGGCGGAGGTCGCGCCGAACGCAATCGCTGTTCGGGATAACCACGGCGAGCCTTTGCCGGGTAGTTCTCACTACGACAAATGGGCGTGCAAGTGTGGGCATCTCTATATCTACTTTGATATAGAGCACTGGGAGAAAACGAATCCAAAACCATTCCACCCAGACGATCAATTGTCGCCTATTCTCAAGCAGATGGGGCTCGGTTATGTCTTCGATCTTGAGGAGGAGGATACTAGCATTCCGGATTTCCTGAAGCGTATCAAGGCAAGTTCGGAACTCAAGCCAAAGATGCCCAGTGAGCGCTGGTATGACGAGCCGAAGTGGCTCGACGTGCCGCCAGAGCTGCGTCATACTAATAAGTAGTTATATTTCAGTCGTACCTTAAGGACGTGTGTTGCTAGACAGCATACGTCTTTCTTTTTTTCATCCCAGAAGTAGGGTTGACAGGGTTTAACTTTTATGTTAGGATATACCATCCTTTGACAATTTAGTAGACAAATTCAAACTAGGAGGAAACATGAACAATGATTTGCCTGAGGGGATCTACAAAACAACCCCGGAATCTTTTGTTGTTCAAGAGATTGTAGGATCGGATCCGCCTCGTGCGGTTTCGTTCTGCGATGAATCACTTATTCGAGGATGGGAGGGTGATCCCTATACCATCTTCGTTCTGTCGAAGCGCCGTTGGAGTACCGAAGATGCCATGAAAGAAGTGGCGCGGCAACTCCATGTCGGATTCGATGACATTTCCGTACAGGGTCTAAAGGATAAGCAAGCTAAAACATCGCAACACCTTGGTGTGCGAGGAAATTTTCGAGATGCATTTTCTCATCCAGACATCAGTCTGGTGCAATTGTATGGTCAAGAAGTTCCTTTGCGGCCTGGAGATCATTACGGGAATCGGTTTGATATTTCCGTTATTTCCGACGCAGACCAGATTAATCTGGCTGCCGCAAAGTCTGCCCCGAACATTTTTGGACCTCAGCGTCTAGGACGCCAAGAAGGATCAGAAAATGTCGGCCGCCTTTTCCTGGAAGGCAAACCCGAGGAAGCTATCGAATTGATGCTTACCACGATGGGAGCTAAAGGATTGACTCAAGCCATGCAAGAAGCCGGAGGATCCTGGAAAGGAGCTTTGTCTCACCCCAGTTTCCGGTTTTCGTACAGGTTCGAGATTCAGAAATGGCAAAGCTATTTGTGGAACAAGCTTTTGCTAGAACAGATAGATAAGCTTGGGCCCGCTGTTCCCGACCTGTTGCCCATGTGGAACCCAAGAAATCAAAAGGTTTTGGAGATGTACAGACATCTCTGGAATCCTTCTCAGTTGGAAACAGATGTTTTCAAGTTCCTTATCAAGAAGGATCGACCGACAATGGTTCGGCCAAAAGATTTCAAGGCCAACAAAAAGACAGGAAGTTGGAATTTTACTTTTGATCTTCCACCTTCAGCTTACGCCAGTGTGATCTTGTCCCAGCTATTTAGGCTGAAGGAAAGGCACATATACGCATAATTGGAGAAATCCACGCATAGAACCCACTGTAGAAATACAAGCGTTAGGGTTCTTTTTTTGTATAAAATTAGCCAAAATACACATCTTGACAAAACCCGATTTTTGTGATATCATCCTTAGTTGTAATTTTGCTTTAAGCGAAAATTGCATCAGCTCCATTTACAGTGCATTTTGCATTGTGAATAAAGGGGCTTAAAAAAAGTTTGCGTTTTTTGAAAAAAGGGGATAAAAATGTCGATCATCCAGATGTCGTCTGTTTCGAATGAGGAGCTCAAGGCGTTCGTGGAGCAGTTCATCAAGGATTCCAAGCTCGAGCTGCTGACGGCCGAAGATGTTCTGCGTGAAAAGAAGTACAAGTGGGTCAGGGATCTGGCCGAGCAGAATTGCATGAAGGCGCAGAAGGAGCTCAGGCAAAAAGAGCAAGCCGAAGCAGCCCGCCGGAAGGCGGAGCTGGACAAGCAGAAGGCTGAGGAGGCCGCCAAGCTTGCTACCCTGTTTCGTGAGAACATCGGCTTGACGCCGCTTTCTCCCGAGGAACTGCAGGAGCGGATCGACAATGTCGCTGTCAACGGCAAGGTCGCCGCGGACATCTTCCCGCCCTCGGAGATTCCGCCGGCTGTCATCGAGCTGAGCAAGGAGTTGGGTGGAAGGTTGCCCGACGACATGTTCAAGAGTCCGGAACGGGCAGTGACGTTCCGAGGCTGGCTCGCGTTCTGGCACAAAAACCTTCAGCGTGAGTTGGACAGGGACGATCTCTTTTCGGAGTATCGCGAAGCGTTGGAAAATCGCAAGCGGGATATGAAGTCGATCTTCGATAATATCTCCGCAGTCGTGGCGGCCTGGGGCTATGATCCCAGGAAAGCCAAGACGTCGCCCGACGACTTCCATGCGATGCGTACCGAAATGGAGGCCGAGGGAAGCCGATTCTTTTGGCTGACCCAGGCTCCCAAGGTGGAGACCGCTGAAGAGAAGGCCGCCCGTGAGCAAGAGAAGGCTATGAAGGAAGCCGAACGGCAGCGCTTCGAGGAGTTCGTTGACAGTCTGAAGGTTCGCCTCATCGAGACGAATCCTGAGCTGGGTGACGAGACTGCCAAGAAGATGGCCAATCGTCTGGCCAAGAAGTATGACCAGACGTCCTCCGATATCAATCAGATCTTCGCCACCGCCGCTACCCACAGGATGGTTTCGGCGAAGGGTCAGGAGGCTGAAGAGCGGACGGCGAAAATCTATGCCCGCGCCGCGGGTATGACGGACGAGGCCTTCAAGATCGCTGTCGACGCTCTGCACGAGCAGCATGCCATCGATGCTCAGGCTCAGGCCGAAAGGGACCGTGAGAGCAAGGCTCATCACGGAACCATGAAGCCCGAGACGGTCGCCGCTCACGCGAGCAAGAAGAACGGCCAGGCCAAGAAGAAGGATAAGAACAAGAAGAAGTAACCACGTTCATCCTGTCGTGAGACAGTACGAACTGGACCCAGCCGGTCATCAACCTCTGCAAAGAGAGAGATGACCGGCTTTTTTATTTGATTGACGCTCGATTTTCTCTGTGTTATTCTAGAGGTACTTTTGATTAAATTTCATTATGATTAACCTAAAAACTTTCCAAAATAACGGTAAATATCTAATGCTAGCCCTGGATCACAGGGGTAGTTTTAGGAAGTATATAAATTCCACTAATCCAGAGGCGGTGACTGACCAAGAAATCATCCAAACCAAAGGTATGATTATACAGTCCATGCAGGACCAGTTTAGCGGGGTTCTTTTAGACATGGAATGGGGTTTGCCGGGGTATAAAAATAGAAATAAACCATACCTTTTACCGCTCGAAAAATCGGGCTATACCGATAAAGCCGGCGATCGAGTCACCGAGTTAGGCTATACGGCGGCTGGTATAAAAGAGATGGGGGCTAGCGGCGCCAAACTACTTTTGTACTTTAATCCCGAATCAAAAACTTGTGATCAGCAAATCGCCACTGCTGCCAAAGCATTGGCTGATGCGCACGAAAACGATCTGCCTTTCTTTTTAGAAATTGTTACTTATGGCAATGAAGAGTTAGGGAAGAGTCGAGCGCAGTGGGTGCTGCGATCACTAGAAATGTTATTACAGAAAGATGTTGTACCTGATGTCTGGAAATTGGAGTACCCCGGGGATTTATCTTCATGCGAAGAAATTACAAAATTGGTTGGTAAAACTCCGTGGATTCTTCTTACCCGCGGAGAAAAGTTTGTCGTGTTTGAAAACCAATTGGCTGAAGCCGTAGTTAGCGGAGCGGTTGGGTTTTTGGCCGGGCGGGCTTTGTGGCAGGAAATATCCGATTACAAAACAGATTCAGAGAAGAAAGAATTTTTAAATACTATCGTCGCCGACCGGTTCGGGACGATTTCTGAAATATGTTTATCATAGATTTTGATGATACTTTATTTGATACTCATGGCTTTAAACAAGTATTAACAAATTTACCGGAAGATTTGTATAAAGAAAGCGAGAAGATAAAAAATTTTTTATTTCCCGAAACCATTTCTTTTTTAGAATTTTTAAAAGAAACAAATCAGCCAATAGTTTTATTAAGTCTTGGTGAAGATAATTGGCAAAAAATGAAAATTGATATTACCGGTATAGCCAAATTTTTTCATTCAATCCACATTACTGCCGAGGACAAAGAGTTGTCCGTGAGTAAAATTTTAAACGATTTTACGGCTGAAAAAGATATTTGGTTTATAAACGATAAAATAGAGGAGACTAAAAAAATAATACAGCATTTTCCTAGTTTAAAACCGATTTTAAAAATGTCGCCAAGATGGCCGGAGGAAGAATATAAGTTAAGTTTAATGCCATATTTTTCATCTTTAATCGAGATACAACAATATGTCAAGCAACAAATTAAATAGTACAGGCGTGGTGATCCTCGCCGCTGGCCGAGGTTCGCGCCTAAACTGTACAGATAAGCCCAAAGTAATGTGCGAAATTGGCGGCCGGCCAATTGTTAGTTATATTATCGATACTCTAAAAAAGTGCGGTTTTACAAAAGAAAATATTTGTTTGGTGGTTGGTTTTCATCAAGAAAAGATAAGGGAATATTTTGGTGACGAAGCGATCTATGCGTCGCAGGAAGAATTAAAAGGTACTGCGCATGCCGCATATGTTGGTATGCAAAAATTACCTCTTAATATAAAGACAGTACTGGTCATCAACGGTGATGACAGCGCCTTTTATTCTACCGAAGCAATTTTGGATTTATTGACCAAACATCAACAGAGTAAAGCTGTGGTTTCGGTGTTATCCGTAGAATTGGAAGATCCGTCATCTTACGGACGAATTATAAAGTACGAGGATGGCCGGGTAGAAATTATTGAAAAAGAATATTTAACTGATGAACAAAAAAATATAAAAGAGATTAGCAGCGGCACTTTTTGTTTTGATAGAAATTGGTTTGAAACTATGTTTCCTACAATGCTTCCGCTACGTAAGCTTGGTGAATACGGTTTACCAACTGCTTTGGCTGTAGCCAATAAAGATAATTTGGGTGTTCAGGTAATTAAATTGAAAAATAATAGTGAATGGTTTGGGGTTAATACGCCGGCAGAATTGGCCGAAGCAGATAAAAGAAAGCTTACTCTTTAATTTAAATTAGCATGTGCGGGATTGTAGCCTATATTGGAAATAAAAACGCGCTGCCAATTTTAATTAATGGGTTGCGTCGTTTAGAATATCGCGGCTATGACAGCGCTGGTGTAGCTATTTTAAATAATGGCGAATTTTTGTCGGCTAAATCGGTTGGCAAAATAGACAATCTGGCGACAAAATTAAATGGCCAAGATTTAGCTGGAACCTACGGCATTGCTCATACTCGTTGGGCTACTCATGGCGGAGTCACCGAAGCCAATGCTCATCCGCATGCGGATTGTACGGGTAAAATTATTTTGGCGCACAATGGCATCATTGAAAATTACCGTGAATTAAAGGAAGAATTAGGAGCTAGCCATACTTATAAATCAGAAACCGATTCCGAAGTATTGGCCCATTTGATTGAAATTTATTATAAAGGTGATTTACGCAAAGCTGTCCTTGAAGCTCTGGCGCGAGTACGCGGTACTTACGGATTAGTAGTTATGCATAGCGATCACCCCAATACTCTAATTGCTGCGCGCATGGGAAGTCCGCTGGTAGTGGGTATTGGCGATAATGAATTCTATATCGGCAGTGACGCTTCACCAATGTTGGCTTATACCAAAAAAGTTATTTTTCTAGACGATGGCGAAGTGACTGAAATAAGCAGAGAGCAGATGAATACGGTGAATTTGAAGGATATAAATGTTGCTAAGCATGTAGAAGAAATCGAATGGGACGAAGCGCAAGCGCAAAAGCAAGGGTTTCCTCATTTTATGTTAAAGGAAATTTTTGATCAGCCCACGGTAATGGCTGACGCTATCCGCGGCCGCTACAATTTGGCAGATGGAATTGCACATTTGGGCGGGTTGAATATGAGTTTGGAACAGATGCACAGCGTAAAACGCGTTGTTTTAATTGCTTGTGGCACCGCTTCGTATGCTGCGCTCGTGGGAAAATATATGTTCGAGCGTTTGGCTGGTATTCCTACAGAAGTAGATGTTGCTAGTGAATTTCGTTATCGCGATCCGATTATAGATAGTCAAACTTTGGTATTTGGTATTTCCCAGTCCGGAGAAACTGCCGATACTTTGGCTGCTCTTAAAGAAGCAAAACGTAAAGGCGCTTTTGTGCGCGGGATAGTAAATGTGGTTGGTTCCACTATAGCCCGCGAAACCGATGGCGGCGTATATATCCATGCTGGCCCCGAGTTGGCCGTTGCTTCCAGCAAAGCTTTTACTAATATGGTAGCCGCACTGCTATTATGCGCTTTGCAGTTTGGTAGAATAAATAAACTTACTTTAGCTACCGGCCAAAGATTGCTTAATGCTTTGCAAGAAATTCCTGAAAAAATGCAAATTATTTTACAGCAGAGCGATAAAATTAAAGAATTGGCGGAAAAATATCAAAATTGTCGAGATTTTTTCTTTTTGGGACGTGGTATAAATTTTCCTGTCGCTTTAGAGGGGTCGCTAAAATTAAAAGAGATAACATATATTCATAGCGAGGCCTATCCGGGAGGAGAGATGAAGCATGGACCAATCGCTTTGCTCTCGCCACAGTTTCCTGTGTTTGCTATCATGACCAAAAATCAGTTGTATGATAAAATGCGTAGCAACATAGAGGAAGTGAAAGCCAGGCATGCGCCGATAATTTTGTTGGCTACCGAGGGCGATGACAAAGCCAGCGAATTAGCTCAAGATATAATTTATGTACCGCCGACCATGGAAGTTTTGGAACCACTTTTAAACGTAATTCCTTTGCAGCTTTTTTCTTATCACTTGGCTGTAGCGTTGGGCAGGGATGTAGATAGACCGAGAAATTTAGCTAAATCAGTAACCGTTGAATAATTATGTCTTATCAAACTATTGGTTTGGCTGCGGCCATACTTACAACCAGCGCCTTTTTGCCTCAAGTAATTCGCGTAGTCAAAAATCGTTCGACGCACGATATTTCTCTAGCTATGTTTGTGCTTTTTTGTACGGGTATATTTTTATGGTTGATATATGGAATTTTGATTAAAGATATACCGATTATTATCGCCAACGCTGCCACTTTTATTTTGGCAACTATCATTTTAATTTATAAGTTTAAATTTAAATAATATGTCCAAGTTTAAAGCGATACTTTTTGATATGGACGGTACGCTGATAGACAGCTCTTTGCATTGGGTGGACGCAAATAAAAAATTTGTAGAGATTTTTAATGTTCCTTTCGTGCGCGAGCTGGACAAGATAGTAGATGGCCGGAGTTTGAAAGAAGGGTCGCAGATTTTTAAAGAGTTCCATAAACTTCCTCATCCGGTAGAAGAAATTATGGCGCACAAGGTAAGTTGTAGCGAGTCTGTGTATACAGATCACGCTCTGCCTCTGGTTGGAGCCGATGATTTATTGAGACGTATAAAAATGCAGAATGATAAAAAGACAGCCGTTGCTTCCGGCGCCAGTTTGGCGCGCATTAAACAAATTGTCGACAGGTTTAGTTGGCATAATTATTTTGATACTTTAGTTTCCACCGATCATGTAGACTATGTGGGCAAGCCAGATCCGGCCATTTTTCTTTACGCAGCTAATGAGTTAGGTGTATTGCCAAGCGAGTGCGTGGTGATCGAAGATTCAGAAAACGGCCTTACTGCAGCAAAAAGGGCGGGTATGAAATGCGTTGTTAGATTTGATAACCGTTGGAGCGACGGCGATTATTCTAGCGCCGATTTAATCGTCAATGGTTTGGATGATAAACATATTTATGATTTTTTGGGAATAAAATATGAATAAAAAAAAGATTGTAGTTATTGGCGGCGGCAATGGCTCCGCTTTATGTTTAGAAGGGCTAAAAAAATACGCCAATAAATTTGATATTTCCGCTGTAATTTCCATGAGCGATTCGGGTGGATCTTCGGGCAAGCTTCGAAAAGAATTTAATACTTTGCCGCCGGGAGATATCATGCGGGCTATTTTGTCACTTTCAAAATATGATTATAAAATGCTTAGACAAATTTTTTATAAACCCAGATTTACAAACACCGGCAAATTAGACGATCATAATCTGGGCAATTTATTTCTTACCCTTATCAGTCAGTATAGCGGCAATTTTCTTTTGGCTTTGGAAGCATTATCGCAAAGTGTGGAGGCCCAAGGGAGAGTTTACCCAGTGACTTTGGCTAGCGCCAACTTGGTGGCAGAATTGGCCAATGGAGATATTATCAAAACCGAAGCATTTATAGACAATCCTAGCTACAATCGAGGTTTAAAAATAAAGCGCGTTTGGCTAGAGCCGCAGTGTCAAGCATACGAAGAAGCGGTAAAAGTAATTGAATCGGCAGATTGTATAGTGCTTAGTCCAGGCAGTTTGTATACCAGTTTGATAGCTACCCTTTTACCAAATGGTATAAAAGAGGCGATTGATAAAAACAAAAAAGCACAAATTATTTATGTAGCTGGCAATGCATATCGTCTAGATGGAGAAACCGGCCCAGAAAGATTGAGTGATTTTGTTTTACAGATGGAAAGGTATCTGCCTCGTAAAATCGATTTGGTGATTCGTAATAATCATAGTCTTAACGCGAAACAAAAACAGTTTTATAACTCCCAAAAATGGGGTGTGCTCAGATTTGATAAAGAAAATTTAAAAGATAAGAAAATAAAAAGTTTAGATTTGGAAGCCGCAGAGGGCGGAATAAATCCAGCCAAACTGGCATTATTTTTGCAAGATTTATGCAGTTAAATAAAGAAATAAAAAAAGATTCCTACGCTGTAAAAATTACCGCTATCGAGGATGATAAAGAAATCGGCCGAGTTCGGCTCTATGTTTTGCATAATGATTTGCATGCTGAGCCGTTTGGTTTGTTGGAGGATGTTTTTGTAGACGAAAACTATAGGGGGAGTGGCACTGGTACCAAGCTGGTCCAAGCGGCGATAGAAGAGAGTAAAAAAATAGGCTGTTATAAATTAATCGCTACAGTTCGAAATTCAAAAGAAGAAGCGTGTAGCTGGTATGAAAAATTTGGTTTTAAAAATTATGGTGTTGAGTTTAGGTTGGATTTGATATAAAATTTTTGCATGAACCTATACGAATTTGAAGGTAAAAATTTATTTGCCAAACATGGTATTGCTACACCGAAAGGTGTGGTCGTTTGGCGTGGCGATGATTTTAAAATTAAATATGAAGAATTAGGAGTAAAAGAGGTGGTGGTGAAAGCTCAAGTTTTGAGTGGTAAACGGGGAAAAAATAATGGTATAAAGTTTTGTGGCGAAGCCAACGAAGTGGCTGCGGCCTGTGAAGAATTGTTTGCCAATAATTTCCATGGGCAGTATGTAGAAGCCGTGCTTATTGAAGAAAAATTAAATATTACCGAAGAGCACTATCTGTCTATTACCTATGACACCAACGCCAAACAGCCGGTTTTAATCTATAGCGCCAGTGGTGGTATGGACATAGAAGACGTGGCGGAAGATAAAATAACAAAAAAACTTTTAGATGTAAGAAATGGCAGTATAGAAGATCGGCTTTTTGCCAATAATTTATGGCAATGTTTTTTGCAGGAAGACGCTAGGGTGGTAGAGATAAATCCGCTGGTAAAGGATAAAAATGGCCAATGGTGGGCCGCGGATGCCAAGATTGCTCTAGATGAAGATGCTTTTTATCGCCACAAAGAGTGGGAAAATTTAGCGCCGCGGACAATGCTTGGCCGTTTGCCTACGGAAAGAGAAGCGGCTGTAAAAAAAATAGATGAGGGTGAAGGGTATTATCGCGGTACGGCCGGCAAGTATATAGAAATGGACGGAGACATCGCTGTCTTGTTTTCCGGCGGCGGCGCTAGTATCGCCAATATGGATGCCTTGATAAAGACCGGATTACGGCCCGCAAACTATACCGAATACTCCGGCAACCCACCGCGAGAAAAAGTTTATCAATTAGCAAAAATTGTTTTGTCCAAGCCGGGCTTGAAAGGTTTATGGATAGCCGGCGGCGTGGCTAATTTTACTAACATTGCCGAAACATTTAATGGAATTACCGATGCGCTTGATGAAATAAAACCTGCATTTCCGATTGTGGTCCGCCGCGCTGGCCCGCACGAAGAAGATGGGATGCGTTTGATGCAGGAATGCGCGCAGAGAAATAATTTAAATATAAAATTATTTGGCAAAGAAACTTCAATGAGCGCCACCGCTCAAATTTTGGCAGAAATGGTATGAGTATTCTAATAGATAAAAATACCCAGGTATTGGTGCAGGGGATTACCGGTAAGGAAGGCACCAAAGCGACCAAAGCTATGTTGGATTATCACACCAATGTAGTTTGTGGTGTTACGCCTAACAAGGGTGGTCAAGAAGTAGAAGGCAAACCAGTTTTTAATTCCATCAAAGAAGCTAAAGAAAAATTCTCCGGTGTTAATGTGTCTGCTATCTACGTTCCTCCGTTTGCAGCCAAAGCCGCAATTTTGGAAGCGATTGAAAATAATATTCCATTGATTAATATAATAGTGGAAAGAATTCCTATTGCCGACACAGCCTATTGTCTGGCTGCAGCCAAAGAAAAAAATATAAAAATCATTGGTCCTAGCTCGCTTGGTTTAATTGCCCCTGGTGTGGGCCGAATCGGTGTAGTGGGTGGGCCACTAGTAGAAGAAATTTTTATCCCAGGGCCAATTGGAATAATCTCTCGTTCGGGAGGTATGACCAATGAATTATCTTGGCAAATACGTCAAGCTGGACTTGGCCAAAGCACAGCTATTCATGTGGGCGGAGACCTACTGATGGGCATGACTTATGCCGATATTTTACGCTTATTTGAAAAAGACGACCAAACTAAAGGAGTGGTAATTTTTGGTGAACACGGCGGCAGTTTTGAGTTTGAGATAGTTGATTTAATAAAGAATAAGGGCTACACTAAGCCATTAGCCATTTATGTTGGCGGTAAATTTACCAATGTTTTTCCGGAGGGTATAAATATTGGGCATGCAGGAGCTATTGTCGGCCGGGGCCAGAGCGCAGCCGAAAAAGAGTCGGCTTTGTCCGCTGTAGGGGTGAAAATAGCGGAAAGATATGAAGACCTAGCTAATTTAGCAAAATTATTTTAAGTGTATGCAAGAGAAAACATCTATCACTAATATCTCCGATAATAAAGAAACTGTTCGAGGATATGATTTATCGGAATTAATAAAAAATAAAAGTTTTGTAGAGACTATATTTTTGGTTTTAAAGGGGAATTTGCCTAATGCTAATGAAGCCAGAATGCTTAATGCTTTATTTACAGCCGCGATAGATCACGGCATAGGTACTGCTTCGACCATAGCTAGTCGCACAGCGGCTTCAGCTGGCAATAGTATGCAAGCTGCTTTGGCAGCAGGAATTTTGGCAATGGACAAATCGCATGGCGGTGCCACTGAAAACGCTGCCAAGTTTTTTGTCGAAAATATGGGTGAAAAAAATATAGCTGAATTGGTAAAATCTTTAAAAGAACAAAAAATCAGGTTGCCGGGTTTTGGCCACAGAGTGTTAACGCACGATTATCGCAGTGATACTCTTTTTTCTATTGCTAAGGAAACTGGTTTTTATGGCCAGCACTGCGCTTTGGCCGAAGAAGTAGGCGTAGAACTAAATAAAATTTCATCCAAACCTTTGCCCTTAAATGTAGATGGCGCCATGGCCGCTATACTTTTGGATATGGGATTTCCATGGCAGATGGCCACAGGATTTTTTATCATTGCTCGTGTTCCAGGACTGGTAGCTCATATTTGTGAAGAGAAATTTGGAGACGTTGGAATGTAATATGTCAGAAAAGATTTTAGACCTGCATATTCACTCTCGATATTCCCGAGCTTGCTCGTCAGATTTGGAATTACCAAAAATTGCCAAAGCTTGTGAGCAAAAAGGTATAGATATTATAGTTACAGGAGACTTTACTTATCCGGCTTGGATAAAACATATTAAAGAAAATTTGGTTGAAGATAGAAAGGGGATATATAAACTTAAAGATAATAGCAGTCAAACCAGATTTATTTTAGGCACGGAAATTTCTTGTATTTACAAACATAAAGATGCTACCCGCCGGGTGCATCTTTTGATTTTAGCTCCAAGCATAGAGGCCGTAGAGAAGTTTAATGCCATTTTGACAGAAAAAGGGGTAAATATACGCTCAGATGGCCGGCCAATTATGGGTTTGTCTGCCAAAGCAGTTTTACAGATAATTTTGGATATTGACCCTCGTTTTATGATGATTCCAGCCCATATTTGGACTCCATGGTTTGCTGTGTTTGGGTCCAAATCTGGCTACAATGCTCTGGAAGAGTGTTTTGAAGAACTAACTCCACATATTCGGGCTGCTGAGACCGGGCTGTCTAGCGATCCCACCATGAACCATCGGCTTTCAAGACTTGATAATATTACTCTCATATCAAATTCCGATGCGCATAGTTTGAATAATTTGGGCCGGGAAGCAAATGTTTTTAACTTGGAAGAAAATTTTACTTACGAGGATATTTTGCAAATATTAAAAACAGGGGATAGAAAAAAGTTTTTATATACCATTGAATTTTATCCAGAAGAAGGTAAATATCATTATGATGGTCACGCTGTCTGCGGAGTTTGTTTGACTCCACAAGAAACCAAAGCTAAAAAGTTTTTGTGTCCAAAATGTAAAAAACCGGTAACTGTTGGTGTGCTGCACCGCGTAGAAGATTTGGCAGACAGACCAGAAGAAAAAATAAATCAAAATAATTTTATTCCTCACAAATATATTGTGCCGCTAAAAGAAATACTTGCTAAAGTGTTTGGTATGGGTGTGGCAAGTAAAAAAGTAGTTAAGGAATACGAGGAGATGTTAAAAAAAATCGGTAGTGAATTTTTTATTCTGCTCAAGGCAGATATAAAAGAGATAGAGAAAAATGTTTCGGATAAAAATATTGCTCTAGCTATTGCTAATATGCGGCAAGGGAATGTAAAAGTAAAACCCGGCTATGATGGCATATTTGGCTCAGTAGAAGTAATTCAGCCAAAGCAAAAGCCGGGAGAAAAACAAAGCAGATTGTTTTAAAATTAATTATTTTTTATCCGTTAAATTAAAAATCTCTCTGTAAGGAGAGATTTTTAAAGAAGACTAACGAGCTTTCTTTTTTGCCTTCTTTGCTTTCTTTTTCTTGGCCATATTGTGCACCCCCTTTCTTTTTTCGTTTTAGAAATAAATTTTTTCTACTCGCGAGGAAAGAAAAAATTCATAGAAGAAATTTTACAAGACAAGCATTGCTGTAAAATTTTATCTCGACTTAACTATTATAGAATGTTTTTCTGTAAATGTGAATAGCGCAAAGCCAAAGTTATGCACAGATGAAAATATTTTTGAAAATAAAAGTAAAATTATTTTTTAACGACCTATTGACTGGATGATAAAAATGGGTATATAATATTGCTGGTCTTTTTACAACCAATCAAAAGGAGAAAAATGGGCAAACTGATTTTGGGGGAATCAGATAAACAGCTTTTGAAGCAACTCGTAGAGGTGGAAAAACTGCTCATTGTACCGGAGGCGCACAAGCTAGACTTAAGCCGAGGCGCAATTGTGGTGCCTTGCGCTGACGGTGATCAAATGGATGACCTATTTGATGATATTCGTAGCTTGGCTATTGAATCCGGTAAAAAACCGCGTCCTCACTTTCTCACAGAGCATGGTGGAGCTATGGTGCTTTCACCCGAGTGGCATGATCCAGATCGACCTGGTCGGGCTAGGCGCCTAACAGAAGATCTTGTGGATGCTGCTAAGATGAAGGACATCTACACAGTTTTACTTTTTTGCCACGCACCTTGCGGTAAGGCGACGGCATGTAAAGTAGATATTGAAGCATCCATTCGCCATCTCATGTTGGCTAAAAGAGTCGTAAAGCAGTTGGATCCCCAATTCCAAGTTCGATGCTTTGTGCATATAGATTGGCACGACGAATTTACCGGGAATGGGCATTTCAAGGAAACCTACTTTATCTCCGCGGAAACCTGGGACAAAAGAAACCTGCGTAGAACTCAGCCCGGAATTTAGCTCTTTTCGCCTTGCGTCAAAAATATGACGCAGGGCTTTATTTTTTAGTCAAAGTATTATTGACACTTTTGTTAATTTATGATATCTTTAAAAATTATTAAATTGATTATATATCTAAGGATATAAACTCATTCGCTCAAAAATATTTTAGCAAGCTAAATATTTTACTCACTCATTTCGATTATGAAAGAAGAATTAATTTTAAGCTTTTCAAAAATTGCGGCATTTACAGATTTAAATACAAAAGGAGCGCAAACATATTTTTTGACGGACTTTCCAAATTTGAAACAGACCTTTTTAACAAAATTAGAAGCCGTAGTTTGCATAGATGAAGGTTGCGCGCATAAAGATTATAAAGGCAAAGCAAAATTGGCTTTGGCTGGAGCCGGAATTCTTTTTCCCGCCAGTTCGGAAGAAGAGCGGGTGCAGCTAATCGCCAAATTATTTACCGAAATAGGTATAGTGGAAATTACTAGCCATGGTGGTTGTGGCGCTGTGGGTCTGGCTTACAAAAGAGATTTTTCCGACAGTCAGCCGACTGCCCAAGAATTGGAAGATTATGGAAAAAAATGGGTAGAAAAAGTAGCGGCGGAAATGATTCGTCTGGGGCGCGAAGCCGCAGTCGGCCATATTTCGGTGGAAGAGTTGGAACGTCCGGCTGAGTTTCATATTGCCCACGTGGTATATTTTGACGGCGTTGGCGGTTTTAATCCTGATAAAGAATCAGGTTTGCCAATGGGGTTTGTAATTAGTCGTAAATTTTTGCCAAGTGAATATGCGGTGGAAGAATTAAAAGTTGCCGCTAGCATTGCTTTTGGACATCATGGGTTTGGAGAATTATTTACTTCCGAAACTCCGTTTGTAATTATTCCTTTGGCAAATTCTTTGGAAGAATTAAATAATTTAAAAAGTGAAATCGAGCAAGCTCTAAAAGATAATCCGAATAGAGAAAAAATTAAAGTTGATGGTGTGGTGATAGAAAAATAAAATTCAAAAAACTCCGATCAAGTCGGGGTTTTTTGTTAGGGCTCGATTGGTTGTATTAATGGAAGTGTCGAGCGTCACTTTCATTAAGGAGCGATGTCCGCGCCGCCAGCCGGTAGAGGCTTGTAGTGCACGTGGTAGACCTTGGTGCACACGGAGTAGACCGCGCAGACCAGCAATACTACAAGGAAGAGTTCTTTCAGATTTTTCTTCATTTTATTTTGCTCCCTTTATAAGAAGAAAAAAGATCCAGGCCATGAGTAAAATCACGATTACGGCGCTGAAAATTGCAGCGTAGAAATCGTCATTACTTCCACAGCCTTTCATCTCGTTGCCTCCGTGTAAAAAGCCATGATTAGGGTGAAGATGACAATAGCAACAAGGGTGCTGAACAGTAGCCAAGTTTCACGATCAGGTTTGCTCATTTAAACCTCCCAATTAACCCCATTATACACCTTTTTGGCCTATTTGTCAACCCCAGGTATTATTCCTTGACAAAACTCATATTCTATGCTAAACTATGTTGTTACTTTAAGTAACCTTAGCCTTAAATCTGGCGATTTTGCCCAGGTTTAAGTGTCTAGGACACACATTAAGGAGACATGGTAAATGACGCACAAGGACGGCTTCTTTTCCAGTTACGATGACGACAGTCTGTTCCTGCTAGAACTCGACCAGGCCTTCGCTGAAGGCAAAGCCGTGGCTTTTGCAGAGCCGGAAGATCTTTCCCTGCTCTCCATCGACGAAGTGGCTGTGGACTTCCTGGTGCACAACCAGGTCAGGACCGAAGCTGATGCGCGCAAGTACGTGTACAGTCAGCGAGAACTGATGCGTTCGATGGGTATCAGCGACAACACGAAACTCGACCTGTCTTCGGTGAAGTAATCCGGTACTTGGTTACTTAGATCCCTCGTCTCGATTTCGCTCAAAAAGCGGATATCGGTGCGGGGGTTTTTCTTTTCCCTTGACAAATGATATATTTTGTTGTATATTTATCTGTTCTTTTACAATATTCCCAGCTTTGTTTTGGTTCTGTTTACAGACTCAAAAGAAGGTTGGGAATCCACCCACCTTCATTTTGACCTATTTGGTCTATCAACAGCGCAGTAGGCAATAGTGCCGAGACGTTGATTGACTACCATTGGGCCAAGGAGATGGTATGAGTACACCAACATTCCCGCAGATGCAACATTTTTTTCGTCTTGTCGAAGAAGGAAAAATCACAAGTTCTAACTTACAGACGTTCCTCGAAGGTCCTGCTCGTTTCCTCGTGGGTTTACAGACTACCCGCAGTCAGTCGAGCAATCTCACATTCCTCATCAATCGTGCGGTCGGCGAGAACAACCTCAGAGGAATCCACCCTTTAATCACCCCTGAGCACTTTCCGATTAAAATTGGTGGTGCTCTAAGGAGCGTGAGCTTGATGGTGGAGCGGTACCTTGATGGTGAGAAGAGATGGGACGGTCCAGCTCGTTTGGTCAAGGAGGGTTACACCCTGGCCAATATCTATGATCTGGCGAATTTCCTGTATGATCACTCCAACGAAGTCGCAAAGTGGGAAAGGGTGTACGCAAGCAGTAAGGATTCCTGCTCGGTGTGCGGTGATTACTCAGAAGACCCCGCCGTTCTTGGACCATTTGTCACCGTTGAAGGGACATTTCGTAGGTTTTGGCTCGATAATTCTCGTGCCCAAATGCATTCTCGGTATGGTATTCTCGTTCTTTGTAAGTAGAACTCCCTCGTCTCGATTTCGTTCAAAAAGCGGATATTGAGGCGGGGTTTTTTTGTTATTAAAATTAGCAGTGTATATTGTATACACTTGACAAGATGACCAATGCGTGGCATGTTATGGTCGTTCTTTCTCAAACCAAGGAGTCACATGCAAACCCGTCGTCTTTCCATCGCCTTTTGTTTTATCCTCGCTGCCTGCGCTTCTGCGCCAAAGCCCATCGTTCAGCTTCCTGCCCCGTTTCCGTTAGTCGCTCACGATGCTAACGTTCTCGCTTCAGTCCGCATCGATGTTGTCGAGTCTGGACAAGGTTCGGGAGTGATCATCTCTAAGAACGGTCTTGTTCTGACCAACGAGCACGTCATACGGCGTGCTGGAAGCAGCGCGATCATAGTTGTAATCAAGCGCGCTGATGGCACCGAATCAAATTTCATGGCGACCGTCGTTGCCAATGACCCTACCCGTGATTTGGCGCTTTTGCGGGTCAACGGTTTGACGGTTGGATCCGTTGTCAGCTTTGCTGATGACAAGGAGGTTAACGCCGGTGATCCAACTTATGGCATCGGATATCCGGGCGGGCGAGGCCCCACGACGGTGTGGGGTAAGGTCATGACCGTTCCGTTCTTCGTTGACATGCGTCCTGCCGAACCGGCAAATTTCAAGGCCGGGCTCCTCGTCATGTTGCCTGCCAATGATGGTTCCTCGGGTCAGCCTGTTTTCTCGGCGACGACCGGAAAGCTTATCGCCGTCCACAAGTTGAGTCTCGGTGGGGGCGAGAAATCGGTTCTTGTCTCTGTCGTAGAGATACGTCGTTTTCTCGCAGATAACAATATTTCGTTATGAATAACCTCTTGAGTGTTCGTACTTTAAAGTACAGATGCTCAAGAGTTTTTTATTTTCAGACGTGTCCAGCAAGGGTTCTTGACTTCTTGTCGCCATTCATATATACTGTCCATATCTTAATTTAATCTCTCGCTAGCCAATTTTTTCCTCCCTACGGACCATTCCGGGGCAAGGCTAGGAGGCAATAATAAGGAAAATATGAGCAAGATGCCGACTTTGTTGGAAATGTTAAAGGCCGGAGTACACTTTGGCCACCAGAAATCACGCTGGCACCCCAAGATGGAACAATACATCTTTGGTGTTCGTAATGGCGTGCATATTATCGATTTGGAGAAAACTCAAGTTCAACTTGATAAAGCTCTAAATTACGTCAAAAATTTGGCCGCAAAAGGTCAAGTTATTTTATTTGTCGGCACAAAACGCCAGGCCAGAGAAATTACCAAGGCAGCTGCGGTTAGCTGTGAACAGCCATATTTGGTAGAACGCTGGATCGGCGGATTGCTTACCAATTTTGGAGAAGTTAAACGTCGTTTGAAAAAATATCATGACTTGAAAGAAATGTTTGCTACAGGTGAAATCGAAAAATATACTAAAAAAGAACAAGTAACAATGAAGAAACAATTGGAAAAATTGGATAAATATTTAATCGGTTTAACAACCTTGGACAAAATGCCAGACGCGCTATATATCGCTGATATGCGCACCGAAAAAACCGCTTTGGCTGAAGCTGAAAGAACTGAAGTGCCAACCGTAGCTGTTTGCGATACCAATGTTAATCCAGAAAAAGTTAACTACGCTATCCCGGCCAATGACGACGCTGTCAATTCTATAAAATTAATTACGGATTTAATAGCTGAAGCGATAAACGAAGGCCGAAAAGAATTCGAAAAGAAAAAATTAGAGCGCGCCAAAGAAGAACCGGTAAAACAGGACGCGGTAAAGATAGAAAGACGAGCTCTAAAAAAAGAAGAATCAATCTAAAATTTTACACTCTAACATTAACTTCAAAAATATATGTCAGTAAGCGCATCAGATGTAGCCAAACTTAGATCAATGACTGGTGCTGGTATGATGGATTGCAAGAAAGCTTTGGATGAAGCCGAAGGTGATCTGGAAAAGGCAGGGGAGATACTTCGTAAAAAAGGTATTGTAAAAGCGGCCAAGCGCACAGATAAAGTCGCGGCCGAAGGCACTACTCAAATAAAAACAGATGGTAACACAGCTGTGATTCTTGAAGTAAATTCCGAAACAGATTTTGTGGCTCAAAATGAAGATTTTAGAAAATTGGTCAGCGATTTTGCTGACGCATTACTCGCCAGCAAGCCGCAAACAGTTGAGCAAGCTATGACAGAAAAAATTGGTGATGAAACTTTGCAGGATCGTTTAAATAATCTGACAGCCAAAATCGGAGAGAAGATTTCTTTACGCCGTTTTGCGGTAGTAGAAAAAGATTCTAGCGATGTTTTTGGCGCCTACTCACATTTGGGCGGCAAGATTTCTGTTTTGATTCTATTAAAGAATAGCGATCACGCTGGTTTGGCAACCGATATTGCTATGCATGCCGCCGCATCCAACCCGAAATATGTCAGCCGCGATCAGGTGCCGGCCGAATTAGTAGAAAAAGAAAAAGAAATTTTTACCGAACAGCTAAAACAACAAGGTAAACCAGAAGCCGCGATTGAAAAAATCTTGACTGGCAAATTGGACAAATTTTATAGTGAAATTTGTTTGTTAGAACAGCCGTTTATTAAAGATGAAGAAAAAACTGTTCAAAAACTATTGGGAGAAAATATTAGTATTTCCAAAATGGAAAGGTTTGAATTGGGCGCAGGTCTGGTAAAAGAAACCACCGATTTTGCCGCCGAGGTAGAAGCGCAATTGAAGTAAATATTTAATTTAAAATTTAAAAATGACCCCGAGAATAAATTCAGGGGTCATTTTTATTTAGTTATCCACAGGGGGATTGTAGAAAAATTGCAATTTTATGGTATAATATTTTTAACCTTTAAATTTATTATTCTCAGCCTTAGCTGGGTTAAAAACTTTTTTAATTTATGAGCGTGTCTTCTCTGCGGGAAAAAATGAGCACAACAAAATTGTTGTCCATTTTTTTAGTTGGACTTTTAAGTCTGACTTTTTTAATTCTTATTGCGAATAAAGTTTTTGCGGCGACCGCTGCGCCGATAGCGCCAACATCCACTAGCGCTGTTGGTATTCAGACTATAACTTATACTTGGACAGCTGCGACTGGTTTTAGTGGTTCTAAGTGGGTTGTGGCTACTTCAACTAACAGAGTTCCTACTGCTGCACAAATAGCTGAAATAACTAATACTAGTACCGTTAGTTTCGTAGCCAACGGTTTAGCTACAAATACATTGTACTACCTCGGTGCTGCCGGTGGTGATGCTACAGGTGCCACTTCATCCTATGCTACTTCTTCAGCGGTTTATACTTTAGCCGCTACCCCAGGCACGCCATCTAAATCTGCTACATCAACTACAAGTTTTACAGTAACCATTAATTCTTCAACTAATCCGTCCAATACTACTTTCATAGTTCGTGATAGTGGTGGAACCACGCCTGTGTATTTACAAAGCGATGGGACTTGGGGTGCTTCCTCTTCCACCTCTTTTACAGCTGTCCAATTGGGTGCGATTAATGGAACTAGTACTACTGGACTTACCGCCAATACTACGCATACCATAGCTGTGGCCGCGGTCAACGGCGATGGCGTAACTACCAGTTTCAGCACTGCCGCCGCAACTTTTTATACTCTTGCCAACACACCTTCTGCTCCTACTGTCGCTGCTAGCGCAAACAGCCTCACCTTTAGCTGGACTGGAGATGCTACCGATTACCTTGCTTCAGATGATACTGCGGGTACTAATTCAGGGTACATTTCTGGAACTAGTTATACGGTCACCGGCATTAATTGTGGTACGACTCATAGCTTTACCGTCAGCGGACGAAATGGTGATGAAATATCCACAGCAACAACAACGGCTGTAACTGGAACTACTAACGCTTGTGGATCGGGTGCGGTTGTAGGTGGCGGAAGTGGTGGCGGAGGTGGCCAACCACAGAATCCTTTTTCAGCTATTCCAGCAACCCCAGCTACACCGGCTGTTCCCAGTGTTACTCCGGCAGAACCAGCTACCCCTGCTACACCAGCCGCTCCAGCTTCAGTTTCATTACCATCTACAGCTTCACCAGTTGCCGTGTTCCGCACACAACTTAGAGTCGGTTCCAAAGGTAATGAAGTAAAGGCATTGCAAGCCAAACTTAGAGAATTAGGTTTCTTCACTTATCCTACCGACACCGGATTCTTTGGTGGAGTTACCCGAAAAGCGGTGGTAGCTTTCCAAAAAGATCAAGGATTAAAACCATACCCAGGTCATGTTGGTCCGGCTACGCGCGCCGCGCTTAACAGCTTGTAAAAAATTACAAAATTAAAAATTTAAGAACGTCCTATGTGGGACGTTCTTTTAGTTATCCCCAGATTAAACTTCAGTATAAATAAAAAATAGTGTATAATTTAAATTAAGTTTTAATTATCTTTCATTCCTAGGCCTAACTAGGATAAAAATTCTTTTAATTTATGAGCGTGTCTTCTTTGCAAAAAAAGATGTTCACAGGCAAGATGCTAGTGTTCAGTTTTTTAGTTGGGCTTTTAAGTCTGACTTTTTTGGTTTTTAAAATAAGCAACGTTTTCGCTGCGACCTCTGCGCCGATAGCGCCAACATCCACTAGCGCTGTCACAGCTCAATCTATTACTTATAATTGGACGGCAGATGCTGGCTTTAGTGGTTCTAAGTGGGTAGTGGCCAGCTCAACTAACAGAGTTCCTACTGCCGCACAAATAGCTGTCATAACTAATACTAGCACTGTTAGTTTTACAGTTAACGGTTTAGCTACAAATACAGCCTATTACCTTGGTGCTGCCGGTGGTGATGCTGCAGGTGCCACCTCGTCCTATGCTACATCCTCGCTAACTTATACTCTAGCTGATACTCCTGGCACCCCCACTTTATCGGCTGCCACTGCTCAAGGATTCACCGTAACCATTAACTCATCCTCCAATGTGGTAGCCGCAACTACCTATATTGTTCGCGATACTGCTCAAGCCACGCTCCAGTATTTGCAAAGCAATGGGACCTGGGGAGCTTCTTCTAACACTACTTTTACGGCTGTTCAATTAGGTGCGATTAATGGAACTAGCACTACTGGTCTGGCCACTAACACGCTTCACAGAATCAGCGTGGCCGCAGTTAATGGGGACAATGTGACCACAAGCTTTAGTGCGTCTGCGGATATTATGACGTTGGCTGATACTCCTGGCGCTCCTACTCTGTCTGCTGCCACTGCTCAAGGATTTACGGTAACTATTAATTCTTCCTCCAACCCTGCCACAACTACTTTTATAGTTCGTGACACTGCCCAAGCCACGCTCCAATATTTGCAAAGCGATGGGACATGGGGCGCTTCTTCTGGAACAACATTTACCGCTGTTCAATTGGGTGCGATTAATGGAACGAGTACTACCGGTCTGGCCACCAACACTATTCACAGAATCAGCGTCGCTGCGGTCAATGGTGATCGTGTGACCACCACTTTTAGCTCGGCTGTTGATATTATTACATTAGCTGCTACTCCTGGAACTCCTACTTTATCCGCGGCTGCTTTAACAAGTTTTACAGTAACTATTAATTCTTCCAGTAATCCGGCTACTACCACTTATGTTGTTCGTGATACTGGTGGAACGACGCTTCAGTATTTGCAAAGCGATGGCACCTGGGGAACTTCTTCCAGCACTACTTTTACGGCTGTTCAATTAGGTGCGATTAATGGAACTAGTACTACCGGACTTTCGGCTAATACTACCCATACTATAAGTGTAGCTGCGGTCAATGGTGATCGGGTGACTTCGAGTTTCAGCTCGGCAGCGACTATATATACCCTGGCCAACACACCTTCTTCAGTTTCTCTTAGTGGCGAAGCCAATGGATTCACCCTTAGTTGGTCTGGAGAATCTACTAACTACTGGGTAATAGATGAGACTGCTAATACTAATTCAGGATTAATTTCATCTAGAAGTTATTCAGTAGGCGGTATTAACTGTGGTACTACCCGCACCTTTAGTGTTAGCGGACGAAATGGTGATAATGTAGCCACAGCAACATCAACTTCCGTAACTGGAACTACCAACGCTTGTGGATCGAGTGGATCTGTAGGAGGTGGCGGAGGTGGTGGAGGAGGCGCTTCTATAACTCCAGCCATTCCGGCTGTCCCGACCACCGCTCCAGCTGTACCCAGCGATTCTTTGGATATACCTTCCTTCCCGGCCACTCCCGCGTCTGTTTCTCTTCCTTCCACAGCTTCCCCAGTAGCAGTCTTTGTTCAAAATTTAGGTCCCGGTTCAAAGGGCGCAGAAGTCAAAAAGTTGCAAGCTAGACTTAGAGAATTAGGTTTCTTCAAACATCCTACTGATACTGGCTTATTTGGAGCAGTCACCAAGGCAGCAGTCGTCGCTTTCCAAAAAGCGCAAGGATTTAAGACTGCTCCGGGTTCAGTTGGTCCAGCTACACGCGCAGCCCTTAATTCGGAATCAGCAGTTTCAGCTGGTGAAAGTTCTGCTCCAGTTCCGGCGGTTCCTCCACAAGCACAAGCTTTTGGTGAATTTATTAGTAACTTAAGAGTTGGTTCCAAAGGTAACGAAGTAAAGGCACTGCAAGCCAAACTTAGAGAATTAGGATTCTTTACCTATCCTACCGACACTGGAACATTCGGTCCTGCTACCAGAGCCGCCGTAATTGCTTTCCAAAAAGATCAAGGATTTGCGACTGCTCCGGGTCATGTTGGTCCGGCTACACGCGCCGCGCTCAATAGCCTCTAAAAAACAAAATCATCAATAAAAATCAAGAAACACTCAGCCTTGCGCTGGGTGTTTTGTTCTGATATAATCTCAATAGGATAAGTTATTTATTTTTCATGGGCTTTGCAAATATGAATAAAAAATTACTGGGACATTCGTTGGGGCACGCCTTATTGGCATTTGCGTATATTTTTTGTATAGCCCTATTTTTTAATCTTGGACTGGAAAAAATGTTTAAAAGTGTTCCGGAATTTTTTGCGCCGATTATAATGTTGCTCCTGTTAGTTCTATCAGCAACTATAATGGGAGTTTTAGTTTTGGGCAGACCTCTTTTGTTGTATTTAGATAACCAAAAGAAAGAAGCATTAACGATGTTATTCTATACGCTTGGCTGGTTGGCCGCTATCTTTGTTGTTATAGTAGTGTCCGTTTTAATAGTTTATTAATTTTTGTTTTTTTCTATGAACATTGCAATAAACGGTTTCGGTCGTATTGGTCGACAAGCTTTCAAAGTTGCTATGACCAAAAAAAATATAAAGGTTGTTGCTATCAATGATTTAACTGATACCAAAACATTGGCGCATTTATTAAAATATGATACTGCTTACGGCCAATATGATTTGTCCGTAGAACATGATGAGAAAAATTTGATTGTTGATGGTCATAAAATTCCTGTATTTGCCGAAAAAGATCCGACTGCTTTGCCTTGGGGAAAATTAAAAGTGGAAGTAGTTTTGGAGTGTACAGGCCGGTTTACTAATAAAGAGGGGGCAGAAATGCATATCAAAGCTGGTGCCGAAAAGGTTATTA
Organism: Parcubacteria group bacterium Gr01-1014_13; assembly: GCA_007376295.1. Lineage (GTDB taxonomy): Bacteria > Patescibacteriota > Patescibacteriia > Magasanikbacterales > GWA2-37-8 > XYD2-FULL-39-9. Next base: position 45,873 of record VMGB01000004.1, on the reverse strand, counting down.
TCAGCGCTCCGGCCAAGGGCGGAGATGTGCCGACCTATGTACGCGCTGTAAACTGCGCCAAATGCCACAAGGAGACTTCTGCGGTCATTAACAATGCGTCTTGCACCACCAACAGCATTGGACCGGTAATGGCTGTGCTAAACGAAACATTTGGTATAGAAAAGGCGATGATGACCACCGCTCATGGCTATACAGCTGATCAAAACTTACAAGACGGCCCGCATAAAGATTTGCGCCGAGCTAGGGCCGCTGCCCAAAATATTGTACCCACCACTACCGGGGCCGCTATAGCTGTTACGGAAGTTATTCCTAGTCTGGTAAATGTTTTTGACGGACTGGCTCTGCGCGTGCCAGTGCCAACTGTGTCTGTTTCTGATATGACTGTTTTGCTAAAGAAAAATGTAACCAAAGAAGAAATTAACCAAGCGATGATCGATGCTTCCAAGACTGAAAGATTTGCCGGCGTGCTTACTACTACCAGTGAAGAACTAGTGTCTTCAGATTTTGTGGGCAATACGCATTCTGCGATTGTGGATTTAAAATTAACGAATGTTGTGGGTGGTAATTTGGTAAAAGTTGTAGCATGGTATGACAACGAAGTTGGTTATGCGAATCGTTTGATAGAAATTGCAGAATTGTATACTTCTTAATTAATTTTATGCGTCTTCAAGCAACTGAAACTGTAAATAAGGTGGGGGAGGAAGTTTTGCTTTATGGTTGGGTAAATGCTCGTCGTAATATGAGCAAGATTGTTTTTTTTGATTTGCGCGACCGGTCTGGGGTTGTGCAGGTAGTTTGTGTGCCTAGCGAGTTGGATGAAGTTTCTAACGAAGATGTAAAGAAAACCAGATTGGAATATTGTGTAGAAATAAAAGGGGTGGTGCAAGAACGCGGGGCCAAACAAAAAAATCCCGACATGGCCACGGGCAATGTAGAAATTTTGGCGAAATCTTTTAAAGTTTTAACAGAGTCGGAAGCTATGCCTTTTGATGTTAGCACAGATACCAAAGTAATAAATGAAGAAATGCGATTAAAGTATCGCTATCTAGATCTGCGCTCCGAAAGATTGAAAAAAAATATTGAAGTTCGCCATAAAATTAATTTATTTTTACGAAATTATCTTGCGGATCAAGGATTTTTGGAAATTGAAACCCCGAATTTAACAAAAGGAACTCCTGAAGGCGCCCGCGAATTTATTGTGCCATCCCGTCTGCACAAACATGAATTTTATGTCTTGCCGCAATCACCGCAACAATTTAAGCAATTGCTAATGGTGGCAGGTATGGAAAAATATTTTCAAGTGGCCAGATGTTTTCGAGATGAAGATCAACGCGGTGACCGTCAACCAGAATTTACCCAGTTAGATGTGGAAATGTCTTTTATCTCTCAAGAAGATATTATTCAGCTTATAGAAAAAGCGATGATAGCCATGGTAGAAAAATTATTTCCTCACTTACAAATTCAGGAAAAACCATTCCCCAGGCTTACTTACCAAGAAGCTATGGAGAAATATGGTAATGACAAGCCGGATTTAAGAAAAGATAAAAACGATGCCAACACTTTGGCTTTTGGCTGGGTAGTAGATTTTCCAATGTTTGAAAAAGACAAAGATGGAAATTTGGGAGCAATGCACCATCCTTTTACCAGACCAAACAACGAGGATTTGGGTTTGCTTGATAAAAATCCAGTCAAAGCTCGAGCAGCAGCTTATGACATTGTGTTAAATGGTTTTGAAATAGGCGGCGGCAGTTTGAGAATTTTTGAAAGAGAATTACAAAAAAAAGTTTTTGAACTTCTCGGTTTGTCAGAAACAGAAATCCAATCTCGCTTCGGCCATATATTAGAAGCCTTTACTTTTGGTCCGCCTCCGCATGGTGGTATAGCTTTGGGACTTGATAGAATAATCGCTATTTTACAAGGGGAAGAAAATATTCGCGAAGTAATGGCCTTCCCTAAAACCGGTGATGCCAGAGATTTGATGATGAACGCCCCGTCGCCTTTGCCAGATCAAGCGTTAAAAGATGTACATATAAAATTAGGCGAATAGTTTCATGCCCACAGATTTAAAATTAGAAAAATTTGAAGGTCCATTGGATTTGTTATTGCAGCTGGTTGATCAGGAGAAGTTGGGTATCACCGAAATTGCCCTGGCCAAGGTTACTGAGCAATTTTTTTCTTATCTGGATAAGCTGGAGAAAAATCGCCCTGAAGAATTAGCTGATTTTTTGGTGGTAGCGGCCAGACTTATTTATCTGAAGTCGCATAGTTTATTGCAGTACGCTTATCCCGAAGAAGAGGATTCTGGCCCGGGATTGGCAGATCAATTAAAATTGTATAAGCAATATGTAGAGGCAAGTAAGGTGGTAAATAGCCTGTGGGAGGCAAATAAAATTGCTTACGGCAGAATTGAACCGCCAGTAAAAAATAAGGAGTTCATTTTGCCGCTAAATGCAGCTGCAAAAAATTTACATGACTCCATGGTATTTTTGCTAGGTCGTTTGAAGCCGCTGGAAGCCTTGCCAAAAGTTACGATCGATCATTCTGTTTCTATAAAGCAAAAAATAGATTCTATTCGTAATTTATTAAAAAATGGAAAAGAATTAAGTTTTAAAGATATCTTGTCTTCGGCGCAAAACAAAACCGAAGTCATAGTCAGTTTTTTGGCCATTTTGGAATTGGTTAAACAACAATCAGTACGTTTTAGACAGGTAAATGCGTTTGAAGATTTGTTAGTCGTTAAAAATACTTAAGGTATTTTTCATACACGCTCGGAAATTAAAATAAATTTTAATTTCTCTCACTTTGTATAAAAAATTAGTATGTCCCATAAATCAAAAATTGAATCCGTATTATTTGTTGCTTCCAAGCCACTACCAACCAAAAAGATAGCGGCTGTTCTGAAGATTGATAACGAAGAAGCGGTAGAGGTTTTAAAAAGCTTGCAACAAAAATACAACCATGCTGATTCGGGTATAGCTATTTTGCAAAATGGAGATGAGTGGCAGATGGTGGCCAGTGCCGAGAATAAAGAAACCTCAGAAAATTTTTTGAAATCAGAAGTTTCAGGCGAGCTCACTCGACCACAGTTGGAAACTCTAACGGTAGTTTCTTATTGCGGACCAATCACTAAGCCGGAGCTGGAGCAGATCAGAGGTGTAAATTGTGGCTTAATTTTGCGTAATTTAATGTTACGTGGTTTGATAAAAGAAAACGAAGACGGGGCCAGTCTTTTGCCAGTATATGAAATCACTATGGACTATTTAAGACATTTGGGTTTAAATAGTTTAGAGGAATTGCCAAATTATTCGCAGTTACATCAGCACCCATATATTACCAATTTGGGGGAAGAGCAATAGATGGTATGAAAAGATTTGTAGATTTTTTTTCATCTTTCGGCATCATGTTGGTGGGTGTTTTTTTATTATTTTTTTCTTCAATTTATTTTGCTTCGGAAGATAAATTTTCCTTTTTTCAATTTCCTACCAGTGGCAAGAGAATGCCAGTTGGTGGTGATGTATATTTAGATAATTTACCTGTTAGTAAGCCGGCGATTCCTTTAGCAAAAGATAAGGGTAATTTTTCCGGTTCCAGTACGGCTGCTTCCGCGATTGTGGTAGACACCAAAACAAAAACTGTACTTTTTAGCAAAAATACAGACCAAATTCGTTCTTTAGCCAGTATTACTAAACTTATGACCGCGGTAGTACTTTTGGATTTGCCTATAAACTGGGCATCGACAACTATAATCACCGATGGTGATATGGAAGGCGATCATCATATTAATGCTGGTGAAGAATTTACCCTGGATGATTTGTGGCACGTGGCACTAATTGGATCTTCCAACTCAGCGATAAATGCTTTAGTGAGAAATACAGGCATGCCCAAAGAAAAATTCGTGGCCTTGATGAATGAAAAGGCAAAAGAACTTCGGTTATCTTCGGCTCGTTTTGCCGAACCCACGGGTTTGTCTGACAGAAATATGGCCAACGCTTTGGATACGGCCAAGTTGCTTATAGATGCTCTAAAATTTGAAAAAATTTATACTACAGTGCAGACTGGAGAATACTATTCTCATCCTTTAAATGGTAATAAGGCCAGAAGGGTTTGGACAACCAATTGGTTGTTAACAAATTGGGTTCCGAATAATTTTAAAGTGGAAAATATTGCCGGCAAGACGGGGTATATAGATGATTCTGGCTATAATTTTGCAGTCAGTTTAACCAATGAAAAAAAACATAGCATCACAGTGGTAGTATTTGGCGCCGCCACCAATGAAGATAGATTTAGTGAAGCCCGTGATTTGGCAGAATGGTCATTCAGCCATTATCTGTGGCCAGATGAGTCCGGATACGAAAATTTAGTAGAATAGTTTTTTGTGGTATAATGGTAGGGTAGAACTACAAAATGCGTATAAAATCAATTGAACAAGTAAAAAATTTGGCTAACAAAAACGTGTTGGTACGCGTTGATTTTAATGTACCGGTAAAAAATGGCAAAGTTTTAGATAATTATAAAATAAAAAAAAGTTTAGCCACGATAAAATTTTTAGTAGAGAAGAGGGCTAAAGTAATTTTAGTCAGCCATTTGGGCAGACCAGAGGGGGTTGATAAAAAATTGAGCCTCAAACCGGTCGCGGCTGAATTGGGTAAGTTTTTACAAAAAAATGTTAAATTATTTGATGTTTTAGATTTAAAAAAAACAAAAACACAAATTGATAAATTATTTCCCAGTACAGTGGTAATGCTTGAAAATATTCGTTTTGTTAAAGGTGAGCCGGAGAATTCAGAAAAATTAGCCAAGGAATTAGCCGGTTTGGCAGAGATTTTTGTTATGGACGGGTTTGCAGTAGCTCATCGCCACGCAGCTTCAGTCACTGGCATAGCCAAGCACCTGCCAGCTTACGCTGGATTATTACTTGAAGAAGAAATTGAAGGCTTGAATCGGTCCCTCCAAAGTCCGAAGAAACCATTTGTGGTAATGTTGGGAGGAGTAAAAATGGAAACAAAAATTCCTGTATTAAAAAATTTATTAAAAAAGGCAAATTATATTTTAGTGGGCGGTGGAATTTTAAGCACTTATCTTTGGGCAAAAGGCTATAAAGTGGGTGGGTCGCTCATTGATAAGAATTTTAAAAAAGAAATTTTGCGGTATTGTTCAAAAAGAAAAGTTATTTTGCCGGTAGATGTTATTGTTGGCACCAAAGATGGCAAGCTGGCCAGGGCTACAGAGATAAAGAAATTAAATTTAAAGAACAAAGAACTTGCCGTATATGATATCGGCCCAAGGACAATAAAGTTATTTTCTCGTTATATAAAAAAAGCCAATACTTTGGTTTGGAATGGTGCCATGGGCTATTTTGAACAGCATCCATATGAATACGGAACCTATTCAGTAGCGCGTTTGTTGGCAGCCAGAGCAAAGGGAAGGGCATTTGGCATTACCGGTGGCGGTGAAACTATGGAAGTCTTAAAAAAGCTACATTTGATTGGGGATATTGACATGGCTTCAACTGGTGGCGGATCTATGCTAGAATATCTAAGTGGTAAGAAATTACCCGGAATAGAAGTCTTAAAAAGGTAATTAATTCATTTAAAAATTTTAAGTATGGCATTACCAACAGGTGGAAACAAAGATTCAATGTGGGATTTTTATGGCAGTTTTGGGAAAAAAATAGTAATGACTGCTGCTGCTATTTTGTTAGTTTACGGAGTAGTTTATGTGGGAACCCTCATACGCAATAATATAAAGCAGTATAATTTTATTGGTAAAACCGATCGCATGGAGAGAACTATAACTGTGGCCGGTTTTGGAAAAGTTAGTGGCAGTAATGATATTGCGGTTACTACTATGGGATATTCTAATACCGACAAAGATGTGGCCAAGGCTCAAGCAGATAATAAAAAAGTAATGGATCAAATTTTTGCGGAATTAAAGAAAATAGGTATAGCGGAAAAGGATTTGCAAAGCAGCTATTCGATTTATCCAGATTATAATTATACTGAAGATAGAGGACAGGAATTAAAAGGTTATAGAGTAAGCAATAGTTTAACTATCAAAATAAGAGACTTAAACAAAATTAGTAATGTGTTGTCTTTGGCTGGAAAATATGGAGCCACGGAAGTAAATGGTTTAAGTTTTACTATCGACGAACCGGAGAATTTAAAATCTCAAGCGCGTGACAAAGCGCTAATGGACGCGAAAGTAAGAGGAGAACATTTAGCCAAGGTTTTGGGTCTACGGTTGGGAGGAGTAATTACTTACAATGAATATGAAGGTGGTACTGATTTTTATCAACCCCAACTGATGATGAAAGACAGCGTGGGAGGTATGGGGGGAACAGCTCCAGCAGCCATATCTGGAGGAAGCAGAGACGTAAGCATGAATGTAAATGTCACTTACGAGCTACTATAAATAAATCTCAAAAACAAAAAGGAGCTAGAAATATGCTCTTTTTTGTTGATAAAGGTCATGGTATAATGGCCTTCTTAACTCACACTCCTATAATATATGAAAATTAAGCAAGTTATTGCCCGTGAAATACTGGACTCACGAGGGAATCCAACAGTCGAAGCTAAGGTGGTTTTGGAGAATGGTATAAGCGCAGTGGCAAAAGTTCCTTCTGGAGCTTCTACCGGTACGCACGAAGCTTTAGAATTGCGAGATGGGGGTAAGCGTTACGGCGGCAAGGGAGTTTTGCGGGCGGTAAAAAACGTGAACACCGAAATTGCCAAAGCGGTTTGTGGAATGGAAGTGGAAAAAATTCAAGAGATAGATGCCAAAATGATTGCTTTAGATGGCACTAAGACTAAATCTAGATTGGGCGCTAATGCAATTTTAGCTGTATCTTTAGCTGTGGCTCGGGCCGGCGCAAAGGAAATGAACATGCCTTTATATCAGTATTTGCGACATATTTATAAAATTTCCGAAAAAAATTATCGTTTACCAGTATTGGGAATGAATATTATAAATGGCGGACGCCATGCAGATAATGGTCTTTCTGTTCAGGAGTTCATGATCATGCCGCGGCATAAATTATTGCGCGAACGCGTACGCATGGGTTCGCAGATTTTTCATTCGCTGGCAAACTTACTTAGTCAAAAAGGATACTCAACCGGTGTTGGTGACGAAGGAGGTTTTGCGCCCGAACTGTTAAACAATGAGCGTGGTGTGCAATTAATTCTTGAAGCTATAAAACTTGCCGGTTGGGAACCAGGCAAGCATGTTTTTTTGGCGCTTGATGTGGCCGCTTCGGAATTTTATCGCCACGGCAATTATTATTTCCTTGGCAAAAAACAGGGTTGGCGTCCGGCCAAGATGATTGATGTGCTTAAACAGTGGGTGAAAAAATATCCAATTGTTTCTATTGAAGACGGTTTGGCTGAGGATGACTGGGAAAATTGGAAAATTTTGACGAAAGAATTAGGCAAGAAGATAAATTTAGTTGGTGACGATCTTTTTGTTACCAATGTCGAGCGGATTAAACGTGGTATCGAAGAGCAAGTGGGGAATACTGTGCTTATCAAAGTAAATCAGATCGGTACACTATCGGAAACCATTGAAGCTATTAACCTCGCCCGGAAAAATAATTATCAAATCTTTATTTCTCACCGTAGCGGCGAGACCGCAGACACCTTTATTGCCGATTTGGCAGTGGCGGTGAATTCCGAATTTATTAAAACCGGATCCATGTCTCGTTCCGAAAGAGTAGAAAAGTATAACCGTTTAATGGAAATTGAATTGGAATTAGGGCTGTAATTATTTTTTATGTCCAAATTTAAAACAACACTCTTGATTATTGTGGATGGCTGGGGAGTAGGGGATCAAAAAGAACCAGGAAACCCAATTACCCCCAAAACAGCGCCAAATTATTTTGCGATGCTAAAAAAATTTCCCAATTGCAAGTTAGAAGCAAGTGGTGAGAGTGTTGGTTTGTTTAAAGGACAGGAAGGTAACAGTGAAGCCGGGCATTTAAATTTGGGCGCGGGTCGAGTGGTAAAGCAAGACGCGCTCTTTATATCCGATTCAATTGAAGATGGAACATTTTTTAAAAACAACGCCTTTCATCAAGCGCTTCACCATGTGAAAAAATATAAAACGTCAGTACATTTAATGGGCTTGCTTTCCAATCATAACAGCGCCCATTCTTGTCCAGAACATCTGTATGCTTTATTAGATTTGTTGTATAAAGAAAATATAAAAAAAGTGTATTTGCATCTTTTTACAGACGGGAGAGACTCCGGCCAATTTCAGGCTCATAAACATCTGCAAATTTTGCAGAAATTTTTTCATGGCAATGAAAAAGTGGCCACAGTAATGGGCAGATTTTATGCTATGGATAGAAATAAGGATTGGGATCGAACTAAACAGGCTTATGAGGCTATGGTAGTAGGAAAAGGCTGTACTGCTCCAAGTGTTGTGGAGGCTTTGAGGGATTCTTATAACAAAAAGGATACAGATGAATTTGTTTGTCCAACCGTTATTATGGAGAACGGACATCCCGTAGCCACCATCAAAGATAATGACGCTGTTTTCTTTTTTAATTTGCGTAGCGACAGAGCTCGCCAGCTTACCAAGGCTTTTATGCAACCGGATTTTAAAACAGTTAATCCGGGAGCATTTACGCGAAGTAAATTCCCTAAAAATATTCGTTTTGTGGCCTTGACTGATTTTGGTCCGGATTTGCCCGGAGTTCTAACGGCCTTTCCCAGTCGTGATGTGGAAGGTAGTTTGGTGCAGGTGTTATGTCCGAGAAAACAGATGTATATAGCCGAGTCAGAAAAATTTTCCCATATTACCTACTTTTTTAATGGTGGCTACGCCCAACATTTTTGTGATGAAAAATGGGTAAAAATTGCTTCACCAGAAGTTAAAAATTATGAAGATAGGCCTGAAATGAGCGCTAAATTGCTGGCCGATTATACTATTGGTGCTATAGAGTCAGGAGATTATGAGTTTATTGCCATGAATTTTGCCAATATGGATATGGTTGGGCACACTGGTAATTTTACCGCCGCCCAAAAAGCTGTGAGTGTTGTCGATAGCGAAATTGCGCGTATAATAAAAGTTTTAATAAAAAATGGCGGTCAGGGCGTTATTACGGCCGATCATGGTAATATAGAAGAAATGATAAATCCAAATAGTGGCGAACCAGATACCGAACACTCCGCCAATCCAGTGCCGCTTATTTTAATAAATAGTCACATAAAAGTGCCAAGTAAATTGCCAGATGGCAAACTTGCTAATGTTGCTCCGACTATTTTAAAAATGATGGGTATAGTCAAGCCTGTCGAAATGACCGCTAAAAGTTTGATTTAAATTATTTTGTATGAAATACAAACCAGTTGTGCTAGTGATTATGGATGGCTGGGGCGTCGCCCCCAGCGCTGAAGGTAATGCGATTACCAAGGCACAAACGCCAAATTTTGTAAAATTTTTAAAAAATTATCCAACCATGACTATTCATGCTTCAGGAAACGAAGTGGGATTGTTATTTGGCGAAATGGGAAATTCCGAAGTGGGCCACTTAAACATTGGTGCCGGCAGAGTTTATTATCAAAGTTGTCCAAGAATAAATCAAGGAATAGAAAATGGAACATTTTTTACCAACCCCGCATTTTTATCTGCTATCAACAAAGTTAAAACGAATAAATCCAAATTACATCTGGTCGGTTTAACCAGCTCTGGAAATGTGCATGCCAGCAACGCCCATCTTTATGCTTTGCTCGAGCTTTGTAAAAAAGAAAAATTAACCAAAAATGTATTTGTGCATGCTATTTTGGATGGCCGTGACGCTCTATATAATTCGGGGAAAGATTTCATCTTGGAATTGCAGCAAAAAATATCGGAATTTAAAGTGGGAAAAATCGCTTCTTTGTCCGGCCGTTACTTTGCCATGGATCGTGATAATCGTTGGGATAGATGCGAGAAGGCCTATCGGGCCATGGCTGAGGGCAAAGCTGACAGATATGCCGAAGATCCAATTCAAGCAATTGATGAAGCCTATGCGCAAAAAAATTATGATGAAGAATTTATTCCGACAGTTTTAACATCCAATGACAAGCCTGTTGCTATTATAGAAAATGGCGATGCGGTGATATTTTTTAACTTCAGACCAGATCGGGCGCGGGAGCTCGCCCAAGCTTTTGTCGTGCCTTCTTTTAGTAAATTTTCCAAAGAGTATTTAAATGATTTGTTTTTTGTCACCATGACTGAATACGAAAAAGAGCTGCCTACAGTAGTGGCATTTCCTCCGGTGATAGTTCATAATTCTTTGGCCGAAGTAGTCAGTAAAGCCGGTTTGAAACAGTTGCATGTGGCCGAAACAGAAAAATACGCGCATGTCACTTTTTTTCTAAATGGTACGGTGGAAGAGCCGTTTCCGGGCGAAGACAGATTGCTCATACCATCGCCAAAAGTTTCCAGTTATGATCAAAAACCGGAGATGTCTGCTTTAGAAATTACCAAAGAGGTAAACAAAGCTATAGATAGTGGTAAATATGGTTTTATAGTTTTAAATCTTGCTAACCCTGATATGGTTGCCCATACCGGTGATTTGCAGGCGGGTATTAAAGCGTGCGAAATTACAGACAAGTGTTTGGGGGAAATTGCGGATCATGCTTTGGCGCAAAACGGAGCGGTAGTTATAACTGCCGATCATGGCAATGCCGAGGAAATGTCAAATTTACAGACCGGTGCTATAGACAAAGAACACTCTACCAATCCGGTACCGTTAATTATCATCGGCAAAGATTTTATGGGGCAAGCTGGCCCGGCTGGAGACGCGCCCGAAGGGGATTTAAGCCTAATGCAACCGGTGGGAGTTTTGGCAGACGTGGCGCCAACAGTTTTAAAGTTATTGGAATTGACTCAGCCCGAGGATATGAATGGACAGGCGTTGGTTTAAACAGCCAGTATTTTTTTAATTTTTCCCACTACTTCTAATTCGACTTCCTTTAGAGTTTTGTTGGTAACCGCGAAAGAGGCGGTTTTTTTATTTCCTTCCGGTTGGAAGGATTGTAAAAGCATTTTAGCATCACGTTGTTTGTCTGCGTGCAGAAATCCATGTACTTTGTTTTCGCCGCGAGTGTTTTCGTATAGTAATAGAATTAGTTTTGCTTCCGGAGAGTTGTTTACCAACTCGTCTATCAATTCTTTTAGTTCATCTTCAGTAGCTCCGGCTCTGGTAAAATCTTCGCGGGTAATGGTGGTCCATATAAATCCTATACTCGGATCACTTTCCATGTGGGTCAGGGCTTCGCCCCAAATTTTGAGAGAAGAAATCGATTTTGTTCTAAAAAGATGTTTAACTATTTTTTCTCTGTCTGCGCCTAAATTCATTAATTGGCTGGCAGTGTTCAAAGTATAAGGTGTGACATTAGTGGTTTTAAAACTTTGGGTCTGACTAATCATGCCGGCTAGTAAAGCGGTAGCAATATCAGCGTCAATATATGACGCGGAAAGCTGATTCATGATTTTGTAAACAGTTTCGGAAGTAGAAGTGCTATTAAGCTCAACAAAATTTAATTGTCCGAAATGTTCATTACCAGGATGAGTGTCAAAATTAATTACAGGCACTTTGTAAAAGAGATCAGTGTTGCTTAAAAAAACTTTTCCTAGCGATTCTAAGTCTTGGGCGTTTATTGTAATTATTAAATCATATTTTGGCCCAGATTGAGCAGTGCGTAGTTGGTTTTTAGTAATAATGCCTTGTTTTGGAGTTAGGTAAATAGATAACCAACTATCTTTGATGTCATAACTTAGAGTATCAATTTTTACATTGGTTACATCTACCTTCAGAATAAATTTTTGTAAATGAGATATTTGTGGCTGAATGTCCTGGGTATCAACAATAAATTTTAAATTTTTTGGTAAAATAAAGTTATCGGCAATAATGTCCACTTGTTTATGTTGTTTTTCCAGCCATTTTTTCCAGGCCACAGCTGCGCAAATAGCGTCTGTATTTTGGACAGAATTCAAAACCAGTAAAATATGCTTGTTGGACTCAAGCAAATTTTTAAGTTGTTGGACTTCGTTTAGGGCCACGTTAAGCGATTTTTAATGATTAGGCGGAATAGATAATATTATCAGTTGGTCTATAACCTGTCAACATCTCCAGGAGAGGTAAACCATTTGATTTTTTAGCTTTATTTTACTATAATACTGAAGTTATGAAAGAGCTGTCAAAGGCCTACGAGCCGAAGAATTACGAGGATAATATCTATAAAAAATGGGAAGAATCAGGGTTGTTTAATCCTGATGTTTGCGTTAAACAAAGGTTTACGAAGAAAAACGCTAAACCTTTTTCCATTGTTTTGCCACCGCCAAATGTTACCGGCACTTTGCATATGGGTCATGCGGCCATGTTGGCAATTGAAGATGTGATGGTGCGTTACCATCGCATGAAAGGCGATCGTACTTTGTGGGTACCGGGTACGGACCACGCGGCTATAGCCACTCAAGCCAAGGTGGAAAAGTTAGTTATGGAAAAAGAAGGGAAAACAAAATATGATTTGGGCAGGGATGAATTTTTAAAACGAGTAGAGAGCTTTGCTCAAGAGAGTCATGACACGATTGTGAATCAGTCTCGCAAAATGGGTGCGTCTCTGGATTGGAGCAGAGAAGCATATACGCTTGATGAAAAAAGAAATTTAGCAGTGCGGACTGTGTTTAAAAAAATGTATGATGATAAATTGATTTATCGTGGGTACCGGGTAATCAATTGGTCAGTTAAAGGCCAGTCTACGGTTAGTGATGATGAGTTGGTGCATGTGGAACGTCCAGGAAAATTATATTATTTCAAATATTCAAAAGATTTTCCAATTACTATTGCTACCACCAGGCCAGAAACAAAACTTGGTGATACGGCTGTGGCCGTAAATCCAAAAGATGCCAGATACAAAAAATATATTGGCCAGGAGTTTGTAGTAGATGTGGGCGCTGCCGCTCCGCTGAAAATTAAAATTATTGCTGATGAAAATATTGAACTGGAATTTGGTACGGGCGCTTTGGGTGTAACGCCTGCTCATAGTTCTGTAGACTTTGAGATGTATCAAAAACAAAAAGCTGATGGTAATGACATCGGTTTGATCCAAGTAATTAGTGAAGATGGAAAAATGACAGCCGCGGCAGGGAAAGATTACGCCGGGCTTACAGTATTAGCAGCGCGCGAAAAATTTGTCGAGTATTTGAGGAAAAATAATTTATTGGAAAAAGAAGAAGATATTGTACAAAATGTCGGTACCTCAGATAGGTTTGGTGATGTAATTGAACCGCTACCAAAAACTCAGTGGTTTATAGATGTAAATAAGCCCATCAAATCCCGGGGCAAAAAAACTTTAAAACAATTAATGCAAAAGGCTGTTGGGAATAAAAAAGGTCAGATAGAGATAATACCTGACAGGTTCAATAAAACATATTTTCACTGGATAGATAACTTGCGTGATTGGTGTATTAGCCGTCAAATTTGGTATGGGCATCAAATCCCGGTTTGGTATAAGGGTGAAGAGGTTTTTGTTGGTGTGGAAGCGCCAAGAGGTGAGGGTTGGCAACAAGATCCAGATACTTTGGATACCTGGTTTTCTTCCGGGCTTTGGACTTTTTCTACATTGGGATATCCGGATTTAAAGGCTAGTGATCTAAAAAATTATCATCCAACCAGTGTAATGGAAACTGGTTATGACATTTTATTTTTCTGGGTGGCGCGCATGATACTCATGACCACCTATGTTTTAGACGATATTCCTTTTAAAAAAGTTTATTTACACGGTTTGGTTCGTGATGAGAAAGGCCAGAAGATGAGCAAGTCTTTGGGAAATGTGATAGATCCGCTAGATATGATTAATAAATATGGTACTGATGCCACACGCTTATCTTTGCTTGTCGGCAATACTCCGGGAAATGACATGAAGCTATCCGAAGAAAAAATTGCCGGTTTTAGAAATTTTACCAACAAGTTGTGGAATATTTCTCGGTTTATGTTGTTGAATATCGAGAATCCTAAGATTGATATCAAAAAACCAAAAGCCAAGACTTTGGCAGATGAATGGATTTTGGAAGGATTAGATAAAGTAATTCAAGAAACTTCTAAAAATATTGAAGAATTTAATTTTTCCATGGTCGGAGAAAAATTACGAGATTTTACTTGGAGCGAGTTGGCTGATTGGTATTTAGAGATAGCGAAGGTAGAAGGCAAAAAATCAGAAATTTTAAACTATATTTTAAATACAATTTTAAAATTATGGCATCCATACATGCCGTTTGTAACAGAGGCGATTTGGCAGGAAGTTTATGGTGCAGATAAAACTTTGATGGTTGAACCGTGGATGGGCGTAAAGAAAGCAAATCCGACAGCAAAGGGTTTTAATGATATTATAAATACAATCACAAGTATACGCTCTTTACGTGCTGAATATAAAATTGAACCCGCAAAAAAAATCGGTGCACATGTTAATGCTGGTAAAAAAGAAAAATTATTAAGAAACAATCAAGAAATTATTAAATCTTTGGCTCGATTAGAAAGTTTGGAATTTGTAAAAACTGGAGCAGAAGTTTCGCTAGATTTAGCGGGAGCGGTGGATGTAGCTAAAGAAAAGCCTAGATTAGAAAAAGAAATTGCAGAATTAAAAAAATATACTGCTGGTCTGGAAAATAAACTATTAAATAAAGAGTTTGTAAGTAATGCACCTAAAGAAGTGGTAGAGAAAGAAAAAGGAAAATTAAACGAAGCCAAATCTAAATTAGAAAAATTAGAAGAACAATTAAATAATTTGAAGTAATATGAAAATTAATACTGACCCACAAAAAATAGAGGAGTTGCTAAGCAGAGGAGTAGAAGAGGTGATAGAAAAAGAAAATTTGAGAAAAAAACTTTTGTCTGGCAAAAAATTAAGAATTAAGTTCGGTATAGATCCGACAGGTTCACAGATACATATAGGTCACGCTGTCCCACTAAGAAAGCTAAAACAATTTCAAGAGCTCGGTCATCAGGTAATTCTTTTAATCGGGGACTATACTGCTATGATCGGTGATCCTAGCGGAAGAGATTCTACAAGACCAATTCTTACTGTGGAAGATGTAAAAAAGAACATGAAGACATATGTGAAACAAGCGGGGAAGGTTATTGATACTAAAAAAATTGAGATTAGACATAATAGTGAATGGTATGGTAAACCAAATTTTACCGCACTGCTTATGGATCTAACATCAAAAATAACAGTCGCGCGTATTTTGGAAAGAGATGATTTTCAAAAAAGACTTAAGGAAGGATCGGATATCGCGATGCAAGAAATCATGTATCCACTTTTACAGGGATATGATTCTGTTGCTCTTAAAGCAGATGTAGAAATAGGTGGTACAGACCAAAAATTTAATTTATTGATGGGTCGAAAAATGCAGAAAAAATATGATCAGGCGGAACAGGATATTTTAACCATTCCTCTTTTAGAAGGAACTGATGGAGAAAAAAAGATGAGTAAGAGTTATGGAAATTATATTGCACTTGATGATTCAGCCGAGGAAATTTTTGGTAAAGTCATGTCTATTCCAGATAAGTTGATTATAAAATATTTTGAACTGGCCACCGATGAGCCGATGAGCTTGATTGAAAATTACAAGAAACAGTTAGAGACAGGAGAAAATCCTATGAAAATTAAAACTAAATTAGCGCAAGCGATAACAAGGTTGTATCATGGTGATACGGGAACAAAAAAAGGTGAAGAACATTTTCATAAAGTATTTCAAGAAAAAAGCAAACCACAAGATATACCCGAACTCAAACCAAGCGCCATGGATATTTTGACGGTGTTGGTAGAATCAAAAATTTGTAAAAGCAAATCAGAGGCAAGACAAATAATTGCACAGGACGGAGTAAAAATTAATGATAAGAAAGTTGAAACAATTGATGAGCAGGTTAAATCAGGCGACGTGGTTCAAAAAGGAAGCAGATTTTTCGTAAAAATTAAATAGTTATGCAGGAAATAAAAAAAGAAATTAAAAACCTTTTGGCTGTTGCAGATGTAAAAGGCGATGTGCAACTAACGACTCCTCCGAATCCGGAGATGGGGGATTTTGCTTTTGCTTGTTTTGGTGTCGGCAAAGAGTGGCAAATGAGTCCAAAAGATGCTGCGGATAAAATAAAAGAAAAGATTAAAGATAAAAAATCAAAAATGGTAGCAAGGGTAGAAACAGCCGGACCGTATGTTAATTTTTATCTGCAACCCGGCGAAGTAGCAAGTTTGGTAGTGAAAGAAATTGGTAAGCAAGGAAAAAAATACGGAGATAATAAATCGGGTAAAGGTAAAAAAGTTTTGATTGAATATCCGTCGAATAATACTCATAAAGAATTTCACATCGGTCATTTTCGCAATGTTGCCATCGGCAATACGCTGGTTCGGCTGTATGAAAAAAATGGCTACAAAGTTTATCCGGTAAATTATCTAAATGATTTTGGTAATCACGTGGCCAAATGTTTGTGGGGACTTTTGAAATTTCATAAAAACGAACAGCCTCCAGAAAATTGTCAAAAATGGCTGGGTGATATTTATGCCGAAGCTAGCCAGCAAGTAAGGGATAATCCAGATTTCGGCAAAGAAGTGGCTGAGATACAGAAAAAATTAGAAGAGCACGACCCAGAAATTTGGCCGTTGTTTATGAAAACTAGGGAATGGAGTATAGAAAAATTCGAAGAAATATTTAAACAATTAGGTGTAAAGCACGCAGCCGTGTTTTATGAGAAAGATCTAAAAGATCGAGGTCAAAAAATGACAGACGAACTTTTATTTAAGGGTGTGGCTGAAATTGGCGAAGGGGGAGCGGTGATAGTTGATTTGAGTAAATACAATTTAGATATTGCCTTACTACGTAAATCAAATGGTGCTGGACTGTATCTGACCAGCGATCTGCCTTTGGCCGTAGAGAAATTTAAAAAATTCAATGTCGACGAAAGTATTGTAATCACCGGCACGGAGCAGAATTTTTATTTCAAACAACTGTATAAAATTTTGGAAATAATCGGTTTCAATAAAAAACTTACACATATTGGTTACGGTTTGGTAAATTTAAAAGAAGGTAAAATGTCTTCTCGGTTTGGGAATGTAATTTTATACGAAGATTTGTACTATGAAGTTTATGAAAAATTAAAAATGGAATCAAAGCAAAGGCATGCAGATTGGAGTGAGAAACAGGTAAATAAAACCGCGCATGTTTTGGCTATGGCGGCTTTGAAGTTTGATATGCTTAAACATGAAGCGGCCAAAAATATTACTTTTGATATCAAAGAAGCCACGGCCGTTGATGGATTTACCGGACCATATATTTTGTATGTTGTGGCCAGAATTAATAGTATTTTAGAAAAAGCAAAAGATGAAAAAATAAAAGCAAAAGGCGATTATGAATTGTTGGACAAGCCAGAAGAAAAACAGCTACTGTTATTTTTATCCCAATACGAAGAAATAGTTTCCGATGCTTTGCGTGAGTACAATCCGTCCACTATTACTCGCTACTGTTTTGATTTAGCCCAGAAGTTTAACGATTTTTATACCAAACACAGCGTGTTAAATGCGGAAAATAAAGAGTTGATTGCGGCCAGGTTACAATTGTGTATAGCCGTGAAAAATGTTTTGGAAAACACGCTCGACCTGCTTACTATCAATACGGTGGAGGAGATGTAATCTGTATGGATCAAGAACTGCTCAAGAGCTTGGAAAATTTTAGGCCACTTAAAATATACAAAATTGGATCGGTTATTTTTCGAATTTATAAAGCAAAAAATTTATATCAGCCCAGTTGGAATAATGCCGTGTTGAAAAAAATAACCAAGCTTGCTCGCCAATCTTATTTAAGATACGGTCGAGTGCCGCTTATTGATGAGTATGATAAAAATGCCGCGATTTTTCTTTGCCGAAGCAGCTTTGGAAAATTGGAAGAATGGTTATGTTTGCGGTTTGTGCCTGGCAATACGGATACACACTTGTTGGAAGATTTAAATCAGTATGTTTATAACGGAAAAACTATTGTCAATATTATAAAAAATAAATTGGTTTTTAGAGACAATGATTTACAAACAAAACTGGTAGCTATCTCGCGTTTGTGCGGCATTGCGCCAAAGAATTCCGCAATGAAGCATACGGCTCAAGCTTTTGCTTTGATTAATAAAGAATTTTTTTCAGAAACACACTTTTCCTATTTTTTGGGAGTATTTAGACCTGAAGTTTTAAAAAAAATACTACGTTTTAGCTCTCGGTTTAGTTTGTCTTTCCCCGACGCTTATAAAACTTTAAAATGCCGGCCAGAGCAGGTATATTTGGATAGAAGTTGGTCGGCCTACCATTTCCCCGGATATTTTTTGAATGCGTCGCAATTGCTTAAATCATTACAAAAATTAATTGAAGAAAAAAAACTGAATATTGTTTTTATTAAAAAATACGCAAAAAATTATAATCCGGAAATAAAAAAAACAGCAAATTATATGGAAATTTTAAATATGATTTACGGAATCAATGCGGTTTTGTTGTGGAAAGGAAAAATACCCGGATCCAAAATAACCGGAGAAGAGTTGCGCGCATTGCTTGATCGGTCAGTAGCAGACGGCTCCAAATTAAAAATTATTAGCGCGGCCAATTGGAAAAAACAATTAAAAAGAATAAAAATAAAACAAGTCGTATGATTAGTCCTAGATTATCTTTAAAACCAATTATTTTGGAAGCGGCAGAAGCTCATAAAAATAAAACGATAATTTATGATGACGCGAATAATGCCGTGTTAAATTTATCCGGAGCGGAACAAATAATTATCCCTCCGGAAAAGCAATTTGATCTTACGCAAGCCACCATTTTTGGTTTAAACGAAAGATTAACCATGTCGGCTACGTCGCCGGTCGTGGATATTAGCGGAAAGACATTGCGAGACGAATTTAATTTGGAATGGGGAAATTATGCCCAAAAACTTTTTGAAATTAAAGGCAATTATTTGGATTATGGTTTTTATGCCTATTATGCGGAAAGAAATGAATTGGTTAGATATTGCCCCCCACTTTGGCATCATGTGGTAGCTGTGGCCAGCAGCTCCAAATTATTGGCTGACCCGAAAAACTCATTAACTTGGATGCAAATTCGTAATTTATTTGAGAATACTACCATAGCGGTAGCGGGTTGTAGTGTCGGCAGCAATGTGATTCACTGCGCCGTAATGGATTTGCGTCCTAAAAATATCAAGATCGCCGATAAGAGTGTTTATAAAATGGAAAATATCAACCGGGTAAGATTGAGTTACGGAGAAATGGTAAAAAGCCAAGCCGAAAGAACATCAGTCGCGGATTTATCGCTTAAAAATAAAGCCAAAGTTATTGCCGGGCAGCTTTATGCGGTCGATCCGTTTTTGAATGTTTACATTTATGACGAAGGTATAGACGAGAAAAATATCGATTCATTTTTGGGGCAATATGAGGGCGAACCAAGAACAGACGTGGTGGTAGAGGAAGTGGATGACCCAAGAATAAAAATTTTGATTAGGCAAGAGGCTAGAAAAAGAGGGTTACCCATGGTAATGGTAACGGACATTGGATCTGCGGTACAACTGGATGTGTTGCGTTATGATAAAGATAAAAATTTGCCTTTGAGTTATGGTATTAGCGACGAAGAATTAATTTCCAAAATGGAAAAAGTTTATGAAGAAGCGGGAAACAGAAATGCGTTTTTTGAATTTGTGGACGCCTTGATTGGCAAGGATTATCGCCACGGTGAATTAAAGGCAATTATTGAACAAAGAGTAGAGATACCCACTTCCACTATTATTCCCCAACTTGGTTCTACAGTAGCGATGGCTGGCGCGATTGCCGCGGAATGCATCGCCAGAATTAAACTCGGGTTTGATTCTCCGGCCCGAGCAATTATAGACAAACACACTTTTGCGGTTAAGATTTATCGCTAAGGATTACGGCTGCTAATGGCAAGCGCGGAGAGTGTGGGCGATTTTTATCTTCTTCTTTTTTTACATAGCCGGCTCTAAATAGCACGGTAATATGTCTGGTCGTACCCAAGGTGGCGCTAAATATTCTTTTTATCAACGGCACTTCAATAATGCCGGCGTGCACGGCAACTTGTATATCATTATCCGTTAGGGTTAAAAATATTTTTTCAAAGCTTCTGCCTGCTAGTAGCCAATTTTTTATATCATCATTTTTAGTCGTAATAATACCGATGAGGGGGGATTTCTCTAATCCTATTTTGCCGGCCAGGGCGAATTTAAGCCCGTCTTCCGGCTGTAAGGCGGTTTTTTCTAACAAACCATTGTGCATGCGTAGTGCTTGATCGTCTGGCAAGCCAAAGCTGATTCCAGGCATGCCCACAAAATTGGCGGTATCGTTTGGCAAAAACCATTGTCCCAGCTCTTTGCTGAATTTTGGCGAGTTGATTACAAAGGCATCGGCTTGTGATTGAAGTTCGGCAATGCCCAATCGGCGCAAGCTATCGGTGATTAAATGCAGTTTTGTCATTTTTTCATCGGTAGTTTTTTTAAGCAGATCAATAACTTCGTCAGGGACTGGTTTTTGCGGGTCATATTCAGCTCTTATTACTTTTCGATTAAAAATAGCCTTAACAATTTTTTCTAATTTTAAATACGGCTTAACTTCGGTGAATTTTATTTCTAAAAGAGGGGTAATTTTTGGTTCGTTTTCTACAAACGGCTTCACCTTTTTTTTGTCGGAAGTTAAAAGTTTAATAGTCGGTTCCATTCCCAAATACTTAGCGCCACAGATTAAATTTTCTACTGCGCAGCCAATGCTTACCACGGCTTGCCTGCCGTCTATGTCCGATGCGGATAAAACAAATTCTCTGTCTAAATATACGCTAATAATTTTATTAGCTTCGTCTATAAAAAATCTCCATGGTTGAGTGTTGTGGCTACTGGGAGCCAGATGCGCCAAAAGGCAGAGGTAATTTAATTTATCACCCAGGTTCAATTGGCCGAGGTTGCCCCAATTTGATCTATATTCCCAAAGTTCACAGTTTTTTTGTATTTTCATAAGTTAGCATCATTATATTATATGGCTTCAATAAGAACAATAGACAGTAGTCTTTGCCTGTAAAATAAGGTATAATAAAGGATATTATTTTTAATAAAAACCATGGACTATTTTAGGATCGAACACATGGAGGCGCTACTGGGAATATTCACTTTTTTGATTACAGCATATCTTGGTATTGTTGTTTTTATCAAAAATAAAAATAGCTGGACTTCCAGACTATTTTTTATTTTAAGTTTACTGATAGATGCTTATATAATAGTTAATTATTTATCTTTACACCCGCCTCAACCAACCCCGGAAAATCAATTATTTTGGATTAGAGTGGTAATGTTCGTCTGTTCTTTTATTGGCCCGACACTTTTATTTTTGGTAAATACATTTCCGGGGGATAAATTTAAAATGAAAAAGCGCTATTTATTCCCGGCGCTAATTTTGATGACCGTTTCGGCCGCCGCTTCTTTAAGTAATTTAGTATTTAAAGCTATTGATTATTCCACCGGGGAGCCGTTGCCTATACCCGGGCCAGGCATTCCTATTTTTTTCTTGGATTTTGTAGGTTTGTTTTTGCTTAGCTTTATAGTTTTGATTTTTAAATATAAAAAATCTTCCGGCAAAGAAAAAGTGCAAAATTCATATTTTCTTTTGGGGGTTGTGGCCACATTTTCTTTTATGGCGATATCCACCGTAATTTTTGTCGTTATTCTTAAAACATCCGCTACTGTTTTTCTCGGTCCTTTATCATCGGTAATATTAATGATTTTCATTGCCTATGCGATTTTTAAGTATGGGTTATTTAATCTACGCTTAATTGCCACAGAAGGTCTGGTGGGGGTGCTTACAATAATTTTGTTTTCCGAAGGTCTTTTGTCCGGCAATGTTAGTGGTATACTTTTTAAGTTCTTTTTTGCTATTTTAGTTGGTTTGCTTGGTGTTTCGCTTGTAAAAAGTGTGCATAAAGAAATCAAGCAAAAAGACGAGTTGTCCGATTTGGCCGCTTCCTTGGAAACAGCTAATATTCGTCTGCAAGAGCTGGACAAACAAAAAACCGAATTTTTATATATTGCTTCGCATCAATTGCGTACGCCACTTTCTATTTTGAAAGGCTACATAGAATTAATCAAGGACGGCGCTTATGGCAAGGTGGAAGCAAGTATGGTAAAGGTGCTGGGCGATATGGATATTAACAATGAACACTTGGTAAAGTTGGTGGATCAATTTTTGGATATTTCTCGTATTGAACAAGGACGAACTAAGTATGAATTTGCGGTAGTAGATATTTGTAGCTTGGTAGACAATATCATGAACGATCTAAAAGTAAAAGCCAAACAGAAAAAAATAGAAATTAAATGGGAGTGTCCGAAGAAAATAAAAAAAGTTGATTGTGATCAAGAAAAAATTCATCATGTTATATTTAATTTTATAGATAATGCTATAAAATATAGCGACAAAGGAATCATAAAAGTAATGTTTGCGGATGAAGGCAAGGGAGTGGCCGTGCGGGTTATTGACGATGGTATTGGATTTGAAAAGGCAGACGAAGTTAATTTTTTTCAAAAATTTTATCGTGGCGATAACGTAAAGGCCTCGGCTGTTACCGGCACCGGACTGGGGTTGTATGTTTGCCGCAAGTTTATTGAGGCCCATAATGGCCGGGTTTGGGCTCATAGTTCGGGTTTGGGGAAGGGTAGTGAGTTTGGTTTTTGGATACCGCTCAAGCATATGGCGACACTGGCGTCATAATCAGTTTTGGTATATAATATTATTATCATTAAGTTAAATATTTTTATATGATTTTTCAAAGGAATACTCCAAAAAATGTTGAAGAAAATATCGAACCGGAAGTTAGCGAGCGAACACATCAGCATGTTCAGGACGAAGTAGAAACCGTTGTCGGTCCTTCGGTAAATGTAGAAGGAGATTTTGCTTCTGAAGGAAATATCGTTGTTAAAGGTACGGTCTCGGGCAGTGTATTTACTAGCAAACACCTAACTGTAGAAATGGGCGCGAAGATTATGGCGAATGTGCGAGCTGGTAGCGCTACCATCGCCGGCGAAGTAAAAGGAAACATGAAGATAAAAGAATCTTTGGAATTAGTTTCTACTTCCAGAGTAGTAGGTGATATAGATGTTAAAAATCTAAAAATTGAATCAGGTGCCCTGCTTTACGGTAAAGTCACTATGCCGGGAATAGAGTCTGGAGAAAAATCTATCAAGACAAAACTTTTCAAAAAAACCGAAGATGCTAGCGTGCAGTTTGTTTCGTAAGTTAGGGGAGATTAGGTTTTTTAAAATATGTATGTTTATATCTACGACAATTTTTTACGTCAAAAAAACTTCCTTTCTCTCATCCATTCAATGGAAGTCATTCTCACCGACTATGGTATAGCGGGAAAAATTTTGCGTTTGCAAAATTATACTGACTCTAAAGCTGTTATCGACGACGAAATTAAACGCGGTGCCAAGACGATCGTTATCGTTGGCAACGACGCTACTTTTGGTCAGATACTTTCTCGCAGTGCTAATTGCAACTGTACTTTTGGTTTTTTGCCCGTTGGACCAAACAATACCATCGCTCAGGTTTTGGGTATTCCCGTGGGAGTAGAGGCATGTACGGTTTTATCGCGCCGACGCAAAGAATTTTTAGATGTAGGTTGGATGAACAATCGTTATTTTGTTTCTCAATTACGGGTTATGCCTTCCAAGCTGGAAGTTGTTTATGATGAAAGGTTTAAGGTAACTGCTTCTGAAAAAATAGAGGTTATTGTTTGTAATCTTCAACCATTTTTTTGGAAAAGAGACAAAAAAGATAAAGAACAACGGGTTGTGCATCCTCAAGATGGAAAATTAGAAGCCTTTATCCGCCCATTGACAAAAAGTGGTTGGTGGGGATATAAATACGAAGAGCCAAGCATATTTCCTTTTGAAGAAATGATTATTACCGGCAAGGAGCCTTTTGCTGTAGAAGCAGACGGAAAAATGTCAAAGGAAATAAAAGTGAAAATTAAATTAGCTCACAGTAAGGTGGAAATGATTGTCGGCAGAGACCGGAAGTTTTAAAGCCCGGGTGGTGAAATGGTATACACGTATGCTTGAGGTGCATATGCCGTAAGGTGTGGAGGTTCGAATCCTCTCCCGGGCACCAAAAATAAAACCCTCCAGATGGAGGGCTTCGGTGTTCGAATTAATCGTGATTTTTAAATAAAGAACTACTCTGTAGGTTTTTCGGTGGGACAAGTTACGGTGTGACTAATACTGTCGCCATCGCCATCCTTACCGTGTACAGTAACTTCAACTTCTCCAATTTTGTCAGGATCGGTGTCTCTGGCAGCTTTTTTGGCTTCCTCTTCTACTGCCTTTAACTGTTTGCTTTTTCCGCCTGGCGCATTTTTTTCAATAGCTTCCTTTACTCTTTCTGTTACTTTTTCGTCCAATTTGTCTGCGGCTTCATCGTGGTCTGGATTATCTGGATCTTTGGGCATGACAAATACTTCAACTTCAGTATCCTGCAGAGGTTTTTCTGCCTCATTCTCTTGATCGCTCATTTATCCATCCTCCCGATTTGTGATTGGTAGAAATGGTTATGGAGGACTAGCTTTTGTAGTAGGGACAGTCCAAGCTCGTCTTTCCGTGTCGCCGTCTTTATCAGCGCCAGCAACATTTACTTTGACCTCTTTAATTTCCTGAGGATTTGCGTCTCTGCCGACCTTCTTTGTTTCTTCTTTGGCAGCTGCAAACTGTTTTTCCTGGCCGCCTTGGCTGTTTTTCTCTACTGCCTTTTTTATGTTTTCTTCCAGTTTTTTCTTCAGGGTTCTGGCAGCGTCTACATGCGCCTTATTCTTTTCATTTTGTGGCGTAACATTGACATTAACAGAAGGATTTTCCAGCGGCTTTTCCGCCGCTTTTTGCTCCGGCTTTTTGTTATCGGCCATCTTGATAACTCCTTGTTTGTGAAGTAGCTTCATTAAAAAATATATCAAATTAGCTTAGCCTAGTCAATTTTTATAAAAAATGGTAAGATTTAAAGGTAATTTATCTATTTTTTATGCGGTATTTTATTGGTATTCTTATGGTAGCAGCGGGAATAGTTTTGGTGATAAAAACAGAATGGTTTATACAAAATTTTGGCACAAATGCCTGGGCTGAGGAACATCTGGGGTATAATGGCGGCACTCGTTTAATGTACAAACTAATTGGCATCGCCTTTATATTTTTTGGATTCTTGGCAATTACCAATATGATAAGTGGGTTTTTAACCGGAACAGTTGGTAGGTTATTTGTTCGATAGCTATAAAATTAAAATTTTTAGTGTATGTCTCACTCCGGCACCGCCTTAATTGATCCCTATAAAATTTTTGAAAGAATATCTTTATCCGAAGGAAAAAGAGTGGCGGATTTAGGTTGCGGCCGCACCGGGCATTTTGTTTTTCCAGCTGTTAAAGTAGTGGGCGAAAAAGGGGTTGTATATGCCGTGGATGTAGTAAAAAATATTTTGGACAGCATCCGCAGCATGGCCCGCACTGAGGGTTATGATAATGTGCAGACAGTCTGGTCTGATATTGAATTTCCTGGCAAAACACCAATTCCTGATAACTCTCTTGACGTATGTTTTTATGTTAATGTACTATTTCAACTGAAGAACAAGGCCGGCGCCATCAAAGAAGCAACGCGTATGCTTAAGCCGGGCGGTTATCTAGTTGCGGTGGATTGGGCGAAGAGGTTGGGAATGTTAGGGCCGTCGGAAGAAAAAATGTTGAGCCCGGAAGAATTGGCCAGATTGGCCACAAGTGAGAATTTGAAACTAGTTGATAAAATTTTACCGGGAGAATACCATTATTCATTAATTTTTGAAAAGGTTTAACTGTTATGTCTATACAGAATTTATTGCGTTTGGATTATTGGTTTTCCGAGCCCTTTACCGCTCGCGGAACTACACTGTGGATATTAGTCGGGGGTTTTTTGTTATTTATCGTGCTGGGTCTGGTTGATAAAATTTTATCTCAATATCAAGAAGATAAATTTAAAAGATTACTGTTGAAAAGATCTGGTAGTTTGGGAATTACTATGGGATTTTTAGGTTTGGTCTGGATGTTTTTTCGTCAGGAAAGAGTCGCTTTTTTGGCCTGGCGCTTCTGGATGTTTTTGTGGGTGGTAGCCACAGTTATTTGGATTTATCGTCTAGCTCGTTATGCTCTGAAAAGAATTCCAGAAATTAAAGCTGAAGAAGCCAAGCGTGCTAGTCTAGAAAAATATTTACCAAAGAGAGGCTAGTTTCGTAAGTTGGTTTTGGAAGTAAAAAAGCCAAGATTTCATTTTTTGTGTTATCTGTTGACTTTTAGGGCGTTTTACGCTATTATGAACCCAATTAATTAACTATTTAACCGTATGTCACATCCTTCCAAAGAAACAACTTTTGTGATGATCAAACCAGACGGCGTGCAGCGCGGTTTAGTTGGTGAAATTTTGAAACGTGTTGAGCGTGTTGGTTTAAAAATTGTCGCCTTAAAAATGGTGGTTCCAACCGAAGATCAATGCTGGACACATTATAACAAAAACGATGAATGGTTTAATAAAAAAGGTGAACGCACTATATCCGACCGTCAGGCTGTTGGATTACCGGTAGATAAGCCGGCTATGGAATACGGCAAAGACATTGTACGCGCCCTAGTTAAATTTATGACTTCCGGCCCTGTAGTAGCCATGGTATTGTCTGGAAATCAAGCCGTGGGGATTGTGCAAAAGCTGGTTGGCGGCACAGAGCCACTAACTTCAGATGTTGGCACAATTCGCGGTGACTATACCTTAGATTCTTACAATCTTTCTAGCTTAGATGAACGCGCTGTACGAAATTTGATTCACTGTTCCGATAAACCTGAAGAAGCTCAGCGTGAAATGCAGATCTGGTTTAAACCGGAAGAGCTAGTGAAGTACCGCCAGTTGAACGAAGAAATACTTTACGACGTTAATTTAGATGGAATTTTAGAATAAAATATATTAAAACAGGCTCAATTCGGGCCTGTTTTTAATTTGAAAAATTAGCTGGTCAATAGTATAATTAACCAATTATAGCCTTATTTAGTTTATGTCAAAAAAAGAACAAATAGCTGTTTTGGGCGCCGGGAATATGGGTACAGCCATAGCTCAAATTGTGGCTGCAAATGGGTATAAAGTAAATCTCTGGAATCATAGCGGTGATTTGGAGCCGCTCCGACAAATAAAAGAAAAAATGGAGAATATAAATTATCTTCCGGGTGTAAAATTATCCAAAAATATAAATCCGGAACCGGATATAATCAAGGCCATAGCAAAAGCGGATCTAATTTTTATGACTGTGCCTAGCGCCTTTATAAAATCCGTTATGCAACAGGTGGCTCCGTATCTTTCTGGTCGGGAAATTTGTGTCGATGCTTCCAAAGGACTGGATGAAAAATCAGTTTGTTTAATTACCGATGTTTTAAAAGATATTTTGCCAAAAAATAAAATTGCCACAATTTCTGGACCAGCCATTGCCGGACAGATGGTACAGGGTAATTTTACGGTCATGAATGTGGCGTCGCTAGATGAGGGCGCCATACAAATGGTAAAAAAAGTAATGGAGAATAAGAATTTAAAACTAATGCCTAGCGGTGATATTATTGGTGTAGAAGTAGCTGGATCATTTAAAAATGTCTATGCTATAGCTATGGGCATTTGTGACGGATTAAAAATACCGACAAATACCAAAGCGGTTTTATTTGTGACAGCGCTTCAAGAGATGGGATTGTTGGTCGAAAGAATGGGCGGAAGATTAGAAACAATTTATGGTTTAGCCGGTTTGGGCGACTTACTTGGTACCGGTCTAGCCACCGCTAGTAGAAACAGAAGATTAGGAGAATTTTTGGCTCAAGGATTAAGTCTAGAAAAAGCTGTCGCCAAAGTTGGTCAGGTGGTAGAGGGGGTGCCAGCGACTAGAGTTTTAAATAGTTTGTCTAAAAAATATAAATTAAAGACGCCGCTTGCCGATCTGATCTATAAAATTGTTTTCGGGAAAGTGGCTCCGAAAATAGGGATGGAAAAATTTTTTAAAAATTTAAAGTAGTCTTCCCATGCCGGTGAAAAAAGAAACCAACAACCAGCTTCGCACAGTATCTGTTTTTATTTTGTTGTCGGCGCTTATAATAATCGCCAGATTGTTTAGTTTGCAAGTTGTGGAACGAAAATATTATTCGGCACTAGCTATAAATAATCACGAAATTTACAAACAGCTTTATCCGCGCCGGGGGAGTGTTTTTTTACAGGATACACGGGATAAAACAAAAGAATATCCGGCAGCAGTAAATCGTCAGTATTATTTATTATACGCAGTACCTCGCGATATACCTTCTAGTCAGATAAATTCCACCACTGAGTTTATTTCAGGTGTTTTGAATTATACCCCCGAAGAAAAAAATAATTTGTTAGCCAAGCTCTCAAAGAGCGGAGATCCGTATGAGCCAATAGCCAAGAAAGTTTCCGAGGATATTAAAAATCAAATTTTATCCGCCAATCTACCCGGCATAAATACAACGGGACAAGAATTTAGATATTACCCCGAAGGAAATTTAGCGGCCAATATTTTGGGTTTTACTGGCCAAGATGAAAGCGGGGCTTTATCCGGCCGTTATGGCATTGAAGGTTTTTGGGATAAAAATTTAACGGGTAAAAGTGGTTTTTTGACGGGCGAGAAAGGCGCTTTAGGCAGTCTTATACCTTTGGCGGATCGCACTTTAAAAAATGCTGAAGACGGAGCAGACCTGCTTTTAACTATAGATAGAAATTTACAGTATAAATCCTGTGAATATCTGCGGGAAGGATATAAAAAACATCAGGCGAAAAGCGCTTCGTTAATTTTGATGGATCCTAAAACTGGCGCAATTTTGTCTATGTGTAGTTTGCCAGATTTTGATCCAAACAATTATTCCGATGTTAAAGATGTCAGTGTGTATAACAATACTACTATTTTTACTCCTTATGAGCCCGGTTCGGTGTTTAAGCCAATAATTATGTCTGTGGCGCTTGATTTGGGGTTGATTAGTCCCTTTACCACTTATACAGATACAGGGGAAAGAATTATAAACGGTCATAAAATACATAATGCTTTGGAAAAAAAATACGGGTTGGTAACTATGACCAATGTTTTGGAGTCTTCTATAAATACCGGCATGATTTGGGTAGAAGAAAAAATTGGCCAGGGTCGGTTTAGAGAGTATGTGGAAAAATTTGGTTTTGGCAAAAAAACTGGTATTGGTTTGGATACGGAAGCCGCTGGCGATATAGCTTCGCTGAGCAAGTCTGCTGAGATTTATTATGCGGTAGGTTCATTTGGACAAGGTTTTACTGCTACGCCATTGCAATTAGTTACGGCCTACGCCGCTTTGGCCGGTGGGGGTAGAATGCCTAAGCCATACATTGTAGATAAGGTGCGTCATACAAACGGACAAATAGAAAAAACCGAGCCACAATCAGAGGTTGTAATTTCTGCGAATGCTGATAAACTAGTTACGTCTATGCTTATTTCCGTTGTAGAACGAGGGCATAGCCAAGCAGCTAAAATGACTAATTATTATGTAGCGGCTAAAACTGGTACAGCACAAATCGCCAGCCGCGGAGAATATTCGGCTGACGATACTAATCATACTTTTATCGGTTATTTTCCTGCCAGCGACCCTAAGTTTGTTTTATTGGTAAAGTACGAAGCCCCCCAAGCTAATTGGGCAGAATCAACCGCGGCCCCGGTATTTAAAGACGTTGCCAAATTCACTCTGGATTATTATGGTATTCCCGGTGATAAAAAATAAAGTATTATGCTCAAATCATTATTACAGTATTGTCTAAGAGTTTTATCTAAAAAAATTCTGAACAAGTATAAGCCGGATATTATTGGCATTACCGGTTCAGTTGGTAAAACTTCAGCCAAAGAGGCCATAGCGACAGTTCTGCAAAGTAAATTTGCCGTTCGTCGTAGTACAAAAAATTATAACAACGAAATAGGTGTGCCCCTGTCTATAATTGGCGTGGAAAAAACTCCGGGCAGATCTATTCTTGGTTGGCTGGCAGTAATATTTAAAGCTAAAAAATTAATTTTTTTACGTGATAAAAATTATCCAAAAATTTTGGTTTTGGAGATGGGTGCCGACAAGCCAGGTGATATTGAATACCTGACCAATTTTGCTCCTTGCAAGGTTGGAGTGCTGACTTTAATTTCTCATGCTCACACAGAATTTTTCAAGACAATAAAAAAAATTGCTCAAGAAAAAAGAATTATAATTTCTCATCTGCGCCAGGATGGTTTTGCGGTTTTAAATTTTGATAATGAATTGATAATGCAAAACGCTAACGCCACCAAAGGGGAAGTAATAACTTATGGATTTAAAGAAGGAGCGGATTTACGAGCGACGGATGTAAATATCTTAAAGAATGAACAGACGGGTTGGCCAACTGGTTTGAATTTTAAAGTTTTATACAAAGGCAATGTAGTGCCAGTATATTTGCCAGGAGTAATTGCTAAGTCCGCGATTTCAGCAGCTTTATCTGGTTTAGCAGTTGGCACTGTATTTGGGGTAAATCTAGTAGACGGCGCACAAGCTTTGGGCGGTCTGGAAAGCTTGCCCGGACGTATGCGACTAATAGCGGGTATAAAAAATACTTTAATTATTGATGATACTTACAACTCTAGTCCTGAAGGAGCTAGAGCCGCGGTAGAAACGCTGGCCCAGGTGGCCATAAAAGATGGAGCCGAGCGTTATGCTGCCTTGGGAGATATGTTGGAGTTAGGTCCGGAAACTGAAAATGCGCATCGTGAGCTTGGGTTTAAAGTGGCAGAACTAGGAATAGATAATTTAATTACTGTAGGTGAGGCGGCCAAATATATTGCTCAAGCGGCTAAAGAAGCGGGGTTGGATGAACACCGAATATCCTCCTTTGCTACCAGTGGAGAAGCGGGTAGATTTTTGCAAGAAAAATTAAAACCAGGTGATGTAGTTTTGGCGAAAGGTTCGCAAGGCGGACGCATGGAAAAATTAGTAAAAGAAGTAATGGCCGAACCTTTGCAGGCTGCCAAGCTTTTGGCCAGGCAAGGAAAGGAATGGGAGTAATATGCCGGAATTACCAGAAGTAGAAACTATTCGTCGTGATTTGGCTAAAGTTCTTGTGGGCAAAAAAATTACCGGCGTAGAAGTGATAAATAAAAGTCCGATCAAAGAATCAGTAGAGAAATTTAAAAAAAGTTTGTTAAATAAAAAGATAAAAGATATCGGGCGTATTGGTAAATTGATGATCTTGGATCTATCCGATGATAATTTTTTATTAATCCATCTAAAAATGACTGGCCAGTTGATTTATCGTCATGGCCATCAAATTATTGAGGGTGGCCATAATTTGCCGGTATTTAAAGAAAATGATTTGCCTACCAAATATACATGGGTAGTTTGGAAATTTAATGATGGCGGCCAATTATATTTTAATGATATGCGGAAGTTTGGCTACCTAAAGGTTGTAGATAAAGAAGTTAAAGAAAAAATTGTAGCCAAGTATGGTATAGAGCCATTGACGAAAAATTTTACTTTGGCGAATTTTAAAAAAGCTTTAGGCAAAAGAAAAACTTCCATAAAATCAGTATTGCTAAATCAGGTGTTAATAGCGGGTATTGGAAATATTTATGCAGATGAGATTTGTTTTGCTGCCGGCATTCATCCGGGAAGATCTGTGGCCGAGATGAGCGAAACGGAAATAAAGAAAGTGTTTACTGCCAGTAAAGTTATTTTAAAAAAAGCTATCGCTCACAAGGGTACGACTTTTAAGGATTATGTAAACGCGCACGGCGGTAAAGGAAATTTTTCTGACTACTTGCAAGTTTACAAAAGGGTGGGCGAAAAATGTTTACGTTGCAAAAAGGGGAGTATTACCAGCAAGAAAATAGCTGGCCGCAGTTCACACTATTGCCCTATTTGTCAGAAGGTGATAAGTTAAATTATTAATTCATTAACTATAAAATATATGATGAAATTTGAGTTACCAAAATTGGAATATGCCTACGATGCTTTGGAGCCATATATTGATGCAAAAACCATGGAAATTCACCATACCAAACATCATCAAGCTTATTTAGATAAATTTAACGCAGTATTGGAAAAGAATCCTCAATTAAAATATGACAGTGCCGAAGAACTTTTAATGAATTTAAACAATTTGGAAGTAAGCGAGGATGATAAAAAAGTACTTAGAAATCATGGGGGAGGATTTGTGAATCATGATTTTTTTTGGAAGCTGATGGGTCCAGAAAAAGATGCGGACAGTGGTTTGATAACTGATATTGGCGAGGCGTTTGGTTCAGTGGAAGAATTTAAAACAAAATTTAGCGCCGCGGCAGTTGGTCAGTTTGGTAGCGGCTGGGCTTGGCTGGTGCGTGATGAAAATAAGAATTTAAAGCTTTATTCTTTACCAAATCAGGATTCTCCATTATCTCTTGGCCACCAACCAGTTTTGGGTCTGGATGTTTGGGAGCATGCTTATTACCTAAAATACCAAAATAAAAGAGCTGAATATATCGAGAATTGGTGGAATGTATTGAAGCTAATGTAGTTTCTTTTTTGCTTCAATTATGTTACAATAGCCAATAAATACAAGATTGGTGATTTTTTGTGTATGAATAAGCAAGAAAAACGATTTTCATTACCCCTAGATTCGTCAAATAACGGCGCTGATTTTTCTTTGTTTAACTCGCTAAAAAATCAAGACGGGGAACATGCGACAGAAGGGCAGTTGGCCGTAGATGTGGCCCAAACGGAAGATGAGTTAATTGTTGTGGCCGCTATGGCTGGCACACCGGCTGATTGTATCGAATTGCATCTGCACAATGACTTGCTCACTATCAGGGGCGAAAGAAAATCGCCAATAGGGGAAATAGGCGAACATTTTTATCAGGAATGTTATTGGGGTAAATTTTCTCGTAGTATTATTTTGCCTACAGATGTAAAAGCAGAAATGGTGCAGGCTCAATACAAAAATGGAGTGCTTATCATACGACTTCCTAAAGCCAATCAAAATAATAGCGACATTCCTATTATGGTAATAGAGGAATAGTATGTCTAAAAATTCAGATACAATAAAAAATATTTTTCCAGGGCCTGAAATTTCTTGGAAAAGAAATGTTCTGATTGGTTTGGGTATTTTTTTGGTTTTAGCAATTTTGGCCGACACTGGTGCTTTGGTATATCATTCTTTTTATGACGGCAAGATTTTTCCGGGAGTATATGTTGGGCAGCATTCTTTAGGTGGTATGACTGAGCAGCAAGCTAAAGATTTTATTGAAAATTTTAATAATAAAATTACCAAAGAGAGTTTGGATTTAAATTTTTCTACCGCAACTACCTCTAATACAAAAACTCAAAGTAAGAACTTTAAATTTAGTGTTGTGTCTACCGACGATAGTTCTGTAGAAATGATTCGCATAAACAGCGATAGCTCGGCGGCTAAATTAATGTCTGTGGGTAGAACGGGCACGTTTTGGCAACAAATATGGCAACCATTATATTTCCGTTTTATTTCTTCGCGCAAAGTGCCGGTAGATGTAGTTATGGATGATAAATTTATCACCAGCTTGCAAAATTACATGGCGGCGTTTAGTGAGCAGCCCTCCAATGCCAATATTAAAATAACAAATCTTATGCCTCTGGAGTACACAGTAGTGCCAGAGCGTTACGGCGTGGTTTTCGATTATGATAGGTTAAAAAATGATTTACAAAGCAACCTTTCTTCTTTATCGCTGACGCCTATTGAAATTTACCGAAAGGATTTTAGACCAGAAGTTTTGACCGGTGATCTGGAGCCCCTTTTTAGCAAACTGCCAAATATCTTGAATTATGGTGATTTGGGCTTGAATTTTATAGATCCGCAAACAAAGGGTCGGCGCGATTGGAGTATCGGTCCGACTTTGTATACAGATTGGCTGGAAGTAAGACGAGAAAAAGGAGATCTGGTATTCGCTCTTAGTAAGGAGAAAGTAGTTGCTTATTTGGAAACAATCCGTCCTTATATCGATATCCCGGTACAAAATACCCGGTATGTATTGGAAGGTAATAAAGTAAAAGAATTTCAAGGCAGTCAGTCTGGTATTAGCCTAAATTTAGATAATACTTACAATAGTTTGGATTCTTTATTTCGTGAACGTAATTTTGCTCCGGTTGAAGTTGCCAAGACAGTAACTGTTTCCGTGGATACCATTAAGCCAAACGCGACAGCTTCTCCCGATGTAAATAATTTGGATGAAATGCAAGTGCTCGGGGTGGGCTATTCAACTTTTAAAGATAGTCATACCAACAGAATAAAAAATATTGCCAATGCTGTAAAAAGATTGGACGGAATTTTAATTAAACCGGGAGAGGAATTTTCAGCGAACAAATATGCCGGGCCATATACATCAGAAGAAGGTTTTTTGCCGGAAATGGTAATAAAAGGCAATAAAATAATTCCTGAAATCGGCGGCGGTATGTGCCAAATAGGTACCACTTTATTTAGAATGGCCATGAATTCCGGTATGCCTATTAGCGAACGCCGCAATCATTCTTTGGTCGTAGGTTATTATGCTGATCCGGTAAATGGTAATCCGGGGACTGATGCTACTTTATATGAGCCAAGCGTAGATTTTAAATTTATAAACGACACGGGTGGTTATTTACTTCTGCAAACTGCCATAGACTATACCAAACAACAATTAGTATTTACTCTGTGGGGAAAAAGTGACGGACGTTCTGGTTCATACACTCATCCGAAAGTTACAAAATGGATACCCTCTGGAGAGCCGCAGCAAGTTATAGTATCGGATTTGAAACCCGGCGAAACAAAATGCCAGAATGCTTTTCGTGGAGCGGTAGCCTCGTTTACTTACACCAGGTTTACTTCAACGAGCGAAAAGATCGACCGAGTTTTTGATAGCTATTACCGGCCGTTGCCGAAAATTTGTATGGTTGGCGCGTCTGCCTCCACATCTTCAACACCAATTGGTGAGGTTGCAGCTCCCTGATTTTATCCAAAAACAAACTCGGCCCCGACATGATGTCGAGGCCGAGATTATTTATATTGAGGGAAGTAAACCTCCCCCTAAAACCGCACCCAAGAAGATGTGTTAAAGAAGAAAACGAGCCTAAGCCAGTTGTTCCCTCTAGCACACCTCCATGCTTGTCGTGGATACGGGGCGCTAATTACCCTCGGTAATCAATGCTCCATATCCTCTAAAACCGTTATTGAAAGCGTGTTGTTACCCGATATCTATCTGACTTGATTTATCTAACTTTGTAGGTAACAACTAAATATATCATAGTATCTTAAATTTGTCAAGGGGCAAAGGGAGGGAAATAGTCAATTTTTGGCTAAAATAAGGGCTTTTTAAATAAACAAAACACCCGCCGAAGCGGGTGTGGTTTGTTTATTTAAGTTTATTGCTTCTCAATGACCTTATCGACAATGCCGTATTTGACTGATTCCTCGGCATCCATAAAGTTGTCTCGATCAGTATCCTTTTCTATCTGGGCCAAGTTTTTGCCCGTATGTTTGGCCATGATTTTGTTCAGATTATCCTTCATTTTTAAGATGCGTTCGGCTCGGATTTTGATGTCACTGGCCTGGCCTTCCATGCCACCCATTACCTGGTGAATCATGATTTCAGAATTAGGCAAAGCAAAGCGTTTACCTTTGGCTCCGGCAGACAAGAGGAATGCACCCATGCTGGCGGCCATGCCCACACAAATCGTGCTGACATCCGGTTTGATATATTGCATGGTGTCGTAGATAGCCATTCCTGCAGTTACTGATCCACCCGGAGAATTTATATATAATTTAATATCTTTGTCCGGATTTTGATTTTCCAAAAACAACAATTGAGCGATAATCACATTAGCCACATTATCATCTATGGCTGTGCCCAAGAATATAATTCTGTCTTGAAGTAAGCGAGAATAAATATCATAGGCGCGCTCGCCGTAACTGGTTTTTTCGATAACTGTAGGTATAAGGTATTGGGATTTAATATTGTCTGTCATATATTTAATTTTAATTAAATTATAGCTTAGCATTTATTTTTGAGCCTGTAAATCAATGATTTTGTCTACCACATTTTCTATAGTTCCGTCAGTGGTGAATCCAGCGGCTTTTTTGTGTCCGCCTCCGCCCATTTTTTTTGCTAAGGCCGATACATCTATGTCGTCGCTCGTTGTTCGGAAACTGCCTTTAATTTTACCGTCAGCTATTTCTTTTATGAATAGCGACATTTTGGCGCCGTCCAGCTTGTTTAGGAAATTCGATATTCCTTCTATATCATCATCGTTTATTCCATGCTGAACTAAATCTTTGATTGTTGAATAAGTGTAGGCCATGTCGGAGTTTTCTTTTTTTGTTAATCGGCTCAGAATTAGTCCCCACAATTTAAGTATAGCAATAGATTTATTTTGTACTAAAGCGCGATGTATTGCACCCCAGTTAGCTCCAGAACGAAGTAGTTCGCTGGAGGCGACTAGAGATGTGTGGGAAGTGGCGGAGTTGGAAAAGTTATCTGTGTCAGTGATTAGTCCGGTAAGCAAAGCGGTTGCCATGGTCGGAGTAATATTAATATTGTTGAATTTAAAGAAGTTATGGACAACTTCGGTAGTAGAGGCTGCATTTACAACTACCATATTCATGTGGCCATATTTTTCATTGGTAGCATGATGATCTATGTTTATAATCGTAGCGGCATGATTCTTTAATAGGTCAACGACACCGGCATAACGCAGATCGCCACAATCTAACACGGTAATAGTGTCCATATCCAGAAAAGTTTCTGGGTCTTGGCTTACCATGTGTATATTTTTAAGAAAGCTAAATTTTTCTGGTACCGGAGTAAGGCAGAAAATTTTAACTTCTTTACCTAAGGTTTGCAAGTATTCGGCAAAAGCCATAGCCGCACCCAAGGTGTCACCATCTGGATTTGGATGGGAAACCAACGCCAGTTTGTTGGCGTTTTTTATATGATTATGGATCTGTTGGGCAGTGCGTTGCATTTTGGTTATTTTTATAGTGTAACGAGACATTGTATCCTTATTTCTTACCGGTGTCAAGGGATTGACAAAAAGGCCATTTTTCGCTATAAAATAGCCAACTCACGAAAGGAGTACGCAATGATCCACAAGGATATCCGAATTCCATTCGAGATCGAAGATCGTCGTTACGAAGCGGTTGGTTTCCTTGATGAAAATGAAAAATTTGTTACAGGTGATGTTGTGCTTGCTCGTACGGCAGGTGAGAATAATGGCGCTGTAACTGACGAGGATGCATTGTTCATTAAAGATCACGTTCGTTTGCTTGCAGCCGAGCTAAGCGAGTACCATCTCGTGACCAATCAGCGCGAACCTGGTAATTCGCGGAGTATAAAGATTTTTTGTTCTCATGGTTGTCATGACGGAAGATGGTGGGATTTTTGGAACAGTCTCGATCGGTGGTGGCATTCAGACGAGCTCGTGGTGCGGCGTCTGCCATAAATAAGTCATGAAACCAAAGTTCTTTATCTCTCAAACAAAAAGCAAGGAGAAGATCAATGGCAACTAAGACAAGAGATGAAATGATTGCCGAAATGCGAAAGTGGTTGGAAAAAATTGATAATCCAGACGAGCCTTTTGTGGGAAGCGGTCACAAAACATACAGTCTGCGCCAGGTCCTAGAAGAGATCGAGGCCGGCACAGAGTTAGGTGAGCGACTCTTGGCATCAGCACTCAAGCTCTCTGCAGAAAGAGATGAATAAAGAGTTCTGCCTGGATATGGAAAGTAGTACAAATAAATTTAGTCCAAACCCGTATGGTTCGCCCAGCGGTTTTTTATTTTGAGAAATAACGGCAGACTCATTGACAATCCAATTATTTTGTGTTATTGTAAATCATTCTTTAAAATATTTCCCAACTTTCTTTTTGTTCTATCTTAAGGATAAAAAGAAGGCTAGGAATGTTTCCTGGTCAAATACAGTAACTCAAGGAGAAAGACGATGACTGTAAAGATCACGTCCGGACAGCGTAAGCAAATCAGTCGGTTCTTGCAGGATGGACTCGAGCACCTGGACCTCACCAAGGAAGACGCTCAGCTTATCATCATGCAGGGAGGGGTGCTTCAGACTGAGCTGAAGGAGACGATTGCTATACTTCTCAAGAATCGTAAGTTCCCGTCTCTGCTATCCACTGCTGGTGATATCATACCCAGGGGGTGGGAGGTGGTTGAGGATGTCGCTCCGTCAAAGTTTGAGGTCAAGGATCTTGAACTCATCTCCTTTCTGGAGAATGGCGAGGAATGGATTGGTACCAAAGAAATGTATAAGCGCGCTGTAGACCTCAATGCCAATCTCGGGTTGGTAGACGCGAAGTACGTTCTGGAACATCAAGGCGAAATTTCTGCCGAGTTCCGGAAGAGATCCCTCTTGTTCACAGGTACCAAGGCCCTAGACCTCCAAGGCATACTCTGTTTTCCGTTTCTCTACTGGTCTGGAAACCATTGGGTATTTCACTTCGGCTGGGGTGAAATCAAATGGGGTGACCATTATAGCTTGGTTCGCATCAATAAGTAGAGGAATCTGATTAGGTTTCTCAGACCTTCATTCCGCCCGTCTCAACTTTGTTGGGACGGGTATTTTTTATTTTGTAAAACTTCGACTTTATGATACAATCTTTTTGTAGTCTGACTGATTTATGTACCTAAAACGCCTAGAGATAAAGGGGTTTAAGTCCTTTGCCGACAAAACGGTTTTGGATTTTTTACCGTACAAAAATAACCGGTATAGCATTACAGCTGTTGTCGGGCCAAACGGTTCTGGTAAATCCAATATTTCCGATGCCGTGCGTTGGGTAATGGGTGAACAGAGTTTAAAAACTTTGCGTGGCAAAAAAAATGAAGACGTAATTTTTAGCGGCTCCACCACCAAAGGGCAGTTAAGCGCCGCCGAAGTAATGATGGTTTTGGATAATAGTGA
Organism: Parcubacteria group bacterium Gr01-1014_13; assembly: GCA_007376295.1. Taxonomy (GTDB): domain Bacteria; phylum Patescibacteriota; class Patescibacteriia; order Magasanikbacterales; family GWA2-37-8; genus XYD2-FULL-39-9. The sequence continues at coordinate 6,857 of VMGB01000004.1, read as the reverse complement.
TGGCAGATTAATGTCAGATTATCCAGAAATTACTGTGGGTCGCAGATTATACCGATCAGGCGAAGGCGAGTATTTAATAAATAATAATCCGGTGCGACTGCTTGATGTGCATCTGCTTTTAGCTCAGGCACAATTTGCTCAGCATTCATATAGTGTGGTGGGGCAGGGAATGATAGATAAATTACTTACAGTTAGTCCGGCCGAACGTAAAGATTTTTTGGATGAAGCATCGGGTATAAAAGAATTTCAAATTAAACAACATCAAGCGCAACTTAAGCTTACTCGTACTGTAGAAAATGTAACCCAAGCTGAAAGATTAGTAGAAGAAGTCGAGCCGCGCCTAAAAATTTTGGCGCGACAAGTAAAAAAATTAGAACAGCGCCAAGAAGTTGAATTAAGGTTACGGGAAAATCAGGAGCAGTATTATGCTTCAATTTATCTGGCCAACAAATCCGAATTGGATAAATTGAATTCAGTTCTTGTTGGCGTAGAAACCAATTATCGTTCGGCATTCAAAGAACTGGAAGAAGTGCAAAAAGAATTATCAGTTTTGGCTCACGATACGGCCGAACAAGAAACGTCAGATAGTGCCGGCCAAATTATTGCTGAACAGAGAAAATTATTAGAACAGATTTCCAAAGACAAAACCAACGCCCAGTTGAAAATATTTTCTTTGGAGAAACAAATTTTTCAGGATCAATCTGAACAAAGTTATCGCCAGGTAAGCGGCCTGTTTGCCGCTCAAGCTGTTTTGGAAAATAAAGATAAGTTTGGCACGGTGCATGGGTTGGTGGCTGAGCTGGGAGAAGTGGAAGAAAAATATCAATTAGCTTTGGAGTCGGCGGCGGGTTCGAATTTATCGGCATTAGTAGTGGAAAGCGATGAGGTGGCCAAATCCGCCATTGAATTTTTGCGAAACAATCGTTTGGGGTTTGCTACTTTTTTGCCTTTGAATAAAATTAATCCTAGGCCGGCCGAACAAGGTATAGATAGTATTTTGGCTATGCCCGGAGTATTAGGTTTAGCGGCTGATATTGTGAAGTACGAAAATAAATTTAAAAATATTTTTTCTTTTGTTTTTGGGCAGACGATAGTGGTGGAAAATTTATCCGTGGCCCAAAAAATAGGTATTGGTCGGGCGCGTATGGTAACTTTGGCTGGAGATTTGATAGAAAAAAGTGGTGTGATGAAGGGTGGATATAAACAAATAAAAAAAGATGCGCTTAAGTTCTCTAGCCGTGTATCTTGGAGTAAGGATAGATTGGCTGAATATCAAGGCCAAATAAATGTAGAAAAAGAAAAAATTATTGGGTTGGATGCTCGCTACGAAGAAACAAAACAAAAATTATTGGAATTAGAGTCAAAACGAGAAGCAGCCAATTCAAAAACCAAGCTTCTCAAGGCCTTTTCTTTGCAAGAAGCGATGCAGAAAAAACAGAATTTAGTAAATGAAATTTTAGCCAAAAGAAATGATTTAAAAATTCAAGCAGCCAAACTGGAGACAAAACAGGATTCATTGTCCCAAGAAATTCGGGCTGAATTAAATTCTACAGTAGAAGCAATTTTAGAGCGCAAGCCGCCGACGGTAAGTATGGAAAAATTGATGGAAGTAATGAGTGAAATTCAAAAATTAAAGTACCAACTTAGTTTAATTGGCGGTATTGATCAAGAAGTGGTAGCTGAGCATGAACAGACCAAAGAAAGATTCGATTTTCTTTCCGAACAAATTACTGACTTGCGCGCAGCTATGTCTGATTTGGAAAAAATGATTTTTGAGCTCGACGACATCATGAAGAAAAAGCGCGCTGCCTCATTTAAGAAAATTAGAAAAGAATTTGATCGCTACGTAAAGATATTGTTTGGCGGTGGTGATGGTGACATCGCTGAAATTTATGGCGAGCAGCCTGACGAAGATCTCGAAGTAGTGGAAGGTGAGGAAGTGTTGGACGAAAAACCAAAAAATAAAGAAAAGATTTTGACCGGTATAGATATTTCTATAAACCCTCCAGGCAAGAAGATAAAAAATATTAATTCTCTTTCTGGTGGTGAGCGTACTTTGACTTCCATCGCATTAATCTGCGCGATTTTAAGTTATAATCCATCACCGTTTGTGGTATTAGACGAAGTAGAGGCGGCGCTAGACGAAGCCAACACCCGCAGATTTGCGGAAATAGTTAGCGAGCTTTCTGCCCAGTCTCAGTTTATAATCATTACTCACAATCGCGTAACTATGCATGCAGCCGACGCGTTGTATGGTGTCGTTATGGGCAATGATGGTATTTCCAAATTGTTGAGTGTGAAACTAGAAGAAGTGCCGAAGTACGAAACAACGTAAGTATTTTTTGTAAAGAATCCGCCTTGACTCAGGCGGATTTTTTGTTTAACATGATAACGTACAACAAAAAGGAATCAATCATGGGCGATTTTCTTTCTGAGTTCAGCAGAGCACAAGCTGATTTTGCCAAGAAGCATGCGACAGCGTTTATAAAATCGATTCCGCCAGAGATGAAGAATAATATAGACGAAGGACTTTTTGCGTTTTTTAGCGCGGATGTGGAAAGAAATATGGTCCTTACAATGAAAGAGTACGCCAATTGGCTGGCTTGTAAATTGGTTCGTTCCAAAAATTTCAATAAGCAAGCGCTACCTGTTTGCGATGAAAATCTTGCTAACGTTATTTCAAATAAACACAACATCCCTATCTGGTTGGTTATGGCCTACATTTCGCAGCTTGCTCGGCCTGGTACAAAACTGCCATTAATTGGTAAGATTAAAAATGATGGTCAGTTAGTTCCAAATGAGGCCGCTCTGAAGAAATATGAAGAGTCCTTTGATTGGACTTGATCACTTGATCGCGCGCCGCTCCCTTAAAGGTCAAACTGAAGGGAGTTTTTATTTAAGAACAGGCTTGCTCCGCCTGAGTTGACAAAACAATATAAATATAGTATATTGAGCAGGCTCTCGGAATCACAAAATTTAATTATCTTTTATCAATACATCAGTTTATGTTAACTATTCGTTTGCAAAGAATTGGAAAAAAGAACAACCCGACTTATCGTCTGGTTATTGCCGAAAAAGCCAGAGATACCCAAGGTAGAAATTTGGAAATTTTGGGCAGTTTTAATCCTCATGCCAAAGAAGGTGGCTTGCTTCCAAATACAGAACGCATCAAATATTGGCTAGAAAGAGGCGCTCAAACTTCAAATACTGTACACAACTTATTTTTGAAAACAGGATTGATCAGTGGAGAAAAGAAAAAGAAATCCGTATATATTTCTACAGACCGCGCTGCCAAGCTGGCTGAAAAAGCCAAATCAGCTGCGCCAAAAGAAGCTCCTGCTGCACCAGCCGCTACAGAAGAAGTGAAAGCGTAAGATTTGACTGAGATTTTAGGATTTGATATTATTGTAAGTATCATGCAGGACTGGAAATTTGATAGGTCGACAGTCTGCGAAAATTATTGAAGAATGAAATACATATTATGGAAGCTGATCAACAGTTTATAGAGACACTCGTGAAAGCGATTGTCAATAATCCTGGCGATGTAAAGACAACACGCACTATAGATGAAAGAGGAGTTTTGATTACTTTGGACGTCAATCCAACCGATATGGGTTATGTGATTGGTCGCGAAGGTCAAACTGCTCGCTCTATGCGCACTTTGCTCAAGATCGTTGGCGCTAAGCACAATGCTCGCGTTAACCTAAAGATTAATGAGCCAGTAGGCGGCAGAGCTCCTCGTGCCAACCAAATGGAAAACCAGATGGTAGACACAAGCGCTGTAGACCTGAACATCTAAACACAAAAATTAAAAGCCACTCCGAGCAATCGGGGTGGTTTTGTTTTTGGTTGATAATTTAATGTAAGTATCGTACAGTACAAACAGTCTTCTTTAATGGAAGGGGAGATCATGGGTATATTTGCATTTTTTAAACAGCTTGCCAATGGTCGTGTACCAAAGGACCCCCAGAAGCAATTGCCTGGGCCAGATATAATAAAGTGTGGTCTGTGCCAATCGCACATTGATATGAGCTGCCTTTTTGTACATTGGCTAAGTCATATGGGTGTGAGATATATTGCTGAAGCCCGAGTGATTAATGACGACGGCGTCTTGCGTGTGCCACCAGCTGTACGAAATGTAACTTTTATTATCCGCCGGCCAGTTTATAGAGAAATACCTAAACGTTTTGATTTGGAGCTTCTAACCGCAGACTACTTTGCTTTTGCCATCGCTGTTTTAAAAAAAGAAAATCCCCACATGCGTTTTCAGTATGTGAACGCTGTTATGGGGGATACAGGGGAATATCTAAAGACGCTTTTGGTGATAGGCGAATGGTATGAGTAGTATCAAGACCTTTTTCGTATTTACGGGGTAGGTCTTTCTTTTTTCAAAAATATATTGTATAGTTAGGCCATGAAATTCGATATCGTTACAATCTTTCCAAAATTTTTTGAAAGCTTTAAAAATGAAGCCTTGATTTCGCGCGCGCAAAAAAAAGATCTGGTGGCCATAAATATCCATAACTTACGCGATTATGCCGATGATGCCCGCGGCACAGTAGACGACCGGCCATATGGCGGCGGGGCGGGAATGGTACTGATGTTTGCGCCGATTTATAAAGCCGTGCAGAAAATAAAAGCAAAAATTAAAAGTAAAAAATCAAAAGTTAAAGTAATTGTTTTTAATCCTAAAGGAAAAAAATTTACTCAAGAGATGGCGCGCAACTGGTCTAAGTTGGATCGACTCGTTATGATCTGCGGCCGCTATGAAGGTATAGACGAACGTGTAATGACAGAGGTTGCTGATGAAGAAATTTCTATTGGCGATTATGTTTTGTTTGGTGGTGAAGTGCCGGCTATGGTCGTGATCGAAGCGGTGACACGATTACTCCCAGGCGCTATCGGCAAACAAGAATCTCTTAAGGACGAATCATTTAATGATGCTGGTAAGATGGGGCAAGAACAGCTAACAAAATTTATTGAATATCCGCACTATACTAGACCGGAAGTAATTGTTGTTAAGAAGAAAAAATTAAAAGTTCCAGAAGTGCTTCTTTCCGGGGACCATAAGAAAATAGAGGAGTGGCGGAAAAATAATAGTAATTAAAAAACCCGGAACGCTTGCGCGTGCCGGGGGTGATGAATCACATGTTGACTAGACAGGCTTCTTGGCGACCTCGTATCGCTCCAGATACTCGGCGTAGCTGTTGAACGGTTTGCCAACCGGAACGCTTTCGAGACCGGGGACGAGCGGCAACTGCGATGCCTTGTGGAGTTCCAGGTTGAGCCAGAACTGCCGCAGAACCCGATCGTGGGCGAAGGCCGTCTTCGTTTCGGTTCTGATGATATCGTCCAGCGAGGTCATCATGGTGATGGATTCGTTGGACAGGTTGCCGAACTTGGATTGGAGCTCGCTGAGCCTCCACCAGTCGTTCTCGTCGAGCCCGATCGTGTAGTAGCTGACGAGGGAGGTGAAACCATCGCGTGTGTTGTCGGGATCCGTAGCGTCCATGGCCGACTTCGACACGGTGTTCAGGAAGTCCCCGAACGGTCTGGCCGAACTGCTGATCATCCTTTTGAGCTGGCGGAGTGTCTGGAGGTCCCAGGCAGTGATCTCCACTTCGTTGGACGGCGTCGGCGCGCAGATCTTTGCGTCGGCGATTCCGAGCAAGGAGTATTCCTCCGTGTTACGCATCGGCCGGTCGAACGACAACTCTTCGTTGAGTTCCCGTCGGAACGTTGCGAGCGGACTCGCGTCGTTCTTGGCCACATCGCCAATCCAGTTGCCCCCGATGGGACAGAGCTGGCGGCGCACGAGCTTGATCGGGTGGCCATCGTCCTTCATCTCGAGAAAAATCTCGGTTGGGTTGGTAGCGCGGTAGATGATGCCGACAGCCGCGATGTTCGTGATCAGTGTCTTCACTGTTATCTCCTTGTTGGAGTTGGTTGGTTGTTTTTGTCGCTAAAATGCTATTAAAAGCCGTTTAGCGAACCCTATATAATACACTAAAAATCAGCTTTTGTCAAGTGCAGATAGGGGGGTCAATTTTATCCCCATTTTGCTCACAGTCTGCCCCCTTGACGAAAAATTGGTCCTGTGTTAATATTTAGACACTTAAAAAGTTAACCCAAAAACCGCAAACCAAGCACCTCCAAAAATCAAATGGTTTTTCTAAGTCCTTGTTCAAAGCGAGGAAACTGGAAAGAGAAAAGAGCAATCAAGATTTGATTTCTCTTTTTTCTTTCTGTCAGGTAACAGAGAGAAAAAAGTTTTCCAACAAAACGATTGGGAAAGTACATTGACAACATAAATGTGACAAAGACCACATTTCAAAATTAACTTCGGTTAATGAGAAATATCCAAGTCTATTCTAAAAAACTCGAGTAATTTCGAGTATAAATAATAAATAAATCTATAATGATAACTTGTTCAGATTGAACAAGGTTAAACTCTTTTTTTAAGAGTTTGATCCTAGCTCAGGATGAACGCTGGCGGCGTGTTTAAGGCATGCAAGTCGTACGAAGGTGGCTTGTAGCACTAAGGTTTAGAAAATTTCTAAGCTTGAGTGCTATGAGCTACTTCAGTGGCAAACGGGTGAGTAACACACTGGTAACCTACCTTTGAGACGGAGATAGCTCGCCGAAAGGCGAATTAATATCCGATGGTAATGCGGGGACATAAGTCATTCGCATTTAAAGTCGCAAGACACTCAAAGAGGGGCCTATGTCTGATTAGCTAGTTGGTGAGGTAATGGCTCACCAAGGCTTTGATCAGTAGCAGGCGTGAGAGCGTGACCTGCCTCACTGGGACTGAGACACTGCCCAGACTCCTACGGGAGGCTGCAGTCAAGAATCTT
>VMGB01000007.1 GCA_007376295.1 Parcubacteria group bacterium Gr01-1014_13 | reverse complement strand
ACGGCTCCGCCCATAATGGCGACTACAATGGCAAAGATTACTAAGGTTATCGTCAATGCGCCTGATTCAAAACCCAATATATTAGGCATAATTGTACCTAGAATATCACAACTGTGCCGGGGAAGGGAGTCGAACCCTTACGAGCCAGTGGCTCGGAGGCTCTTAAGGCCTCTGCGTATACCATTTCGCCACCCCGGCTCGCTTGGCGAGCCAATTGTCACGCTTAGCGTGACGGCTGATTTGTGGAGCTGGCAGGGATCGAACCCGCGACCTTTCGGATGTAAGCCGAACGCTCTACCACTGAGCCACAGCTCCACTTGTGCGGCGAGAGGGAGTTGAACCCACACGTCCTTGCGAACACCGGCTTCTGAAGCCAGCGCGTCTGCCATTTCGCCATCGCCGCGCTGTGCCGGGAAGAGGACTCGAACCTCCACACCATTTCTGGCACACGCACCTCAAGCGTGCCTGTCTACCAATTCCAGCATCCCGGCATGGTTGTATTATATAATAATGGCCAATAGCCGAGTTAGCCAAGTTGGTCACGGCGGGCGCCTGAAGAGCGTCAGATTAAGGTTCGATTCCTTAACTCGGCACCCAAGCGGCTATAGCTTAGTGGTAAAGCGCGACATTGCCAATGTCGATATAGGGGTTCGATTCCCCTTAGCCGCTCAGTGAAAAAAGTGCTTCTTATGGCGGCTTTTTTTCTGGGAATCCCTGTCACGATGGGACTGGCTTTTTCGACGCTGGCTGGATTGCCAAGGAGTAATATTGTTGCACCGCAAGTATTGGGTTCGACGGCTGTGATGGCCGCGCCGGTTGCAGTGGCTTCGTTGGAATCCGGTTTTACGGTTTCAGATGCCAGATCGCTCATTGTCAAAAAGTATTTGCGAAGATATGGTTCGCCACTGGAGCCTTTTGCCCAATACCTGGTGGATACGGCTGATAAGTATAATTTGGACTATAGATTGTTGCCGGCTATTGCCCAACAGGAGTCTAATTTGTGCAAAAAGATTCCGGAGGATTCACATAATTGTTGGGGTTTTGGGATATATGGAAACAAAGTGACGAGATTTGATTCGTATGCACAGGCGATTGACACGGTGGCCAGGACGCTGAAAAAGAAATATATTGACCAGGGGCTAGATACGCCTGAGGAGATGATGGCAAAGTATACCCCGCCCTCGGTCGAAAAAGGTGGGCCATGGGCCAAAGCGGTGAACCAATTTTTGGCCGACCTGGAGTGATATGACGGCGCATTACGATGATCCTGCCTTTTCATACACCCAGTACTGGCAGGGGCGAGAATATGAGTACCGGTCTGAGGTAGTTGCCTTAGAAAAGTTGCTGGATGGGACGCGTTTTGGAAGAGCAGCTGATATTGGCGGAGGTTTTGGGCGGTTGACTCCCCTACTGGTTGCCCACGCTAAACAAACTTTTTTGGTTGAGCCGTCGCAAAAAATGCGAAAAATGACGAGGGGAAAGTATAAAGTAATGGCCGGAAGCGCGGGTCGAACCAGGTTACCGGATGATTATTTGGACTGCGCGATGTTGATCAGGGTGTTGCACCACCTGCCTAACTTGGAACCGGTGTTTGCCGAACTGGCAAGGATAGTTAAGCCGGGCGGCGTCGTTATTTTGGAATTTGCCAATTCACTCAATGTTAAGTCCCGGATCAGAAGCTGGGTCGTGGGTCAGCCTATTTTGCCGACTAGTGTTGATCTGAGAAGCCAGGCGAGTATCAGGAAGAAATATATTCATTTTGTGAATCACTACCCGCAAACTGTTTTGAAAGGCCTGGCGGAGAAGGGGTTTACGGTAGATAGAATTCTATCAGTATCAAATTTCAGGATGCCCATGTTGAAAAAGGTTGTGCCGCTTAATTGGTTGCTTTTTTTGGAAAAAATGACTCAGAGTTGGTTGGGAAAGCTATATTTCGGGCCAAGCCTGTTCGTTAGGGCTCGGAGATTTGACAAATCTACTAACCCATAGTATACTGATGGTACGTTCTGCGGCTAGGTCGAAAGGCTTAGCGGCAGAATTTCATCAAAAAACCTCGGCATCGGGCAGGAGCCGGGGTTTTTTGTTTGGTACAATAGTCTAGCGCGGCGGTGGCGGAATGGCAGACCTGCCTGCCGGCAGGCAGGCGCGCTATAATAATGAATAATGAGCCGGTGGTGAAACTGGTATACACGCAGGTTTTAGGAACCTGTCCCGTAAGGGGTGGAGGTTCGAGTCCTCTCCGGCTCACAATTTTGGAAATCGAAAGCGGATTGGGTTCAGCGCTATCTGCGCCCCCCTCCGCAGACAGCGCTGCAAAGGCATAATTCAAATTCGCTGAGAGCCGCCGATTCATTAAAAAGAAGTTCGAGCCGACTTTTTTTGCCATGATTGATAAATCATGGCAATTATTTTTTGCGCGCGCGATTTTTTGCGCCTGCAAGGCGCAATTTACGAATTCTCTCATAGGTTCGAGCCAAACAGTTCCATTTTTAGAAATTTGCGATTTTTTCTCCTCCAACTTTAGTTTTTCATCAAACAATTCATTCTTTTTCTGTTTGTAAATTTCCGGTTCAATAACTTGGTCGAGGTATCCATCAAGAAGCCTGTTTAATTTTTGATCAGTTTCCAGAATTTGAGAGTCAACATTTTTTGTTTCAGTTTCGGCGGTTAGTTTGTCTTTTTCTTCTGCTTGAGAAATCCATTTTTCAAAATATGGCTCCCAACCTTCGTGCAAGCCGCAATCACGAACAATTTTCCTTAATTGTTCTTCTGTATCAGATTCGGAAATATATTTTTGGTTGCAGGGTTTTAATTTTTTAGTACAGCGGTAATAAATGAAAGTTTGGCCCATGCCGTTTTTGTATTTTTTGATGTGTTGCTCGGCTGTGATTGCGGCGCCGCATTCGCCGCAGGTCGCCAGACCTGCAAAGGCAAAATTGTGGCCTTTTTGTCTTGGTCTTTCGATTTTCTCAATTTGTTTTTGGACTTCGTCAAACAGCTTTTTGCTGATAAAAGTTTTATGCGAGCCTTGATAATATTCTCCTGCGTATTTGAGGATTCCCAAGTAAAATCTGTTTGAAAGCACATTTTTTACTTGGCCTACTTTTACAGGCTTTTCTTCTTCTCGCTTAATTCCAAACTTAAATATAAATTGAGAAATACCAGTAAAAGAAATATTCCCATCAGCAAAAAGCTGAAAAGCTTTTTTGACTACTTTTGATTTTTCTTCGTCAATATCTATTCCCCTCGTTTTGGGGTTGTTCAAATAACCATAAGGCGCTTTGCTTGGCCAAACACCGTTACGTAATTTTTGCCTGTTCCCGCGTTTTACATTTTCACTCAAATTGTCCACATAATATTTGGATTGGCCAAATGCGATTGAAAGCATAAATTTACCTTGAGGGGTTGATTCAAACCAAAACGAGGGGAATTTTAAATCAAGGAGTTTGCCGGTATCTAAAAGATAAATTATTTTTCCTCCGTCGATAGAATTTCTGGCTAAACGATCCGGGTGCCATGAAAGAATGGCGTTAGCCATTCCTTTCTCGATTTTCTTTAGTGCCTCCGCAAATAGCTCTCGTCCGGGAGTTTTTGCAGTTTTTGCTTCGGTGATAAATTCGGTGATAGTTAGATTTTCTCTTTTGGCAAACTCCTTGAGTTCAGCAATTTGAGCCTCAATAGATAAAACCTGTTTATCTTTCTCATCTGTGGATTTTCTGCAGTAAGCAATATATTTGATCATGATTTAATTTTCTCACAGTTCTTTAATTTTTGCGTTTTTCTTCATTCTTTTTTTGCGGCGGCTCTCAGCGAATTTGAATTATGCCTTTGCAGCGCTGTCTGCGGAGGGGGGCGCAGATAGCGCTGCCCCCACTTCCGACTCGATTTCTTTTTTTGTGAACGTTTTTGAACAAATTCGAACGTATTTCAAATCCCGAGCAGGATTCCCTGCCACGCCGAAGGCGGGGTAGGGATGAATGCCGCAGCACTTTCGTCTAAAATGCTGGGGTGGAGTATAGATATT
>VMGB01000005.1 GCA_007376295.1 Parcubacteria group bacterium Gr01-1014_13 | reverse complement strand
TATCGCACTCTGCAACGTCCTTCTTCGTCTTTTAGTGTCAAGGCATTCACCATACGCCCTTATTTTAATTGCGCACGACTAAAGCACTAAAAAGTGCTTCTCCCATTTGCGGATTTCCTATTAAGAATCCGCGGGATTAATCGCGTTTGTGTAGTATTACCTACATACCCTATTATTGTTTATAAATTGTCAACGTACACGTATTTCAACCGTCTCAACCATTTCAATCAAAGTGAGTACCGAAGGAGAAATCCCTGTTGGGAAAATATCTGCCTTACGGTTCTCGCTTCGCCTGAAATGATTTTATTTAATTTACTTTTAAAAAACACAACGACCGCCCTGAAGCGGTCTCTCAAAATTGAGGTTGGGACCACTTGTACCTAGAGTAAAAATTTATTCTGTTTTAACATTGAGAAAAAACTTTTTTACCCAGAGGTCCAAGTGATACATTTTTGTATTCAAGCTTGTGGACGTGGTCCCAATAAATTGGGGCGTTTGTTTAGTAGGAGCATTATATCACTATCCAAAAATTTGTCAAGGGCTTTGCCTAGGGATAAAATGGGGATAAAAAAGCGGTCACCTTAGGGCGGCCGCTACTGGTTACTTACTCTCCGATTTCAACATATTGGCCAACTTTTCTCCACGCAGATTTAGCCTATAAACAGCTCGCTGATTCTCAAATTCAAGTTTTTCTACTAGCGGACCTACTAGCCATGCTAGATCTTCTTCAATCTTGTCCGCCGAAATATTCTGCTGTGCAAGTTCGTTTGCCAGCTCAACAGCTGATTTTACCCTACCCTCATCCCCCAACAAAGCAACCACGATTGGCACATACCCAGCTTCACGCAAAAAATTTGCATCTTCTTGAAGTTGTAATTCTGCCTCAGTCTCCGCTGAAAAAGTAGAGGCAACATCTTGCAATGCTTCCACATAACCGCGGATGTATCCATTTTCCGAAGCAGAGTTTCGGATATATCGTTCTGGCGGCGGCATACTTATAGCCAACATAGATCTAAATTCCGCCAAAGCTTTTAGGTCTTTTTTGGGAAGTTTATGGCCAAGAGCTTGGCCCAAGATCTTTAATTCTTCCGAAAAATTTTTTCCGAACAAACTATCAACATGGACCTTAATCTTTTCCAACTTCATTAGTTTCTCCTTCTCTAAAAAACAATACCGCCTTTTTCGGCGGCTGTCAAAGACTAGTTTTCTATATCTCTTTAAAAACTATCACGCAACTCCCAGACTTTTCTTCTACGGTATCAATAATACTTTTCATGTCTTCTTTTTTTAGAATATCCAATACTGTTTCTTTCATTTTTCCTGTGCCGACACCGTAAATAATCCGAACTATTTCTTCATCCGAATTATATTTTTCCAAAACAAACCCCTTCACCTCATCTTCGATTTCTTCTGGATATTTTTCATGCAGATCTAGTTGGGGAATTTTTAACCCAAGTTCGGCTGCAAATATTTGCGCTTCACGTTTTTCCATAAATTGTGTTGTTCTAAATTTAAGTGCCGTGGGAGAGACTCGAACTCTCATTCTCTTGCGAGAACCAGCTCCTAAGGCTGGCGTGTCTACCAATTTCACCACCACGGCAATGCGCATATTTAACCACAAAATAAAGAAAAAATCAACGGGGCGGACAAATGTCCGCCCCAAAACTTACTCCTTCTTATCCTTTACCCTAGTCCATCCTACCCCACGTTATGTCAAACAGTTCCTTTTCCACACGCTTTTCTAACCTATCTAGTGAAGGCTCTGGATCTACCGAAAGATTTCTGAAAAAGATATCCGGATGCAATACTACACAAATATCGAAAGTGCAACTAGCTGGGAATCGCGCAAGAGATAGCCTTTCCAAACCTTCTTGCACCTTGTTTAAACGTTGGTCGATATCTCCACGAAACCCGTAAAACTTGCCAACCTTCTTTTCCATGCTGACCTCCTTAATTAGAGATATACTACAGACTAAGAAAAAAGTCAATGTTCTGATAACAAACAAGGACCGGCATAACCGATCCTTGTTTTAAAAATTTAAATATTTTTATCTATCTCTTCCTCTACCACCGCCACCACCTCTGTGAGGTGGGCGTGGTCCGCGTTCAAAAGGAGGTTGTTCTACAAACCCTTCTGGTTTAGGAAGCAACTGTTTCATGCTCAAACTAATTCTGTTCATGCTGTCTATTTCTTTGACAATCACTTTTACTTTATCTCCCAGACTCATAACATCGCTTGGTTTGTTAGTTCTGGTCCAAGCAATTTCACTCACATGCACCAAACCGTCTTGTCCAGGAAGAACATTCACAAAAGCGCCAAAGTCTTCCAAACGCACAACTGTGCCTTCAAAAACTTCTCCAGCTTTAACTTCGCGAGTTAAATCTTTTACCCACTGCACGGCTTTTTCCATACCAGCGGCATCAGAAGAAGTAACAAACACGCGACCATTATCTTCGATATCAATCGATACGCCAGTCTCGGCAATAATTTTATTAATCATCTTGCCGCCCGGACCAATCACATCACGGATCTTATCTGGATTTATATTTATAGTCACAATTCTTGGAGCATAAGCAGAAAGTTCAGCGCGAGGTTCGGCAATTATCTTACCCATGAAATCCAAAATCTTGTGTCGAGCTTCTTTTGATTGAGCAAAAGTTTGTTTCACAATATCCCAACTCAAACCTTCGGTTTTGGTATCCATTTGGATAGCAGTTACGCCATCGCGAGTACCAGCAATTTTGAAGTCCATACCGCCCGGGCCGTCTTCTACATCTTGTAAATCAGTAATAACTTTCCAGTTACCACTCTTGTCGCTAGCTAAGCCCATCGCAATTCCGGCTACCGGTTTTTTAATTGGTACGCCTGCATCCATCAGTGATAGGGTCGAACCACAAACTGAAGCCATGGAGCTAGAGCCGTTAGATCCTAACACTTCTGATACCACGCGCATTGCATAAGGGAATTCATTTTCATCTGGAAGCATTGGTTCCAAAGCGCGTTCAGCTAGTGCGCCGTGACCAATAGCTCGGTTGCCTGGTCCGCGTAAAGGTCCGGTTTCGCCATAAGTAGCTGGAGTGTCGCTATAATGATGCATGTAACGCTTAGTACCTTCTTCTTCCATAGTATCCAAAGTCTGCACATCGCCCGGAGCACCCAAAGTGACTACGGATAATACTTGCGTATCACCGCGCATAAACATGGCTGTACCATGAGTACGTGGCAATAAACCAATTTCGGCGCTTAAAGCGCGAACATCGGTAAGAGAACGACCATCTAAACGCTGATCTTTTTTAATGATTCGTTCGGTAATATATTTTTCTACGTAGATTTTCACTCGGCCCAAAACAATCTTAGCAATCTTTTCGTCTACCTCTTTGGCTTTCAACATCTCAGCGATAGCTTCACTAAATTTATCTACCAAAGCTACACGTTCCCGGCGGTCAATTTTTGGAGAGTTAAAAATCCAATCTTCCACATGACTGGCTACTACTTCATCAGCTTCTTTTTCTACTGCTTGTAGCGCCATTTCTTGTTCGTTTTCTTTTCCAAACAAATCAAGTTTGGTTTGGCCAACTTCGTTTTGAATTTTGTTTATAAAATCCAAAACTGGAGCCATAGCCTGCGCGCCAAACTGCATTGCTTCTACAACTTGATCTTCTGGAGTTTCTTTACAACCAGCTTCTACCATAATTACTTTTTCCGGAGTGCCAGCAACCACAATATCTACATTGCTTACCAATCTTTCGGCAATTGTTGTATTTATCTTCCATTGTCCGTCTATCTGACCAACGCGTACGCCGGCAATCGGTCCCTTCCAAGGAATAGAGGAAATGGAAAGCGCGACTGAAGCGGCAATCATAGCCGGAATTTGTGAATCAACTTCGCCGTCAAAAGACAAAGCGGTTAAAATAACTTGCACATCTCTGCGTAAATTTTCATCAAATAACGGACGGATAGCACGGTCTACTAAACGACCGGACAAAATAGCTTCTTCGCTAGGGCGGCCTTCACGTTTGATGAAACGGCTGCCTTTTATTTTTCCGGCGGCGTATAACTTTTCTTCGAAGTTAACCATCAGCGGCAAAAAATCGATGCCATCACGGGTATTTTTACTGATGGTGGCTGTAGCGAGTAGCACAGTGTCGCCATAACGCACTGTACAAGAAGAATTAGCTTGCAATGCAAGCTTGCCTACTTCAACAGAAAGGGTTCTTCCTCCCCATTCCATGGACCAGTTTTTTACTGCCATACTATATTGTACTTTCCGAAGATGATTTGAGAGCTACAGACCAGATATGGTCTATGTGTCCTCAAACCAGCTTCTTTTAATTAATTATTTATTTTTTGGTGGAAATGCCGGTCTTTTGGCGCTATATCTTTTGTCTGTTATTAAAAACTTTGCTTTATCCTGACTTAAATCAATAAAATCATCGGCTTCTTCTATTAATTTACTAGAAGTAGTTCCGCCAAAAGCTACCACTTCTACTTGCTTACCTTGGCCTCTTAAATAATCAACCAAAGGAACATAGTCTCCATCTCCGCTTACTAAAACTATCGCATCTAAACTTGGGGAAAAACGAATGGCATCTACAGCCAAACCAACATCCCAGTCTGCTTTTTTTTCTCCGCCCAAAAATATCTGTAGCGGCTTATCTTTTGTTTCTATGCCTAAATTATATAGAGCGTCGAAAAACGGCTGCTCTTCTTTACTTTCAGTACTGACAACATAAGCAATTGCTCGGATTAATTTTCTGCCAGCGGTTGCCTCTTTTACGATGTTGCCAAAATTTACTTTAGCACCAAATAAATTTTTGGCGCTGTAGTACATATTTTGCACATCAATAAACACCCCTACTCTTTGGTCGGGGTGTTTAAGAGGATTTCTTTTTTTAATTTGTAGATTCATGTTTACTTCCCATTAATTCTATCTCTTCAGCCAACTCTTCTTCTACTTCAACAGTGGTGCCATCAGGTTTTGCAATAACTTTGGCTGGTTTAATTTTTAATTTTTTAACCAATTGTTCGTAGCTTTCTGGATTTTCTTTTTTTAAATAACGCATTAAATTTCTGCGGCTACTTACTTTGCGTAGCAACCCGCGACGAGATGAGTGGTCTTTAGGATGGCCTTTTAGATGTTCCGCCAACTCTTCGATTTCTGCCACTAAAATGGCGATCTGAACTTCATTTGAACCGGTATCGCCGGCATGTGTCTGAAATTTCTTGATCAACGCCTGTTTCTTTTTTTTGTCTAACATACAAGGTTATTGTTTTAACGAGCTAGCCAAGAGTATGCTTTTGGCAGTCCGCCCCCGCTAACGGGGTTTGTGAATATGTAAATAAGAATAGCTTAAAATGGTAAAAATGTCAATAGAACAGTGGATTTAATCTTTATATTGTTTATTTTATCAATCTGCTGAAAATAAAGGCAGATACGCCGTAAGAGACTACGACTAGTATAAACCCAATAATTGCTGCAAATATAGCGCTTTTAGCCTTGGCAATCATTTCTTCATTGCCGCGGGCAGTCATCCAGCGCAACCCTGCCCAAAGCATAATACCCAAAAACACCAAACCAGCCAAAGATAATCCTACGCCGACAATGATGCTGATAGTGCTATAAATATCGGTACCGGTGCCATATTGGGCTTTTTTAGCAGTGGCATCTATCATAATTTGTGATAATATATTAATATACTACCACATCTTGATTAATCTGTAAAAATAAGATATACTATTCGTGCTGTCTCGACGACTCCATCGTTTAATGGATAGGACACTAGCCTTCTAAGCTGGATGTGTAGGTTCGATTCCTACTGGGGTCACAAGCTACATAAATGTGGCATAAAAATCCGTTTACACTTGCAATAGTAACCACACTCTGGTATAATTATTAATTATGTGGTTATATATTGCAGGATTTTTTGATGGCGAAGGGTCTGTCTCTAAAAATAGACATGGCTTTAGAATTACCATACCCCAAACTAACAAAGAAGTCTTGGAAAAAATAAAAGATTTTGTTACATTTGGTTATATTATAAAGGTTACAAAGAGAAAGGACCATTGGAAAGAAAGTTGGGTATACTACATCGCCAAACAGGAAGAGGTATATAAATTTATTTCAGGTATAAAAAAATTTTGTATTGTAAAACAAAGCCTGATCAAAAGCGCTATACCTGAATTACAACAAATATTAAAGGCATACAAAAAGAAAAAAATAAAACGACTAAAAATAATTGATTCAGCAAAAAAACTAAGAAGTGCCGGATTAACTTACAGACAAATAGGATCAAAATTAAAAATTGATTGGGGGTATGCCAGAAGAGTGGTAATCAAAAATTAGATATGGTGTCTATAGTGTAGTGGTTAGCACGCGAGATTGTGGATCTCGCAGCACCGGTTCAAATCCGGTTAGACACCCCAAATATGTCCAAAAAAGAAAAACTCCTTATTGTTTCATGCTCCACTGGATCCGGACATTTCCGTGCGGGCGAAGCATTGCGTCTGTCCTGTCAAAAAATGTACCCTGAAATTCAGGTACAGCACATTGATCTGGCAGACTATCTTTCAGGGTTTGCCCGCACCTTTTCGGTTTCTTCTTATAACGTGCTAATCAAACACACCCCGAAAGCATTCAAACTTCTATACTTTCTTACCGATAAAGTTTTTGTACAAAAAATCTTAGGGGTCTTGCGTCCTTTTTTTAAATTTGGCGCTAAAATGTTTTTCAAAAAAATAGAGGACTACCAACCCGACTATATTCTTTCCACTCAATTTACTCCTCAATTAATTTTACCAAAAAACTTCCCTACTCCCATAGACACTTTAATCACGGATTACCACGCTCACCAGGTATGGCTATCTCCCAATGTAAGAAACTTCTTTGTTGCCTCTGAAGAAACAAGAAACGAACTGAAAAACCTGGGTTTACCAAGCGTAGTCAGCGGCATACCGCTGCACCCGCGTTTTTTTACTCCCAAAGATACAGCCAATTTGAAGAAGGAGTTAAACATAAATAATGATTGGCCGATAATTTTGATTATGCCGATAGCCTGTGGAGAAATTGATGTGAAAGAAGCGATAAACACCATCTTTTCATATAATAAAAATGTAAATGTGGTGGCCATTTCTGGAAAAAATAACAAGAAAAACTTTAACGAGCTGGAAAAAATAAAAAGTTCCGGTCAGAAAAATTTTATTATTATAAAAGCCACCCCCCGCATTGATGACTGGATGAGGGTTGCCGACATTATAGTCAGCAAAGCTGGCGGGCTAACAATTTCTGAAGTAATTTATCTGCAAAAGCCTCTTGTGGTTGTAAATCCCATTCCCGGACAAGAAGACTACAACACGGCTTATCTGGAAAAAAATAATTACTGCTTAAAAGCAGATTCAAACGATGATTTGGCTAAAAAAATTAAACTCCTGCTATTAAATCCGGATATTATTCAAAAAAAATCTCACCCGAATGCGAGTGAGATTATTTTGAAAAAAATTTTGACGGATTAACACTCTACTGCCCTGTATACCATTCGTAATTGGACGGGTCAGGACCGTAATTAGTAACGTTAGAAGTGCTTCCATAACCGAAGGGGTTACCATAAGATGCCGCAGAACCCAGAATTGTTCTGAATACAAAATAAGTGATAGAGTAAGCGGTCATAATTATTGCCAAACCAATCACCCCATTGGATATTAATTTTTTTGCTCTGCTTACCTTGTCTTCTTCGCCACCGGCAGTCATCCACAAAAAGCCGGCATACATAATCAAAACAACAAAAAATATTCCCATAAACGCCAAAGATGCCCGGATAATTACAGCTATAATAATCCGAGGATCGGTTGGACCGGAACCGGCAATATTGGCGCCGCTTGCTCCGGCAGCTGCATTAAATTGATTTAGAGCTTCCTGAGAATTGGACGAAGGAGCAGCCAAAACATAGCTGCCTAAAAAAAGTAGAGATAGTAGAGTTATGAAGAAAATTGTAAAACTTATTTTTCGCATAATTTAAGAAGTTAAGGCAAAAACATTCGTCAACACAAAGTAAGTAATGCTATAGGCCGCAACGATAATAATCAAACCAATAACTGAAGTTTTTATAATCCCCATTGCTTTTGTTACCTGCTCTTCATTACCACCGGCTGTCATCCAAAGCACGCCCGCATAAACAGTCAGAGCTAAAAATATAACTCCCAAAAATCCTAAAACTACTTTTATAATTTTTCCTACTGTTTCCGATAAAGTGTTGGCAGTAGCCGAACCATAACCGCTTTTCTGGGCGATTTCTTGAGAAAGATCTTGCGCTCCAACGTATGTCGGAACGGCTGGGACCAACAACAGATTAAACGCTAATAAAGAAAAAATAAGGTATTTTTTTAACATAAAATATTACGGTTTACAGTCTGCTGTACAAGACCCCGCGTACCATAGATTAGGACAATCAGATTGAAATCTACCTCCTTCACAACCGCTATAGTCTGATGTAGGACAACATCCCTTAACACCTGGCTGTCCAGTTTGTGGAGTGCCAGCCACTTCTCCCAATTTGCTAGTAACAAAATAAGTGATTGCATAAGCGGACATAATAATTATCAAGCCAATTACTGAGGCTTTGATTATGCCCACGGCTTTAGTAACTTGTTCTTCATTACCAGAAGCAGTCATCCACAAAACACCGGCATAAATAGTGAGTACCAAAAATACAGTGCCAACTAAAGCCAGCACAGCTTTTATTACCGAGGCGATGGTACCAGACAAATCACCAGAAAGTCCTGTTTTACTAGTATTAGCCGCTTGATCCAAAAGTTTTCCAGCATCTTTTAGGCCCTGTGCCGAAGCAAACAGTGGCGCTGATAACGCCAAGATCATAACCGCTGTTAAAAATATTTTTTTCATATAAGGATTTTAAATATATTTAAAAGCATGTATTGTCCGCAGGATCCCAGTTACAAGGATTTGGACCACCTGTTTTTACTGCCACACAATCCGCTTGGGTTTTAGCTTGGCTGCACTGATCAAAACCAGTGGGAGCTGGAGTAGCAGCTGTTGCCGAGGTAAGACTGCTGAATATAAATTTAGAAATTGCATAAGCGGCCAGCACTATCAATAAACCCACAGCCGCGTGCTGCACAATATCTTTAGCTCTGTCGACTTTTTCGGATGATCCAAAAGCTGTCATCCACAAAAAACCGGCATATAAAATTAAAAGAAAAAATATTACTCCAACAAATGAAAGAACTACAGCGACGACGTTTCCTATTAAATTTGGAATCGCTTCTTGCGCACTACCTTGAGGCTTTATTAAACCTGTACCTTCGGCTGCTCCTTCTAATCCAAAAGCGGCAAAAGCAAGAACTGGGATCATTAATCCCACCATTGCCAAAATTACAAGTATTTTTTTAAACATATTTGTCATTCTCAATAAAACAAATTATTCTTCTGCAAAAATTCTTCGTTCTGCTCAGAATGACAGATATTTTCCTTCGTAGGGGGTTGCGCGCGCGAACCCCCTACGAGAAAAATATAGTTAAGCGCCAGTAGTGGCTGTAACTAAGCTGTTGATTATAAATGTTGCTAAAGCGTAGGCAGACAAGATAATTGCCAAACCAATTACGCCAGAAAATATCCATTTCTTAGCTTCACCTGTTTGTTCTTCGTTACCACCAGCGGTCATCCATTTAAAACCACCAATTAAAATGATAACTACAGCGACGATTCCGAGTAAGCCCATAGCTGTTCTGATAATACTAGCTACAGTTACGCGGATGTCTTTATTGCCCAAACCTGTGGCTGCGCCGAATTGAATACCCAAATCATTTGGGGTAACTTGAGGAGTTGCTTGCGCCATTACTACAGCTGGTGCCATCATTGACATAGTTGCTAAAACAGCAAACATTTGTTTCAATTTCATCATATTTTCACCCCCTTTCGAATGTAGATTGACATAAATTTGATTTAACGCTGAGAGACAATTTTATTACTCTTAATTATACCACACATCTTTATTATCCCCCAGTCAAATAACTGGTAAATGTGGACAATACTAAATAGCTGGCAAAAACTAAAACTACGCCAATTATTGCCCAAATCATAGTTTGCGTACCAGATTTTACTTTTTCTGGATTGCCAGCCGAGGTGAGCCACTGAAAGCCGCCCCAAACAAGCATTAACAAAGCTAGTGCACCCACAATGCCTAAAGCCGCTTTTATAGCTGTGCTAATAATGGTAGTAGCTTCGGTGACATTTCCAGCTAAAGGATTTTCTAAACTGCAAATTTCTTGGCCTTTATCATTTAGTTTACAGCCGGTCTGAAGAGCTGATGGCGAAGCTGGTTTAGCCGCACCAGGAGGAGGGCATTCATTTCTAAAAGCTATCTCACCGCCCACACATTGCCCTTCTGTTTCGGCTTGCGTAACGCTGCTAGCTGTTATGTTAGTACATGCACCATTTTTGTAGCAGCTAAATATGTCAGCAGCCTTGGCTTTGTTGGTTGACAACAAAAATAGCAAAGCACCTAAAGCGGTTAATAGAAATACTTTTTTCATCATATTAAAATTTTAAGATTTGCAACACAGAAAATTCGTATCTGCTGTGGGACATAGACCAGCTTGTGTAGTTTTTGGTGCTGCACACGCACTTTTATCCATACATTGGCCATTA
Source organism: Parcubacteria group bacterium Gr01-1014_13 (assembly GCA_007376295.1). Lineage (GTDB taxonomy): Bacteria > Patescibacteriota > Patescibacteriia > Magasanikbacterales > GWA2-37-8 > XYD2-FULL-39-9. Next base: position 12,174 of record VMGB01000005.1, on the reverse strand, counting down.
CCTGGATATGTATACTCACATTTTGTAATACATGCACCATCAGTACTCCAAACTTTGTTAAAGTCACCGTTTGGATCACACTTCTGGCCAGGTGTCTGAGTCGCTGTGGTAGGACTACCGCTTGTTATTTGTGTAAGATTACTAAACACAAAGGTGGCTATCATATAGCTTAATAGCATCATCACCACACCTAAAGTGGTCCAAACCATAGTAGTTTTAGCTTTACCTACTTGTTCGGTATTGCCAGAAGCAGTCATCCACAAAAATCCGGCATAAATATACAAAACCAAAGCTATAGAACCAATAAAGGCCATTAAGATTTTTACGGCTCGATTTATTAGATCTGTAGGAGTAGAAAAATTTGCTTTATTTAACGCTGATTGAGCCATACTTTTTAACGCTCCTGCGGTTGGACCGCCTGAAGCCCCGGGGCAAGCGCCTGCATCTAGAGTACAATTTTTTGAATTTGCACCTCCCTGCTTACAAGAACTCTCACATTTTTCTGAAGCAACGGCTAAATCAATGGCTTTTATTGTAGTGCATTGCCCTACTTTATCTTCTTTGTCTGTATATTGCCTGCACGCATAATCTCCTGGTGGCAAACAAGCAAACGGAAAGGCCTTACATTTACTAGCATCTCCTCCGCAAGGACTAGTAGCCAAACACTTTTTTTCACCAGCAATAAAATTGGCATCTTCTACATTTGAGCATACTTCTGTCTTTTTTTGATAACAGCCATAAAGAGCTGCCTCTGCCTTGTCTGCTGGAATTAACAAAAATATAGAACCCGCTAAAAGTAAAATTGGTAAAATATATTTTTTAATCATACATTTCTTTAATTCAACAAATAATCACTCTTCAAACCAACAGCTGTTCCCAAAAATCTTACCAACATATAGGCGCCAAAAACTATTATCAATCCGACTATTGATGCTACCAAAATATCTTTTCCTTTTTTTACCGCATCGGGACTGCCTCTCGATAAAATTAGGGTGAATCCGCCATAAATAAAAAATAACAGCGCCAAAGCGCCGACGATGGTAAACAGATAGCTAGCAAAATTTAAAAGCATGATAACAAAAATACTTACACTTCTGCACTCACCTTCATCTGCGGGTTTACCAGTAGGATTATTTAATGCGCATTGGGGAATAAACTTACTATCTTTCGGCGCGCTAAGGCCTGTTTGCGCCAAAACCATGCCAGCACTTGAAAAAAGCGGAGTGAAAGTTAGGAAAATAAATATAAATTTTGAGAAACGAGACATAACTATTGTGTCTGATTAAACTTGGCGGCGGCGCGGTTTAAAACTTCCTGATGCCACTCCAATTGCCTGCCCTCTTGAGGCGGTGGCAACAACCATTCGTGCGCCATATCGCCCAATGCCTTTACGGTAGTGTCGTAATCTTTCCCTTTATACCAACTATCGGAAATTAACACTTGTGATACAAAAGGATATAGCTCAGTATTATCTAGCTGGCCAGCTATATATGTACGTAATGCTGACGGACGTCCGGATTGATCTAAATAATCTTTGGTGGCTTTGGAATGCGCCAAAAAATTAAGTAGTCCCCAAGCTTCATTTTTGTTTTTTGATTTATCTAAAACAGTCTGCACCCAATAATTGGCCACATTTATCGGCTGTTCGGGATTTAACTGTAACATTGGCAAAATAGCTACGTTTAGTTGTGGGGCGCGCGCTTTGATTACCGGATAGTGATAGCTATAGCCGAAGAAAAAGGCCAACGATCCATTCACAAATTGATCCAAAGCATTCCCCATATCTTCGTTCCAGGTATAAGTATCGCGAGTGGGGTTAGCAAAATCTGTATAAAAATTCATCACGGCTATTGTTGGAGCAGGGTCATTGCCAACAGGGTTTTGGAAAGTAGCAAAACCATTTTTATTTACAAAAGGAATATTACTTTGCTTAAACAAAGTGTAGATCAGGTCTTCAAATCCAGGAATATTATTCCCCGTTCCTAAAGCAGCCCCTGCTTGCAAAATTTTTCCTGTTTTTTTATCAAATTTGGTAAGTTTTTTTACTGCGACCTGAAAATCCTCCCAGTTTTTTGGCGGCTCGGCCACACCTGCTTTATCCAATAAATCTTTGTTATAAAATAAAGCCATGTTTTCAAGTGATAGCGGCATACCGTAAACTTTGTTGTCTATGACAACGTCATTTTTTACTGCCTGCACAAATTCTTTATCTATCTGTATCGCAGTCGGTAAATTTAAGATGGCTGTATTTACAGTAGTATTCGTGCCTAAAGCAGTTTTTTCTGTACGCACAATAGCATCAGAAACACTTGGCGGCATGGCAGCTAATTTTGGCTGGTAAAAATGCAACCAACGATTGCGTATAGAAATAATATCCGGGCCATGATCCGAGGCCAAAGCTTCAAGAAGACGGGGGTACAACTCTGCGGCTGTAAGCTGTTTTAAGTTAATAGTTAAGTAAGGTCGGTCAGCTTTGTATTTTTCTATCTGAGCTTGTAAAGCATCTACATCATCAAATACAGTCCAATATTCTAAAGTTACTGGTTTAGTAGCCGATACTTCTTCCTTTGAAGGGCCCTTACAACCCAAACCGACTAGCGGCAATACAGCAACTAGTGAAAATAAAATGACAATTCGTTTATTCATAAAAATCTGACAAGCAAGACTTACTTACTACCCCTTAAATTATATCACACCTCGCAAATAATTTCTAAAATCGTCGGCTAATTTCTTATCGCGCATAGCAAAATCCACATTGGCTTTCAAGTAGCCAAGCTTGGAACCGGTATCATAATAAACACCTTCTATTTTTTTAGCATAGATAGGACGTTCTTTGAGCAATTTGAATATGGCGTCCACCAGCCACAACTCGCCATCTTTGCCCAACTCTGTATTCTCTAGGGCTTCAAAAATATCTGGAGTAAAAACAAAACCGCCCAAGCTGGCCAAACGTGAAGGCGCTTTTTTTGCTCCGGGTTTTTCCACAATATTTTTGACTTGAAAAACACTATCTTCAACTTCAAGCGCATCTATAATACCATGCTTTTCTGTGCCTTTTTCATCTACTTCATAGGCTGTAAGCACAGGATCTTGGTATTTTTCATAGACTTCCATTAACTGTTTGAGCTGCGGTTTTTTGGGAGTATAAAAAAACTCATCGCCCCACATTACAGCAAACGGCTCATCACCAACAATACCTTTGGCGCACAACACCGGTGTACCATTACCATACGGCCCCTTTTGACGAATAAAAATAAAATTGGCCATGTCGGCTATCTTTTTGACCTCTTCCGCCATTTCTTCCTTGCCCTGTTTTTTCAACAAATTAACCAATTCATAATTGGGACTAAAATGATCCTCTACCGCCCGTTTGCTTGGACCGGTAACCATAATAATATCGGTGATACCGGATTTTACTGCATCCTCAACCACATATTGAATAATCGGTTTGTCAACGATAGGCAACATTTCTTTGGGCTGAGCTTTGGTAGCTGGTAAAAAACGAGTGCCGAGACCGGCGACCGGAATTACAAGTTTGCGAATTTTTTTGGACATAAAAAATAATATATTTCTTTAACTTAGTCTAGCAAATATAGGCAATATTTTCAACCCCATTATCATTTTACAATCGCATAGCTCCCAGCCTGGAAAGCCCAGGAACCACCCGGTCCGCTGCTAAAATTAGCACTTTGAAGACCGGTTTGATAATTAATTACCGCGTTATTTTCCAAATGAATTAAGTTGGCGGTTAATTGAATCGGTGTGGCGTTATTTTCTACATTAATAGTACCATTGGGAGCGTAAAAAATAGTACCGGAAGCATTATTTTCTAATTTAATTGCTGTGCCAGTTCCGGCGTAATTGCTTATTACCATTATATAGCTATTTGGGTTGCCATTACCTTCCACTGACGTATTATTGCTAATAGTTATTTTACCCTTTACAGTCGAGCTTACAGTATCGTCCGCGATTAAAACTGTTCCACTATTGCCCAGGCCAACGCTACCACGAATTACCGAATTATTAGCCAATAAAATATTTCCGACCACCCAAACCGGGCCAGCCAACCACACGGTGCTGTTGTTTTGTATCGTTAAATTGCCGTTAATTTTCACCGGGCCTAGCGTGGCGCTCTGGCTATCCAAAGTTAAACCTCCAATCGTACCACCAGCTACCGCTGCTTGCTCCCAGTCGGTAATTTGGGCTTGCGAAATTGGCATAACTTGTGGAGCGGGAGGAGTGCTGCTCGGGTAGATAGTTCCTGCTACTGAACAGGTGTTGGTGGTTTGGTAATAAGCATTGGCGCCAATAGTGCAGCCGGTAATGGCCGGAGCTCGCACTGTGCCATTTACTGTTACGCCCGCCAAAGAGGTAAGGGTACCACCCATAATAGTTTGAAAATTAAAATCCCCGCCCGCAGCGTTCCAAACCGGAGTAGATGCGTTCCAGTTGGTGCTATACTTACCAGTATTGCTGGCAAAGCCATCGGTGTTATCTAGGCCCCAGCTGTAATAATTACTACTATTTATAGGTGAGGAAAGCATAAGCCAATATTTTTGCCCGCCGAATAAAGTGGGATTATCAGAAAAAGCACCCTCAATAAACGCGTAACTGCCAGTAATGGTGGAGGCGGAAATAGAACCACTCGCGAGCACTGTTTTAGATGGTTGCCCGTTATTATCAGTGACGATTCGCACAGTTAGGTTGCCCGGATTGCCGATTTTTTTTAAGTAAACTTTAACTTTGGTAATAATATTGTTGGCACTCGGAATAAAACTCTGAGCAGCATCATCCCGCGCGCTGGTATTGCCAAATAAAAAGTCAGCATTATTTACTTGCCAACTTTGGTCGGGGGCGGCGGCCGAACCGGCTGCCACGGACGCGTCGCCGGTAATCACACCTGAGCCGCTGATGTTGGCATTAGCAAATACATTACCGTTAATTCTGGAATTATTCTCCATGCTGAAACCGCCGTAGCCAGCTTGCACGCCAAACTGAAAGTTGACCACAGTCAAATCAATGCTAGCAATCACGCTGACAATACGCTCGGCCACAACTCCGTTTTGGTAAGTAACTTTGCCGGTAGAAACTATCTGTTTGCGATTTGGGTCTAAGGTGGAAATTACGGTGCTGAAGTTGCCATCACCCAAAGCCACACTACTTTCACCACTAAAATTTGGATCCAGATTAAGTTGATAAATTGCCTTGTCAAGGCCAGCTTCCGCGATAGTAAGCGCCCCGGCCCCAGCCACCGTGTGCCGCTCGGCGCTAGAATGAAGGCCGGATAAGCTTATTAAAACCCCGGATAACATTAAAAGTATGGTCATAAAAACCATGGCGAATAGAATGATCTGTCCGGATTTATTAAGTTTAACAATTTTCATAATTCTAAGGGTGAGACAAATAAGAAAATGTATTTTCTTATTTGCGAAGCCTGACTAATTAAAAGCTTTGCTTCTGGCAAAGAATTAATAGTTTTTTAAAAAAATTTGTTCGCTGGCACTGCTAGTCACCGGCACCCTATTTTCCACCGCTGTGGTAGTCACCGCGGCTGTCACTTTTCTTACCTGCGTAAAATCAACATTGTCATAACTAAAATTTACGTTCACAATCGTGTTGCTTAATAATTTTAATCCGCCAACGCGCGCACTAGCGGCGTTAGTTTCTAAAGAACGATAAAAATTAGTGCTGCTAACATAAAATGCCGCGTAATCCCAGGCACTGTCTATAGTCTTGCCAGTAGAATCAATGGCCGGCAGCTGCAAAACTAGGGTTGAGGAACCGGAAGCATAATTTACGCCATTTACCGTTCGGCTCGAGAGGGCCCGGTACGCTTGCGCGGTTAGATTGGAAACACTGGTGAGGGAAGCACGTCCGCCGCCCACGGCCGTAAAATTGGCACCGCCCAAATTGTAAAGTTTTCCAAATACTTCGTAAACTGCAAATAACCCCAATGAAATTAAAATAAATATACCAACTGCTATCAAAGTTTCTATCAGCGTCACTCCTTTATTTCCCAGATGCCTTTGGTTAATAAAAAACTTCATAAATCTGTGTTTATAACCCTCCCTCGCCTATTAAAGTGGTGAGCGAAACATTGTGGCGTTTTTGCGCGCCGGGTTCTTGCCAAGATACTTCTACGGATACTTGTTTAGTTTTGGTGTTATACTGGCTAACTGTCGTACTCGCAGCGGCCTCCGGAAGAAATGTTAGTTGTGCGTCGGTAAACGGGCCGCTCGATGGCAGGGCGGCGTAGCCTAAAGCGCGCAGATTTTCTATCCGGCTCTGGGCAATGCGCAGAGCCAATTCCTGATGCTTAACATTGCGGTTTAAAATTGCTGTAGTGGCAGCCGCCTGGAATAAAATAAAAAAAATCGCGATAATCGCCAAACTCACCACTGCTTCCAACAAAGTGCTACCGGCATTATTTAAGCGCGGCGTATTTTTTACTTTGGATAGTTTAAACATTTCTTTATTATAACATAGATATATACATCTTGTAATTTGCTGGCTGTTATGATAATATTTTTACAGTTTTTGCTATTACGGCCTGCTTGGTAGACGTAACTCAAATTATTTGCATAACGTTCGTACTGTTGGTATAATAAAGTCGTTATGTACACCAAGAAAAAATGGACTATTGAACAACTTAAACAAGCCACTAAAGAATCAAAAAGCTTACGGCAACTTTTATTTAAGATAGGTTTGGTAGAAGCTGGCGGAAACTACAAACAAGTAAAAAAATATTTGAGAGATAATAATATTGATTATACTCACTTTACAGGTAGCGCCTGGAATAAAGGTATGCGTGGCCTAGTTAGAGCATCAACTCTACCTCTAAGTAAAATTCTTGTAAAAGGAAAAGAATACCAAAGCCACAAGCTAAGAATTAGATTGTTTAATGAAAAAGTAAAAGAAAAAAAATGTGAATTATGCGACTGGGCACAAGTATCAAAAGATGGACGTCTGCCACTTGAACTTAATCACATTAACGGAGATCCTTCCGATAATAGGCTGGAAAATTTACAGGTACTTTGTCCTAACTGTCATAGTCTGGAGCCAACTCATAGGGGTTGCAATAGAAAAAATAAAATGCCCAGGTGACGAAACCGGTAAACGTACTTGACTTAAAATCAAGCGCCGAAAGGCATGCGGGTTCGAGTCCCGCCCTGGGCACAAAAAAAATCAGGCTACATAAGCCTGATTTTTTTAAACTTTTATCTCCTCCTCCCCCGCTTTAAAATTCACATAACGGGCAGAGGCAAACAAAAAATCACTAAGGCGATTTAAATAAATATATAGTTCTGAGCGTAATGGAATAGTTTGGCCAAATGCTACCAGCTCCCTCTCTACTCTACGGCAAATAACTCGGGCCAAATGCAGATGCGCTCCGGCTGCGCTGCCGCTTGGTAAAATAAAATTTTTTAATTCCGGTAACTGCGCCCAAAATTCATCAATCATTTTTTCCATTTCCCCCACTCTCGTATTGCCAACTTTTTCTAATCTTTCAATCATTGTAGTTTGCAGCGCTGCGAGTTCAGCGCCGACTTTAAATAAATCTCGCTGGATATCTTGAATAAATAACTTTAATTTTTCTTCAGTTATAAATAAAACAGCAACGCCCAAAGCGGCGTTTAATTCATCAACTTCGCCGATTAGCTGCATTTCCAAACTGCCCTTACTCACTCGTTTGCCTCCAAGTAATCCAGTTTCGCCTGTGTCGCCAGTTTTAGTATAAATTTTCATATATTAGGATACTTCTATTTTAGAATAATAAAGGGTGAGAATCAACTCACCCTTTATTATTCGTTTAGAATTTATAGTTTCTCGTAGTTTAACTGCATCCAGTAGTACTCCCGCAATTCAGACATTTATAGCAACTGCCGCTGCGAATGGTGATATGTCCACAAGTGCCGCAAGGCGGCGCATCCCCCATCATTCCTGATAATTGTTTACCTACGGAGTCTGTAGTCGTAGTTTGTCCAGATTCAGCCTTAGGCATGTTAGGCAAAGTTGCTTGGCCGTCATCTGTTTTTTCTAGATTGTCGCCTAACGGCATCACATCTTGTCCGCTCATTTTTGCCAACAACTGCTCCATCTGTTCAGCTTTATTTTTTTGAACACCATTTGGTTTTACCTGTACAAAATCAGTTCGTCCTAAATATTCCATACCAAGCACTCGGAATACAAAGTCAATAATTGAAGTACAGAACTTAACATTAGGATGATCGGTAATACCGCTTGGTTCAAAACGGGTGAAAGTGAATTTCTCTACATATTCTTCCAGTGGTACGCCATATTGCAAACCGGTAGAGATAGAGATGGCAAACAAATTGAGCAAACTGCGGAAGGCGGCACCTTCTTTGTGCATATCGATAAATATTTCGCCTAATTTTCCATCCGGATATTCACCAGCACGCAAAAATATTGTTTGGCCAGCAACTTTTGTCTTTATAGTTATGCCACTACGCTTATATGGCAATTTACGCTGTTCGCCATGCACATAAATGCGGCTGCCGTGAATTGATCCGTCATGATTATATTTTATACTGGCTAAGCCATCGGCCACCATCTGATTTACCACCGATTCATTTTTGGTTGATAGGCTATATGTCTTGCTTATTGTTTCTGCTTTGGCAATCACAACTTCTTTTTCAACCACTGTTACTTCTTCGGTCTTTTCTTTTTTCTTATCTGATTTTGCCGATAGCGGCTGAGATAATTTACTTCCGTCGCGATACAAAGCCATTGCCTTTAAGGCCAATTTCCACGAAGCAACATAGGCAGTTTTTACATCATCCAAAGTGGCTTCGTTTGGCATGTTGATGGTTTTAGAAATTGCGCCGGACAAAAACGGCTGTACCGCAGCCATCATGCGGATATGGCCTAAATAATGGATGTAACGCAGACCTTTTTTACCATTTTTGTTGGCAGTATCAAACACAGCATAGTGTTCTTTACGCAGATGCGGCGCGCCTTCTATAGTCATAGCACCACAAACGTATTCATTAGCCACCAAAATTTGTTCGCTGGTAAATCCTAATGCAGATAACAAATTGAAGTTGGGATCATTATACTGCTCGGCTGAAAAACCTAAACGCGCTACGCAATCTTCTCCCAAAGTCCAAACATTAAACGCAAAGGCAAGTTCAAAAACCTTGGAAAGTGATTTTTCTACTTTTACCAAATCTTCGTCATTAAATCCTTTTTCTTTTAGAGTTTGATGATTGATGTGCGGAGCATTTTTTAAGGTCGCATGACCGCGTAGATAATTGATAATGTCGTTTATCTGATTTTCGGTGTAGCCCATTACGCGAAGCGCTACCGGCACAGATTCATTTACAATTTTGAAATATCCGCCGCCAGATAATTTTTTAAATTTCACCAAAGCAAAATCCGGTTCTACACCTGTAGTGGCGCAATCCATCAATAACCCAATCGTACCTGTTGGCGCAAGTAATGTGGTTTGGGCATTACGATAGCCATATTGTTCACCCATTTCCAAAGCTTTGTTCCAACTTTCGCGCGCAGCCACTAGTAAGTATGCTGGCACAAATTCTGGATTAATACCCATTGGTTTGACTGCCAAGTTTTCATATTCGTCATCCGCGGCATTAAAAGCAGCGCGGCGATGATTGCGCATTACCCGCAACATATCTTCGCGATTTTTGTTGTACTCAGCAAACGGACCCATAAACTTAGCCATCTCGGCCGAAGTAGCATATGACTCGGCGGTCATAATGGCGGTAATAGTTCCGGCAAAAGCCATAGCTTCCGGAGAATCATAAGGAATACCAGCGGTCATTAGCACGCTGCCAATATTGGCATAGCCCAACCCCAAGGTGCGGAAAAGATAACTATTCTGAGCTATTTCCGGACTGGGGAATTGCGCCATTAAGATACTGATTTCTAGTACCACTGTCCAAACCCTGGTAGTATATTTAAATTCTTCAACATCAAAACTCAAGGCTTCGGTATCATAGTAATATCCCAAATTTATAGAAGCCAAATTGCAAGCGGTATCATCTAAGAACATGTACTCGCTGCAAGGATTGGAAGCATTTATAGTGCCGGATTTTGGACAGGTATGCCAATCATTAATATTGGTATCAAACTGCACACCCGGATCTGCGCAAGCCCAAGCAGCGCTGGCAATTTTGTCCCATAGATGGCGAGCCGGAACTGTTTTTATTACTTTAGCGCCAATGCGTCCAAGTAAATTCCAGTCTTTATCATTTTCTACCGCTTCTAAATAGCTCTGAGTAACACGAACGGAATTATTTGAATTTTGTCCGGAAACTGTTTGATAAGCCTCGCCTTCATAAGCAGAATCATAACCCGCGGCGATTAGAGCTGCAACTTTTCTCTCTTCTTTTACTTTCCAGTCAATAAATTCTTCAATATCTGGATGATCAATGTTTAAAACCACCATCTTGGCTGCGCGTCGAGTAGTGCCTCCGGATTTGATAGCCCCAGCAGCGCGATCACCGATCTTTAACCAGCTCATCAAACCAGAAGAAGTGCCGCCTCCGGAAAGTTTTTCTCCTGTGCCGCGTAAATTGGAAAAATTTGTGCCAGTGCCACTGCCATATTTAAACAATCTGGCTTCACGAATCCAGAGATCCATAATACCGCCTTCGTTTACCAAATCATCTTTAATAGATTGGATAAAACAAGCATGTGGTTGCGGATGAGAATATGAATCAACTGAAGCTGTAAGCACGCCATTGTCTGGATTAACATAATAATGACCTTGGGCCGGACCATTGATGCCATAAGCCCAATACAAACCGGTGTTAAACCACTGTGGAGAATTTGGAGCAACGCGTTGAGAAATTAACATGAATACCAATTCATCATAAAAAACTTGCGCGTCAGCAGGGCTGGCAAAATATCCATATTTTTCTCCCCAATAACGCCAAGTGCCGGCCAAACGATGCGCCACTTGCTTCATACTGTGTTCTGGACCGAGTACCGGACTGCCATCTGCAGCAACCTGCGGACTACCATCAATATTATATTGAGGAACACCGGCTTTACGGAAATATTTCTGCGCCAAAATGTCGGTAGCTACCTGAGACCAGGTGGTTGGCACTTCTACTTCTTTCATTTCAAAAACAATCTTGCCGCTAGTCTCGCGGATCACAGACGAACGGAGTTCGTAGGTAAACATGTCAAAAGGACTGATATTGTCTTTGGTAAAAAGTCTGGCAAAACGTAATCCCTCCGGGGAGTACTTAAAGTTATTATCCAAAACAAATGTTTTGGTTGCCAGGGTAGTATTCATATAAAAATTGGTTAAAATTTGGTTAATGATTATTAAAACCCCTTTACTACAAATTGTAGTATAAAATCCTTTTGACCACAAGATATAGTAAAAAGATGAGGGTAAAGACATTATAGCATTTTTGAAACAATGCTCCAAATATATCAACTACACCCAGCTTTTGCCTTAAATAAAGCAAAAAAGTTAACTAGAAAAAATCATTGTAAAGTTATCCACAGTGCTAAGCACTACGAAAGTAGCTTCCTATATATATTTACTGCTCTACCGCTATTGTTGAGGAGGCATTCTCCGGTATCGCCTCGGTTGAAGTTGTTATTTCAGAAACCGATTCTTCCAGCACAACCATTGCCGGCACAGGATCCAGTGTGCTTGTTGCCTCCTGCTCCAAAGTATCCGGAATTGAGAGCGGAACGCTCTGGTTTGGGGCTACTGCTGGGGCCTGCGCCACCTCCGATGTCTGCGTTTCTGACTCAGCCGGGGTGGAAGATAATATCTTAGCAATCACTCTCCAATCAAACTCGGCATTGCTCTGGCCGTTTTCTTTTTCTTTCAGCACAAAACTGTTATGACTTCTTTCGGAAACATAAACTTCTTTGGTTTGGCCAGACAGACTGAAAAATATCTTCAACGGCACCGTCGTATCAATAATCGCCTGATCCAGCTCGGCAAGAATGACTTTTTTGGTTCCGTTTTCCAAGGTGCTGGTGCCGGAGATTACGATTTCTTGTTTGCCCGAGCTTTGCAGACCGTAAATTTCTTTGTCGCCTTTTTCGGTGGCGATTTTTTGGATTAAGTTGCCGTCTTCGTCAATTCTCCATTTGTTGTCTTTGCCGATAATGGTGGCCACATTGATAATGGAATTAAAATTTAAATCAAGATCATTGGCC